>CALEDR010000022.1 GCA_937949545.1 uncultured Phycisphaerae bacterium
CCCCCTGCGTGACAAACAGTCCTTCACCGCCGCCCCTTACTCCCTGACGGTCCTTCGGATTCCAGTCAACAACTGACGTGCCGGCTTTCGCTGCCTGATTATTTCTGCCCGTAGTAGGCATTCTTGCCGTGCTTGCGGAGGTAGTGTTTGTCCAGCAAAACGCGGGAAATCTCCGCCTGCTCCGGATTCAGCTGCAGCGTCCCCAGAGCCATCTGCGCACACTGCTCCAGCACCACGGCGTTCCCCACCGCCTTTTCCGCATTCGGCCCCCACGTAAACGGCCCGTGATTGGCCACCAGAACCGCCGGCACCTGCATCGGGTCCAGCCCCGCAAACCGCCGCACAATCACCCGGCCGGTGTTCAGTTCATAATCTTCTTCAATCTCTTCCGGCTGCATCGGGTCCGTCACCGGCACCGGCCCGTAAAAACTGTCCGCATGCGTCGTCCCAAAACAGGGGATCTCCCGGCAGGCCTGCGCCCACATGGTCGCATACAGCGAATGCGTATGGCAGATTCCGCCGACCTTCTCAAACCGCCGATACAATTCCAGATGAGTCGGCGTATCTGAGGAAGGCCGCAGCGTTCCCTCCACGACCCGGCCGTCCAAATCCAGGGCCACCAGGTCCTCCGGACGCAGCGCATCGTAGTCCACCCCGCTGGGTTTTATGAGCACAATCCCTTTGGCCCGGTCAATCCCGCTGACATTTCCCCAGCTGTAAATCACCAGATTCTGGATTTTCAGTTGGAGATTGGCCTGCCAAACCTGCTCCCGCAGCTCTTTGAGCATCATTGTCTGAGAACCTCTTCCTTAATCTTCAGCAGGTCTTTCATCACATTGTACAGCGACTGGTTATATCCTTTTGTCCCGAAGGCATCGTGCAGCTGCTTATAAAGCCCGTACAGCCGCTTATAAACCGCATGATTTGCTACAATGGGCTTGAATGTTTTGGCCTTCACCCCGCACATTGCCTTCTGCGCCGAGGCAAAGTCCGGATACGCTCCGCCCACGACCGCCCCGCAGATAGCCGCCCCCAGCGCACAGGTCTGGGGCGAACGGGAAATCTTCATCTCCCGGCCCGTCACATCGGCATAAATCTGCATAATCATCGGGTTCTTTTCGGAGATGCCGCCGCAGTTGATAATCTGCTCAATCTTTACGCCGTACTCTTCGAACCGGTTGATAATCGTCAGCGCCCCGAAGGCCGTCGCCTCCACCAGCGCCCGGTAAATTTCCTCCGGACGTGTATGAAGCGTCTGGCCCACCAGAAGGCCGGTCAGCCGCTGGTCCACCAGAATCGTCCGGTTGCCGTTGTTCCAGTCCAGCGCCAAAAGCCCCGATTGTCCGGGCTTAAGTTTGGACGCCTTGGCCGTCAGCACCGCATGGTCGCCTTCTTTTTTTCCGCCGGGCTGAATGTAGTTGACAAACCAGTTAAAAATATCGCCCACGGCGGACTGGCCCGCCTCCAGACCGAAATACCCCGGCAGAATCGAGCCGTCCACAATTCCGCAGATGCCCGGAATATCCGGCAATTTCTCTGTATTCGGCGCCACCGCCATATCGCAGGTGCTCGTGCCGATGATTTTCACCAGCGTCCCGGGACCGATGCCCGACCCGACACCGCCCAGATGGGCATCAAACGCCCCCATCGCCACCGGAACCCCCGGCTTTAAGCCCAGCCGTTTGGCCCACTCTTCCGTCAGGTCACCCGCCTTCTGGTCCACTGTCTGCGTGGTGGCCGTCAGCGTATCCCGAAGCGCTCCCAGTTTCGGGTCCAGTTTGGACAGAAACTCCTTGGCCGGATAGCCGCCCCAGGCCTCATTGAACATCGCCTTATGCCCCGCCGCACACCGGCACCGTTTCAGTTTGGACGGATGGTCCGTTCCGGTCAGCACCGCCGGGATCCAGTCTGCGTGCTCCACCCACGTATAAGCCGCATCAAACACCTTCGGGTCCGTCCGCAGGCAGTGCAGAATCTTGCTGAAAAACCACTCCGAGGAGTACGTCCCGCCGCACTTGGCCAGATACTCCGGATGCTCCCGCGCCGCCAGTTCCGTAATCTCGGCCGCCTCTGCATAGCCCGTGTGGTCCTTCCACAGCCACACATAGGCGTTCAGATTCTTCTTGAACTCCTTTCTCATCGCCAGCGGCACACCGTCCTTATCCACCGGAATCGGCGTCGAGCCGGTCGTATCCACCCCGATGCCGACAATCTGGTCGGCCCGGAACTTCTTGTCGTTCTTCTTGGCCTGAGCCAGAGACTTCTTAATCGTCACCTCCAGCCCTTCCAGATAGTCTGCCGGATTCTGGCGGGCCACATTGTGGTCTTTGCGGTCCAGCAGAATCCCCATCTCGCCGGACGGGTAGTTATAGACCGCCGTGCCGACCTCTTTTCCGTTTGCCGTATTGACAATCACGCACCGGACCGAATTGGTCCCGTAATCCAAACCGACTGCATAGGCCATAACAACCCCTCTCTCAAACCGCTCCCGATTACCAGAAATAGATATAGAACGCGACAATCACACCCAGAATAATCAGCGTGTGAATGACATCCCACTTATTCCAGCTGGCCCGTGTGGCAGCCTTTTCTTCCGGCGTAGCCGCATAGTACGTGTAGCGGATCTGATTCGAAGACGGCGGCGGAGTCATCAGACTGATGATCACCGTCACCGCAATGCACAGGATAAACAGGAAAACGCAGTAATGCAGCCAGTTGACGTTGGCCGCCCAATACAGGAATGTGCCTTCCGTCAAATGGCCTTTCATCACATCCAGCGTCAGACGGAACATCCCGAGAACAAACCCGGCCACCAAACCCCAGAAACCGCCCATGGCGGTGGCCCGCTTCCAGAATACACCCATCACAAACGCCGCGGCAATCGCCGGTGCCAACAGTCCCTGAACCGCCTGCAGATACCGGTACAGCACATTCCCCATCCCCTTCATCACCGGAATCCAGATTATCCCGAGAATCACCACGGTGGCCGTCGCAATACGCCCAACCACCACCAAATGCTTCTCACTGGCGGTTGGATGCAGCTTTTTGTAAAAATCGCCCACAAACAGCGCCGCCGAAGAGTTAAACAGCGAGGCCAGCGAACTCATCAGGGCTGCCAGCAGACCGCACACCACAAAGCCCTTAAACCCTATCGGCAGCAGCTGAGACACCAGCGTCGAAAAAGCCGCATCCGCATTCGGCTTGCCCTCCGCCGTCAGCGGCATATTCAGCAGCCCCTTCTGGGTCAGAGCATATGCAATCATCCCGGGCACCAGGAAAATAAACACCGGCAGCAGTTTGAAATATCCCGCCAGAATCGTCCCGCGGCGGGCTTCCTGCTGGTTCTTGCCCGAAAGAACACGCTGCACAATATACTGGTCCGTACACCAGTACCAGAACCCGATAATCATCGAGCCGAACAGCACACCCGTCCACGGAAACTCCGGGTCCGAAGCCGGACGGACGAGTTTCAGATTCGGCCCGCAAATCCGCTCCACCTCGCCCCATCCGCCGACGCGAATCAACCCGGCAACCAGAATCACAATCGAACCAATCAGCAGCACCGGCGTCTGCAGAACCGACGTGTACATCACGGCCTTCATCCCGCCCAGCACGGTGTAAAGACCCGTAATCACAACCAGCCCGATCGCCGACACCCAGAACATATCCATCCCGCCGATCAGCGGCACATTCTCCGGAACGCGGGTAATCCCGAACACTGTCCCGAACACCACGCCGCCGGAATAGACCGTCACGGCCACCTTCGTCAGAACATAACTGACCAGTGAAATCAGCGACAGAATCGAGCGGGACCCCGGCGAAAACCGATGCTCCAGATATTCCGGCATCGTGAAAATCTTAATCCGGTCGTAGAACGGCACAAACACCCATCCGAGCACCAGAATCAGCCACGCGTGCATCTCCCAGTGGGCCATCGCCATCCCGCTCACAAAGCCCACTCCAGACAGCCCTACCAAATGCTCCGAACCGATATTCGAGGCAAAAATCGAGGAGCCGATGGATACCCATCCGGCATTCCGACCCGCCAGAAAATAATCCTGCGACGTCTCTTCTTTCTGACGAAGAACCCAGACAATAATTCCGATCAGCCCGGCAAAAAAGGCAATCATGATGGCCGTATCCAAACCGCTCCAGGCGGACATGGCTAACAATCCTGTTTGCATAGCTATCTCCTTTTGAAGGATTCCCTACCCTAAACCGATTCGTTATCGAGTCGAAAACTTGTGAATGGTCACGGTCTGATACACCTGACCCGGACGCAGAACCGTGGACGGAAACTGCGCCTTATTGGGCGAATCCGGGAAATGCTGCGTCTCCAGACAGAAACCCGTGCGGTGCTGGTACACCTTTCCGCCCTTGCCGCGGATGGTGCCGTCCAGGAAATTGCCCGCATAGAACTGAATCCCCGGCTCTGTCGTCCAGATTTCCATCACCCGTCCGCTGGTCGGCTCATAGACCTTTGCCGCCAGAGACATCTCATCGCCCTTCTTGTCCAGCACCCAGTTGTGGTCATAGCCCTTGCCGTATTTCAGCTGGTCATAATCGGCATTGATGCGTGCCCCGATCGCCGTTGGCTTTGTAAAATCCATCGGCGTTCCCTTCACCGGACGAATCTCACCGGTCGGAATCAGCCCTTCATCCACCGGCGTAAAGAACGGCGCATTCAGCATCAGCTCATGCCCCAGAATGTCCCCCTTGCCTTCACCGGCCAGATTGAAATACATATGATTGGTCAGGTTGCACACCGTCGGCTTGTCCGTCGTCGCCTTATAGTCAATCTGCAGCTGATTGTCATCCGTCAGCGTATAAATCACCGTCACCTTCAGCGTGCCCGGATACCCTTCCTCCATATCCTTGCTCACGTACGACAGCTCCACGCCGGCCGTAGTCTTCGTTGTAAACGGCTTGGCCGTCCACAGCCGCCGGTCAAATCCGTCCACCCCGCCGTGCAGATGATTGGCCCCGTCATTGGCCGCCAGCTTGTACTCCTTGCCGTCCAGCGTAAACTTCGCCTGACCAATTCGGTTGCCGTACCGCCCGACGATGCAGCCGAAGTACGGATTGGTCTTGCGTTCCAGATACCCCTTCAGGTCATCATGGCCAAGCAGAATATCCTCCAGTTTGCCGTTGCGATCCGGCACATACAGTGCCACCACATGCCCGCCGTAGTTGGTTATCTTGGCCGTCATTCCGCTGCTGTTTTTCAGGATGTACAGGTCCGCACTCCGCCCGTCCGGAAGAACCCCGAACGGCTCTTTCTGAACGCTCATTCTTGCACTCTCCTTTCCTTGAAGCCGCCAAATCTGCCAATTGCAGGCCCCCGAAAAAATCAACAATCCCGCTGTCAGTCCAGTCAACACATTCCATTTCTTCATAGCAATTGTCTCCCTTCAATTCCTAAGGATTACCGGCATACTCGTCGAGGGCAAACCGGAAAAGTGCGGCCCTCCCCATCAAGTCCGAACAGACAGAAATCCTCAACCGGTCTCGGCTTGCTGATATCGCAGGTTTCCGAAAGTCCTCTCCCAACCTCAAAACTCCCTGAAGACGACTGTCCTGTGTTCAACAATTAAAAAAATGAAGGTAAGGAATGCCCCCCATCCTGTCAAGCATATTTTTCCCCCGAAACCTCGGGGCGCGATTATAAGTCCGGAATCACCTCCGCCCAGAAAGCCCCCATACTGCTGAGCTTAAAGATATAAATCAGCCCCGGACGCATCTGTCGATAGACCGCGTTGCCGTAAATCGCCCGGATGCCCAGCATTTCCAGCCGTTTGGGGTGATTGGACAGACTCCAGATTTCCTGCCAGAACAGCTGCCGGTCCTTCACCGACAGTTTCCGTCCAATCGCGGCATACGAAGCGGGCTCCGTGCCCTCCGGCTGAATCACAAATCCCTCCTCCGGCCGCATCTTCTCCCCATAAATCCGCCGCCAAAGCCCAATCGCCCTCTCCCGGCCGTCCATCACAAGCTGCTTATCAAAGCAGACAATCAGCATGTCAAAATGGGCAATATCGCCCTCGATTTCCACTTCTTTTCGAAGAACCTGCTCAGACGCATCCTCCGGCAGGGTCTGGACAAACAAAATTTTTGTAAAAAGCCGCTCGTCCCGGGTCTCCTGCTCAACCACTTTGGCATACCCAACCTGCTGCTCAAACGCCAGATTGGCAAGGGCCTCCTGCAGCTGCTTATTTTCAGCGAGCAGATGCTGAATCGTCCGTTGCGTTTCTACGCTCTTCCACCAATACACCCCGCCGGCCGCCAGCACCGCTCCCATTACCAGAATTCCCAATATCCGCTTCATATCTCTGTTATCGTTTATCCCGACAGGAAAGATTGATTTTTTGCCTTCTTTGCCATTGTCATTCCCCTTAACTCTCATTCCCTCCTTCTTTCCCGCGACGGCCTCTGTCATTCCCGCAAAGGCCTCTGTCATTCCCGCGAAGGCGGGACCAGTCTTTCTCCTGTCCTTTTCAAAAAACGAAAGCGGACAGCATAGAATAGCCCCGCCCGCAAGGGCGGGGAAAAGAGAGAATGAAAACCCTATCCCCATCTCCCCGGGCTTATCGCCCGGGGCTATCTCCCACGCCACTCCCGCGACTTGTCCTCCGAAGCTTCAGCAAAGTGAGGAAGAGAGGAATCCAATCCTTTATCAAACACTCTTAGAAACCTGTTTTGAGCCAATACGAAGCCGCCTTCTTCCAGTCAGACAGGTTTACAGACCCGCTCCCATCCAAATCTGTTCCGCCGCATCGTCCGCACGCTTCCATCAGCCACCAGTCCGCCAGCCGCTCAATATCCAGCATATCCACCCGTCCGTCCGCCGCACAGTCTCCCGGAATAAATTCAAAAGCCCCCAAATCCGGTCCTGCCTCCAGATATGCCAGCCCCAGAATCGTCCCAGTATCGATTGCTTGGCTGCCGGCTCGAAGACGCGCAAAACTCAGACGCGGCAAAGAGCCGTCCGGCTGTCTCGGGCCGTCAAGACCTGCGGAATCCAAGCCCGCAAAATCCTCATCAACAAGCGTAAAACCATTCCACGAATTGGATTGGTCGTCAATTTCGTCGTACATCAAAACCGTCCCCAAATGCGACAGGTTGTTACGAAGTACATGGGCTGAATTGTGTTCATCAAAATAAAAATTTCTGCCGCCATTTCGAATCCCGGTACAGTGATAGACGGTCACACCAGTCGTGTTCCCGTTCACATCGATTCCGTGATGAGGATTGTCGCAGGCCAGGCAATAGAGGAGAAAATGCCCGCCGGCACCGGCCCCTAACTTAAATCCGTTTCCATCCCCTGCAAAAGCAGTATCTCCCCAAAGATTGATTCCGTTTCGAAAGGCCCAGCACCGTTCGAAAGTCACGGCCTCACTCGGCGGGTCTGTGTTCCAGCAGTCATACCCGTCATCCGAATTGCCCCAAGACCGACAGCCTCGAAGAATATTGCCCAGCCCGACCCCGAACTTTACGGCAAATCCATCCGCATTTTCCCCATGTGCAGCGGGGTCATAATTCTCATACGAATCACAGTTCAGGAGCAGATTATAAGCCGCACCGGTATGCAGCTGGATGCCGGAATCTTCATTCCAGCGGGCCGTAATCCGCTCAATCTGATTATGTCCCCCAGTAATGTACAGCCCGTTATCGCCCGCATTCTGGATAATAAAGTCGTAAAACACCCAATAGCTGCCGCTCAGTTCAATCCCGCGAGTCCCCGTGGGAGTACCGGAAAAATCGAGAACAACCGTTTCACCGGGATAAGAACGCAGTGTAATCAGATTCTCGGAAGTTCCGCTTTTGCTGATGGAAACTTTCGTGGAATAAGTATGCTGTCCGCCTCGAAGAAAAATCGTATCCCCCGCCGAGGCCGCCGCAACAGCCCGGCCGATGGTCTTAAAGGGACTGCTGATGGTGCCGCTGCTGCTGTCGCTGCCGGAGGGGCTCACATAGTACTCCGCCGCCCAAACCCAAACCGGCCATCCAACCGCCAGCCAGACAAACCCCCCGCCTCCCCAGAAAACTCTTCTCATCATCACACCCCCTAAAAACACCCCTCTTTTCAGCCAAAACGTGATATATTTTAACCCAAAACCCTCCTCTTTGTCAAGCAATCTATTCGATTTTTCTTTCCAACAGGGCTTTCTGTATGCTTCCCAGACTCTCTCGTCAATCCGAATCAGCTGACTGCCTCTCCGCTCACTTTAAGGGCTCGAATCATAAAAAGCACAATCACACGTTTCTTCACACGTGCTGCAGAGAAGATTGCCGCACTGAGCACACGGAGTCAATGCCGCTCCGAATTCCGGACAAACAGACCCGCGGAAAGACTGCACTGCCCTCTGGCCGGTTTTTTTCCAGAATGCTGTTCTCAAGAAGAGGAATGTCTTTTTGGATGTCTACCGTTGCTAAATATCTTCTCAGATTTTGAATAGCAACAGTTTTCTCCTGAGACATCTGAATAATCGAAGGGTCAATCTTTCCGCCTCTTCCGGCAAAGTCCCGAAGCGATGCATTTAACCTCGCCCAGGGATGCGGAATAAGGAAACTGATTTACGAAAAGTCTTCCTCGGACAATTCGTCCTCTAAATCCGGCTCATCCCCCCCGATTTCTTCCTCTGACCGGTCTTCGGCCACACTGAAATACTCTTCCCAATCCTCCGGCCCCCAATCTTCATGGTCCTTCGATTCTTCCTCCTCGTCATCCCAGAAGAAGCCGAACATAAGATCACCCCTTCCCTACAATCAAATCTTCGTTTATAGATTCTAAAAATCTCCTGAGAACAAAAAATTCTGTCAGCATTTTTACAAAAAATCCATCCTGTCAAAAAATTTCTGACGGTCGGTTTTCGAATTTCGTGCCCCGGATTTTTCCTGACTCTGGTTGCTGAAAGCTGGTTTCCGGCCGCTGGCCGCTTTTTCTTCATTCTTAATTCGTGATTCTTCATTTCCCCAATCCGTGTCCATCCGTGGTTAAATAAATATTCTGTGTAATCTGCGCAATCTGTGGTTCAATTCCCTTTTTCCATTGCCAGCCGGCGAAACAGCCGCTACAATCCTGCCCGACAGGAACAAAAAGGCAACCTTTAAGATGGGATAAAATTTTATGAGCCAGCCGAGTCCATACAGACCCCTGCAGGAGAAAGAAATTGAGGTCCTCACCGCTCAGGGCTGCACGGCCCTGAACTGGCGTCAAGTAGAGGTTCTGGATGGATTTCATCCTGCTTTTGTTCACCATGTTCATTTTTCCGGCCCAGTCCGTCTCGGGGCTTTCGAAGCAGTCTCGAAAGAGGACACCGGCATTCCCCGCCCTGTCGGACTCTATCATTTGACTCTTTACAATGTGACCATCGGCAGCAACGTCCGCATCAGCGGCGTTCGGGATATTCTGGCCAATTATGTGATTGAAGACGGGGTCTGGATAGAAGATGTCGCCTGTCTTCAGTGCAGCGGACAAAGCACCTTCGGCAACGGCACGCCGGCCTGTGTGGTGAACGAAAACGGCCGACGCGCCATCCTGCTGTTTGAGCGGCTCAGCAGTCAGCTGGCGTATCTTCTGGCGTTTTACCGGCATCGTCCGCTGCTGATGGAGCGTCTGAAACACCTGATTGAGGATGCGGTAGAGGAAACCAAAAGTCCCTGCGGCTGGATTCGCAAAAATGCCCGGATTCTTCACTGCGGAGTCCTTCACGATGTCTGCGTGGGACCGTCGGCCCAGATAGAGGGGGCGGTTCTGCTGGAAAACGGAACCATTCGAAGCGACCCGTCGGACCCGACACACGTCGGTCCGGGTGTGATTGCCAACGACTTTATTCTTTGCGAAGGCAGCCGCGTGCGGAACTTCGTGATTTTGCGGCGGTGCTTTGTCGGTCAGGGCACGGAGCTGTCCCGCTCCTTTACGGCTCAGGATTCCGTCTTTTTCGCCAACTGCTCGATGGGTCAGGGCCAGGCTTACTCGATGTTCGCCGGGCCGTTCACGGTCAGCCAGCACAAATCCACCCTGCTCATCGCAGGTCTGTGCAGTTTCTTCAATGCCGGCAGCGGCACCAACCAGGCCAACCATATGTACCGGCTCGGCCCGAATCAGCAGGGCATCTTTGAACGCGGCGTAAAAACCGGTTCCGGGGCTTTTCTTGCCTGGCCGGCACGAATCGGCGCCTTTTCCATTGTTCTCGGACGGCACAACGAACACTTCGACACCTCCGACCTGCCCTTTTCCTACATTATTGAACATCCGGGCGAAAACGTGCTGTATCCGGGACAGAACCTGGCAAACATCGGGCTCATCCGTGACCAGATAAAATGGCGTCAGCGTGATGTACGGAAAACCCCGGCTAAACTCGATGCCGTCATCAGCGATGTGATGACTCCGTACATTGCCCGCAAGCTCAAGCGGGGCATTCAGCTGCTCACCGACCTGCTCAGCCGCAATCCGGCCGGAGCCGAGTCTGTCCGGCATCAGGGGCTGAAAATCTGCATGCCTCAGCGGGGTCTGGATCTGTATCGCTGGGCGCTTCAGCAGTATCTGGGGCGCGTTCTGATACGCCGTCTGTCTTCGCAGAAGTTTATTTCTCTGATTGACCTCCGCGATAAATTGACCGGCTCGGTCAATCTGGGCGAAGGGGACTGGGTGGACTGCGGAGGGCTGATCGCACCGGCCGCCTTCCTCGAAACGCTGCTGTTCGACATCGAAGAAGAACGCATTGACACGATTGCGGCGGTGGAAGTGCGGCTGCAGTCTCTGTTTAAGAATTATGCCGAATACGAATGGGCATGGGTAAAGGAAAACCTGGAGGCCGAACTGGGCAAAGCCGTCCGTCAGTGGACGATTGAGGATTTGCTGGCGATTCTGGACAACACCCGGAACGCTTCGCGACAGATTGTGCTGGCCCAGACCGAAGACGCCAAAAAGGAATTTGAATCCGTCATGCAAATCGGCTACGGGATTGACGACCCGGAGCAGTTTGCGTCGGAGGATTTTGCCGCCGTGTGCGGAACGCTGGAGCAGGACCCGATTATCCAGACATTTCAGTCGCAGCTGGACCAGGAAAACAAGACCATCGAGCAGCTGACGGAAAAACTCAAAGCCCTGCAGTAATCAAAAGTATTCTTCGGCATTAGGGGTGTTCGGCGGCACGTGCGGCGGACAGCCCCGGACGCTACAGGGGGACGCCGGCGGTTTTCTGCGCCACAGCCAGAATTTCAATGCGCGCTCCTGCGGGCAGTCCAGCGGCCTGGACAGCGGCCCGGGCCGGATACGGCTCCAGGAAAAAGGTCTTGTACACCTCATTGACAGCGGCGAAATCGGCCATATCTGCAAGAAAAATCTGGACCTGCACGACATCCTGGATGGAAAAACCGGCCGCCGTGACAATCGCCTGGATATTGAGAAGGGCCTGACGGGCCTGCTCGGCGGTTCCGCCGTCCACGAGCCGTCCGGCGGCCGGGTCGATGCCCAGCTGCCCCGATATGTACAGAGTCTGTCCGATCTGAACCGCCTGCGAATACGGCCCGATTGCCTTCGGCGCCCGTTCCGTCTGTATCGCTTTCCGCATGAAGTCAACCTTTCCGTTTTAAACCCTTTTCATAATGACAAACAAGCCCCTTTGGGTCAAGCGATTTCAGCACCTTGTCATCTTCCGTTCGACCCGATACAATGCTCGTCAACAAACCCTTCGAATGAAAGTCGAGTAAACAACATGAGAATCCTATCCGACTCGGAAATAAAACAGATGGCACCGAAAGGGGCCGTTTTGACAATCGGCAACTTTGACGGGGTCCATCGGGGCCATCAGGCCATCCTTCGGACAGCACGGCAAGCCGCAGACCGGTCCGCTTCTCCGCTGGTTGCGATAACGTTCGACCCCCATCCGGCTGCTGTGCTCCATCCGGAGAAAAGCCCCGGAGTCCTGACCCCCCTTCCGCTGAAGACTTTTCTGCTGGAGCGGTGCGGCGCAGACGTGCTGATTGTGATTCGAGACACCCTTTCGCTCCTGAATCAGTCCCCCAAAGACTTCGTGAGCCGGTTTCTTGCGCCTGCTTTTGCTCCCCGGGCTGTTGTCGAAGGCCCCAATTTTACATTCGGCTACGGACGAAGCGGAACCCTTCAGACCCTCCGGCAGCTCGGAGAGAAACACGGCTTTGATGTGCTTGAGGTTCCCTACACCACCGTTCACCTGAACCAGGACCAGCGCAGCGTCATTTGTTCCAGCTCCGCCGTCCGCCGGCTTCTCGAAGACGGGAAGGCGGCTCATGCCGCCCAAATCCTCTCTCGACCGTATCGCCTTGTCGGAACCACCATCCCCGGACGCGGCATCGGCAGAACGCTCGGCTTTCCCACCGCCAACCTGCATCCGGAAAATCAGATTATCCCTTCCGAAGGGGTGTACGCCGGCTTTGTGGCTGTGGGGGATTCTCTGGAAGAAGTTTGCCGACAGCCGGCCCGAAGACCGGCGGCTTTCAGCATCGGACGGGCCAAGACGTTTGTAACAGACCATCCCCTTCTGCTGGAAGCCCACCTGCTCGAATCGAATGTCGAGGACTTAAGCGGGAAATATTTGGCCATGGATTTCGTAGAATGGCTGCGCAATCAGCAGCGTTTTGAATCGCGGGAAGACCTGATCCGGCAAATCGCCCTTGACTGTCAAAAAGCCCGGCAGATTTTGTCGGATTCATCTGGACGATAAACGGGCGGAAACCAAAACATTCTCTTCGAAAATCTGAATACTCGGCTGCCGAAGTTCCAGCGGCCCCAGGGAGGCCAGCGCCGCCGACATATCCGCAATACCGGCCTGCCCGAGAAAGACCGGAGCGATATAGATGAAGATTTCATCCGCCAGATTCTGTTTGAGAAATGCCGTCAGCAGGGTCGGCCCGGCTTCCACCAAAATCTGCTGAAGACCCCGTTTGCCTGCCTGCTCCAGCACATCTGCCAAATCACACCGCTGCTCTTTCTGCTCGGCTTCGAGGACCTCCACGCCTGCCTGCTGGAGCCGAAGAACCTTCTGCGGTTCTCCTTGAAGAGAAGCCCGTGTTGTGAATACCCACGTCGGGGCTTCCTGTACATTCAAAAGCCGGCAATCCAGCGGAATCCGCAATCGGCTGTCCAGTACCATGCGGACCGGCGGTCTTGGCACCGGCTCATCCAAACGGACAGTCAGGTGAGGATTATCCTCCAGGACGGTTTGAATTCCCGTCAGAATCCCCTGCACCATCCTGCGGAGCTGATGCACATGCCGTCGGCACGCTTCATTGGAAATCCATCGTTCCATTTCGGACGGATTTCGACGGGCGAGTTTCCCATCGAGACTTTGGGCCCACTTGAGAATCACCCAGGGTCGACCGGTTCGGATATGTTTCAGATAAGGGGCGTTGAGCGATTCCGCCTCCTGTCGGCACAGCCCTGCCTCCGTAAAAATTCCCGCCTGCCGAAGTTCTTCGAATCCCCTGCCGCTGACCTTCGGGAACGGGTCTTCCATGGCGGCAACGACCCCGGCCACCCCGGCCTCCATAAGGGCTTTCGTGCAGGGACCGGTTTTTCCGGTAAAGCAGCAGGGCTCGAGGGTCACATAGACCACAGCCCCCTTTGGGTCATTTCCCCGCCGCCGACAGTCGCGAAGGGCCTCGATTTCGGCATGCGGCCCTCCAAATTCCCGATGCCATCCTTCGCCAATCAGCCGGCCGTCTTTGACAATCACACACCCGACAGCCGGATTCGGCTCGACCCGCCCCCGTCCCTGCCGCGCCAGCTCCAGCGCCCGCCGCATGGCCTGTTCTGCATCCATCCGGTCCTCTCGGCATAGAGATTATTTCAGTCCGAGGGTCTCTTCAAACCCGTACAAAAGATTGAGATTTTGAATCGCCTGACCGGAAGCCCCTTTTATCAGGTTGTCAATGGCCGAGAAAATCACAAGACGGCCCTTTACAACCGTTGGGAAGAGATGGCAGCAGTTGCTTTTGGCCACGTGTTTGAGCGCCGGCGGTTTGGAGAGAACCTGTACAAACGGCTCGTTCTGATAAAAAGACCGATAGAGCTCGAGCAGCTGGGCGGAGGAGACAGTCTTTGTCGGTTCTCCGTACACCGAAGAGAGGATGCCGCGGTCAAACGGTCCGACATGGGGCTGAAAGAGGATTTCCACGGGCTTGCCGGCCGCATCGGAGGCGACCTGCTCCATCTCCGGCATATGGCGATGGGTCCCGACGCCGTACGGCAGCAGATTTTCGTTCATCGCCGGAAAATGAAATACCGGGCTCGGATTTTTCCCGCCGCCGGAAACCCCCGTGACGGCATTAACGATGATTCCCTTCGGGAGAATCAGGCCTTCGCGGAGCACCGGCAGCAAAGCCAGCAGAGCCCCGGTCGGAAAACATCCGGGGTTTGCAATGAGCCGAGCGGAGGGAATCTGCTTTCGATTCATCTCCGGAAGCCCGTACACCGCGTGGGCCAGGTTTTCCTTATCCGTATGAGGAACATAATACTTTTCATACACGGCCGCATCGCGAAGGCGGTAGTCGGCGCTGAAATCCACGACCTTCAGCCCCGCCGCCAGCAGTTTGGGGACAAACCCCATCGAGACCTTATGCGGAAGGCAGCACAGAACCGCCTCGGCTTTTTCCGTCAGTTTGTTCATATCCAGGGGCTCGATGGGCATATCCAGCCGCCCTCGGAGCTGACCGAAGACCTCCGCCGCCGGCCCGCACTCCTCCGGCAGCGCGGTCAAATAAGTCAATTCAACCTGAGGATGACGCAGCAGAATCTCAATGGCTTCCAGTCCTGTGTAGCCGCTGGCCCCGATAATCGCAACACGAATCATATAAACTCCGTTTCCCTTTCCCACTCAAAACCTGAATTGTGTCATACGTCCGTTTCTTCAGAGAAACCCACATAAAAAAACCGCCGAACTGACGCTCCGGCGGTTTTGAAAAGTCGAAACAACAACGCCATCAACGTTTGGAGAACTGGAAACTCCTTCTGGCGCCGGGCTTTCCGGCTTTCTTTCTTTCCACCATTCGGCTGTCCCGCGTCAGGAAATCGCCGTCGCGGAGGACCTTCAGAAGGGACGGGTCATAATCCTTCAGCGCCCGGGCAATTCCGAGTTTGACGGCATCCGCCTGGCCGGTTGTTCCGCCACCTTTGACGTTGACAATCACATCAAACGACTGGAGGCCGTTGACCGCCGCCAGCGGGGAGCGAACCGATTCGCGGTCCTTCTCGAGCAGAAAATACTCTTCGAAGGGACGGCCGTTAATCTCAATCTTTCCGTTGCCGGGTTTGAGGCGAACCCTCGCAACGGATGTCTTTCGGCGTCCCGTTCCCCACACAAATCCTGCAGCGTCGCGCTTGGCAGGAGCCGCCGCGGCCGTCGAGGTCAGCGCCGAGGCACTTTTCTCCAGAATCTTCGGATCAATCAGATACGTTTCGTTTTCAGCCATAGGTCTGCCTGAATCGCGGTTACAATTCTAATTTGACCGGTTTTTGAGCCGCATGCTCGTGATGCGGCCCTTTGTAAACCTTTAACTTCTTTAACATATGCTCGCTGAGAGGATTTTTCGGCAGCATACGCTGAACGGCTTTCTGAATCACCCGCTCCGGATGCCGCTGAATCATCCTCGAAAACGGAATAATTTTCTGGCCGCCCGGATAAAGACTAAACGTTGTGTACGTCTTGGTTTGGGGTTTCCGTCCGGTCAGCCGAATCTTTTCCGCATTCACGACGATTACATAATCCCCTGTATCAACATGAGGAGTATAAATGGGCTTGGTTTTGCCCATCAGAATCATCGCCACTTTCGAGGCCAAGCGTCCGAGCACCTTGTTTTCCGCATCCACAAGCCACCATTTCCGCTCGACTTGGCCTTTTTTTGCCAAAAAACTTTTCATATCAATTCTACTCCCGTCATTTTCTCAGAAAGCGAGATATTATAAGGGCAATCACCCCCCTGTCAATGCTATTTTCCTTAAAAAAGGAAAAAACACAAAAAAGAAGACATACAGACTCTTTAATGGCGCTATTCGTCAGTGGTCTTTGAACTGGGCGGGCTCAATATTCATCTTTTCGAGGAGCCGATTGAGACGCCGTCGTTCGATGCCGAGAATCTTGGCAGCTTCCATTTTGCGTCCTTTGGTGATGCGAAGCGCTTCCTGAACCAGCCGCTGATTGGCCTCATCCAGCGTCGGCAGGGGCGAATCGGTACGGGAGGAACCGCTCATGAAAATCTCCGGCGGCAGGACCGAGGGCTCAATGACCATCCCGCGGCTAAGGACATAGGCCCGTTCCATGGCGTTGGACAATTCCCGGACATTGCCCGGCCAACGATAGCAAAGCAGGAGATGCTCCGCTTCCGAAGAGAGCTTTTTGAGCGGCTCTCCATAAAAACGGCTCAAATTCTCCAGAAAATAGTTGGCCAAAGGCAGAATATCCTCCGGCCGCTGCCGCAGGGGCGGAATCTGCAGGTTAATCACATTCAGCCGATAAAACAGGTCCGCCCGGAACTGGTTTTTCTCCACCATCTGCCGCAAATCGCGGTTGGTTGCACAAATCACCCGCACATCAATCTTGTAGGACTGCGTGGACCCCAGCGGCGTGACGGTGCCTTCCTGAAGCACCCGCAGCAGTTTGGCCTGAAGTTCGAGGGGAATTTCGCTGATTTCATCCAAAAAAATTGTCCCGCCGTCGGCGGCACGGAAAAATCCGAGCGTGTTTTCAACGGCACCGGTAAAACTGCCGCGTACATGACCGAACAGCTGGCTTTCGAAAAGTTGTCCCGTCAGGGTGGTACAGTCCACCGGAATAAAGACCTTGTCCGAGCGGTCCGAAAATTCGTGGATTTTGCGGGCGACCATCTCCTTGCCGGTCCCCGTTTCCCCCGTAATGGTGATACAGCACCGCCGTGCTGCTACGGAACGGATGGTCTCTAAAATCGTCTGAAAGGCCTGGGACTGCCCGATCAGAGCCGTCTTTTCCTCCCTCATCAGACAGCCGCCTTTTCGGAGCTTCGGCGCATTGTCAGAACAGAGTTTCACCCTGTCGGCACGTCCCTGTGCGCGATTGGTTTCGTTGGCACTGGTCATGAATTACCCCGCCCACCTGAAACCACACGTTCCAAAACCTCTTTCCAGACGGGCGTTCCAAAAAAACAATGGGTGAGAAAACTGATAGGCCTCTTCCCCGCAACAGTTTTCCTCACGCCTCCAAAACAGGATTTTAATAAGGCGAAGTTTCTAAATCAAGATATTTTATAGGACATTTTTCAGCAACTCCCAACTCAAACGCACCTATCTCCTTGCATAAAAAAGACTTGCATCGATTTCAAACCCGGGGGTTTCTTTCCGGAATCCCCCGGGCTTTATTGACAGCAGGAGCCAATCTCGCTATTGTACGTGTTTTGATGACCGGAACAAAAAACGAAAAAAGCCCTGGAAACGAGAAACAGAATGAAAATCTCACTGGAATGGCTTCAGGAGTACGTTGAGCTGAAAGGTGTTTGCCCGGAAGAAATCGCCAAACGGCTGAGCGACTTGGGGTTTCCGACCGAAAGCATCGAAAAAATGGAAGCCGACACTGTCATCGACGTAGAAATCACAAGCAATCGCGGAGACTGTCTGAGCCACATTGGAATTGCCAGAGAACTGGCCGCCGCGTATGGAAAACCCCTGCGGGTGCCGGACATATCGATTCAGGAATCCGATATTCCCGTTCAAAAGTGGGTGAGTGTGCAAATCGAAGAGCCGCAGTTATGCCCCCGCTATACCGCCCGGATTATCACGGGGGTTAAAGTGGGACCATCTCCGGACTGGATGGTTCGCCGCCTTCAGGCCGCCGGGATGCGAAGCGTCAACAACGTCGTGGATGCCACGAACTACGCAATGCTCGAGCACGGCCAGCCGCCCCATGCCTTTGATTATGACAAAATCCGCGGCAGAAAAATCATTGTTCGCAAAGCCCTCCCCGGAGAGCGGCTCACCAGCATTGACGGCACGGATTGTCAGCTGCAGGACTGGATGCTCGTGATTGCTGATGCGGAAAGACCGGTGGCAATCGGAGGCGTGATGGGCGGGCTGGAAACCGAAGTAACGGAGCAGACCACAACGATTCTGCTGGAAGAGGCCTCGTTTGCACCGGTGAGCATCCGCCGTACATCCCGACGGCTCGGATTGCCTTCGGAGGCCTCCTTCCGATTTGAGCGGCAGGTGGACACGGAAAACATCGATTGGGCCTCCCGACGATGCGCCCAGCTGATTGTCCAGGTTGCCGGCGGGCAAATTGCCAGGGGGGTTGTGGACTGCTATCCGAAAAAAACGGCCGCTTCGCCGGTACGGATGCGTCTGTCACGGCTCAAACACCTTTTGGGGATAAACATTCCCGTCGAAAACGTGCTTGCGATTTTCTCCAGCCTGGGGCTGAATCCTCAGCGGGAAAACAGCGATGTGATTGTCTGCACCCCGCCGAGCTGGCGGCACGACCTGAGCCGGGAGGCCGACCTCATCGAAGAAGCAGCCCGTTGCTGGGGGTATGAGAAGGTGCCGGTTGAAAATAAGATTCGAATCACCGCCATGCCGATGGATGCACGGGAAAAGGTCTGCCAGAAAATCCGCACATATCTGAACGGCTGCGGATTTTTCGAAACCATCAACATTACCTTCATTGACAAACAAACCGCCGAGTGGTTCTCCCCCGCACCGGCGTCGGAGCATCTGGCAGTCAGCGATGTGTCCCGCAAAAACACCAATCTGCTTCGCCAAACCCTCATCGGCTCGCTTCTGAATACGATGCAGACCAACTACCATGCAGGCAATATTCCCTGTCGGCTGTATGAAATCGCAGATACATTTTTGCCTTCCAATAAAAATCAGGTTCTTCCTTTGGAAAAGGCGAAGGTTGCTCTGGCCGCCGACATGGAGTTCCAGGAGATGCGCGGAGTTCTGGAAGGACTTCTGGAGCGGCTGACCTACCGGGAAGCCCGTTTCCAGCCCGCTGGTGCAAAATGGGCACAGGGCGGCACAGAAATTTTCATCGGCGACCGCCCCGTCGGCTTTGTCGGTGCGGTGGAAGAGACCATCGCCCGGCGTCTGGATTTGGACAAAGGGATGGTTTGTGCGGCGGAGCTGGACCTGGAAACCCTGATAGACCTGGCCGCTAACGCCAAGCCGTCCGCGAAACCACTACCGCGATTCCCCGCTATTCGGCGGGACCTGTCTCTGATTCTCGACGAACCCGTTCGATGGGCGGAAATAGAACAGGCCGTTCGTTCGGCTGCTCCGGAAGAACTGGAGGCAATCCGTTTCGGCGGGCTCTATCGAGGCAAACCGATTCCCGCCGGCAAAAAGAGTCTGACGGTCTCGCTTCGATTTCGGGACGACGACGGCACGCTGCGGCACGAGCAGGTCGATGCGTTTGAACAGGCGATTCTGAATGAATTAAAAAATAAATTCCAGGCGGAACGAAGATCCCTGTGATAAACAGGCAATTTTCAAAAATAAGGAGAAGAATGAAAATGAGATACGGATTGCTTCTGCTGGCGCTGGCGGGATTTCTGTGCGGCTGCTCCCCCGCACAAAAAAACGCTCCCGTAAAAATTATTTTTGACACAGACATCGGAGATGACGCCGACGACCTGGGCGCCCTGGCCATGCTCCACCATTTCGTCAGCCGGGGCGAGTGTGAACTGCTGGCCGTGATGAGCTGGTCGCACGAACGCTCCGCCGTCCCGGCCATCGATGCGGTCAACCGGTTCTACGGACATCCGGATATCCCGATCGGCGTCCGTAAAGATCCGGTTTACGATGACCCAAAGAAGTACACCGTGCCGATCGCCGAACGGTTTGAACATAAACTGACTAACGAGAGCGCTCCGGATGCCACCACGTTATACCGTCAAATCCTCTCCAAGCAAAAAGACGGGGCCGTCACGCTGGTTACCGTCGGGCCGCTGCTGAACATCAAGCGGCTGATCGAGTCCCCGCCGGATTCAATTTCCAACCTGAGCGGCAAAAAACTGCTCGCCAAAAAAGTCGGCAAGACCGTCATTATGGGCGGCCATTTCCCCGGCGGAAAGGGAGAATGGAATTTCAGCGGCAACATGCCGGGGGTGACCCGGTTTGTCCTGGAGAATCTGGAGATGCCGGTGGTCTTCAGCGGTTTTGAGATCGGCGCGGCGATTCCCACTGGCGAAGTCTTTAATGAGATCGACAAAAACACTCCGTTATACGTCGGGTTTCTGCATTTTTGTCAACATGCCCCCTGGAAGCAGCCCTACCAGGGACGAATTATCGATAATGCCTCGTTTGACCAGACCGCCGTGCTGTACGCCGTGCGAGGAGGGGTCGGGCTTTACTGGGACCAAATCCGGGGCGGATATTGCCGCGTGGAGGACAACGGAGACAATCAGTGGGTAGAAGGCGGCAACACAAATCATTCCTATCTTCGATTGAAGGAAGACCCGGAGAAGATGGCTGCTCTGATTGAATCGATCATGCTCGGGACGTTTTAAAACCAAGCGACACATCTCAGAAGCGCCGACGGGGTTTACGCTCCATCGACGGCCGACAGCCACTGATCGGCGATCCAGGCATGCGCCCAGGGATAGGGATGCACGCGATCATCGGCCCATTTTTCTTCGGGCACACGGTGTTTCAGTTTTTCATATTCCTGTTGCAGGGGGACCAGTACGGCCGAAAACTCCGCCGCCAGCGTATGCACCACATCCAGGTACGCCCGCAGGTCCGCAAGCATCGGATCAGCCGGGTCGCTGCAGAAATAAAACGGCTCCATCAGAATCAGACGGCTGCCGAGCCGCTGAACCTCGGAAAGCATCTGACGAAGGTTGTTCTCGTACTCCTCCGGCACAACAGAGGTTTTTTGCGGCTCAAGCACCGGTTTGTACCCCCGCCACAAATCATTGATGCCGACCAGGATGCTCACTACATCGGGCCGAAGGTCCAGACAGTCCTCTTTCCACCGAGCCAGAAGTTCCCGGGTCGTATCCCCGCTGATGCCGCGATTTTCAATTTGCAAATCCAGCTCAGGAAGCCGGGCCTGTAAGAAACAGCCGGCAAAATGAACATAACCGCAGCCCAGCGGCGCATACGCCTTCTCCCGCCGCAGGGCATCTGTGATGCTGTCTCCGATGAACAAAATTTTCTGCCGGTATTTCCATTCCATTCGAAGAAACCTTTCTGCTGATTCTATTCATGCCGAAGGGCCACGATGGGGTCCACCTGGGCGGCGTGAATTGCCGGATACAGGCCGAACAAAATCCCAATCAGCATGCTGATCAGCAGCGGAAGCAGGATTCCCCACAAAGTCAGAACCGTAGCCATTCCGCTGACTATTGTAATCACAAAGGGAATAAAAATTCCTACCCCCAGACCGATAATCCCGCCGGTTGTGGACAGGACCACCGTTTCAATGAGAAATTGGAAAATAATCTGCCTGCGCTTGGCCCCGATGGCACGCCGAATCCCGATTTCGCGGGTGCGTTCGGTGACCGAGGCGAGCATAATATTCATAATTCCGATGCCGCCCACCAGCAGACTGATGCCCGCGATAGACCCCAACACAATATTAAACCTGCGTTTGGTTGCCTCCGCCTGTTTGAGCAGGGCCAGAGGGACACTGATGGTATAATCCTTCTTTTTATGAAAGCGTTTGAGCATCTGCTCAATCGCCGCCGCCGTAGGTTCCACATGGTCGGATGAGTCGATTTGCAGAATCACCTGATGGAGTTCCACCTTTTCCCGTTCCCGCGTTCCGGCCGCCACACGCGTCTGAATGTCGCCGAAATAGCGGCGGGCAACCTCGATTGGAATATAGGCGTCCACTTCCTGGTCCGGAATCTGAATATTTCCCGCCTGTCCGCTCTCGCTTCGGACAATTCCAACGATCAGAAAGGAATCTCCCCCGATACGCAGGGTCTGACCGATTGTATGCTCCGCCGCCAAAAGCCGGCGAGCTCCATACTCCGTCAGTACAGCCACCGGCGCCTGTTTTTCCACATCGGCATTCGTTAAAATCCGTCCGGCAATAATATCGCGGGGAACCAGTTCAAACCAGGCCGGCGTCGTTCCTACAACCCGCAGCTCAAGCGACCGCTCTCCCAATCGAGACTCCTTGCGAATGATTTTCGCCGGAGCCGTTTTTTGAACATTTTTGAAGCTTTCCGAAATCCGCCGGTAATCCTCATAGGTCAGGCCGTACACACTCATAAAAATGCGGGTATTGGTCATGGATTCGTCTTCCACGGCCTTGACGGAAGAAATAATGATATTATTGCTGCCGAGTTTCCGAATCTGCTCCAGCGCTTCCTTGCTGGCCCCTTCCCCCACCGACAGCATGGCCACAACACTGCCGACGCCGAAAACAATCCCCAGCATCGTCAAAAACGACCGGAGCTTGTGGAGCAGCAGATTCTCAATCCCCAGCGCAATATTGCGAATCAAACGGGTCTGTCTCATTTGTTTCCTCCGTCGATTCGTTCAATCTGACCGTCCCGCATATGCATCTGATACTGGGCGAAGGCCGCAATATCGGGCTCGTGGGTCACCATAATAATGGTTTTGCCGTTTTCATTGAATTTCTGCAGCAAATTCAGAATCTGCAGTCCGGTTTTCGTATCCAGGTTTCCTGTGGGTTCGTCGGCGAAAATCACCTGCGGATCATTGGCCAGGGCCCGTGCAATGGCCACCCGCTGCATCTGCCCGCCGGACAATTCGGTCGGGCGATGATTCAGCCGTTCGGCCAGCCCCACCTGCTCGGCCAGATACCGTGCCCGTTCGCTGCTGCGGCGGGCGTCCCAGCCGAGATAATACAGCGGCAGTTCGATATTCTTCTGAACCGTCAGCTGCGGAATCAGATTAAAACTCTGAAAGATAAAACCGACCCTCCGCAGCCGCAGGTCGCTGAGTTCATCATCGCTGAACGTGCTGATATCCTGTCCGTCAAAGAAATATCGCCCCTTTGTGAGCCGATCCAGGCAGCCCAGAATATTCATCATGGTGCTTTTGCCGGAGCCGCTGGGGCCCATAATGGCCCAAAAACTGCCCTTGGCAAAGGAGGCATTGACGCCCGCCAGCGCGTGGACCTCCTGACGGCCCATTTTGTAAATCTTCCAGGCGTCCGTCAGCCGGATAATTTCGAAATTGCCGGTTGGGCTGGACATCCCCGAGCTCATGGCCGCCCTTCTCCAGACGAGCCCGTTTGCGGATGCTGCGAAGAACGGTTTTGCTCGGCCGAGGAACCGTCCTGCGGTCTGCTCTGCTCGAACCGCCGGCGCATTTCCTCCCGCTGTTCCGGCGTCATGTTTTCAAACCGGCGCCGCATCTGCTCCCGCTGTTCCGGAGTCAGATTCTCCAATCGGCGTCGCATCGACTCCGGCGAAGGCGAGGCCTCCGAACCGTCCGGTCTGCTGCGTCGGCGAGTCCCCCCGTTTTCCGAACTGTCCGGAGAAGTCCTTACTTCCCCCGCCTCCGGCCGGACCACATTGTCCAGACGCTGGCGAATCTCTTCGGAAACTTGTCCGCCCGGCTGGCTCACCCCCGCCGGCGTTTCCGCCTCTTTGAGCGGCGGATTCAGCAGCACTTTTTCGCCCCCTTGAAGGCCTTCGAGGATATGAATCATCCGATTGTTATCCAGCCCTACCTTTACCGCACGGCGTTCGATGGCGGGACCATTGACCACATACACCGTCGGCTGGCCGTCTATCTGGAGCACCGACTGCACTGGCACGTACAGCGCATCTTCATAATGAGCCACAATGATTTCCACACGGCAGCTCATTCCCGTCCGCAAAGCCGGCTCCTCCCCTTCAATAGAGATTTGGGTGTTATAGACCTTCAGATCCGGATTCATCCACATGCTTTGCGCATCGGGCAGCGGAGCGATAAAATCAACTTTGCCCATAAACCGCCGCCCCGGCAGCGCATCAACTGTAACAACCACCGGCAGTCCTGGATGCACTTTTTTGAGGCTGGCTTCGTGAACCATCACCTCCGCAATCGCCGAAAACCCCAGCGGCAGATAAATCAATTCCTGCCGTTCGCGCACTTCCTGGCCCTCCATCAGCGGCTCCTGCCCGCCGCGGAAACCGCCCCGCTGGGCACTGGTTGCATAAATCACCAAACCATCCGCGGGAGCGTAGAGCTTGGTCTTCTTCAACTGGTCTTCTAATTTCGCCAAACGGTCGTTCTGCTGATTATATTCCGCCTGTCGGGCTTTCAGTTCGGCCTCCGCCTGCACCACTGCCGCATTGGCCTTGCGAACGGTTCGTTCATAGGCCATCTCGGCCTGGCGAATATCGCTTTCCAGCTGTTTGACCTTCCGCAGATAGGTAAAGTTCTGAAGCAGATTCAGACTGTTGATCGCCAGGTCCAAATCCAGCCGACGGCGGGTCACAGCCAACTGGTCGGCCTTGAGTTCATTTTCTGAAATGTACTTTTCCTCCCAAAGCTTCTGGGACCAGGCCAGCGTATCCTGCGCCCGCTCCAGCTCCTCTTCGGCCAGTTTGATTCGGGCCTCCGCATCGCGAAGCAGATTGGGATATTCGCCTTCTTTGTACTGTTTGAGGTCTTCGCGGGCGAACTCGAGGGTCAACAAGGCGGCATCCTTGTCGCTTTCGGCCTGATTGCGGACCACCTCCAGATTTTCCTTGGCGTTGATGAAAGAGGCCTCGGCGTTCTGCACGCGGATTTCCTGGTCAATCTTGGCATCCAGCAGCGAACTGGCATCCAGTTCGACCAGCAAATCCCCCGCCTTGACCCGTGTGCCCTCTTCAATCAGATAGATAATCGAAGTCCGCCCTTCCACTTCATTCTTGATGATAATCTGGTCTTTGGCTTTGATGGTTCCGGACTGGAGTACACTGATGGTCAGCGGCCCCCGCTGGACGGGAAAGACCGCCATCGCCTGGGAGGCCTCCGAACGGGATGTCAGGAAATAGAGGCCGCCGGCCAGCAGCAGCAAAACCGCCAGGCCGGTCAAAAGAATCGTCTGCAGTTTTTTAGCGGGTTTGGGAATCCGATTGTCTGTCATACAAAACCTCCGGAGCAATCTCCTTCCATAAACCGTTTTCATCCACTTGCAGAACCCCCATATCCCGCTGCAGGTTCAGTTCAGCCAGCCGATAATTGATAATCGAGGCAGTCAGCTGATTCTGGGCGCTCAGCAGGGCATCCTGTGCATCCAGCAAATCACGAATTTGAGCACGTCCGGCATCCAGGAACATCTTGGTGCTTTTCTGGCGTTTTTCCGCAACAGTCACCGCCTTGGCCTGAATTTTGACCTGTTCCCGCGATTCCAGCAGCGTACGAAGCTGATTTCGGATGGACAATTTGATCGAATCCTCCGTCTGTTGAAGACTGCGAACGGCTTCTTCGAGAGCCAGATAGCTCTTGCGATAGGCATTCCGTTCGGCCGTGCGTTCCAACGGAAGATTCAGATTCAGCAGAGCTGTATAGCGGCCGCGGTCCCATTCAAGCCGTGCATCGTCCATTCCGGCGGACCCCAGCGAACGTCCGCTTCCCCAGCCGGCTGTTCCCAGGAATGTCAGTTCCGCCTTCAGGCGGTCGGCTTTTACGATAACATCCCGCTGGGCATCATAGACCTGGCCCTGAACCACCCACAAATCCGGGCGCTTTTCGAAAGCGGTCTTGACGGCGACTTTCTCCGGCAGTTCAAAGGGGCCTGCATCCTCCCCCGACGGAGGCGGGGGTTCGATCGGGACGTCGGCCGCCGGAAAACTCTGGTCTCTGCCCCTTTTCTGCTCGGACGAATCCGAATAGACAAAATAATTCTTATAAACCTGCAGCTGTTCCAAATCTTTCCGATCCAGCTCAATCTGGGCATCGGGCGGCAGTCCGAGCCGAATCTTAAAGGAGTCCAGACGCTGCTTGTAAGATTCCACAGCCCCAATCCATTGAGCTCGGGCGCTCAGTTCCCGCTGCACCGCCTGGTCCACCTGAATCTCGGGCAGCCGTCCGGCATCGGCCAGACGCCGAGACTGGCGGGCGGACGCCATCGCACTGATGTAGTTTTCCCGGCTGTTGCGCACCTGGTCAAACTGGCGAAGAACGCCCAGATATTCCGCCGCGATGGTCACGGCAAACTCGCTTTTATAGCGTTCGAACTGCCAGATGGCATACATCACGCGGCGTTCGGCCTGCAGAAGGGGTTCGGCCGCAATATGAGGACCGGACCCGCGAAGAAGGGGAACAGAAATGCTCGCATCGGCCGTCAGGCCCAGCGAAGAAGCCCCGCCGAGTGTTAAGAGATTGACCAGGTCGGCAGCCATCCCCGCCCGCAGCTCCGTCCCGCTGGTGAGCTTCTGAGACGCACTCAGACTGCCGCTGTGGACAAATCCTCTTTGCGGAGACAGGCCGGCACGATTTTCTTCATAATAACTCTTGGCCGCTCCGGCAAACAGCGTTCGAAATTCGTTGCGGGCCAGGTCTAAATCCAGGGCCGCCGAAAAAATGGCTTCTTTTCTGGATTGATAGTCAAAGTTGTTGGCGGCTCCAATTTGCAGCGCGTCCATCAGCGAAAGAGTAATCACCTGATTCGGCTCCGCCGCCCAGGTCCCCGTCTTCGGTTTTTCAAACGGATAATTCTTTTCAGGCCAGTGGGCAAGCGGTTCGGTCTGGTCAGTTCCGAGCGAGGCCGGACTGGAAACCGGCAGCGCCTGAATCTCTATCAGACGCCGTCGGAACAAATCGCTCGGTCGTTCTACCGTAAAAGGCTCCGTCCGGCCAATCGACTCTAACTGCTTCTGTTCAATGATCTTATAAGAAACTTCATCCGCCTTTTGACGATAGTCGGACGGACTTTTACAGCCCCAGGCAACGCTCAGAATGGGGACAAAAAAAATCCTTCCGGCCGTCAGGATTCTGCTTCTTCCAGAAAAAATCCTCATTTTTGGTTATTTCCCTCAAAATTCCCCTTCATATACGAAATCAAACCTTATTTTTATTGCAAGAAAACCGCAATGTTTTTTGAAAGTCCTGCGACATTACAGGATTTATTCTGTCTTGATTTGTGATTTCTTGTGGGAAAAAGTGGGAAGATGCCGCGAAATTTTTTGTATAGAACGACTTTGAGGGGCCCGAGAGACCAACACTATATAATGTTTTGTTTGTTTTCTATGCCACTATATATTGATTGTCCATTTATTTTTCTAAAGGATTTTCGAGAAAACGAAAAAACTTTTTTGTTTGTTTTAAGAAAATTTGGCTTTGACACGAAAATAATAATGTGGTATTGTCCCCCATAAAAGTAAAGAAAAGTAGGGAGAAATAGCAAAGATTCCCATGCTTATGCTAACAGGCGAATCCGAGCATATGATCGATGAAAAGAACCGTCTTTTCATCCCCGCCAAGCTGCGAAGCAAGGTGGATGCCGCAAAATACGGCAGCGACTGGATTCTGGCACTGAGCATTGACGGGATTCTGTGTCTGTATCCGGAGAAATGCTATCAGCAGGTACTGGCCGAATTGGCGGCTGATAACAATATCCCGGATGATGACTTTGTGATGATTGAACGCATCCATTTTGCATTCTCGAGCATTGTGGAGTTTGATAAACAAGGACGGCTTCTGATTCCGGAAAAACTGAAAAAACGGGCCAACCTCGGAAATAAACTAACGCTGCTGGGTGTGCGAGACCATATTGAAATCTGGAACACGAACGAGTGGGACCGGTTTGTAGCCGAAAAGGCCGCCGGGTTTGAAAAACACCTGATGCGGGCCCGAAAATCGCTGCTCCAGAAGCAGGCCCAGGAAGCCGCTTACCCCGAAGAGGAAAACCTGCAACCCACGGAGGAATAAATTATGAAAGCCGCTCAAGCTGTTCAGCTGATTCAGAAGGTGCTCCAGGGAAGCCATCCGCTGGATGAGCAAATCCTCAGCAGCCTGAATTATCTGGAAAGGCAGCTGGAAAGCCTGAAAAAGAAAAGTGCTCTTTTCGAAAAAATCGGGTTTTCCGAACAAATGGAGCACTTGCTCGAACAGGCCGCTGCGGCGGCGGCTCATTGACCAATACCAACGGAAGGGTATTGAGATGACGCAGAACGGCTGGGCGAGTCTCACGGAGGACGATTCGCCCGGTCATATTCCGGTTCTTTGGAAAGCATTAGCCGAGCGAATCCGGCTGCCCAGGGACGGGCGGGTTGTGGATGCAACCATTGGTTACGGAGGCCATAGCCGGCTGTTCGGTGCCCAACTGGGCCCTGAGGGGATGATTCTTGGTCTGGATGTAGATCCGAAATGTATCCAAAGGGCCCAATCTTTCACAAAAGACCTGTTCTGCAATGTTGTGCTCGTTCGGGAAAACTTCGCCAACCTGCCGGAGGTGATGAGAGAGCACGGGCTTTCGCAGGCGGATTTGATTTTGGCGGATCTGGGATTTTGCTCCGCCCAAATTGAAGACGAAGAACGCGGGCTGAGTTTTCAGACCGATATGCCGCTGGATATGCGGCTGGATGACCGACTGACGGCAACGGCGGCAGACCTGGTCAATCGACTGGATGAAAAAGCACTGGCGGATTTAATCTATCGCTATGGACAGGAACGGGCTTCGCGGAAAATCGCCCGCTGCATTGTTCAGGCCCGAGACCGCCAACCGATTACAACAACCGGGCAGCTGGCCCGGATTGTTCAAAAAGCGATTACAAGACCCGAGCGGCGTGGCCTGCGTCGGCTGCATCCGGCGACGCGAACCTTTCAGGCCCTTCGGATTGCCGTCAACCGGGAACTGGAGTGTCTGGAAAAGCTGTTGGAGTCGGCTCCAAATCTCTTGAAAATCGGCGGCTTTTTGGCCATTATCAGTTTTCACAGTTTAGAAGACAGACTGGTGAAAAACGATTTTCGAAAAAACAAAATGGATGGGATTTATCAGATTCTGACGCCCAAGCCCATCACGGCAGACGAAGAAGAACGGAGAGTAAATCCCCGCTCTCGAAGCGCCAAACTGAGAATTGCCCAGCGAATCTAACATACAGGCCAAGCAAGAGGTGAGAACATGACTTCAGACGGGAAAATCGGACTGCTGATCAGTTTCTTATTTATTGTAATCATCGCGTTTCTCATCAACGGCCCCGGTGGGTTTTTCAAAGCCGACAAACCCGTAATTGAAACAGCCGTTCAGGTGCCTTCCAGCCGTTCAATTCTCATCGAGCAGGCCGTCGAGCAGGCCGCGCGGGAACTGGAACCTGCACCGCTGCGTCAAACCCAGCCTCCTGCGGATATCCGGCTGATTGAACCGGCTCCGGCCGGTCCGTCGGCGGCTCCAGCCACACCGGGACCGGCTGTGCAGCCTCAACCGGCTGCGCCCGCCGCCACTCCGAATACCCCCGCTGTGCCCGCTGCCCCTTCGGCCCCGGCCGGACAAGTTCATACCGTTCAAAAAGGAGATACGCTGGCCTCCATCGCAGCTCGTTATTATGGAAAGGAAACCGGAAACACACGGGCCGCCATCCAGCGACTCTACGAGGCCAATCGGAACCTGCTGACCTCACCGGATTCCATCCGTATCGGGGATAAACTGGTTATCCCCCCGCTTGAAAAAGCCGCTGCCGGTTCCACTCAGGCCTCAGCCCCCCGTCCAGAAAGAGTCCTTCTGGACAAATACAAAAATGCTCTCGAACCGGCGGCCTCCGATCGAAGCAAACCCCGCTACACGGACTATGTCGTGCAGCCGGGGGATCGGCTCTGGGACATCGCCCAGAAATATCTGGGAGACGGAAAACGATATCAGGAAATCGTCCAGATCAACCAGGCCCAGATACCCGACCCGGATAATCTGCAGGCCGGCACTCGTCTGAAAATCCCTGTTCGATGATAAGATTTATGATTTCCCGGGCCCGTTTGAGGTTTGTGATTTTTTCCCTGACAGCCGCTCTGATTGCAACCACCCATCTGCGAATCAGCGCTTCGCGGCTTTTTCACCGGGCCCGTCAGGCCCAGATTGTTCAGGAACAGCTGCGGCGGCAGCTGTGGAAAAAACAGGTGGAACTGGAAAAACTCCTCCAGCCTCAGCAGGTCCTTCCCCATCTGCAGGAGAGCTCCTCATGAACCAGCCCGCTTCCGGCTCCATCCGACTGTGGTCCGGCATCGGACTCTTAAGTTTTTTTCTGCTGGCGGGCTTCAGCGGCTTAGGGGCTCGCCTTTGGGACCTTCAGTTTCGCCAGAAAGACCATTTCGAACAGACCAGCCGCACGCAGCGTTATGCGGTGGTTCGCCAATCCCCGCAACGGGGACTCATTACGGACTGCAAGGGAAGAATCCTGGCGGCCAGTACGATGATTTACAATGTGTTTGCCGAACCCCGCCGGCTGCTGCAGGACGAACAGTACAAACTAACGGCTGACACACTTCAGCCCATCCTGAATGTCCCGGGGTATGAAATCTCCAAACAAATTCTGGAGGCCAAAAATCCGGGCTTTCTTCGCCTGGCCAAAGACATTCCCTCGGACCAGCAGCAGGCCGTCCTGCGGGCGCGGCTGCCCGGCATCGGGATTGAAGAAGCCTGGGTTCGGTCCTATCCGGCGGCTTCTCTGTGCTCCCATGTGGTCGGTTTTGTCGGCGCGGAAGGCCGCGGTCTGGCCGGCATTGAACTGAAATACGACGCGGTTTTGGCCGGCAGAGGCGGACAAGATGTCTATGTAGTCGATGTTCTTCGAAGGCCCATTGCTGCCTATCCTGAAGGCCGCTCCCCCATTCAAAACGGAGACAATCTGGTCTTGACCATCGACCTGGTCATTCAGGAAATCGTCCGGGAAGCCCTTCAGAAACAAATCCGGGAATATCAGGCCGAATCGGGGATTGCGCTGGTGATGGACCCATGGACCGGCGGCATCCTGGCCTGGGTGTCCTTGCCGGACTTTGACCCCCACCAGTTTTCCAAAACACCCGCCGACCGTCTAAAAAACCGAACTTTGTCCGACCCGTATGAGCCGGGCAGCATTTTCAAACCGATTGCAGCAGCGGTGGCCTTGGACTGCGGCGCCATTACCAAGGATGAGAAGTTTGATTGCGAAGACGGCTACTGGGGGCAATACGGCGGCATCCATGAATTCGGCAATAAACGATACGGCATTCTGAATGTACGGGGAATCATTCTAAATTCGAGCAACATCGGAATGGCCAAAATCGGCCTCAAAACCGGCTCGCGAAGACTGTATCAGGGGTTGCGTCTGTTCGGATTCGGCCGGCCGACAGGCGTGGACCTGGCCGGAGAAGAATCAGGCGTTCTTCGCCCGGTCAAACAATGGAGCGGGTACAGTCCTACGCGAATTGCGTTCGGACACGAAATCTCCGTAACCGCCCTGCAGATGGCCCGGGCCTACTGCATCCTGGCCAACGGCGGAACGCTGGTTCAGCCCCATCTGGTTCGGGCCGTCATCAATCCGGACGGACAAATTACGGATGTTACGCCCAGTCTGGTCGGAACCGGATACATTATCAAGCCGGAAATCGCCGAATGGATGGTGCGGGAACCGCTTCGGGCCGTAGTCAAAGAAGGAACGGGAGACCAGGCGGCCGTTGAAGGCATCGAGGTCTTTGGAAAAACCGGAACTGCTAATATTGCCCTTCCGACCGGCGGCTATGATACATCCAATTATGTCTCTTCCTTTGTCGGCGGAGCCCCTGTGGACCGTCCGAGAGTGATTATCCTGGTTTCCATCCGCAAGCCGAACCGGGCCTTAGGCAAGGGCTACAGCGGCGGACGGGTGGCCGCTCCGGTCTTTCGCGAAATCCTGCAAAAAACCCTTACCTACCTGGACAGCAATCCCTAAATACAGGTCAGCGGTTTCCGCTTTTCAGCGGGGACGCGGACGCTGAGCGACCGGCGTGCGAAGCTCCAGATACTTAACTTTGCCCTGAAGCGTATATCCGGACCGAATGTAAAAGTTATACAGCGAAGAGAGCTTTTCCGTCTCATCCGCTTCGAGGAAAACCGCGGCCTTCCCATAGGGCGCCCCCCAGTAAACCTGAGTACCGTCATGGGTTTCCAGAATAATCTGCGGAGCGGACGGATTTCGGCCGCGAACCCAATCGGCTATATCCACCGCTTTGATTTCCGTCAGAAGGGGTTTGTTTGGAGAGCATTTTTCATCCATGCGCTGGAGGATATCGATGAGTTTCAACACGGCCGCCGCCTCTTCTGAGCGGGACACCTGCCCGGGCTTTCCGAGCCGCTCAGACGGCAGCCCGCGCAGCTCGACAATCGGCAGGGATGTCAGCAAGGGAGCATTCAGCACAACCGCTTCCTCATCCAGATAAATCGTCTTTCCGGAAGAGGTTTTCACCTGCAGACAAGGCTTGCGGTACTTCGCCACAACCCGAAGACGCCCCGGCACCGCCTGCACGCGTACATCCGACAGCCAGGTAAAAACCGACAGTTTTTCCCACACCCGGCGTGCGGACCCCTCTTCCAAAGCAAACAAGCCGCTTCCTACCGCCGCCTTGATGGCATCAATCCAGGACGACTCCACCCACTCCGGCACGTTGGCCAGCTCCAGCGGACCCTCCTGAAAAGCCTGAGGATATTCCCTTCGGATATACTGGTTCAGATAGCCGAAACTCCAGACCAGGCCGGTTCCGAGCAGAATCCAGGCCAGCCAGGCCAGACAAATCTTCAACCGGGCCGGCCAGACAGATTCCTTTTTTTCCGAAGGCCGTCCGGACTGGACTTCCTTTTTCCCGAACCATCGGCTCAGCAGGCCTCCTGAACGGCCGTTTTGACGTTCTTTCTTGCGAAACAGTTTCATTTCATTGTTCCCACTTCTGAAAATCCAGCCAGGCCGTTTCGAGAATCTTCAAGCACAATTGAGTCAGGTTCAGACCGGCCCGCGCCGCCGCCATCGGAAGCAGCGAATGGCTCGTAAATCCCGGCAGGGTATTGATTTCCAAAACCCAGGGGGTTCCCTGCGCATCCACAATCATATCGACCCGTCCGAAATGACGGCAGCCTAACGCCCGGAAACTTTTCAGCGCTGTATCCTGAAAACACTTCACATCGCGAGCATTTGGAAAGGTGTCAAACAAAAACTCCGTCTGGTCATCGACATATTTGGCCTGATAATCATAAAAGGAACGCTTCGGACGGATTTCAATCTCAGGCAAAACCATTTGGTCCACAATTCCTACCGTGATTTCCCGTCCCGGAATAAACCGTTCCACCATACAGTCCCCGAAGCGGCGGAAACAATCCCGGGCGGCCTGGATCGCCTCGCGAGCCGTCCGGACCAGCTGCACCCCGACACTGCTGCCCTGCCGCAGCGGCTTCACCACAAAACGCCCGCCGCCCAGACCGGCCAGGGCCTCCAGCAGTTCTGTCTCATCCGCCTCCGCATCCACATACACGGCCGGCGGCGTCGGAATGTTCTGCTCATGAAACCGCTTCTTGGCAGCCCATTTGTCAAAAGCCAGACAGCTGGCTGCCGAATCAGAACCCGTATAAACCAGGTTTTTCTCTTCCAGAATTTTCTGCAGATGACCGTCTTCTCCGAATTGACCGTGCAGAATCAGGAAAAAAATGTCAATGTCAGGGTCATCCAGAATAGACAAATCATCCGGATGAATGTCCGCAAAACGCACATCCAGGTCGGTTTTCTTGAGGGCCTGATACACGTTCTGCCCGCTCTGAAGACTAACCGGACGTTCTTCTCCAATTCCTCCCGCCAAAACAGCAACCGTCTTAAATGGTTTTTTACAACATCTCATTCTGGTTTCCTGAAAAACACGAAGCGATAGTCCGACCCACTCTGCAGAAATCGTCCCTACCAGATTTCAATTTCCAGTTCGAGCTGGACGTCAAACTTTTCCCGAACCCGAGTGCGGACCAAATCAATCAACTGTCTGACATCGGAACTGCGGCACCCCTTTTCGGCGATGATGAAATTGGCATGTTTTTCACTGACTACCGCCCCGCCGATCTGAGTCCCTTTCAAACCGGCCCGGTCAATTAAAGCACCGGCCGAAAGACCTCGCGGATTTTTGAAAATACAGCCGGCATTGTGCGTATCCAGCGGCTGCGTATTTTTCTTGTATATCCATACTTCTTTGACAACCTGTAGAAGAGATTCCGGATCCGACTCCGTCAGTTCAATCGCGGCCTCCAAAATCAGCTTGGCCGTGATATTGGTGCTGCGATAATCAAAAACAAGCTCCGGTTTGGCCTTTTCGAAAATCTGGCCGTCCATATTCATTACCGTAACACTCTGGACCACAGACCCTAAATCCCCAAAACGCCCCCCGGCGTTCATTCGAACCGCCCCTCCAACAGACCCTGGAATTCCTGTCAACGCCTCCAATCCTGCCAGCCCTTTCCGAACCGATTCGAGAACGAGCTTGTTCAAATTAGCCCCCGCACCGGCTCTCAAGGTCGTTCCTTCAAATTTAAAGTCACAGAAAACCGGATTCTCCAGCCGAATCACCGCCCCGCGCACTCCTTCATCTCCCACAAGCAAATTCGAACCGAATCCGAGCACCCGCACCGGCAGTTGGTTCTCACGGCAGCGGCGAAGAACCTCGGCAATCTGCTCCCGGTTTTGGGGAGTAACCAGATAATCCGCAGGCCCGCCCAGACCATACCACGTATAGGGTGCTAACAGACACTTTTCCTTAACAATGTGTTCCAAGCCACTGAAGATATTCATCGGCTACCTTCCAGATTGTTCCGGCCCCCATGGTTACCACCAAATCGCCGGGTTGTACATGCTCTTTCAAATAGGACACAATGCCGGGAAAATCCCGAATAAAAACCGCCTCACTTCCGCTTTGGCGAATCCGCTCGACAAGAACTTCGGCATTCACCATTTTTCGGCTCTCGGCAGTATCCCGAACAAAATAGATTTCCGGGACAATGGTTGTATCAGCCAGATTAAAGCTTTCTGCAAAATCATCAAGCAAAAAACGCGTCCGACTGTACTGATGGGGCTGGAAAACACACCACAAATGTCTCGGATGATAGCGTTCTCGTATGGCTAAAAGCGAAGCCCGAATCTCCGTAGGATGGTGCGCATAATCATCCAACACAACAATCCCGCTAACCTGACCTTTCAGCATCAGACGTCGGTCAATTCCCGTAAATCCTCCTAAATGTTCCAGGATTGTTTCTACAGATAAGCCGGCTGACAAACACACCGAGATGACAGCCAAGGCATTGTCGATATTGTGGATACCGGGAATCGACAGACGAGCCAGTCCGAGAACCGCCCCCCTTTCACACAGTTCAAATTCATAAAAACCTTCCCGCAAATAAAGCCGACCGGCTGATAAGTCACAGGATTCACTGCGTCCGAACGTTCGAACCTGAAGCCCTCCGTTCAGACGACGTATCAGACGAAGGGTATTTTTGTCCTGACCATTCGTAATTAATACGCCCCCTTTTTGGATGCCTCCGGCAAAATCAGTAAAGGCATCTACGATTTCTTCTTCGTCTCTGTAATAATCCAGATGGTCCTGCTCGATATTCAGAATCACTCCGACAAAAGGTCGAAGATTCAGAAAACTCCGGTCATATTCACAGGCCTCCGCCACAAAATAAGGGCCGTTTCCAATCCCGCTGGAGCCTCCCATCTGCGGCACATGAGCGCCAATTAGAAACGTCGGCGACCGGCCGGCTTTTTCGAGCAGATACGCAATCCAGGCGCTGGTCGTGCTCTTGCCGTGGGTGCCTGCCACCGCAATTCCCTGATATTCCCCGAACAGCCGACCGAGCATTTCTGCATACTTATAAATGCGGATTCCGAGCTCTCCGGCTCGGGCCAGCTCCGGATTGCCGGCTGGGATGGCCGCGCTGATTACCACGGCATCCGCATCCGGCGGGATATTATCCGGACTGTGTCCCAGACAAATCCGGATTCCCTTCGATGCCATTTCCTGCAGCACCGCACTGTCCGCCATATCAGAACCGGAAACAATCGCTCCGTGCCTGAGCAGCATTTTGGCCAGCCCGCTGGTCCCAATCCCGCCGATGCCGATAAAATGATATTTTTTCCCAAGGAACGATTCCATATCTTCTCCGTGAAAACAACGCTCCCTTTATATCCCTGTCTTTATGCTGATTCAACTTCAATCCGGCGTAAAACAGCATATTCCGGCAGGGAATCCGGCAGGTCCAAACAATCCCCGTTTTTGGCCGTCTCCGACACCGTCCCGTCCGTATGTTTCAGCGGCTGAGGCATTCCGGACAGTGGACAGCCGTCCGCCGGGAGAAAGCACCTCGAGCGTTCCGCCCGCGTTGATTGTATTTCGAACCAGAATTGTACACCACTCCGGTCCGGACTCTATCACATTAGCTGCAAAACGACTGGTTCCCGCTGAAACACTTCTTTCCCAGGAATAATCCTCCGGGAGAAATGAGCCCTTGATAAAGCCGGCTGTATAACCCCGATTGGGCACACGATGGAGCCAATTGAGGACCTGCTCTTTTGTGAAGGATTTTCCGTCCAGCAGCTGACGATAAACCGAGACGACGGCCGCAATATAATAAATGGATTTCATCCGTCCTTCAATTTTAAAAGAGGAAATCCCCAGCTCTCTCAATTGGGGCAAGTACTCGAACAAAGCAAGGTCTTTGGAATTGAACAAATAAAGACCTCGATTGTCTTCAAAAACCGGCATATACGTTCCCGGCCTTTTTTCTTCCACCAGGAAATACTTATATCGGCATGGATGCTTGCATTCCCCCCTATTGGCGCGGAAACCAGTCATATAATCACTGACGGCGCAACGGCCGGAATACGAAAAACAAACGGCCCCATGGATGAAAACTTCCGTTTCCAACCGCCCTTTTAGGTTTTTTTGAATTTCTGTAATTTGTTCCAGAGACAATTCTCGAGCCAGAATGACCCGGTCAGCCCCCAATTCTTCATAGGCCAGAGCGGTCTGCCAGCTGAGTGTATTAGCCTGAGTACTGATATGAATCGGGGCTTTGAACCCCTTTTTTCGCAGAACGGTCAACACACCGATATCGGAAACAATAATCCCGTCAATCCCCATATCCTGAAGGGCAAAAGCATCGGAAATCAATCGACCATATTCATCTGAAAAGGGGAAAATATTTAGGGCAGCGTATCCTTGTTTTGTCCTTTTTATGAAGATATAATAGACCTTTTTGTGCATCTTCAAGCGTAAAATTCCCTGCAAAATTTCCCAAAGAATCAAATTCCAATCCAAAATAGACAGAATCTGCCCCGCAGGCGACAGTCCATTTTAACTTTTCAAGATTTCCTGCAGAGGCCAGCAACTCCGTCATCTTTGACGAACCTTAACAACAATCTGTAGTATTTTCATTATCAGATGTACCTACTACAGCGATATTTTTACTCGTTTTTATAAAAAAATTAAGAAATTAAAAAAATTTTCCGAAAAGAAGTTGACCGAATAGTCAGACCTGACTATATGGTCATTCATAATATGATTGATGCAGAAAAAGGCAATATAACGCGTGCTGATAAAAGAGCCGACAGGACCAGACGAAAACTTCTGTCGGCCGCCCTGGAAGTTTTCACAGAATATGGACTCGACGCAACCACAATTGAGGACATTACTCAAAGAGCCGATCTCGGCAAAGGCACGTTCTATCGGCATTTTCAAGATAAAGAAGAAATCGCTACCTGTCTTGTCGATTTATCCCTTAATGAATTGCTCGAGCGGCTTCGAAACGTCGGCAAACTCATCAAAACCCTTCCGGAAGCGATTGAACACCTTCTGGATGCTCACTATAAGTTTTTTTTGGAAGAAAATGAAAAGTTTATTCTTTTATTTCAGGGCAGACTGCTGGTAAAACTGGAACGTCGGATTTCCGAAAAGATGGAAGGTCCCTATGAGCGGTATCTCCATGAGCTGGAACATCTGCTCGCTCCGTTTGTCGGAGAAAAGATTGACCCGATGAAAATCCGACGCCTGGCGTGCGCTGTGGCAGGATTCGTTTTCGGCTTCTTCTCCTTTGCTATGATTGGAATGGAGATGGAACAGGTTGAATCCAGCATTCAGCCGCTTCGGCAGAGTTTTGTAAAGAGTTTATCCTCGTTTTTAGGATATTTACCGGAAACCGGAAAATAAAGAATGGCAACCATAGGAAAAGGAACCCAGCTTATGCAGCCCCAAGTGACTTCTCTTGCTGCGTCACGTGAAGAAGAGCAATCTTCGGAACCTCCGAGTAGACCGAGGGCGGAAGAGCCGCCCTCCCCTGCCCCAGACTGTCCTGCCGCCTCTTCCAGAGACACACTCTGGAATGATTGGCGGTGGCAAATCCGGAACCGGATCCGTACGTTAGAGCAGCTGTCGGCGTATCTGCCGGGCCTGTCGGAGCGGGCCGACCTAAAGGCAGTCATCAGCAAGTATCCGATGGCGATTACCCCGTACTATGCCTCCCTGATTCGCGTGCCGGACTTATCGGACCCGATTTTCCGAATGAGCGTTCCGAATCCGCAGGAACTGTCGGACCCGCCCTGCCTGAGTGAGGACCCGCTGGAAGAACACGTGGACATGCCGGTCCCCGGGCTGATTCACCGGTATAAAGACCGAGCCCTTTTGATTGCCACGACAACCTGTTCGATGTACTGCCGACACTGTACGCGCAAGCGGATCGCCGGCACTCGGGAAACGGCGATTTCCCTCCGCCGTCTCCGGCAGGTGGTCGAATACCTTCAGGCCCATCCGGAAATCTGTGATGTGATTATCTCCGGAGGCGACCCGCTGACGATGGCGGACGCCGCTCTCGAATCGGTGCTCTCAGCGGTTCGTTCCGTGCCGACGGTTCAGGTCATCCGCATCGGCACCCGGGTGCCTGTCGTGCTGCCGATGCGCATCACGGATGCCCTGGTCCAGATGCTCCGCAAATACCATCCGCTGTGGATCAATACCCACTTTAATCATCCGAACGAACTGACGTCGGAATCGTCCGCGGCCTGCGGCAAACTGGCGGATGCCGGGATTCCGCTGGGCAATCAGTCTGTCCTGCTTCGCGGGGTGAACGACCGGCCTCAGGTGCTCGAAGAGCTGTATCGGGGCCTGGTGCGGATTCGGGTGCGTCCGTATTATCTGTACCAATGCGATCTGGTCCGCGGCGTAGAGCATTTCCGAACCTCCGTACGGGCCGGCATTGAAATCATGGAATATCTGCGAGGGCGTCTGAGCGGAATCGCCATTCCCACGTTCGTCGTGGATGCTCCGCACGGGGGCGGCAAAATTCCGGTCCTTCCCAACTATGTCGTTTCGATGAGCCCGACTCACACTGTTCTGCGCAACTACGAAGGGCTTCTCATTCACTACCCCGAACCCGGTGTGGAAACCATTCCGGATGAACAGACCGAACTCCACGGAACCCCCGGCGTCTGGGAACTGGCGGCGGGCAAAGCGTCGGTCATTCAGCCGGCCAGAACCCTCCGGGGACAGCGGCGGGAAAAAATCCGGAATCGGGCGGGACTGGATGCCACCGGTTTTCTGTTCGACTAATGTTTTCGGAACCGTTGAGCAGCTGAGCCTCAAAAACTTAGAATCCTATGAAGAAAAAAATCGGCCTGGTTTACGATTTGCGAAGAGAGTATTTATCTGCCGGCTTCACGCCGGAGGATGTGGCGGAGTTTGACTCCGACAGCACAATTGACTGCCTCCATCAGGCCATTGAGTCGCTCGGATACGAAGTCGAACGCATCGGCAACGGATGGGCGCTGTGCCGTGCCCTGACGGCCGGAAAACGATGGGATTTGGTCTTTACCATTGCCGAAGGGCTCAAAGGCAGAAGCCGAGAGGCCCAGGTGCCTGCTGTGCTGGAGTTGTACCAGATCCCGTACACGTTTTCCGATCCGCTGGTCTGTGCGGCCACCCTCGACAAAGCGGTCGCCAAAAAACTGGTGGCGTATGAGGGGCTGTCCACGCCGGCGTTTGCTGTCGTACGCCGGGCGGAAGAGGTCCCATCCGTCGCCCTTCGGTATCCTCTTTTTGCCAAACCGCTGGCCGAAGGAACCGGCAAGGGAATCGATCCCGACTCCAAAGTCGAAAGCCCGGCGCAGCTCGAGCGGGTCTGCCGAAATCTGCTGGAACAGCACAAGCAGCCCGTTCTGGTGGAGGAGTATCTGGCGGGGCGCGAATTCACCGTCGGGATTGTCGGCACGGGGTCCAAAGCCCGCGTGATCGGGACCATGGAAATCGAGGTTGCCGACAAAAACCAGCCTCCGATCTACTCGTACCTGAACAAAGAAGAATGTGAAACGCGGATTCGGTATTTCCCGCTTCGGGAAGCGGCCCTGAAACAATCCATTGAAAGTCTGGCCCTCCGGTGTTATCAGGTGCTCGAGTGCCGCGATGCGGGCCGGGTCGATATTCGGTGCGATGCGCAGAACCGGCCGTACTTTCTGGAAGTCAACCCGCTGGCCGGGCTGCATCCGACCCATTCTGACCTTCCGATGATTGCTGCCCAGGAAGGCATGACGTATGAAGACCTGATCGGCGCTATTCTCCAGAGCGCTTTTGAACGAGCGCAGGAAGAACGGAATATCCATGGAAGACGTCCTTGTATTATATAACCAGATTGACCCGGCCGACCCGGATTTTCGGGAAAGCCGCGGAGGCGTGCTGGACCAGGTCAAAGCGGTCCTGGAGGCCCTCGATAAACTCGGGATTGAATCCGAAGCGCTGGCTGTGGAAAGCCTCCAGCATCTGGTTTTCCTGCTGAAACGGCGGAAAGAGAAACTGATTTTCAACCTGATTGAAGAGTTTCCCGGCTCTGCGCGGGATGCCTGCGCCGTTCCGGCCCTGTGTGAGGCCTTTGGAGCCGGCTGCACCGGCAGCGGCACGGAAGCCCTGTTTCTGGCTCAGGACAAATCGCGGACGCGGGCCATCCTGACAGCCGCCGGTCTTCCCTGTCCGGCGGGCCTGACGATAGAGCCGGGACGTCCGCTGCCTATGGAAAAACTCAAAAAAGGCACCTATATCATCAAGCCCGCCTGTTCCGATGCCAGCGAAGGCATCTATCCGGATTCGGTCGTGACGATTCCGTCCCCGCAGGCCGTCGAAAAAGTCCAAGCCATTCACCAGCGGTTTCATCAGGCCGCTATTGTGGAGCAGTTTATTCCTTCTCGGGAGCTGAATGTTTCGCTGCTTGAAACCGCCGGCAAAATCCGGGTTCTGCCTCTGGCGGAAATCGATTTTTCCGCCTTTCCGCCGGACAAGCCCCGCATCGTGGATTACCAGGCCAAATGGTTGAAAGAATCCTTTGCCTATCAGCACACCCCCCGCATCATTCCGGCGCCCCTCGAGGAGCCGCTGGCCGACAAAATCCGCCGTCTGGCCACCCAGGCCTGGCTGGCCCTGGACTGCCGGGGTTATGCCCGAGTGGATTTTCGGCTGGATGAAAAAAATCATCCGTACATTCTGGAAATCAATCCCAATCCGGACATTTCCCCGGATGCGGGGTTTGCAGCCGCCCTGAAAGCCGCCCATATCCCCTATGAACGCTTCGTGTGGCTGATGCTTCAAGATGCCCTGGCGATTCGTGCCCGGAACACGTTAACCAGTCAAAACGGGAACACTTTATGACAGACCCTGCTTTCGTAATCCGGCCGGCCCGCCCTTCGGATGAATCCTCTGTGCTGGGATTCGTCGAACGGACAGGTTTCTTCCGAATCGGAGAGCTGGCCGTCGCCCGGGAAGTCTTTTGTGAAGCCGTCAGCGGAAAGCCGGAATGCACTTATCAATCCTATGTGGCAGAGCTGGAAAACAGGGTCGTCGGCTGGGTTTGCTTCGGACCGACTCCCTGCACCGTCGGCACCTTCGATATGTACTGGATCGCCGTGGACCCTCTCTTTCAGCGAAGAAGAATCGGCAGAAAGCTGAGCGAATTTGCCGAGGAAAAAATCCGCGGGCAAGACGGCCGCCTGATTATCGTCGAAACCTCCGGAACCCCGCGCTACGATGCTACCCGGGCCTTTTATGAGCAAAACGGCTATCTGCTGGCGGCGGAAGTCCCGGACTTTTACGCCCCCGGCGATTCCAAATGCATTTATCTGAAACCCCTTGTTTGAGCCCGCTTAAACCAGATCGCAGGCATCCGGCGGCATCCAGTGTGCATCCCGCCCTTCCCATTTGACGTTGCAGCCGATGGGATTGGTCAGCGGCTTTCGGACCGGCTGGCCCGCCAGCACATCCTCCATCGCATTCTCCAGGTCATTGACCGTGCTCCTGCTCGGGTCGCGGGGATTATCCAGTTCGCGGCCCGTATAAACCAGTTTTCGGTTTCGGTCAAACACATAAAAATGCGGGGTCCGCAGGGCCCCGTATTTTCGCGCCACATCCTGGGAACGGTCGTATAAATACGGCCAGGGAAATTTCTTTTCCTGCATCCGCCGAACCATATGCTCGAAGGAATCCTCCGGATACGTATTGGGGCTGTTGGAATTGATGGCGACAAACTTTGCTCCTCTGGGCAAAAACTTTTCCGCTGTGCGGCGGGTTACTTCTTCAGAACCGAGCACATACGGGCAATGGTTGCAGGTAAAGAAGATCACCAAAACCGGAGCGGAATCAAAATCATGCAGTGTATATGTTTTGCCGTCCGTTGCCGGCAGCGTAAAATCCGGAGCGGACTCGCCTATTTTTAATGTAAAAGCCATATTTTTAATCTCCTTTCCGAACAAATTCGTCTCTTGAATACTACAAATGAAAGAACCGCCGGGTTCTGCCCAAACAGACCGCGGGCATCAGATATTTTTCGGAAGGGAAAAGACCGGTGGACTGGAAAACCTATTTTGAGAGCACCGAAGGGGTCGGCATTCTCGCTACGGCGGATAAATCCGGAAATGTCAATGCGGCCGTTTTTGCCCGTCCTCACGTCCAGCCGGACGGACGAATTGCATTCATTATGCAGCCGCAGTTAAGCTATGCCAATATTCAAATCAATCCGAAAGCCATGTATCTGTTTCTCGAAAAAGGAGAGGGCTACAAAGGCCATCGGCTGTATTTGGTCAAAGAGCGGGAAGAAGGCGACCCGGCCGTCATTCAATCGATGCGGCGCTGCCGTCAGAAAAACCGATCGCTAACCCAGGAGCGGGCCCGACTGGTCTTTTTCCGTATTGACCATACTCGACCTTTAATTGGGAATACAGCCGCTTTTGAAGAGTATCTTTGAAATCTGAATCAAATAACCAATACCAGGCTTTTTCCGCAACAGCAACTTTCAACGGGGGTAATCATTCCCGACCCCCGGAACAGGAGATTGTAAAAGATTCAATTCTCCAAAAACCCTGTTTCCTCCTCGGCAAGCACGATTTGAATGGTTTTTTAAATTGCATTTTTGACACATCTCCGTCAAAATAGGCAAAATAAACCTTTGAACCGCTTCGAAAATCTATCAAAATTTTTTTGCGTTCTTCTTCCTGCAAACAAAAATCTTCTTTACGGAGAGAGGTATGAAAAACAAAGCCATTCTGCGGTGTCTTCTCTTGTCAACATTGTTCAGTCTTTGCGCTCTTGCGTCCGGGGCGGAAAAAATTGTCAGCCGTCCGGTGGATTGGCGGGCGCCGGGCGGGGGAAGGATTCCAGAAGTCCGTTTTCGAGTTCGGGAAGAACCGGCGGCCGAAGAACAACTCCCCAAGGCTCTCAGTCTGCCCGCCGCTCATGTGATAGACTCCCCTCCGATTGACGGCTTCGTCCCATGGATTGTCATCACCACCACGAATCGCCGGCTGGCCGACCTCGAGCTGGACGCCGTCCCATCGGCCGCCGTTGTGGGACAATTCACAGCCGCCAACTGGCAGCGGGATTTCGCCGTCGGCATTTTTGATACCGGAGCCAGCGCCCATGTCCTCAGCTACGCCGCCTCCGCGGTTCTGCGGCTGAACAACAGAACCTATCTGACCAACAATACCATCACGATAGCCGGCGTAACCGGCTCCGTCGATGCCTATGTCAGTTATCCGCTGGGACTGTTTATGGGCGGTCTGAATCTGCTGGAACCCAACCAGACTCCGGACCGGGAGGCCCGTCTGCCCTCTACAGCCGGAATGGTGGGGGAATACAATGTATCCGTGCTGGTGGGGCAAAATCCGGGCACGAATCCGGATCTGGTAACCGCCGTCGGAACTCCGATGAGCGTCTTTTGGACGACGGTGATTCGCAATGACCAGCCGGTGACATCCGTTTATAAGGGCCAGAGCTATACGGGGCCTTCGCTGACCTTCTATCCCGCCGGCGACCAGAATGCCCCGCGATTTCGAAACCGCGTCCCGCTGGAACTGCGCCCGCTGGGGGCCGCCGCCGTTCAATATGTTCCATTCAGCACAGAGGATATTTTTAATTTTGATTTCAGCCCGTCCAGTCCGTCGGTCATCATTGGAACAGGTTCTCAGTCTTTGTTCTTTGTTCACAGTGTGGATTTGACGGAAGGCGGGCGGTCGGCCATCGACCGAAGCCGGTTTATGCTCGATACCGGAGCGCAAATCACTGTCATCGGAGACCGGATTGCCGCCCGGCTGGGGCTGGACCCGGACAGATGGGAATTTCAAGTGCCGATTATCGGGGTGACCGGAGAGACCATCGAGGCGCCGGGCTACTACTTGGATTCCCTGAAGATTCCGGCCATCGGACAGTGGCTGGAATTTACGAATGTGCCGGTAGTCTGGCTGGAGATTTCCTCTCCGGAGGGCGGCAAACTGGACGGGGTCATCGGGATGAATCTGTTCACCGAATACAATCTGATTCTCCACGGCGGCGGGCTGTTTTTAGGGGACGACCCGGCGCTGGAGTTTGAACGGATTGTTCCGCCGCTGCGCGGGGATATTGCCCCGGCCGTTCGGGACGGCCGTGTGGATATGCTGGATTTGGCGGAATTCGGCCGGACGTGGCTGAGTGAAACCGGACAGGCCGGCTGGAATCCGGCAGCCGATTTTATCAGCAGCGGACGAATCGATTTGGCGGACCTGGCTGTTCTGGCCGAACAATGGCTGGCTTCTCTGTAAACGAGACCTTCATCCGAGTGGACGGAGCGTATGCAGCAGAATCGCCTGGCTGTCTTGTCCGGACAGCAGATCTCGTCCAGGCAGCAGGAGGACCTGCCGGCCGGGCTGTGCCCAGCCGTGTTTCAGAATCGTCTTTTCCGCATACTCGGTAAACTCCGCCAGGGTGCTCATAAACGGGCTGTGCACCCCGATGACTCCGTAATGAAGTCCCATCTGCTGATTGACCCGCTCATCCGGACAGAACGATACGATGGGCACATCGATGCGTGCCTTGCTGAGCAGACGGGCCATGGTGCCGGTTTTGGTGGCCACGGCTACGAGCGCACAGGGAATTTCATCGAGCATCTGAGCGACAGAGCGGGCAATGACCGACAGGGTCTTTAAGGCGGGGTCCGTTTCCATTCGCGGACGCGGCAGATTCAGCCGGTCCAGATACGCTTCCGTACTGCCGCAGACCTGATGAATCACCCGGGCGGCTTCAACCGGATATTTGCCTACGGAGGTCTCGCCGGACAGCATAATCGCATCGGCATAATCCATCACGGCATTGGCAATATCCGACACCTCCGCCCGCGTCGGCCAGGGATGCTCAATCATCGACTGAAGAACCTGTGTCGCCACGATAACGGGCTTGCCGAACCGGCGGCATAAAGCGGTAATCCGCTTCTGAATCAGAGGCACTTGTTCGGCCGGCATTTCCACCCCCAAATCCCCGCGAGCCACCAACACGGCATCGGAGACCTGAACAATCTCCTCCAGGTTTTCCACCGCACGGGGTTTTTCAATCTTGGCGACGACTTTTATCGGGGAGTTTTTCCGCGACAGCGTCTGCCGCAGGTCGAGAATTTCCTGTGCTTTTTGAACAAAGCTGAGGGCCAGGTAGTCCAATTGATGTTCAACCGCCCAATCGATCCACTGCCGGTCGCGCGGCGTGATGGCGGGGATGCCCAAATCGGTATCCGGCAGGTTAACGCCTTTTCGGCTTCGGACAGGGCCGCCGACCAGCACGCGGCACTCAAGAATCTCGGCTTTTTTTCCAACAACCTGCAGAACAATCGCTCCGTCATCCAGCAGGATGCGCTGGCCGAGCTGAACACGGTCAATCAGTTCCGGCAGAGATGTAGAAAAGGCGTCAGGCCGTCCGACCTCCAGACGGCGATGAATCAAAACCGTCCGGCCGGGTTCAATCAGACCGCCGTCGGGGTCAATCGGACACAGGCGGATTTTGGGGCCGCACAAATCCCCCATCACGGAGACGGCAAACGGCACTTCCCGCGCCGCCGAGCGCACCGCCGCCAGCATCGACCGATGCGTATCGGGTTCTCCGTGCGAAAAATTCAGCCGAAACGTCCGTACTCCCGCATCCATCAGCTGCCGGACGGTCTTCACATCCGCCGAAGCCGGTCCCAGCGTGGCCACAATCGCCGTTTTGGTAATCATACGAGTCCTTTCATCCTGAAAGCGGTCCCCCGGAAAACCGCCCTGTTTAATTCGTCAATCCGGCAATCGCCGCTCCGACCAGCGTCGCATTGTCCACGCTGACAATTTCGGTGAAAACCCCCTTTTTGTTTTCCAGATAGTCTTTCAGATAAAACTCCACGCGGCTTTTGAGGGACTTCATTTTGTAAAACGTTGTGCCTTCCGCCACCATGCAAATCGGACGTGTGGGGTCTGTCCCCTGTCCGGACTGCAGGGCTGCACTGGACAGATTCAGGGCCGCCAGTTTCGCCGCCCGCTCCGTCAGGCGGTCCGCCAGTCCGTAAAGAATCTGCACGTCCTCCGGCCGGCCCTGCCGCACCGCCGCCGCCAGACGCCCCGTGCCGTAAGGGTGCTCCAGAAACTCATTCATCTCCTTGGTAGTCAGATTTTCCAGGGTTGACAGCGGCTCAGCGGCCTCCCGGCTGAAAAGCCCGTCTTTGCATGCCTGCGAAATCACCAGCCCCAGCAGGCCCCCCAAATAGGCCCCCGAAATCATCTTCTCAAACCGCTGTGAACCGGGATTGACCGTGGACTTGTCAAATCGGATATCCAGTTTGCCGCGATGGCAATGACCGAAACCGCCGGATTCCGTGTTGATAATCTGGCTGCGGCTCCAATTCAAATCCTTTTTCTTGAGGATATTGGCGTTCTTTTCAATGTAGCAGCAGTTTGTCCCGGTTCCCAGAATAAAGCCGATCATTCCTCCAAAGATTCGGTTTTGATAGCCGCAGCCCGCCAAAAGGGTCGCCACCGTATCATTCAGCAGCACGATATGTTTCCGACCCAGTCCGGCGGCCTGAAGGGCCTCATTGAGCCGCTCGCCGATCATCTGACCGATGACCGACGGGGCTTTAATTTCTTTGGAAAAGCGGAGCAGCCGCCCGTCTTTATTCGGGTACATCTCCACCGGATACGAAAAGCAGAATCCCAGCCGCTCGGAGGCATCCCCGATGTCGCGGAAATACCCGGCCATGATGCGGAAAAACTCCTCCGCTGAGACTTCTTTGTCGATGCCGGGCATGGAAAACAGCCTCAGATTCTCAAGAATCGGCCTTCTTTGCTCATCAAAAATCACTGTGGCGGCCCGGAAGTTGGTTCCGCCAGCATCCGCGACAATCACCCGCTGTCCGACCGGCACATCCGCATCTGCCTCCAGATAGGTCGGAATCATCTCCACCGTGCTTTTCTTTCCGGCAAGCCCTTTCTGCATCTCCGTCAGAAACCGGCCGACATTCTCCTCAAAATCCACATCAAGGACATCCATTTCATAGTCCCGAAGGAAACGAATCACTTGCCGGCGGACCGATTTCGGATGGACCGGCCCGGACTTTTCTGTTCTCTTGCTGCCCAAGATTTCATCCTCCTGACTGAAATACTCCGTAACCCGTCAGCCGCCCGCGGCGATTTGCCGTCCCTGCTTCAGGATTTGTATCCGTTCGGATGCGCTGTATGAAACTTCCAGGCGCTTTCGACGATGGTTTCCAGCTCCGGATATCGGGTCTTCCATTCCAATTCGCGGACGGCGCGGGAGGCGTCGGCTGTGAGCACCGGCGGGTCGCCCGGTCGGCGGGACGCCTCTTCCACCCGAAACGAACGCCCCGATACCTGCCGCACCGTGTCAATCACCTGACGGACGGAATACCCGGTTCCGCTGCCCAGGTTGTACACGAGCTCCCGCTGGTCCGCCAGCCGCTCCAGAGCCAGCAGATGCGCTGAACACAAATCCTCCACATGGATATAATCGCGAATGCACGTGCCGTCTGGCGTCGGATAATCCGTCCCGTAAATCTTAATGGACGGACGTTTTCCCATCGCCGCCTGAATAATCAGCGGAATCAGGTGGGATTCGGGCCGATGGTCTTCGCCGAATTGGGCGTCAAAGCCCGCCCCGCACGCATTGAAATAGCGAAGCGCGGCATAGCGAAGCCGGCCGGTCTGACACTGAAAATGACACATCCGCTCTACAGCCCATTTGGTTTCTCCGTAGGGATTGATGGGGTCTTTCGGCAGGTCTTCCGGTATCGGAATTGTCCGCGGCATTCCATATACGGCCGCTGTGCTGCTGAAGACGAACTTCTCCACCCCCGCCTTCTCCATTGCCTCCAGCAGCGTGCATGTTCGGCTCACATTGTTGTCATAATAGCGAAGCGGCGCTTCGACCGACTCGCCGACCTCGATAAAGGCCGCAAAATGCATCACGGCTTCGATTCGATGCTTTTTCAGAACCTCGACCGTAAACTCCAGATTCCCGAAATCCCCCTGCACAAACTCCGCACTTCGCACGGCGGCTCGATGTCCCTTGCTCAGATTGTCCAGCACAACCGGACGATGTCCCGCCCGAGCCAGCATCTCGGTCATATTGCTGCCGATATAGCCGGCCCCGCCGCACACCAGAATATTCATTTCTTTCCTCCGTGAGAAACCGACTTCTGAATCGAACGAAGAATTTTCTTTTCCAGCCGGGGGTCCGTCCCCAGATAGACCCATTCGGCCTGCGCCAGCACCTGCCCTCTCATCTGAAGAGATTGTCCGCGGCCGTCGCTGTCCGTGACGTACCCGCCCGCCCTGCTTCTGCCCTCCAGCGGCTGGTCCGGCACACTCAGCCGCCGTACCAGGACACGGCAGTTGACGCAGACCTGACTGCCTTCGGCCTCCATCCGAACCTCAGCAATCCGCTGAAGACTGTGCAGACTGGCTTCTGCTGTGCCGGACAGGCCCGCATTATCTGCCCGCCAGAACTCAAAAAACTGAGCCCCTCGAAGCGGGAATGTAATAATTTGCCCCGCCCGAACATCAGATTTCTCAATGGCAAACTGCATCCGGGTCAGGGTGCGCTCGGCCGCCGAAAAAACCTGGTCCATCGATACCGGCTCCAGACAAATCGGTTCCGTCGGTTCCGTCGGTTGGGTCGATGCGCAGCCCGCCAGCAGCCCCAGCACAAGCCCGAGCCATATCTTTTTCTGTTTCATACCTGTCTCCCTGTAAGTTGATGCAAAATTGTATCCGGAATCCTCTCTTTTCTCAAGCCTCGTTTTGTTTTTTCCATTCGGATCAACCTCATTCAACCTCCGGGCAAGCTCCGGACGATATGAAAGGAGAAAGATTATGCTGAACGTCCAAATTCAAAATCTTCGCCAGCGTCTGGCCGAGCAACCCCTCGGAAAGACCGTCGAGTCATTTCTCGACTATCTGATTGTTGAGGCGGGGCTGGCCTCCAACACCGTTTTGGCCTACGGCAGGGATCTGCTGGAGTTTGCCCAGTTTTGCCGCAGCCGAAATATTCATCGGCTCCAGGATATTCAGCCGTCCGTCGTTTCCCAATATCTGCACACCCGCCGGGGTCTTTCGGAGGCGTCCCTGAGCCGACATCTGGTTGCCGTCAAAATGATGCTCCGTTTTGCCGTACTGACAGGTCTCGTAAAAAACACCTTTATCGACACCCTCGAAAGTCCCAAACAATGGAAACGGCTGCCGGCCGTGTGCTCCAAGCAGCAAATCTTCGCTCTCCTCGATGCACCCGGTCCGGATGACCCGTATTGGCTTCGGGACAAAGCCGTTCTTGAACTGCTGTATGCCACGGGTGCCCGTGCCGCAGAGGTCGCCGCTCTGGAAATCAAAGATGTCAACCTGTCTGTCGGATATGTCCGCTGCTTCGGCAAAGGACGCAAGGAGCGCATTGTCCCTTTGAGCCGCGCAGCGGCACGGGCCGTTCAGGCCTATCTGGAAACCCTGCGCCCTCAGCTGGCCAAACCGTTCAGCGGCGCCGCCTTGTTTCTCTCGCGGACCGGCCGGCCTCTGGACCGTATCGAATTGTGGCGGATTGTCAAAAAATACGCCCGGCGGGCCGGTCTGCCGAAAAAGTTAAGCGTCCACACCCTCCGGCACTGTTTTGCCAGTCACCTGCTGGCCGGAGGCGTGGACCTCCGTTCGCTACAGGAAATGCTCGGACACGCCGACATCCGAACCACCCAGATTTACACCCACGTGGACCATGACCGCCTCAAAGCCATTCACCGAAAATTCCACCCGCGGCCGTAGCCGCCTTTGGCAAAACCAACGATTGACAAATTCCTCCTGTTCGATTACCATAATTTATGAGGTAGCGGTCTTTGCACAGTGCAGGAACCAACAGAGCCCCTCCAGGGAGAGAAAAAATGGATTTTATACTGTCTCCAAAACAGCCGACGCATCGAAAAGGATTTCTCTGGCTTTTGATTTTCATCAGTCTGTTTGTCATTTCCCTGCTGTGTTTTGCCGCCGGCCGGCTGTTCGAAATGCTCGGTTTTCTGCTGCTGCCGTCTTTGTTTCTGTTCCTGGCAGCCGCTGCCGTCGGCGTCATCGCCGTCCTGGTGTACTTAAACGATACGGCCCAATCCCTCCATGCCGTTATTGAGAAAATGGAGCAGACACTCGAGTCCCTCGGGCGGCAGCAGACCCTGCTGGTCAAAATCTCACAAGCCGTCCGCGTCAGCGATCGGGCCAAGGAAATTATCTTCCGCGACGCCGAGCAGATTGAGCTGGGCGAAGCCGTGTTAAGCAAAGTGCATCAGCACGATTTCGAGGCGGCCGAGGCCATGCTCGATGAAATGGCCAAAGAGACCCGCTACAAAGAGCTGGAAATCCGCCTGCGGCAGATGGCCGTCAAATACCGCACGGCCACCGAAGAGGGACGCATCAACCAGATTATCAATCACATCAACGACCTGCTCGAGCGGCACTTGTGGGCACAGGCCGCCGCCCAGATTGAAAATCTGCTGACGCTCTATTCCTTTTCCGAAAAGGCCCGGCAGATGCCCGCCAAACTGCAGGAAAAGAAAAACCAGTACAAGCGCAAACTCTTGTCTGAATGGGACAAGGCGGTCAAAAACAAAGACACTGACCGCAGCCTGGAAATTCTCAAAGAACTGGATATGTATCTGACCCCCGCCGAGGCCCTGGCCCTTCAGGAGTCCGCCAGCACCGTTTTTAAGACCAAACTGCATAATCTCGGCGTGGAGTTTCAGATGGCGGTTACAGAGAAAAACTGGAAAGCCGCTCTGCATGCCGCCCGTCAGATTGTCCAACACTTCCCCAACAGTCGAATGGCGGCGGAAATCCGTGGGAAAATGGATATTCTCCAGGAGCGGGCTCGCCAGAGCACTTCCGAAGGTACGGCCTCCTAATCCCCCTGCCTCCGGCAAAACCCGTACGTTTTCAGCCGTGCATGTCGAAGAGTGACTGGGTCTTGACAATCGTCATCTGTTCCGGAAAGGCATGGAAGGCATGAATGTGAAGTTCGTCCCGGCGGGCTTCAAAATCAATATAACTGAAGGCCTCCAGCCCTTCGGCGGAAGAACCTCCAAAAGCGACAAACAGCCCCCGATTTCGGGCAAACCGCTGCAAATCGATGTGGCTCTGCCGATACAGATTCGGACTCATTTTTTCCACCTGGAAGTCTGTCATGTAGCTCAGCCCCCGGCTGAGCGTGCATTTGTGGGTCCGCGGACCGCGGAACGGAAACCGCTCCACCAAACCGCGCCGCGGCAGCGGCTGCTCCGGACCGCTGATCAGTTCCGTCAGGCAGACATCATCCGCAAACACACTCACCACATGTGAACAGCCGGTCGCCCACAGCAGCATCTCATAGCGTTCCGTTTTCAGGTGCCGGCGGGCATAAATGCGAAACAATTCCGGATGCAGCGGACGCTGAAAGAGGGAGAAGGTCAATTCGCTGACTGCCAGGTTGGTCTTCGGAACATCCATCTTGTCCTGCCTTTCTATGCAAATCCCTGTTTGTCATTCCCGATTATACCAAATCGGAAAAAACCAAATCAAGGCCCTTATCAACACTGAAAAGCCTGTTTGGGCCCGCTTATCGGACCAAACTTTTGCAAGTCTGTACGAAACAACAACTAAAGAGGTGCAAAAAAATTTGTGAAAAATGCGGCTTTGGACGTCCGCTCAGCTGAAAACCAGCAAATTCAGAAACGCCGCCAGAATGTCATAAAAGGCATGGGTACCCGCCGTGATGCCGAATCCGCGGAAGGCATAAAGCACGGCAAAATAAACCCCGGCCAGCATCCGAAAGAAAAACTTGCTCCATTCAAACGCCTCCCCCATCCCCAGACGACCGTTAACAAAAAACACATGATGATGAATGCTGAACAGAAATGCCGACACCAGCACCGAAGCAATCACAGAATGTTTTCGCTTCAGGCCCAGAACATCCTGAAACAGGAGCATCAGCACCCCGATTAAAATCAGACGGAAGACCAGCTCCTCATAAATCCCCGCTCCGATGCCGGTAATTACCTGAAGCCACAGCTCCTGACGGGCCAGACTGAGGACAGAAGACAGGATTGTCGCCGCATGGGAGGTGATTTCCGCCGTGCGGTTCAGCAGCAGACTGAGCACAATCAGCGGCACCGACAGCAGCAGACACTCTGCCGTCATCGGCAGAAAATCCGGCCAGTGAATCCGCCAGGAGCTTCGAGACGTGAACTGAAAAACCAGCAGAATTACCAGCGGCACCAGCGGCGTGGCCACCCAAATCATTCGGGGCGAAAACCCCAGGTACTCGAGAACATTCTGCACCCACAGGAAGGCCACAACCCGCGTCTGGGGCTGGGCCAGGCGTTCCGAAAGGGCCTCCGGGTCAATCAGATAGGTGCCCAGTTCATACAGCAGAATAAACCCCAGCAGATACACCAGAGCATAAATCGGCCGACTCGTCCGGTCCATATAGGTATCCGGAACAAACACCATCAGCTGGCGAAACGAATCCCGATGTTTTCGCTTTCGGCTCATTTTTTCACGGTCTGCCGGGGCTTCTTTCTTTTCATCCTGCACCCCAAACAGTAAAATTCGTCGGCGGAAAAGTAAAGACAATTTACCAGACCGGAAAGGAAAATCAATGCGTTCCGAAATCCTGATGGACATTTATGAACGGCTTTACGCCCGCTTCGGCCCGCAGCACTGGTGGCCCGGGGAAACCCCGCTGGAAATCATGATCGGAGCCGTCTTAACTCAAAACACCAACTGGAAAAACGTCGAAAAAGCCATTGCCAATCTGAAGGCCGCCTCGCTGCTGGATATCCGCAAACTTGAACAGATTTGTCCGGACCGCCTGGCAAAGCTGATTCAGCCCGCCGGATCCTTCAACGTCAAAGCCCGCCGGCTCAAAAACCTGATTGCCTGGCTTTCCGAAAAACACGGCGGCCCCATCGAATCCCTCAAACCCCTTTCGACCGCACAGCTTCGGGAGGAACTTTTGTCGATTCGAGGAATCGGACCGGAAACGGCGGATTCCATCCTTCTGTATGCTCTGGAAAAACCGGTCTTTGTTGCAGATGCCTACACCGCCCGAATTCTCGGCCGCCATCGACTTCTGGAAGAAGGGGCCGGCTACGACGACATCCAGTCTCTTTTTGAAACTTCACTGCCGAAAGACACAGCCCTGTTTAACGAATACCACGCCCTGCTGGTCCGCTGCGGCAAAGAATACTGCAAACCCAAACCGGCCTGTGCGGGCTGTCCGCTGGAAGATTTGCCCCATGACACGCAGAAAGAATGCCTGTAACCCTCGCTGGGACTATGGCGTCGGCTCCGTCTGCTTCGGCGGGTTTTCCGCCTGTTCCAGACGGCGCAGCTCCTCCTGAAGCTGCCGAACGGCCTCGGCCTCCTGACGGGCCTTTTCCTCCGCTGCGGTTGCCTGCCGGCGGGCCTCTTCCAGCTGCATCTGTTTGGTCTGGAGGTCCTGCAGAGCCTTCTGCATCTCCTCCGAAAGCTGCGTCATCTGTTCCTGAGTAAGCCGACGCTGCTGCTGGGCGGCCGCTTCGGCCTCGAGCCGCTGCTGAAGGGTCTGTTGGGCCCGGGCGGCCTCCTCCTGCAGAGCCGTCGCTTCCTGGCGGAGCCGCTCGGCCTCCTCCTGCGCCGCCTGATACTTCGCTTCTTCCTCCTGAAGCCGACGGAGCGCTTCATCCCGCTCAACTTCGGCCTTTACGCGCCGCGTCTCATACTGAGCAGCCCGTCTTTCCACAATGGTCCGATAGGAATCCCCCCAAAGGAAATCCAGCGCCCCGCCTTCCGTGTCCAAATCGAACCCGGGTTTTTCAAACTTCTTTCGGATATCCTCGGCTACGGTCTCAAAGGCCTTGCCGCCGCCGGAAATGCTCGGTGTCAGAATAAAGAATATCTCCGTCCCCTTTTCTTCAAAGTCCTTGCTGGAAAACAAATAGCCGATGACAGGAAGGTCCTTAAAGAACGGAATGCCGCGCACCACCGAGCGTTTCTCGCTCTTGCGCATCCCGCCGATGACCAGACTTTCACCCGGCCGCACCCGCGTCTCAGCAATCTCAATCGAACGTTCTGTAATAATAGAACGCTGAATGACGCCTTCGGGTTTGGAACGGGAACCGATGGTAATCGAAGCGGCCAGACCGATGGAACCGTCCGAATACACGGTCGGCACCACCGTCAGCGTATCCTTCACCCAGACATATTCAGTAATATTGTAGGCGTCGCTGGCCCCGCCCAGACCCGTCTTGACCTTTTCAACCGGCGTATAATCCTGAATCGTGACCGTCGCCTTTCTGCCGTTGACGGTCTCCAGCGTCGGGTTCAGCAGAATTTTTAGATACCCGCGGGAAACCAGCATATCCAACACCAACCGAACCTGATGGCCGGGTTTTCCGCGATTGACCCAGGCCCCGAAGTCCCCGCCGAAATTCGAACGCTCCGTCTCCCGAAGCGACGCTCCCGGAAATGCAGGGTCCAAATCAATCAGCTCCCCCGGCTTCAGCGACATTCCGGGATATTGAGAGGGGTCAATCTGAAAAATCTGCCCGTTTTTAATGGCATAATGCTTGCCGCCGCTCTGGCCGTAGTAGAAGGCAGCCATTTTCTCCCCGAGCGTCAGATTTTCCCCAAAAAAGTTCTCCAGAAACAGCGAGGTCTCCCAGTCCATGGTGACATCGCCGAACCGCTCCAGAATCAGACAGTCCACGTTGACCTGAATCGGGGGTACATCCACCTTTTCCAGATACGACAGCGCGGCATCCGCCTGCAGATGGTCTCGGCAGTAAAGCACAAGCTGATTGGTGGAGTCATACGGAAGGGCCTGGACATCCATCTGGTCCCGCACCAAACCGGCCAGATAATCGGCAGAATGATGACGAGTAAAATAAAAGACCTTGATGCCGTCTTTGATTTCCAGCCGGCTGGGCGGCTGCAGATACAGATCAGGAATCGGATTGGTCATCTGCGGTTTGGTTTGAATCTCCCGAAGCTCCTTCAGGACCCGTGCAGTTTCCGCCTCTGTACTGCGTTTTTCGAAAAAGTTTCCGCAGCCGGCCCCCGGCAGAATCCCAGCCAGAGCCGCCAGACACAGCAGTATCGACCGCAGCCGTCCGTCAGCCTTTCCGAAGACAAATTGTAAAATCATTCGCCTCATATTATTGCTCAGGGTTTGCGGGAGCCGCCTGAGATTCGCCTGCGTCAGCATTTTTCCGTTCCTCACTTTGACGAATCTGCAGAAGGCGCTGCTGCTCCTGACGAATTCGGGCGGCCCGTTCCGCCGCTTCCGCCGCCTGCTGCTCGAGCTCCGCCGCCCGCTTTTGCGCATCCTGAATTGCCGCCTCGGCCGCCTCGGCCTGCCGGCGGGCCCTCTGAATCTGTTCATCCAGCTGTATCCGAAGGACCTGCTGCTCAGCGGCCGTTATCTCTTCTGAGTCGGTTTTTTGCTGGTTCTCATCCATCTGCTGACGGACCTTTTCAATCTGTTCCAGGGCTTGTTTCCGCAGGGATTCAAACAGTTCCGCCTGCCGGCGGGCTTCCTGCGCCTGCTGCTGACGTTCCTGAGCCTGACGCTCCGCCTCCTCCGCTTCCCGCTGAGCCCGGACCAGAGCAGCACGGGCTTCTGCTGCCCGTTTTTCCAGCAATCCGGTGTACATATCCGCTCCCGTCGGGTCTCCCAAAATCTCCTCAAGGCTCTGACGGCGTTCCGGGGCCTCGTATTTGTCCCGAACCATCTGCGCCGCCTCCACATAAGGAATGCTGCCGGAGGAAATGCTCGGCGTCAGAATAAAAATAATCTCGGTCGCCTTCTCTTCAAAATCCTTGCTGGAAAAGAGAATCCCCAATATCGGCAGGTCCTTCAGCCCCGGAATTCCCCGAATAACGGAACGGTTTTCGCTTTTGCGCATCCCCCCGATAATCAGACTCTGACCGGGAGCAATCCGATTTTCCTCCACCTGAATCGAACGTTCGGTAATAATGGACGTCTGAACCACCCCTTCCGGTTTGGACTTGGAACCGATTGTAATGGAGGTCTGAAGCCCAATAGAGCCGTCTGCATACACGCGGGGCGTAACCGTCAGGGTATCCGCTACCCATTTGTAATCGGTCAGGGTATAAGTGATGGTCTTGTTGGTCTCAGAGGTCCCCTTGGCCGTCACCTGCAGCTCAATCGGGGCATTGTCCCGGATGGAAATGGTGGCGCTCTTGCCGTTGACCGTCTCGATGGAAGGATTCAGCAGAATCTTCAGATAGCCGCGGGACTCGAGCATATCCACCACGAGGCGAATTTGGTGTCCGTCCATTCCCTTATTGCGCCAATATCCAAAATCCATCCCGAATTCCGAACGGCGGCTTTCCCGCAGAGAAGCCCCCGGAAAGGCCGACTTTGGATATTTCGAAGCCCCGAGAGTAATGCCCTCTCCCAAAAGATTTTCTATCAGCAGAGTCGTCTCCCAATCCATCGTAATATCGCCGAACCGTTCGAGGATCAGACAGTCAATATGGACCTGAATCGGCGGGACATCAAGCCGCTCCAGAAAATCCAGAACCCGGTCTGCTTCTGCATCGTCCGCACAATGGATAATCAGCTGATTCGTTGTCGGATTGGAACTGACTTTGTATCCCAAATCGCGAAGGGCTCCCGCCAGTGAATGGATTTCTTTTTCTTTGGCCTTATCCGGGCTGCGAAAGGACAGGTCTCCGGACGAATTGTGTCTCGTAAAATAAAACAATTTGACTCCATCCGGAACCTTCAATCGGATAGGCGGCTGACGATACATGGTCGGCAGCGGATTGGCAATATGGGGGTTTTCGCGAACCTGAGAAAGTTCATTAAGAATCAGCCGGGATTCTATTTCCGTCGATTTTCGCTCAAAAAATGTCCGGAGTTTCTGTTCCTGGGTTTCCTGTGCACAGCCGGCCGTTAAAAACAACAAGGCCAAAGCTCCGCGGACAATGAATTCCCTCAGAACAACCACTCGAAGGAAAAAACGATATTTCCTGAAAAAAGACATCCCCACTCGTTCTTGACAGACTGTTTCGGTACTCTGACGTATCCAAAACATCGGCTATAAAACGCCGTTTTCTGTAATAAAAAAAGGGATTTTTCCGCGAAATCCCCTGAAAAAAACTCCAGGAAATGGTATAGTTGGAGCATGAGCAAAAAATCGAATCCATCCATTACAGTCGGTTTTGTCTCACTGGGCTGTCCGAAAAACACGGTGGACAGCGAGGTCATGCTGGCCCGCATCGGTCAGGCAGGTTTTGTTTTGACCGGCCAGATGCAGGCCGATGTCGTGATTATCAACACCTGCGGCTTTATTGAACCTGCCAAACAGGAAGCTCTGTCGGTCATCCGTCAGGCCGTCAAAGAAAAAAAGAAAGGCCGGCTGGGCAAGCTTATTGTGGCAGGCTGCTTATCCCAGCGGATGGGTGCCTCCTTGCTGGAGGAAATCCCCCAAATTGATGCCGTAGTGGGACTCGGCCAGCGTGAGCACATCGTCGAGATTCTCCAGACAGTACTAAAGAGTTCAACAAAACAACCGGTCAACCGTCAATTTCTTCAGCCCTCATCGGAAATAATATTTGACGACAGCGAACGTCTTCTAATCAACCCATCTCATTGGGCATATCTTCGCATCAGCGAAGGATGCAGCCGACAGTGCTCGTTCTGTACAATTCCCGCTATTCGGGGCAAATTCAGAAGCAAGCCTATCGACTTAGTCCTTTCTGAAGCCCGGCAGCTGGCCGAACATGGGGTTCTTGAATTGAACCTCATCGCGCAGGATACCACCTCCTACGGACGTGACTTCGGCCTAAAAAACGGCTTGGCAACGCTGATAAGCGAGTTGGAAAAGATAGAAACAGTCGAATGGCTTCGGCTGATGTATCTCTACCCGGCGTCCATTGATGAAGCCCTCATCGAAAAAATCGCCCAAAGCTCCAAAGTCGTCCACTATGTCGATATCCCGATACAACACATCAACAACACAATTTTGCGGGCGATGCATCGGCCGGATACAAAAGAAAACACGCTCCATTTAATCCAGAAATTACGGCAATCTATTCCGGAGATCATCCTGCGAACTACGGTTATTGTCGGTTTTCCGGGTGAAACCGATGAACAATTTGAAGAACTCCTCGATTTCATTCGATGGGCTCAATTTGATGCGCTCGGCGCTTTTCCCTATTTTGCAGAATCCGGAACCAAGGCCGCCGAACTGCCGGACCAGGTGCCGGATTCGCTCAAACAAGAACGTCTGAATCGGATTATGCTCACTCAACAGGAAATCGCCTTCGAAAAAGCTGACCGGATGATTGGAAAACAATTGACCATTCTGGTGGATGAAACGGACGAAAACGGCCGTCTTATCGGACGTTTTTACGGACAGGCCCCGCACATCGACAGCGTCTGCCTCATCGAGGGGTCTTTCGTCCAGCCCGGTCAGTTCGTTCAGGTCCGCATCATCGGCCGGGAAGGATATGACCTGCTGGTTAAACCGGTCTGACTTTGGATAGAACAAAATCTCAAAAAATAATGTATATAGACCTGAAATGATATAGAGATAATAAAATGGCTGGCTTCCATAAACATTATCTTATTTTTCTGTCAGCCGCCGCATTGGCTTCGGGCGGAATCTTGAGCAATCGCTGTATCCGCTGTGAATGCTGCATGCAGCCCAAAATGGATAATATCAGCCATTCTGAAAAAGCAACCTCATCCTGCTGCCAACCCGCTGCACCTACCCCCTCTTCCTGCGGTTTTTCTGAGGAAGCAATTTGTCCCTGTGCCCTGCGAACCTTGCTTGCAATTCCTGTTCCGCTGAGCCGCAATCTGTCCGCCGGCGATTCCCAAACAAATGGAGCCGCTGCGTGGCCCGCTCCCGAAACACTTCTCTTTGATGTCCTTCCTGAACAAACGATACACGGATTGGCATACGGCTGGACAGCCCCTGCGCTGTCTTTTCTGTGCCGTCTGAACTGTTGATTCGTTTCCTTTCAAGTCAGTTTCTCCCCAAAAAACCTGAACCCTTTTTAACGAAAGGAACGAACCATGAACAAAAGAATGATTCCATTTCTGCTCCTGTCAGGCCTTGCTGTGCTGGCAATCGCCTTTGCCGGCGGTGCATCCCAAATGTCTTCGCACGGACAGGACGGATGCAGTGCGGCGGCTATAACAGCGGCTAATACCTGCTGCAGCGCCTGTACGTGTACCAACTGCTCGTGTACGGACTGCCCATGTACAAAAGGATGTACCTGTGCAAACTGCACCTGCAATCCCTGCTCGTGCGGCCAGGGCTCCTGTGCCTGCTGCAGCGGATGTACAAAGCCCCACGCGGCCTGATTGCACTGTTCGGGCGGTCTAACACGCAAACCCTTTCCCTCGGCCCCTTCATGGGGCCGTGTTTTTTTTGAATAAGCAGACAGGCCCTTGCAGCAAAACCGCAGACAGACAGGACTTAACGGATTTGCTCAAAGCAGAGGTTGGCGATGTTGATGTAGTCGGCGGCAGACAGTTCTTCAGGACGGCGCTGCCCGTCCACAAAGGCTTCTGCAAATACCTCGGACCAGTGCCTTACAGAAGACAGCTGCCCTTCGGCAAAATGAACACAGGCCTTGAGCATTTTACGCCGATGGCTCATAAACAGATGCACAACCTGCCGGAAAATATCCATATTGTGAATTTGGGCGGCCTTTTGAGGATTTCGGACAAACTGAACCATCGCGGAGTCCACCTGCGGGCGCGGCCAGAAGACTGTCGGGGGCAGATGCTTGAGATAACGCAGGTCTCCGGCTGCCGTCATCAAAATACTTAATGGACTGTATTCTTTGTGTCCCGGAACAGCCGTCATGCGTTCAGCAACTTCCTTCTGGACGGTAACCGTCATTGCTTCAGCCGTCAAAGGCCCCGCAATCAGATTGGCCATCACACTGGAGGCCACATTGTACGGCAGATTCGACACCAGCAGGAGACGCCCGCCGGTTTCCTCCAGGGCCTTCTGAAGGGCTTCCAGAACCGTATGGTTGAGGGTGTTTTTGCTTTCCAAAACATCCCCGCACAACAGTGTGAGATTTTCCTCGCGTGCAAGGCGTTTTTGAACAATGCCGAAGAGAACGGGGTCATACTCGACTCCGACAACCCGGCCGCTGTGCAGCAGCAGTTCCTCCGTCAGAGAACCGGTGCCGCAGCCGACCTCCAGCACCACATCACCGAAATGCACACCGGCGGACTGGACAAGGACCCGCATCAGATTCAGGTCGATCAGGAAGTTCTGCCCCAGCCGATGCTTGGGGCGAGTGCCTGCCGCCGCCAGCAATTGTTCAATTTCCTGTTTGGTCTGCATGGCCGTTTTTTTGGGCCTTTCGATTTCTCCGAATCGTCGCCATATCAATCGCCGTGCGGATGGCCTGTTTCATACTGGCCTCGCCGGCAATCCCCTTGCCCGCAATATCAAAAGCCGTTCCGTGAGAAGGCGAGGTGCGGATAATGGGAATGCCGATGGTTACATTGACCGCTTCCTCAAAAGCAAGCATCTTAACGGGAATCAGGCCCTGGTCGTGATACATCGCCACGACGCCGTCAAACTCGCCGCGTGCGGCTTTGACAAAGAGCGTATCCGCCGGAAACGGGCCTTCGCAGCGGATACCGACCTCCTGCGCCAGGAGCATCGCCGGACGAATAATCCGCTGCTCCTCATCGCCGAACTGGCCGTCTTCGCCGGCGTGGGGGTTGAGTCCCGCTACAGCAATCCGCGGATTTTTAATCCCGAAATAATCCTGCAAAGCCGTGTTCAGCAGGTCAATGGGCTCAAAAACACAGCCGATGGTAAACTTATGGCGAATCTCAAAAAGGGCTTCGTGAATCGTCGCTAGAGCCAGCTTCAAAGGACCCGCAACGAACATCATCGCCTTGCGGGGGCTCTTGCAGCAGTCTGCAAGCATTTCCGTGTGGCCGGGCCAGGGAGCATCCGCCAGCTTCCAGCTGGTTTTGCTGATGGGGGCGGTCACGACAGCATCGATGATCCCGTCCCGGGCGGCCTGAACTGCATCCAGACAAAATCGAATGGAGCATTCCCCGCTAATTCGGGTGGGACGGTGAATATAGGACGGCAGGGAATATTCGTCATAATCCGCTACAACGACCTGACGGGGATAATCGCGGCTGATTTTTTCGTGCGGGTGGCGAATCCAAAACGGCGGCACCTCCGCCAAATCCGCCGCATATTCCAACTGCTCATCCAGTCCGAAAATGATGTATTTGGCCTGCCGGCGCAGGAGCGGGTCCGCCAGGGCTTTTACGATAATCTCCGGCCCGATGCCGCCCGGGTCGCCCATCGTAATCCCAATTGTCAGCGGGCTGGAAGCCGAATTGTCCAGCGTATGCTCAGCCATTGGGTGAATACCCCCACGAACGCAGGACCTCCGGATCCAGTGTGCCAGACTGTCCGGCGGTCTTGTGCAGCAGGTTTCGGACAATTTTGACCAGAATATCCGTTTCAATATTCACCTCATCCCCCGTTTTGGATTCTTTCCAGGTTGTCTGGGCCAGCGTAGCGGGGATCAGGGCCACGGTAAACCCCTTTGGATCCAGACAGGCCACAGTCAAACTGATGCCGTCCACTGCGACAGACCCTTTTTCAACCATTTGCTCCAGAAGAGCAGGCGGGGCTTCAATTCGAAACTCGGCAAATTCTCCGCCCCGGCGGATTTCGGCAATCCTGCCGATGCCGTCCACATGCCCCTGTACGAAATGGCCCCCGAAATGCCCATCGGCCCGCATCGCCCGTTCGAGATTGACCTTTTGTCCGCTGCGGAGTGCACCTAAGGTACTTCGACGAAGGGTTTCCGGGCTCACATCAAAAACAGCCGTCGTACCCCGCAAGGCCGCCACCGTCAGGCAGACCCCGCTGACGGAAATGCTGTCCCCTACTCGGGTCCCTTCGGCAACAGCTCCCAGGTCGATTTCTATCTGCAGTCCACCGCCGCGGGGACGAGTCCCTCGAACAAGACCTGTCTGTTCTACAATACCCGTAAACATCGTTTCGCCGTCCAGATATTCCCAGATATTCTAAGATGCCGTTTATCCTACCTTTAGAACAAACAAAAAGCAAACGGCATTTCCTGCAGCCCGCGGGAAGGCCGTTTCCCCTTTCAAAAAAAGGTTTCTTTTTCGGCAACGCTGCGATAAAATAAGTATCCTAAACGGGTGGGAATCCAGAACTCATAAGAGATGGGTAGGAGTTTTCGATGAAAAAAGAAATGTTTTATAGACAATTCTTGATTTTCTTTTTTGTCTTTCTGTTCTTGCCGTCGGCTATGCCTGTCTTCGGCGCCGCCCCCCGAAGACCTCGGAGCTCTGAACAGATGGGAGGACCGGTACAAACAGAAGACCCTCGTCGGCAGGCGCTTCTGCAGCAGGCCCAGGAAGCCGCCGGGCTTCTGGAAAAAGCCCTGGATGACTTCTTTACCCAAATCAACGAATACCAAAACCCCGGTGAAATTTATGTAAAATCGGCTTCCGCCCTGCTCGAAGACAGCCGCCGACATATGATGATGTTTGAGGACCCCGTCAAAGCCCGTTATATGCTTCTGCAGAGTTGGATAGACTACTGTTCTGGAGCCGTTGAGTCCGCTCTGACCTCCAGCGCACGGGCCTGTCGGACGGATGCCGCCAACCGGGATGCCTGGATTTCACAGCAGTTCTTCTCGCTGCTACTTTCGAAGAGGCCGATTCAGCCGCGCCCGGCTCGACCAACTATGCAAAGAAATCCGATGGGTGCAGGAACACCCGGAGGCGAAATGGTGCCGGAGCCGGCAGCCGTCCAAACCCTTTACGGAACGACGGGAAAACTGGACTTTACCCCTGAATCTTTGAGAAATGACTTGATTGGGAAAACTCTGAAGCCGTTTTACGGGGCTTTTCTGGACGGAAAATCCTTTGATTATCAGCCCAATCAGACCGTCTTGTGTCTTTTTGTCTGGGAGGTTCCGGCAGAAAACCTGATCGAGAAAAAACCGGAAGACGCCGGCCAGCCGCTGCTTTATACCCCCGCTCGACAAACGCCGGCGGCTGGTGCGGGCGAAGAGACGGCCGTGTCCCCGGACGGCCAAACCAGGTCGAGTTTTTCCGCCCAGCTGGAGGCCATTGAAATTTTAAAGGAGCAAACGGCCAAAGCCGGCAAAAAAGACATCCTTTTCCTGAGCGTTATCACCAACAAACCCGATCAAAAACCTGCCGTGCAGCGGTATCTGAATGAGAATCCGCACTCGCTTCCGATTCTTTATGCCGCCGCCAATACGCCGGATTTGGTGATGGATGCGAGAATTCCTTTTACGGCGATTGTCGATAAAAACGGCCAGTTCCGATTTGCCGGCTCGGCGGAAGGATTTATGCTTCCGATGCTCCTGCGAAATCTGACGGGTTTTGCCTTCACGAAACCGGTCCAGCAGACCCCTGCGGCATCGGGGGAAGAATTTGGGCCGGGTGTGGTGAGGCCGGCGGACCCGAACCGCCCGGCCCCTGTTCCGGCAGACCCCAATTCCCGGACGGTTTCAGCGGCTCGGGGCCCGGTTGAGAACGATGAGTATAATGAAGTGTGCGGGGCCAACGAGCTGGCGGCAGCACAGGATTTTTTTTTGCAGGCCGCCAGCAAACGCTTCATTTCCTATCGAAGAGGTGTGGAATTGTGCCGGCAGGTTATCCGCAACTGCCCCAACTCCAAAAATGCGGAAGCCGCCCGCGAACTGCTGCGGACGAAAATCCCAGAAGACCAGCGGGAATCCCTCGGCCTGACCAAAGAGGAGCTGGGACTTTGACCAAAGGAGATTGTCCATGTCACCTTCCTCCCCAGATGGGAGTTTGCCTGTCCTGACGGTTGCAGCAGACTGTCTGCCGGAGGCGTGGGAAAAGGCGGTGCTGGCGGTGTGGGATTACGGGCTGACGATTCCCACCCAGTATGACCGTCCGGGCGACCCGCCCAGCAAGGATGCCACGGTGATGATTGCTGTCAGCAACCCATTCAACGAGCCGCGGATTCACAAAAACTTCCCCGGCGGGCCGGAGGAGCTGGAGTCCTATCGGCAGGAAGTCGTGGACGGCATTCACGACCACTGGATCGACCCGGCGGCGGGCAAATGGACCTATACCTATCATCAGCGGCTGTTTGCCTACTGTCCGACGGAAGACCTGCGAAATCCCAACAGTCCAAAACCCTTTGCCCCTGTCAATCAAATCGATTCGCTCATCGAAGCCCTGGCGGCCTGTCACTACACCCGACGGGCCCAGGCAATCACCTGGATGCCGACGTCAGACCCGAAAACAGAGGACCCGCCCTGCCTGCAGCGCATCTGGTGCCGTCTGACAGAAGACGGACAAGGCGGCTTTGTGCTGAATATGAACACGCACTGGCGAAGCCGGGATTTGTACAAGGCCTGGTTTATGAATGCCTATGCCCTGACGGACCTTCAGCGAAGAATCGCCGAGCATCTGGCCGGCAAACTGGGCAAACCGGTCCGCGTCGGCCGCTATGTCGATATCAGCGATTCACTCCATATCTACGGCTCTTATCTGAAGGATGCGGGCATCGAGGTGGAAAAGATGCGCACCACGCCCTTTACGCTGCGGGCGTGGGAATCGACCTATCCGGCCTTTGCCTTGATGACCGAAGAAGCCCGCGTTAAACTGGCTCAAGACCCCGATTGGTATGCACGTGCGAAAGGATAATTCAGCAATGACAATAACCCCTCGAATCCGCCTTTTTGTTTTGACTTTTTCGGTTCTCTTCCTGCTTGCCGCCGGATGTTCTACCGTCTGGCACTATACCGCTCCGGCGGAAACAGACATCTCCTTTTATCAGCCGCCGACATCCAAAGAACCGCTTCTCAATCCCGGCGGCGAACGGCCGAAAAACGTTGTTCTGTGCATCGGGGACGGGATGGGCATCAACCAGATTGCCCTGGCCCGTCAGGCGGCGGTCGGGGCGGACGGGCGGTTGTGGATGGAGCGAATGCCGTATACGGCTCTGGTTTATACGCACAACATTCGTGGGGAGGTGACGGACTCAGCAGCGGGCATTACGGCCCTGATGTACGGCATCAAGACCCGCAACGACCGAATCGGACAGGATTCCAAAGGAGCAGCCTGGTTGTCGATAGCTGAGCGGCTTCAGCAGGAAGGTTATCGGATTGGAGCCGTTGCCACCTCGACCATTACTCATGCCACACCGGCCGGACTGGCCGCCCATATTCACAACCGCGACCTGGAAGCCCAAATCGCTGTTCAGCTGCTCGAAAGCCGAGCAGATGTCCTGCTGGGCGGCGGACGCAAATACTGGCTGCCGCAGCCGCAGGGGGTTCGAACCGACGGGCGAAATCTTCTGGCGGAAGCCGAATCGGCAGGCTGGCAGGTCATCTCCTCAAAGGAACAGCTCGCTGCCCTGTCCTCCGGACGCGTGCTGGGCTTTTTTACCTCGGAGGCCATGACCGCCCTGCCGCCGGAACCGACCCTGGCGGAGATGACGCGGGCGGCACTGCGAATTCTGTCAGGCAGTTCTCCGCAAAAGCCGTTCTTTCTTTTGATGGAAGGCAGCCAGATTGACTGGTGCTGTCATGCAAATGATGTCAAGGCCGCCGTCCGCCAGACGCTGCTGTTTGATACAGCGGTGTGCGAGGCGATCAAATTTGCCGCTGCCGACAAACAAACCCTCGTTCTGGTGACGGCCGACCACGAAACAGGCGGATTGACTCTTTCCGGAGGCGGGGTGAAGGCCAATCAGATGAAAACCGAATGGTCTTCCAAAAACCACAGCAACGGGCCGGTGATTCTGCTGGCCTTCGGGCCCGGGGCTGAACACTTTACCGGCGTGCTAGACAATACGGACATCCCGCGGCGAATCGCCCGGCTTTTGGACATTACAGATTTTCCAAAACCCCGCCAGAACCAATCCGCTGCGGCACACGCCGCTTTGGAAACAGCTGGGATGAACTAAAGGAGGAAATGGATGATACGCAAAGCGTTTGTGATGCAGGTGCATCCCGGACAGGAAGCTGAATACGAAAAGCGTCATAATCCCATCTGGCCTCAGCTGGAGCAGACCCTTTTGGAACACGGCGTAAAGACCTACTCCATCTTTCTAGACCCGCAGACGAACCAGCTGTTCGGTTATGCGGAAATCGAAGACGAACAGCGGTGGAATGCCGTCGCCAAGACGGAAATCTGTCAGAAATGGTGGGCCTATATGAAAGAGATTATGCCTTCGAATCCGGACAACAGCCCTGTCCAGCGGCCGCTCCGGGAAGTCTTTCATATCGAATCGTCCGCCCGAAACCCGAGGAAATAAAGGCGGCTCTTGTGCATCCGAGCGGCGGGCTCTATAATGACCTTTCAGAATCCGTTTTCCTCGAATGACAAACCCATACTGAGGGTCTGTTTGAATGCGAATTGTATTTTTCGGCTCATCAGAGTTCGGGCTTCCCTGTCTGGAGGCCATCCTGCAAAGCCGGCATACCCTGGCGGGAATATTCACCCAGCCTGCCCGTCCGGCAGGACGGCATCGCCAGCCCAGGCCGACACCGGTTCGGCTCTGGTGCGAACAGAAAGGACTGGACTGCCGGGAAAGCGAGAATATCAACAATCCGGAATGGGCCGAACAGGTCACCGCCTGTCAAGGCGAGCTGCTTTTGGTCATTGCCTTTGGACAGAAAATCAGCCGACCGGTAATCAACCTTTTTCCGTACGGAGCGATCAATGTTCACGCTTCGCTGCTTCCGAAATACCGCGGAGCCGCTCCAATTCACTGGGCCCTGATGAACGGCGAAACCAAAACCGGCATCAGCATCATCACGCTGGCGGACCGGATGGACGCCGGAGACATCCTGGCGCGGGCCTCTTTGGCGATTGAGCCGGAGGACAATGCCCAGACCCTTCACGACCGCCTGGCCGCCCTGGCAGTGCCGGTTCTGATGCAGACACTGGAGAACATCGAGGCCGGACGGGCCGTTCTGATCCCGCAGGATGAGTCCGCCGTCACATATGCCCCAAAACTGAAGAAAGAGCACGGATTTATCGACTGGAGCCGACCGGCGTCGGCGGTCGTCAATCAAATCCGGGCCCTGTGGCCCTGGCCGGGGGCCCAGGCGGTCTATGTTTCCGGCAAAACGGGGCGCTCCTGGCGGGTGATTATCCAGAAGGCCAGCGCGGTTCCGGCCGATAATCCCGCCTATCAGTCCTGCGGGATGCTTAATGACAATCTGGACGTCTGGTGCGGGAAGGATGCCGTGCGGATCGAGTGGATTAAGCCGGCGGGGTCTGACCTGATGCCGTTCAGTGCTTTTGCAAACGGCCGGGCCTGTCAGCCGGGAGATTTATTTCTGCCGCTGGAAAAAATTCTCAAAGGAGTCCTCGAATGAAATCCTTTGGTTCGTCCAATCGCGGGTTGGCGGCGGAGATTCTGCTCAGCTGGGAGACGGGACAGCATACCGCCTCTGAGCTGCTGGAACAAACTCTGCCCGAAGCCGAATCCCGGGGACAGGTCACCGATTTGGTGCTGGGGGTTCTGAGAAACCGGACACTGCTGGATACAGTGCTGACGGCGGCAGCGGAGCTGAAGCCGTCTTTTGTGGAAAAAGACCTGATGACGCTGCTGCGGCTGGGGGCGTTTGAACTGCTCTTCTGCCCGGATACAGCGGAATATGCCATTGTGAATGAAACGGCCTCGCTGGCGGGCAAACAGGCCCGGCGGCGCGGCTTTGTGAATGCGGTCCTGCGGCGCGCGCAGCGGCTGATTGAAAACCGCCGCTGTCCCCGGGAAGGCAGCGACCTGCGCCGGTGGATTCCCGCCAAAGCCGGCACAGGATGTCTGCTGAAAGAACCGCTTCTGCCGGACCCGGACAGCCAAATACTCGAGTATTACAGCACCGTTTTTTCAATTCCGAAATGGCTGATGGAACGATGGCTGACGGCCTATGGGGCGGACTATCTGTGTTCCATTTGTGAGGCCTCCAACCGAATTCCCGCCATCATTCTCCATCCGAATCTTCTGAAAACCACCGCCCCGCGGCTGGCGGAACTGCTCAAATCGGAGGCCGTCCGCGCCGAGCTGAACGCCGAGCAGACGATGCTGCGCATTCATACCCATCGGTATCTGCCGGACTTATGGACGTTTCAAAAAGGATTTTTCTTTATTCAAGACCCCACAGCAGCGAAGGCCGCTTCGATGCTGCCGGTCCAGCCGGGGTCGGTTGTGCTGGATTTTTGCGCCGCCCCCGGGGGAAAAACCATTCAGCTGGCGATGAAAATGAAGAATCAGGGACGGATTCTGGCGGTGGATACTGACAGCCGGCGGCTTCAAAAGGTCGAAGAAAACTGTCGGCGGCTGGAAATCAGCTGTGTGCAGTGTGTTCGGCCGGAGCAAATCAAGGAGGCCTTAGGATCCAAAAACAAGGTCTCGGCCGTCCTGCTGGATGTGCCCTGTTCCAATACGGGGGTGATGGCGCGGCGCGTGGAGGTGCGATGGCGGCTGAAACCCGAGTCCATTCCCGAGATGGTTCAAACTCAGAAAGCCCTGCTCGAACAGGCCGCCGGGTTTGTCCGCAAACACGGAACGCTGGTGTACTCGACCTGTTCCATCCTGCCGGAGGAAAATCAGCAGGCCGTTCAGGACTTTCTGGCCAACCATCCGTCGTTTACGCTTGAGCAGGAAGAATTGACCCTGCCATCCTGCGGCTCACAGACAGATTTTGGACACGACGGCGGATACGCCGCTCTTTTGCGGAAAACGTAAACCTTTCGGTCTTTCGGTGAAAAGAAACGATTTCCTATGCGATGCTATCTGGATATTGAAACAACGGGCTTAAGTCCGAAAAATGCAGAGATTACGGTCGTCGGGCTGGCGATGGAACGGGGGCCGATGCTCGAAGTCATCCAGCTGGTCAGTCCGGGCATCGAGGAGCGGTCCCTTCGAGCCGCCCTGGAGGGTGTGAAGACCATTTACACCTACAACGGGCACCGATTTGACCTGCCGTTTCTGCGCAAACGTCTGGGCATCCATCTGGAAAAATCCTTTGTTCACTGCGACCTGATGTTTTCCTGCTGGCAGCAGGAACTCAAAGGCGGACTGAAACGGGTCGAGCAAAAACTGAATATCCGCCGCCGGCTGAAAGACATCAACGGCTGGATGGCGGCGCAATTATGGCGGGACTATGCGGAAAACGGGGATACCGAGGCCCTGCAGGCCCTGCTGGATTACAATCAGGAAGATGTTGTGAATCTGCACGCTTTGCGGCTACGGTTAAACGTTCCTTAAAAAAAGGAAAAAGAAAGGAGTTCTCGTATGAAACGGTGTCTGTTCTCGACTGTCATCCTGCTGACCCTTTTGTCAGGATGCACCACCGTACCGGAAAAGAAAGAAACGCGGGACGTTCTCAGCGCGGAGGTCCGGGAGGCAATTGCGTTGTTCAAATCCGCCGACCCGAGCATCCAGTCCTTTTTTGACAATGCCTACGGGTATGCCGTCTTTCCCCGTGTGACCAAAGGAGCGTTTTGGGTCGGCGGGGCCTACGGACGCGGCGAAGTTTTTGAACACGGACGCAAAATCGGCTATGCCAGTCTGTCACAGGCTACGCTGGGCTTTTCATTCGGAGGAGAATTCTTCCGGGAAATCGTCTTTTTCCGCCAGAAACAGGACCTGGACCGCTTCCGCTCGGGCGAGTTTGCCTTTTCGGCACAGGCCACCGCTACCGCTGTAACAGTCGGAGCGGCCGCTAAGTCGGACTACAAAGACGGAATGGCGGTCTTTATTATGGCCGACCGCGGGCTGATGGTGGACGCCTCCGTCGGCGGACAGAAGTTTAAGTTTGTCGAGGACGTGATGAAATAACCGTTCTGATCGGCTTGTCGAACAAAACCTCGATCATCCCCGCGGCTTGTCCTCCGCAGATTCAGCGAAGGAGGAAGGCGGGAATCCGGAATTTTGATATTCTGTCGTTCACTGGAAACATTTTGGGAAAGGGACAAAAATGAAGGAAAGCAAAAGACACAGCAGGATAGGAAAACCGGGGATTCTTCTTCTGATGGTCGGGCTGCTGTCTGCGGCGGCATGGCCGGCCCAGCTGACCATTCGAGCCGACCAGCCCAAAGACACAATCGCACCGGAAATCTACGGGCACTTCGCCGAGCATCTGGGCCGATGCATCTACGACGGCATCTGGGTCGGAGAGGACTCGCCGATTCCCAACATTCGCGGCCTTCGCACCGATGTGCTGGAAGCCCTGAAGGCATTGAATATCCCTGTCCTGCGCTGGCCGGGCGGGTGCTTTGCCGATGAGTATCACTGGAAAGAAGGCATCGGTCCGCGGGATAAACGCCCGAAAATGGTCAATACCCACTGGGGCATGGTTACGGAAACCAACGCCTTCGGAACCCACGAATTTCTGGACTTGTGCGAACTGCTGGGCTGCGAGGCCTACGTGGCGGGCAATGTCGGTTCGGGCACCGTCGAGGAAATGCAGGACTGGGTGGAATACATGACCTTTGACGGCGACAGCGAAATGGCCAATCTGCGGCGGGCCAACGGACGCGAAAAACCCTGGAAAGTCAAATACTTCGGCATCGGCAATGAGAACTGGGGCTGCGGCGGAAATATGACGCCGGAATACTACAGCGACCTGTTCAAACGGTATGCGACATATGTCCGCAGCTATTCCGGCAATCAGATTGTCAAAATCGCCTGCGGGCCGGGCGGCGTCGACTACAACTGGACGGAAGTCGTGATGAAAAACTGCCATCGTCACATGGACGCACTCGCTCAGCACTACTATGTCCGCGGCACGGGAACCTGGGGACATAACGAAAAAGGCAGCGCCACGCAGTTTGATGAAAAAGAGTGGTTTGCCCTGATGAAAAACACCCTCGAAGTAGATGAGGTAATTCGCAAAGTCAAAGAGATTATGGATAAATACGACCCGCAGAAGCGTGTGGCCCTGTTTGTGGATGAATGGGGTACGTGGTGGGATGCCGAACCCGGCACCAATCCGGCGTTTCTCTATCAGCAGAATACCCTACGGGATGCCCTGTCGGCGGGCATTTTCCTGAATATCTTCAATCACCACTGCGACCGGGTCAAAATGGGGAATATCGCTCAGACGGTCAATGTCCTTCAGGCGATGATTCTGACGGGAGGCGATAAGATGCTTCTGACACCGACCTATCACGTTTTCGAAATGTACAAGGTGCACCAGGGCGGACGGCTCCTGCCGACGAAACTGACCTGTGAGGAGTACGTGTTTAACAATCAAAAGCTCCCGGCCCTGCACGTGTCCGCCTCCAAAGGCAAGGATGGAGCCGTGTACGTCTCCATCTGCAATCTGAATCCGAACAAGCCGGCCGAGCTGAACTGTTCCATCGAAGGATTCAAAGCCGGCTCGGTCACGGGACGGGTCCTGACGGCAGAGACGATGCAGGCCCATAACACTTTCGAAAAGCCGAACACCGTCAAACCCGCCCCGCTGGACGGCATTCAGCTCAAAGACGGCAAAATCTCCGTATCTCTGCCCGCACGCTCGGTGAGTGTGCTGAAAATCGTCCAATAAGAAATCGCACAGCCGGGAAAAACCGCCGGCCTGAAAACCGGCGGTTTTTTTTATCTCAGCCCTGCTTCCTGCAGGGCCCATCGTTTCACACATTTTCTTATTCGCATTTTTCAAAAAATATGGTTAACTATGTCCGCTGAAAAATGGCTGTTGAATCCACGGAAAAAACTATGAAAATTGACTATGATTTTCATATTCACACGGAATATTGCGGGCACGCCCCGACGATGACGATCGAAGCCATCTGCCGACGGGCGGATGAGGCGGGGCTGCGGATGATTGCCATCACGGACCACACAACCCAACCGGACAAACAGGCCCCCGTGGAGCAGATTCGCCGTCTGGTCGAGCAGTTCCGCCCCCGCTGTCAAGTCATCATCGGGGCCGAAATCGACGTGGACGGACAGCGGGATGACGGCCGGCTGACGGTTGAGGATTTTTCGGGTCTGGATTATGTCGTCGCCGGTTTTCATTATGTTCCCACCAAAGGCCATTACCCCTGGAAGCCTGAACAGCGGGGACTGGATGAAGAAACATTCTTGCGGGTCTGGGAAAAAACCCTGCTGGGCATCGTCTCAAATCCGGCGATTGATACGTTGGCCCACCCGGGACGGCTGCTGGCCTCTTGTATGCAGCTGGACGTGCACGGGGAACGAGCCCTGAAGGTCTTTCAGGAAGCGGCCGTGCTGTCGGCCAAAAATGAGATTGCCTGGGAAATTAACGAGCTGACCGGTTCACGGCTGGCCCATAACGGTCTTTCATTTTGGATTCGGCTGTACCAGATTGCCCTCGAGGCCGGGGTTCGGCTGATTTTCGGCTCGGACTCCCACGAACCGGAGTCGATTGGGTCCTGTACATTTGCTCAGGAGATTTTGCGGCATCTGCCAAGCGATGCGTTGTCGAAGCCGGAAGACCTTCCGGCAACGAAACGATGGAAAAATCCAATCTGATTCTTATTGGCATGCCCGGAGCGGGCAAGAGCACACTGGGGGTCCTTCTGGCCAAGGCCCTGCGGCGGGATTTTCTGGATACAGATGTCGCCCTTCAGACGCGGCAGAACAAGACCCTGCGGGAACTGATTGCCCAGCTGGGACTGGAGGGTTTCTGTAAACTGGAGGAGGAGTATCTGAGCCAGCTGGATGTTCATCATACGGTCATCGCTACCGGGGGCAGTGCGGTTTACTATGAATCGGCCATGAAGCATCTAAAGCAGAACGGCTATGCCCTGTACCTCCAGGTGCCGCTGGAAACGCTTCAGAAGCGGCTGGCAGATATGTCGGCTCGAGGCGTAGTCATCGAACCGGGCCAAACCCTGCAGACGCTTTTCGAAAAGCGGACGTCTCTGTACGAAAAACACGCAGACCTAACTATCCCGCTGGTGGGACTGACCCACGAGCAGGCTCTGCAGCGAATCCTGCAGCATCTGTCGTGCTTCTTCGGCATCCGGCCGATCAGCTGACGCCTCGTCTTTTCTGACAAAATCTCTTTCCTGAAAAGCCCTTGCGCAACTAATTGCGAAGCGAGTGGACAGGGGCAGGCATCCGTCCGCGGCGGAGCACAAAGGCCCTTGATGCACGGCGGCTGACAGGCATAATCGGTGCAGAGCCCAGCAGCCCCCCGAAATGAACCATCTGACCCGGCTTCTTGCCCGGGACGGGGATGACCCGCACACTGGTGGTCTTGTTGTTGATGATGCCGATGGACAATTCGTCGGCAATCAAGGCGCTGAGAACATCGGGCGGCGTGCTGCCGGGGACGGCGAACATATCCATCCCGACGGAGCAGACGCTGGTGAGGGCTTCCAGTTTTTCGAGCGTCAAAGCCCCCTGCCGCACAGCCCGAATCATTCCGGCATCCTCGCTGACGGGAATAAAGGTGCCGGAAAGACCGCCGACATGCCCGGAAGCCATCGAGCCGCCTTTCTTGACAGCGTCAATCAGCAAAGCCAGAGCAGCGGTAGTGCCCGGCCGGCCCATTCGGCTTACGCCCATGGCCTCGATGATTTCCGCTACGGAATCCCCCGCCCGTGGAGTGGCGGCCAGCGAAATATCTACAATCCCGAATTCAACCCCGAGCATCTGGGCGACTTCGCGTCCGATGAGTTCACCGGCGCGGGTAATCTTAAAGACCGTGCGTTTGATGACTTCGGACAGCTCCGTCAAATCACAGTCCGGGTTTTGTTCGACAACAGCCTTAACAACACCCGGGCCGCTGATGCCGACATTGAGGGCAAAATCCGGCTCGCCCGCTCCGTGGTGGGCTCCGGCCATAAAGGGGTTGTCATCGGGCACGTTGGCAAAGACGGCTACTTTGGCGCAGCCGATGCCGTTTTTGCTGCAGAAGGCCAGTTTTTTAAGGATATGGCCGAAACGTTCAACGGCGGTCATGTTGAGTCCGGCACGGGTGGAGCCCATATTGAAATAAGAGCAGACCCGATGCGTCTGCGAAAGAGCGGCGGGCAGGGCCTGCATCAAATTCTCGGCGGAGGCGGTCAGGCCCTTTTGGACGTGGGCGCCGAACCCCCCGATAAAATCAATATCTCCGGCGGCAGCCGAGCGGTCGAGCATGCGGGCAACGGTTACAGCAACGGTCTGGGTCTTGGGGAGCGGTTCCAGCAGAATGGAGACAGGCGTGACAGCAATGCGGCGGTTGATAATAGGGATGCCGTATTTGGCCTGCATTTTGTCGGCGGCGGCGTTGAGACGTTTGCCCATTTCTTCGATGCGCCGGGCGGCACGACCGCAGAAATGGTCCAGGTCGCGGTCCATGCAGTCCTTCAGATTGACCCCCAGTGTGAGTGTGCGGATATCAAAGTTCTGACGGAGCGTCATATTGACGGTTTCAAAGATTTCTTCGACGGTAATCGACATAGACCATCCTCATTGCACAAGATTTTCACCCTCGGCCGTGCAGACGGCGCATCGGCTTTGTCCGGAAAGTACTCTACCAATTTGACGGGCAATGTGCAAAAAAAAGTTGGGTGCCGCAGACCGGTGCGCAGCCAATAACAAAAAAAGCGGACAGAGAACAGAGTCCCTGTCCGCTTTGGAATCGCAAGCCAACACAGATTAGGCAGCGCCGCCGCCCTGCTCGCGAATAACAAACCCCTGCGGGGCCAGTCCGGTCGAGGAGGGAGTGCCGGCTATGCGAGCCAGATAGGTATTGCCCATCTTCTTGATGTGCTGATCCACATTGTCAAAGTAATTAAAGTGGGACTGCTCTTCCTCAATGACAGTCTCGAAGAGCTTTTGGCTGACGGAGTCGCCGTTTTCACGGCAGACAGCGGCAAACTGGTTGTACACGTCGATCGTGTGGTCTTCGAGGTTGGCATCAAAGAGGAAGATTTTTTCCACTTCCTGCCCCCGGACGGTCTTGGCGGCCGGCTCAGCCGTCGGTTCTCCGCCCAGCTCCTTAATGCGCTCAGCAAAGGACTCGGCGTGGCGCATTTCATCAATCGCAATCAGCTTCATGTTCGCGGCCAGCTCGCCGTAATCCATATCGTCCAGCCCGTAATGCTGATTCATATACTGGGAGATCGCCTGCAGTTCCATCGCCCGGGCTTTGTTGAGCACTTCAATCACCTTTGCCTTTTTGTCCTTTGCGCTTTTGGCCATATGAATTCTCCTTACTGTCAGCTGGTTGATGAGGACATTTTTTCAAACACAGAAACCAATCAAGACACACGTAATCCTGGCCGGCTTTTTCCACTCGGTCTTTGGCCGACCCGCAGGAGCCGGGCGGAGGAACAATCACATCCTCACCGGGCTGCCAGTTGGCGGGGGTGGCAATCTTGTACCGCTCGGAATACTGCATCGCAATCAAAAGACGCTTGATTTCATCCATATTGCGGCCGTTTTCCATCGGATAAAACAAAATCGCTCGAATAACCGCCTTAGGATCAATGATGAAAACGGCCCGAACGGCCTGGGTATTGCTGGCTCCGGGCTGGAGCATCCCGAACTTGCGGGACACCTCCATTGTCAGGTCGCTGATGACCGGGAAGGTCACTTCAACGTTTTTCATTTCTTTATAGACAATCTTCTCCTTGATGGTGCGCAGCCAGGCAATATGGCTGAAGGTGCTGTCAATCGACAGCCCCAGCAATTCTGCGTTAAGTTTTTTGAATTCCTCCTGCATCGAGGCAAAGGTCATAAATTCCGTCGTGCAGACCGGTGTAAAATCAGCCGGATGCGAAAAAAAGATCACCCATTTGCCCCTGTAATCCTCCGGAAAATGAACGGTTCCCTGGGTCGATTCCGCCGTAAAAGAGGGGGCTTTTTCACCGATTAAGGGCAGAGAATAGATTTTCTCTTCCATATCTTTGTCCTTTCCAATTCAGCAGATATTATAGTCTGTTTTGATTGACTTACAATCGTTTTTTGGCTCTTCTCCAGGCCGTTTTGGGAAGGTCCGGAGACCTTCCCAAAACCAGTCCAGCTTACCGCATAAACGGGGCGACAAAGGGCGAGGTTTCCCCTCTCCGGAGGAAATGCCCGGAGGGGCCTTCTCCGAGAAATTCGGAGAACCAGGACTCATGCTCGATTTCCTCATTGAGGATAGCCTGGGCTAGGGCATAGGTGCGGTGATCTTTGCCGGCCGTCAGATTACAGATCTGAGAATATCCCTCCACAGCGCATCGCTCGGCATTGACCAGAACCTTGAGCATGGCCTTGACATCCGTCGGATTCTTCGGCAGGCTGGCCGCCGGACAGGCGGACATGTCGTGGAACGCCTTCATGCAGTCCGGCAGTTTGCCGCCCAGTTCGTAAATGCGAGGGACCAGGGCCTCGAAATGGTTACGGTCTTCAATCCGGGCGGTTTCTGCGATTTCCTTCAGGCCTTCGCCTTCCAACCCAATCAAATTGACCCGCAGAATGGTGTAGTAGTAAAAGGTCGTCAGTTCTGCGGCGGCATTCCGGACCAACAGGTCCACGAGATGATCGACGTCAATTCCCGCCTTTTCCACCATTTTTCTTGCAACTTGAGCCATACATGTTTCCTTTCTGAAAAAAGTTTTTATTAGTATTTTTTCCTATATAGGAATTATTCTTATTTTGTGGGTAAAAAATTTTCACCGGTTCAGGCATTCCTCGCAGAGCCCTTCCAATACCACTTTAACCCCTGTAATTCTGCATTTCCGCTGCAATACATCCGGAATTTTTAACCGACTGAACTCCGGGTTTTCAAAATCAACAATTCGGCTGCACTTCAGACATCGAAAATGATGATGCGGCTGCGTATCCGGGTCATACCGGCGGGCCTCTCCATACCCCTCAACAATCCGAATCAGACCGATTTGGGCAAAGGTGTTCAACGTCCGATACACCGTATCAATCGACAGTTCCGGAAAATCCGAAACAAGACAGCGGAATATTTCCTCGGCGCTCGGGTGATTTTTCGCACCGGCAAGGACTTCATAAACAGCGATGCGCTGGGGAGTTACATTCAGACCATTCTCCCGGCAAATCTTCCGAAACTCTTCAAACCGTTCTTTTTTGGACTGTTTGTGCATTCCCGATTTCTTTTTTAAGAATAATTCTTATACAGGAAATATTCTTGTTGGTTCAGAAAAATCTTTGTAAAAAAGCGGCACATTGTTTCGGATCCCGAATGATAATCCGCTTTTCAAACGCTCCGGCAGAAGGTAAAATCTTTTGAATATTCGGAATTCTTGAGGACAAAACAGGTTATGTTTTTTCTGCTGCATCGATATTTGATGAAAGAGCTGCTGCGGATCTTCTTTCTGGCGACCGTGGCCCTGACGCTGATGCTCAGCGCAGGGCTTTTGGTTCCGATGATTAAGGAATACGGCGTCAGTCCGCGTCAGATGCTCAGCTTAATCGGAGATTTCTGCCCGATTACGCTGACCTTTGTGATTCCCATCGCGGCCCTGTTTGCGGCGGCGATGACCTACGGACGCTTTGCAGCGGACCGGGAGCTGGATGCGTGTCGAGCCGGCGGAATCGCCTTTCGGACGCTGATTCTGCCGGGCTTTTCTCTGGCCCTGGCGGCGGCCCTGGCCAACCTGATGCTGAGCTTCTATATCACCCCGGCGTTTATTCACCGCAGCGAGTATCGGGTTCGAGCGGACGCCAAGCAGATTTTGTTCCGTAATATTCAGCGGAAGGGCTACTGGGACCTTCCGGGGGGGCGATACAAAATCTACGCAGAACAGACCGTTCCCGCCGACAATCTGCTTCTGGATGTGGTTATTTTAGATACTCAAAAGAATAAACCGCCGCGGATGATTACAGCCCGTCAGGCCACGGTCGATATCGAAACGCATCGGCAGCATCATTCCGTCACGGTGATTACGGAGGATACCATTCGATTTGATGAAAACCAGCCGATTCACGTCGGAACCATCGGGGTCAGCCGGCGCGTGCCCCCCCTGCTGGCCGATAAAATCAAGTTTCAAAAAATTGAACAGCTCAAGCAGATTCAGGCAGACAAACTTCAGTTCGGCCCGGTCTATGATTTGGCCCTGGCGGTCCGGGCCCAGACCATTCTCGAGCGTCTGGCCGAAGAAGGCCGCCAGACTCTCAACAACCCCCAGGAATACCTGAGGTTTCGGACGGCTGACGGAGGACGGGAATATCGTTTGCGGGCAAACGGACTGGACCTGAACCAGGAACGGCAGATTGAGCTGACCGGTCCCGTGCGGCTGCTGGAAATCCTGCCCTATCGGAATAACGAGGTCTATTGTCGATACGAAAGCGACCATGGACGGATAACCCTCGAAGATGACCGAATTGACCGGGGCCTGGAACTGATTCTGGAAACCCCGCAATGGCAACTGGCTGGAGGCATCAAAGGAACCGCCCTGCAGAAAGTGATTCCGGACCTGCCGATTCCGGAAGGAATCCTGGAGGGGCTTCAGCGGGACAGTCTGCTGCAGACTCTGACGGAAGATTCGTCCGCAGCAAAAGGCCTTCGGGTTTCCAGTCCAAGCCGATTTCTGGAAGCGCTTCAGAAACAGCTGCGGGAGCAGCTCATCCAGGTAGACAATCATCTGACCAGTGAGATTCATTCCCGGCTGGTGCTGGGTCTGGGATGCATTCCGCTGATTGTAACGGGAATCTGTCTGGGGATCTTGTTCCGCGGAGGACATATTCTCAGCGCCTTCGGGGCCAGTACAATCCCGGGTGCCGTGCTGATTGTGTTTATCCTGTCGGGCAAACAGCTGACAAAAAATCCGGCTGCCGGACCGGAGGTTGGGATTGCTGTGATGTGGGGCGGGCTGGTTTTGCTGACAATGCTGGTGTGGATTCTGTATCGGAAAATCAGTCGGGTTTGAAAGCGGACAGAACAATGCGGCTGCTGGATCGATATATCGCCAAAAACTTTCTGGTCGGGTATTTTATTTCCTTCTTTGTCCTGATCGGGATGTGCATCACCCTGGATTTGTTTGTCAATATTGACGAGTTTGTCGAGCAGTCCGGACAGGGCAAAGGCGTGCTGCTGCGGCATATTTGGTCATACTACGGACCGCAGACAGCTCTGTGGTTTCGGCATCTGGCGGGAATGATTACAGTGATTGCGGCGGTCTTTTCACTGGCCCGAATGACCAAAAACAATGAGTTGATTGCCGTAATGGCCTCCGGAATCAGTCTTAAGCGCATTCTGTCGCCGATTCTGCTTCTGGCGGTGCTGCTGATGGGGCTTCAGATAGCAGATGAGGGGTTTTTGATTCCCCGGCTGGCGAGCGATTTGACGCGGGGACGGGATGAAATCGGCCAGCCCCGCCGTTTTCCGTTTTGGTTTATCAGTTCTCCGGAGGGTCATTTGTTCTGCGGCCGGGAATACAATGAATCCACCCGAACCGTAGAGGATGCCTTTATCATCCTTCGTCAGCAGGATGCCTCCGGACAGCGATGGACGGTCATTGGACAAGTGGAAGCCGCCCGAGCTGTGTATGATGCTTCGCGAAAGGGCTGGGTGCTGGAAAACGGAGAGCGAATGAATGTCCTGGCGGAGCAGGAAGGGCCAAGCTCCCTGACCTCCGTAGAGAAAATCGATTTTCTGGCCAGCCGTTTGACCCCGGAAGATATCGGTCTTCGCCGTCAGGAAGGATACAAATCGCTGCTGAGTCTGGGGCAAATAGAAACCCTGCTAAACTATCCCGGAACACGAAAAACTGACCTGGCAGAGCTGATTCTGCAGAAACATTCTCGGATTGTGGACCCGATTATGAATCTGATTGTGCTGATGGCAGCCCTTCCGGTTCTAATTCGGCGGGACCCGAAAGAGATCAAATCGGCCATCTTCATCAGCTTTCTGACCACATTGGGCTGTTTTCTGACGGTTTTCCTATGCAAATTGTTTGCCACAGAAAGTATCGGGGGACAGGTCTGGCCGGAAATCTGGGTTTGGGCCCCGGTATTTTTGTTCCTCCCAATCGCCCTGCTTCAAATTGATGCTATGAAAACTTAACTGGAGCCGGCCTTTATCCGTTTTATCCAAATTTTCGTCCGATAAAAACTTCTTTTATCCCCACCCGACTTGCTTTTTTCAAGAAAATCAAGTTCTTTCCTATATTTTCTATATTCCCCAGATTAACTTTGACGATAATAAAGACTGCAACGATTCAGACACTTTTAGGGAGAAAAGGTTTATGGACGGCACACTGGTCGAACAGCGTAAGGAAGTGCGAACAGAATTGAGCTGGCCGGTAAGCGTTTGGCTGCCGGGCGCCAACCGCTTTTTCAACGGGCGAAGCGTAAATGTCAGCAAAGGCGGGGCCTATTTGACCATTCCTCTGACAGCCCCTGTCCGCCCGGGACAAGAAGTCGAATTGAACTTTCCGCGGACAACCCATCTAGCTCATCAGAAAGGGCAATATGCCCGCATTAAAACCGGGAAGGTGGTTCGGGTGGACCGCACCCGTATGATGAGCGAGGGAGTGCTGGGGCTGGCGGTTCAATTCCTGCAGGAGCAGGAGTAAACGCCTGTCGGATGCCGGCCGTTCTCGGAACGGGGTTAAAGTTTCACGGGCCGGCACAGATGGTTTTTGTCGGCGGCCGTGCGTCCGCACAGCTTGCAGACATACTGGGGGTTTTCCACCAGTTTTTTGTACTGCTCCCAGTGCGTGTGATGAAAATGGAGGTTGACCAGATAACACAGGTGTTTGTTGTGTCCGGGATGAGGCATTCCGGGCTGATGCATAACCATACCTTTCCTTTTCGACGACTCCGCCGCACTGTCCGACCGCGGAACAAACCAGGCGGCTTATCCTGAGTATAAAAGGCCTTCCCGCAAGGGCAAGCGAAAAACCGCTTGCCGAAGCTCCGCCGCACGGTACAATGGCTGAATGGACCTGAAAACACCGGAGAACACAGAAAACAAAGACAGCCGCCGGCGGCCCCTGACGCGAATCCAGAAACTCATCGGCCGAACGATGCTGGAAGCCAAGCAGACCAAGGCCTTCGGATATTATTCCGTCTGGGCAGATGTGACGGACATGGTCTCGATGCGCAAGGAATACAGCCGGCAAACCGGCATTCGCCTGACTACCAATGACCTCGTCTTAACGGCTATCGTTCGCGCTGCCGCTGTTTTTCCGCAAGTCTGTGCCAAACCAAACCTCCGGGCAGGTCTCTGGGAGGTTCCGGAAAAAATCGGTCTGGGATTTGCCGTCGCCGCGCCGCAGGGGCTGGTGGTACCGGTCATTCAGGATGCCGGACGGCTGACGCTGGCGGAGATGGCTGAGGCCTCCGATACCCTGCTTCGCCGGGCAAGGGCGAATCGGCTCACGCCGGACGATTTTGACGGGGCCACCCTGGTTTTGAGCGGCCTGGGGATGTACGGAATTGAATGGTTTTATGCGATCGCACCGCCTTCGGCCAACGGGATTGTCTCCATCGGATACATCGCCGATGAGGTTGTACCGGCTGAAGGAAAACCGGCGATTCGAAAACAGCTGAATGTGTCGCTGGCGATTGACCAGTGTGCGGCCGATGAGATGACGGCGGCGGCTTTTCTTCGGAAAATCGCCGATCTTCTGGAAGCTCCATGGACACTGACTGACAAGCCCAATCTGCCGATTTCTTCCAACGATTGATGCTTTTTTTCAAGAAAGCAAAAAAAAGATTGACAGAACTCGACTGTCTTTCATAATGGAAGATAGAAGATACGCGAATCGTTTTGGATTCGTTTTTGGAAGACCGCTTTTCCTCTCATCCACAAAGCGGTCTTTTTTTACATCCTATCGGGTGCGGTTTCCGCCGCATCGGTCGGTTCACAAGCCGCTGCCTTATCCTGCTGTGTCGAGGCAGACGCTGCCTGAGGGCTGATTTCTCCGAAAAGATACTGAGCAACAGCTCGATAGTCGTCAGCCCCATGACAGGACGGTTCATATTCGAAAATGGTTTTGCCGTAACTGGGGGCCTCCGCGAGTTTGATGTTGCGGCGAATCTGAACAGGCACGACAGATGCTCCGGACCAGGGCGTTCGGTTCTGCCGGGCGGATTCAAGAAACCGCTCAATGTCATTCTTGACCTCCGCGGAAAGACTGGCCCGGCTGTCATACATGCACATCAGAATCGCCTTGACCCGCAGCGCCGGATTGATTCGCTGATTGACCAGCCGAATTGTCTGAAGAAGCCGGCCAAATCCCTGCAGGGCCAGAAAATGCGGCTGAATGGGAATCAGCACTTCCGCCGCCGCCGCCAGGGCATTGAGGGTCAGCAGCCCCAGCGAAGGAGGACAATCGATGAAAACATAATCAAACCGCTCCCGAAGCGGCTCAAGGGCATTGCGGAGAATCGTTTCCCGCCCAACCTCATTGACCAGCTCGGTTTCAGCTCCGACCAAATCAATTCCGGAACTGAGCAGCCAGAGGTTCGGACGGCTTTGAATCAGGGCTTCCTGAATACTCCGTGCACCGGTCAGAACCGAATAAGAACCGGAGGGAGAGGTCTCGGCATCGGCCCCCAGATGAATGGTCAGGTGGGCCTGCGGGTCCAGGTCAATCACGAGGGTGCGTTTGGCGGACTGAGCCAGGACTGCGGAGAGATTGGCAACCGTCGTCGTCTTGCCGACGCCGCCCTTCTGGTTCAGGACCGCCAGAATCCGGCAGGAGGAAGATTGACGGAGGGATGCTTCAGGGCTGGACATAGCTGACCGTTCCTGATTCTTTCTTGCGGCGGTACACGGCATCAAGAACCCCGTTGACAAACCGGGGAGACTGGACACCGCCGTATTTTTTGGCCAGTTCAATGGCCTCGTTGATGGCCACTTTTTCAGGGATATCCGGACAGAACAGCAGCTGATAAACCCCCAGACGGAGGATGCTTCGGTCCACCATAGACAGCCGATTCACGTTCCACTTTTCGGCCGAGGCGGCGATTTCATCATCGCACCGCCGCCAATGCTCCCAGGTTCCCCGGGTCCACTGTTCCGCCAGATGAATGACAAGCTCGTCCTCGCTGTTTTCCCGGAAAAAACGAGACAGCAGAGGCAGGACCTGCTCGCCCTGAACATCCAGCTGGCAGATGGCCTGTACCGCTAACTCCCTGGCTTTGCTTCTGCGATCCACCGCTCATCCCTGGAAAAAATTTGAAAAGAACATTCTGACTTCACGTCCTCTTTAGAGGCGGCTGAGAAGGTCGGCCATCTCCATCGCGGCCATGGCTGCGGCGGCTCCGGCATTGCCCTGCTTGGTGCCCGCCCGTTCGATGGCCTGCTCGAGCGTCTCACAGGTGAGCACCCCGAAGATGGCCGGTGTTTTGCACTCAAAATTGATTTGCCCGACGCCCCGGCTGATTTGCTGACAGACCAGGTCATAATGGGTGGTTTGTCCGCGGATAACGGCTCCCAGGCAGAGAATCGCGGCGTATTTTCCGCTGTCGGCCAACCGGCGGGCCACCGGTGTAATTTCGACGGTTCCGGGAACCCAGACAACCGTTATCTGCTCATCTTTGGCTCCATGACGCTGCAGGCAATCAATCGCTCCGCCGAGCAGGCGGGAGGTAATGAATTCATTGAATCGGCTGACCACAATCGCATACTGGCTGCTACCGACTGTTAACTGACCTTTGATTTCCTGAATCATATGCTTTGCTCCCAACCCAAAGACTTCACCCTTTGTTTCCTGAAGGTCTTCTGAAGCCGATTTTTTTATCGGACGCCTTTTCGTACAAACCAGAACGGACCTGAAAAAAATCCGGACCGTCCTATTTCTTAACTTATGCGATTATAAGGGCTTATCCGGAGTAAGGCCAGAAAAAAGTTTTTGCAGTCCTCAAAAAGCCCGGAACAGACACTCTTGTCAGAAACCGACCCGCCGTTTGAGCCGATACAGAAACCGCGGACAGACCGCAGCCGGGCGGCTGGACAGAGCAGAACAGCAAGGCCTTCAGGAGAAAGTACTTATGATAAATGAAAACTCGTTTCGCGACCCGGATGAGCACCCGTGGGACCAGGCCGATGTGATTGCCTGCGAGGCCTTCGAATTGTATGAAAAAGGACAGATGCAGGAGGCCCTCAAAAAGCTGACAGAGGCCATCGAAATGAATCCGTCTTACGGTGCCTGGTATTTTAACAAAGGCCTGACGCTGGATGCGCTGGAGCGGTATGAGGAGGCGATTGAATGCTATCTTCGGGCGATTGAACTGTGCGGGGAGGATGTAGAGATTCTCAACTCCCTGGCGGTCGATTATACACGAACCTGTCAATATGACCTGGCCCTGGAGATTTTTGAAAAAATCGAAGAGATGGACCCGGGTTATGAGCCCTGCTACTGCAACCGGATTATTACCTATACAGAACTGGAACAATATGACAAGGCAGAGGAGATGTTTTATCTGGCCCAGCAGATTGAGCCGGATTGTCCCATCTGCTTTTACAATATCGGCAACGCCCTGTTCAGCCAGGGACGGTATGAGCGGGCGATTTGGTGCTGGCAGCGCACAGCCCATCTGGATGGCGATCACCCGCAGATTTACTATCGGATTGCCCAGGCGTGCTGGGCGGCCGGACGCCGGGAGGAGGCCCGTGAGTATTTTTTGAAGGAAATCCGCCGGGAGCCGGGAAATCTGGAGGTGATTCTGGACTTCGGGATTTTCCTGCTTCAGCAAGGGGATATCGAAGCGGCAAAGGAAAAATTCAATCGGCTGCTCGAACTGGAGCCGGAGTATGCGCCGGCCTGGTTCTATAAGGGCGAACTGGCCCTGAATCTGGGCCGGCAGGAAGAGGCGATTGACTATTATCAGCGAGCCCTCGGGGCGGACCGAAAACTGAAAGGGCCCCGGTTTCGTCTGGCCCAGCTTTGTGCGGACAGGGAACCGGAGAAGGCGATTCAGTACCTGCACCAGGAGATGAGCACAGATTTGGATGAGCCGGATGTACTGCTGGCGATGGGCTGGCTGAGCGCCCGGCTGGGTCAGCACGAGACGGCCTGCCGGTGTTTTCTGCGGGTACTGGACCAGGACCGGATTGAACCGCTGGCATTCTACGGACTGGCTCTGTGTCTGGCCGTGCGGCGGGAATACGATGCGGCCGAGCAGTGCCTCAAGCAGGCCGTGTCGCTCAAGCCCGACCTGCCGGCGTTTCATCTGGCAGGCGCCTGGCTGAGTCTTCAGCAGCAACAGTGGGAACAGGCCCTGCGGCGGGCGGAACTGGCCCTCGAAATTGAGCCGAAAAATCGGGCCCTGCAGAAATCCTGCCGGCAAATCCGACGCACAGTGCAGGCGGTAAAATGCAGAACGAAAATCAACACTCTTCTCTCCAAAGCCTGCCGGTTTGTCCGCTTCAAACACTTCAAATCTTGCTGCGTCGGCAAACCGCACCGATAATACCGCAACCGACCGTCTCCTCCGTCCGAAAGAAACGCTCCCCCTCCTCTTCCCTGCTAACTGACAACTGACAACAGATGACTGACGACTGATGACTGACTTTCATCCCTCCCCCTGACCGCTTGAGTCCGCCCCTTTCGGCAGGGCAATCGGAATGGTCAGCGAAAAAACCGAGCCTTTCCCCACTTCGCTTTCCACCTCCACTGTACCGGCCAGCAGTTCCGTCAGCTGTTTGCAGATAGCCAGCCCCAGCCCTGTGCCCGGCTCTTTTCGAGTCAGGGAGCCGTCCAGCTGGCGAAACTTCTCAAAGATATGCTCCTGCTGGTCCTTCGGAATGCCCGGCCCGGTATCGGCGACCGAAATCCGCACACTCCGCTCATCCGGGCGGCTGACACAAATCTGGATGCGGCCCTCCTCCGGCGTAAACTTGACGGCATTGCTGAGCAGATTGTAAAGAATTTGCTGGACCTTACCCGGATCCGTGTGCACCAGCGGCAGATTGTCCTCCATCTGAAGGCGAACCTTCAGCCGCTTCTGCTCCGTCAGCGGCGAAAAGAACGCCACCAGTCCCTCGCACAATTCCGTGATGCTGGTTTTTTCGATGCGCAGAACCATTTTGCCGGATTCCGCCTTGGCCAAATCGAGCAGGTCATTAATCAGATTCAGCAGCGACCGACCGCTGGTGATGATGTTTTCCGCCCAGCGGCGGCACTTGTCCGGGTCCGAGGCCGGCTTCTCATAGAGCAGCTGCGCAAAGCCCAAAATGGCATTCAGCGGGGTGCGGAACTCATGCGACATATTCGCCAAAAACTCGCTTTTGAGTTTGTTGGCTTTGTACAGCTCGATGTTTTTTTCCGACAGCTCGGCAATTTTGGCGTCCAGCTGACGGTTGGCTTCCTGCAGTTTCTGCTGAGACAGAAGCAGATTGTCCAGCATGTGGTTGAACGCATCCGAAAGCCGTTCAAATTCATCTCCCGTTTTAATCGCGCTGCGAATCTCCAGATTTCCCTCTGCAATGTTGTTCACCAGCCCGCGCAGCTGCCGCACGGGGCGCAGAATCACCCGCTGGGTAATCATATAAAACGCTATCACCGCTCCGGTCCCGGCAATCAGACCGGCGAAGATGACACACAGCTGATTCATCAGGGCCGTGCGGGCCGTCTCGCGGGGCAGCATCCGCACCACCAGCACACCGATCTGCTGATTAAGATTAAACGGGGTGGCCGAGCCATCTTTGGAATGGCACTGCAGGCAGGTGTCTTTGGCCCGAACGAGCCGAAGATAATGATTGCGGGGCGGGCGGGACTGCTCCTCATACCAGGCGGTGTCCTGCGCATGCTCATCCTCCAGCAGCTCCTCCAGCTTCTCCCGCTGCATCCCGCTCAGGGCTTCCAGGGAACGCCGCTGCTGCTCCGTTTGATCCAGACGAATCCAGCAAACCACATATTCATTGGGGTCCGCCGGATGTCCCAGCTCTGTCAGAAGCGGGCGTCCCCCCTCCCGGGCGGAGATTTGCTGGAAGTGCCGTTCAAAAATCAGTTCTGTGATGGCCCGCCCGGCATCCAGCACACTTTTCTGGGCGAGCTTTCCCATCCAGAAATAGGGAATCGAAAGAGCCAAAATCAGCGTCAGCAGCATCGCCCCCCCGAACAGCAGCCGGCACTTCTCCGCCAGGGACAGCGAACGAATCCGCACCGACCGGACGGCTTCCGCAGCCGCTCGAGACAGCCATGACCGCAGAGACTTCATTCGTTACTGCATTTCCGCCTGATTCTTGGGCTCCTGATGATGCCGCTGAACGCGAAGATTCAATTCCTGCAGCTGGGCGGGGTCCACATCACTGGGTGCTCCGGTCAACAGACACTGGCCCCGCTGGGTTTTCGGGAAGGCAATCACATC
>CALEDR010000023.1 GCA_937949545.1 uncultured Phycisphaerae bacterium
ATCCCAGAGCTGAACAATTGTCGGAATCATTGGATCCGAAATCGTAACCGTCAACTGTACCCCGGCCTGAAGAGGTTTAGAGGGGTCCAGACTGGCTACTGTCAAGAAACGCCAATCAAAACCATCACCATACTCCTCATGAGTAATCGTAGATGTTCCCGCAGGATCCCCTGCTGGTGTGAACTGAATCGTGTAAGGATTTCCGGTTTGCTGAACAGAAATGTAAGCATTATAAGCCATCCAACTGTCTTCACCAGGTTCCCGAATTAAAGAGGCCTCGGTGACACCGGTCTTTACAAAGACTATTCCCGCACTCGCCAACGAAACCATTCCAAGAACCAAAACCAAAGCCAACAACTTCTTCATAGCTGTTCTCCTTTCCGGCCGACTGTCGGCCGAAACAAAACGTTACACTTCTTCACGCGTGTGTGTGGTCGATATTAATAACCGCAGATTTCAAACCACGGATTTACACGGATTTTCTCGGATTCGAACCACAAATTATTCACCACGGATTTACACGGATTTCTATAAAGACGAAATCGTAAGCCGCCACAGGAATTTTATCGGCGAAAAAAACAGGAGACTTAACCACCGATTCAAACCACGGATTTACACGGATTAACACGGAATCGAACCACGGATTAACACGGATTTACACGGAATCGAACCACGGATTAACACGGATTTACACGGATTAAAAAACACAGATTAGACAGATAAAAACCAAGGTTTAGAGGTTTTAGGATGGGATATAATGGGATTATGGGAAGTGGAGTTCGATGATTTCTTTGTCGGAAAGGATGTGCTCTCGCGGGACATTCTGGCCGTCGTGGATGCCGGGAGCCGACCAGGCACGGGCCGATTTGAGCTGTTCCGCTAAATCCCGGTGGATTTTATAGGCCAGATCCATAACCGTAGAACCTCTCGGAAGAGTAAAAGGGTCTTTGAAGTCTGGTTCTCGTCCCGGCTTTTTCGCATAAATCCTTACGACATCAAGCATTTCAAAGATTCGCCGCCGCAGCAGGTCCAGATTCTTTCCTGTTTTTGTTGAGATTTCGATAAACTCCAACGGCCGGTCCGTCAATTCTTTCAGGGTCTGCAAGGTGCCGGCGGGCGCGATGTCGGCTTTGGTTGCGATAACAAAGGTTTTTCGGCCGAGCGGACTTCCGGATTCGGTAAAAGCGGGAGTCTTTTCATCCAGAATCAGCCGGTGCGAGTCGAGATAACGAGTGCAGATGTCCATTTGTTCGAGAACATCGCCTGACAGGTCGATGACGACGGCAATCAGATCGGCTCCGCGGTAAACATTGACCTGCCCCGGTGCGGCGTAGTCGGCGGTGATTGGGGGGGTATCGACCAGCTGGATTTGGATGTCCTCAAACAGGGCCATCCCGGGAACGGGCTTGTCGGTGGAGAAGGGGTAATCGGCGACGTGGACCGGAGCGTTGGTCAGGGCGGCCAAAATGGAGCTTTTTCCGCTGTTGGGGGTTCCGATGAGGGCGACCTGGCCGGCTCCGGTTTTGGGAATGTGGAATAGGTCTGTTCTGCTGCCGGATTTTTTGGCACGGCCTTCGAGTGTTTCACGCAGTTTGCTGATGCGGCGTTTGAGGTCGGCCTGCATGTGCTCGGTGCCCTTGTGCTTGGGGATGGTCCGGAGCATCTCCTCGAGGGCCAGCAGGCGTTCTTCGTCGGTGGTTGCCGCCCGGTATTGTTCGTCGGCTTTTTTGTATTCGGGTGTCAGGTTGGCCGGCATTGTGCTTCCCTCATCATACGAATTCGGCACGGACAGGATAAAGAAAAACGCCGGGGTTGTAAAGACGCCCCGGCGTTTCGCATTCATTTGCGGCTGAATGTTTACCGAATCGGCACTTTGTAAAGCGTGATGCTGATGGGCTTTATGCTGACCGTCTTTGTGAGATCCGTCGGGGAGAGCGTCTGGATTTCGAGGGTCGGTTTTTTCTCCGACGGGTCATTGTGAGCCATCGGGTTTTCGTGAGAAATCAGCCATCCCTCAGCAGGCCCTGCCGGTGTAAGGGATTTGAGGTCAAACTGGACCTGGTATGTATCCCAACCTGCATTGACGATGCCGATAGTCAGGAATTTTTTGTCGGCCGTCAACGCAGCGGATACATCCAGTTTTTCATTCCAGCCGGATACCTCCAGCGGCAGGGTGCCGAACTCTCTGCGGTAAAGGACAAGAGGCAGGCCTGTCGCATCAAAAGCCGCCGCAGTTTTGGTGGTTTTGATGCAGCCGATGACATTGACGGTCTGGGCATAGAAGGCGCCCCAGAACATTTCCGAGTTGCGGAAATACTCGTGCAGGCCGGCGGCAATCCCGAGGGCATCTTTCATAAAGTACCGTGTGCCCAGTTCGCCGAAGACATGCGGGCCGTACCAGTAGTTCCATTCGGTCATGGCTATCCGGATGTCTTTGCCTTTGAGGCTGTCGAGGGACTGCCGCAGACGCCGATGCCCGTCGGCCTTGCTTTTGATGGCGTTGGGCACCTGGCGCACGTGGGCAGTCAAGTCCGGACGAGACTGGCAGTAGAAGTGTTCGGCGATGCTGTTCATGTGGTCGGCGCAGTTTTTCAGCATGCCTTCGGACCAGCCGCCGCCGAGGTCTCCGGAAGCAATTGTAAAGATGGTCGGGTCGACCTGGCGCATTTTTTCCTCGACCCAGTTATGCTTGAGCACGTAATGATGCAGCTGCATGTACCCGAGCTGCCAGTTGCCCCACATTTCATTTCCAACGCACCAGTATTTGACGTTCAGAGGTTCTTTACTTCCGTTTCGGGCCCGCCATTGCCCCATCGGGGTTTTTCGAGAGCCGTTGGCGTATTCGACCTGAGCGGCCGCCGAGTAGGCGTCTCCAAACCCGGTATTGACGGTGATGAGCGGTTCGGCATTAAGCAGACGGCAGAGCTCGACGAATTCGTGCATGCCGACGTCGTTGGTTTCAATGCCGGTCCAGGCGGGGTTGGTTCGGGTGGGCCGGCGGTCCCGATCGCCCAGGCCGTCACGCCAGTCATAGCCGCTGACAAAGTTGCCGCCCGGCCAGCGGTACATCGGACTGTTGAGCTGTTTGAGCAGGTCGAGCGTGTCTTTGCGGAACCCGTTGACATTGTCCGCCGGCATTAACGACACGGCGCCGATTGTCCAGGAGCCCCTGCCGGTGCCTACAATTTCCAGTTTGGCATTGTCGGCAGCGGTGCCGGCTTTGAACTTCAGCGGATATGTTTTGAATTTGCGGTCCAGACGCGAAATGGTAACAGTCTGCCGGTCAGACGGCCGGTCTCCCCAAACCAGACTGACCTGAATCGGTCCGGCTGTTTTGTCGCCACGCAGGACAATGCGTCCGACATAGTCTTTGCCCGCCAGTACGCCGAGCTCTTCCTGGTAAAGTCCGCCCGGCTGGCCGGTCAGGGTAATTTTCGGGGCGTGCTTGCCGGACAGCGGCTCTTCTGTGCTCATTTGCACATTTTCTTTTGGACCGATGACCTTCCAGGGCGAAGCGGCCAGAACCCGGGCGCCGGCTCCGGTTGTTCTCCAAATGGGGCCTTCGGCAGGCACCGGATAGAAGAACTTTCGGTCTTCGAGCATTTCCGCCCAGATGCCGCCGTAGATGCAGCGGCCCATATGTTCAATGAATTGACTGTAAATCAGCTCTGAAATGGGTTCTTTTTTCACCGACGGGTCGATGGAGATTTGGGCCGTGACGGTTTGGCTGACCGGCTTGATTTCTTCCAGAACCTCCAGCACGATGTCATCGAACCAGGCGGTTCCGACGGCTTGTCCCCATCCGCCGAACAGGCACAGGACCTGAACGCTGCTTTGGCCCATGACCTGAAATTCGCATTCGAGTTTGGTCCAGTCACTGGAGGATTCCTTCAGAGCGGCCGTGCGGGCGTTTTCCATGTCGTGGATGCTCAGCTGAACTCCCCGACCGGTTGTAGCGCGGAAGTTTTCGGTTTTGACCCAGCCGGACAGCCGCAGCCGGGCGAAGGGGGGAACCTCGACGGTCTGAGACCAGGCGGCGTCTGCTCCGTCGGCGGAAGTGATGCGGGCGGCCTTGCTGGTGCGGCCTCCGTCTACGACGGCAAAGTCCGCCTGGCCGCTCCAGGTTTGTGTGGTCCACCCGCGGGGGCGGTTGTCCTGAAGCCGTTCAAAGCCGCCGTTTCGCAGGAGATTTTGGGAGGGAGCTCCTGCCCAGGCCGCTGCGGCGAGCAGGCTCATCAAAGAGGCGACGAGTGGAGAGGGTGTGAGACGTTTGCCCATATTAAACTCCTTTCTTAAATGGGTTGTGAGCAGAGGACATCCCCCGCGGTCTATCCTCTGCTTTTTGGTTATTCTGCCACTTTTCCGGCCACGAGGTCTCCGACCTGAGATGTCGAATAGCCCATTTTGCCGGCCGCCAGGGATTTGAGTTTGTTGGCGGTGACGTATTTGACCGCCTCCTCGACTTTCTGGGCGGCTTTTTCTTCGCCGAGCGTCTGGAGCATCATCTGCATGGCACAGATGGCGGCCAGCGGGTTGATGACGCCCTGTCCGGTGTATTTCGGAGCCGAGCCGCCGATGGGTTCGAACATGGAAACGCCTTCCGGATTGATATTGCCGCCGGCGGCGATGCCCATTCCGCCCTGCGTGATGGCGCCTAGATCCGTGATGATGTCGCCGAACATATTGCCGGTTACCAGCACGTCAAACCATTCCGGATTTTTAACCATCCACATGCAGCAGGCATCCACGTGATAATAGTCCCGGCGGATATCGGGATAATCCTTTTTGCCGATTTCGTGGAAAGCGCGTTCCCAGAGGTCGTAAATATAGGTGAGCACGTTGGTTTTTCCGACCAGACCGACGGTGTTTTCCGGTCCGACGCCGCGGGCCTTTTTGCCGTATTTGCGGGCGTATTCAAACGCATAGCGCAGGCAGCGTTCCACCTGAAAGCGTGTGTACACGGCGGTTTGAACGGCGACCTCGTGAGGAGTTCCCTTCATCGTGATGCCGCCGGTGCCGGTGTAGGCATCACCGGTATTTTCCCGAACCACTACGTAGTCGATTTCCTTCGGGCCTTTGCCCTTGATGGGGGTTTCGACGCCCGGGAAGAGCCGGACGGGCCGCAGGTTGATGTACTGGTCGAGGGCGAAGCGGAGCTTGAGCAGAATGCCCTTTTCGAGAATGCCTGGAGCAACATCCGGATGCCCGATGGCCCCCAGCAGAATGGCGTCAAACTTTTTCAATTCTTCAATGGCGCTGTCCGGCAGGGTTTCGCCGGTGCGTTTGTACCGCTCGCCGCCGAAATCAAAGTAGGTTTTCTCCGTTTTGAAGCCGAACTTGGCGGCGGCCGCATCCATCACCTTGACCGCTTCGGCGATGACTTCCGGACCGGTGCCGTCTCCGCCGATTACGGCAATCTTGTAAGTTTTCATTCAACCGTGTCCTTTCCAACTCTTCAGATTGTTTGTTGTTGTATAGTTTTACAAGGGTTTTGCATTTCGTTCCCAAAAGACGCCGTCTGTGTAGCCCTGTATGGTTTTGTCCGTATCCGCCAGCAGGAGACGTTTTTCCGCCAGACAGGCAAACAGGGGGTCAATTTCGATGCCAATATAGCGTCGGTTCAGCTTTTTTGCAACCACGGAAGTGGTTCCGGAGCCGAGAAAAGGGTCCAGGACAACATCGCCGGGATGGGTGGAGGCCAGGAGGATTTTGGCCAGCAGTTTCTCCGGTTTCTGTGTAGGATGGTCCGTGTTTTCCGGCATGGACCAAAACGGTACGGTCAGGTCGGTCCAGAGGTTGGAGGGGGCGGTCAGTCGAAAAGGGCCCTCGGCGGCGGGTATCCAGTCTTTTGGGGTTCCGTCCGGATGGGTATAGGGGGCCAGGACGCGCCGTTTGAGTTTGACGGCGTCCACGTTGAAGGTGTACCGGTCGGAAACAGTGCAGAACCAGATATCCTCCGAGCAGTTTTTCCAGTTGGTTTTGGCCCCGCGGCCTTTTTCCCGCTCCCAGGTGATGCGGTTGCGGATGATGAAATATTTCTCCGCGACGGTCTGGACGGCGGAAGAGCCGCGCCAGTCTGAACAGATATAAATCGAGGCGGTCGGCTTCAGAAGCCGCAGGAGCGGCGCCAGCCAGGCGTCCAGCCGGGCGGCATACTGCTCCGAAGAAGTTTTTTTGAAGATTCGTCCGTTGAAGGCCTTGTTCAGGTTGTACGGCGGGTCCAGAAAGAGCAGGTCTGCGATGCCGTCCGGCAGAAACCGGCAGGCCTTCTGCATATCCTGACAGATGGTGGTATCCAGAATCTCCTTACCCCGGACCGGGCGATCGAGCCGGATAAGCCGTTTGGCATACGCCTGCCTTTCCGTTTCTGTCAGGCCGATCGTCCGATTTTGTTCAGCCCGCTGCTTCATAAAGAACAATAAAATAAAAAGGCAAAAGAGAAAAGGAAAAAGTCCAAGGCAAAGGGAAAAACTATCGTTTCCCTTTACACGTTAATACACCGGAGGCAAGAATTTTTGAAACATAATCGCTGCTTGAGTTTCTTGACAGATTTTTCCTTTTTATCTGACATTTTCCCTTTTCTCCTTTTCCTTTTTCTTTATGTGCTCTAAGAGACCGCCGTCGCGGAGAATGGCCAGGGCGAAGTCCGGCAGGGGAGTAAACCGGATGGTTGTGTTCTGCGTCTTGTTGCGGATGGTGCCGGCTTCGTAATCGATTTCCAGTTCATCGCCGTCGCGGATTTTTTCCAGGGCTCCGGGCAGTTCGATGGGGTAAAAGCCGCCGTTGATGCAGTTGCGGTAGAAAATGCGGGCGAAGGAATGGGCGATGACGGCGCCGACTTTGGCCCCCTGAATGGCCCAGACGGCGTGCTCCCGCGACGAACCGCAGCCGAAGTCATCACCGGCGACAATCACATCGCCGGGGGCGCATTTCTTTACAAAGCCAGGGTCCAGGTCTTCCAGACAGTGTTTGGCCAGTTCAGCGACATTGTCGGTGTTCAGATAACGGGCCGGAATAATTTCGTCGGTATTAATATGGTTGCGTTTGTACACATGGGCTTTAGGCATACAGGGCTCCCAATTCTACTTTTTCAATTTGAAGGTAGCGTTAAGGATTTTTTTGAATCATTGGATCTTGTTTTGGATAGGGGATTTCATAGATACTTTCTGGGATCGGCCAGTTTGCCTTCGACGGCGCTGGCGGCGGCGGCGGCGGGGCCGGCCAGATAGACTTCGCTCTTGGGATGTCCCATCCGCCCGACGAAGTTTCGGTTGGTGGTGCTGATGCACCGTTCGCCTTCGGCCAGAATGCCCATAAATCCGCCCAGGCACGCTCCGCAGGTCGGGGCGCTGATGACACAGCCGGCGTCGTAGAAAATCTGCGCCAGCCCTTCGTCGATCATCTGCTTCCAGATGTGGGGCGTGGCGGGCACGACGACGGTGCGGATTCTGACCGTGCGGCCTTTCATCACAGCGGCGGCCTGCCGCATGTCTTCGATGCGTCCGTTCGTGCAGCTGCCGATATAGGCCTGGTCCATCGGCAGCCCGGCACATTCCGAAATGGGCCGGCCGTTGCTGGGCAGATGCGGAAAGGCGACCATCGGCTCCAGTTTCGAGCAGTCGATTGTCTCCGTGGAGATGTACTCGGCGTCCGGGTCGGATTCAAAGACGGTGTAGTCGGTTTTGCCTTTCAGGCGGCCTTTGAGGTAGGCCCGCGTGGTTTCGTCAAAGCCGATGATGCCGCTTTTGCCGCCCGCTTCGATGGCCATATTCGTGATGGTCATTCGGGCTTCCATGCTCATTTGTTGGAGGGCCGGGCCGACGAACTCCATCGCCCGATACAGGGCGCCGTCGGTGCCGATGCGGCGGATGACCTCTAAAATAAGGTCTTTGCTGCAGACACCGTGCCCGAGGGTCCCGGTGAGGACAAACTTCATCGAGGCGGGCACTTTGAACCAGAGCATTCCTGTCGCGATGGCGGCGGCCAGGTCCGTCGAGCCGATGCCGGTGGAAAAGGCTGCAAAGGCGCCGTAGGTGCAGGTGTGCGAGTCGCCGCCGACAATCACCTCGCCCGGACGGATATGGCCCTGTTCCGGAAGGAGGGCATGGCAGACCCCGGCCCGCCCGAGCGGGTAGTAGTATCGGATGTTCTTTTCGCGGGCCCATCGGTCCAGCCGTTTGTGCAGTTCAGCGCTGGGGATGTCTTTGGCGGGCTGGAAGTGGTCGGGTGTAACGACGATTTTGTCCGGGTCGAAGACGCGGTCGATGCCGTGCTTCTTGAGCATAGAAACCGCCGGCGGCGTTGTTACGTCGTGGCACATAATCAGATCGATTTTGGCATTAATCAAATCGCCGGCCTTGACCGACGGTTTGCCGGCGGCCCGGGCAAGAATCTTTTCCGTAATCGTCATTCCCATGCTTTGCTCCGCAAAGAAATTCTAAGGTTTAAATTCTAGATTCCAAATCCTACAGTCGAAATTCGTAAGAGCCGCGAAAACATTTTCCAGGTCGTTTCATTTTTTGCTCGGTTGTCTTTTCAGTTTCACAGGACCGCTTTGGGCTGGTCTGCCGAACCGTTCTTTTCCGCGGCGACCATCCGGTTGATGGCGTCCACATAGGCCTTGGCACTGGCCTCAATGATGTCGGTAGACACGCCGCGTCCAATGAAGCGCCGTCCGTGTTCGTTCTGAATCCGCACGGTGGTTTCGCCGAGAGCGTCTTTGCCTTCCGTGACGGCGCGGATGGAGTAGGAATCCAGTTTGGGGGCCTTGCCGGTGGCCTGGCGGATGGCTTCATAAGCGGCATCCACCGGACCGTCACCGCAGGCCGCGGCCTGGAGGATTTCCTGACCGGCGCGGATGCGTACGCTGGCCGTTGGAATGGTTCCGGTTCCGCAGGCAACCAGCAGGTACTCCAGCTGATAGGTCTGCTCGGTTGTGCGGACTTCATCGCTGATGATGGCGGCGATATCTTCGTCAAAGATTTCTTTTTTGCGGTCGGCCAGATCCAGAAATTTCTGATAGGCGACTTCAACCTCGTTGTCCGAAAGGTTGTAGCCCAGCTGCCGGCAGCGGTCCACAAAGGCGTGCCGTCCGGAATGGCGGCCGAGCACAACGCGCGAACCCTCCAGACCGATCATCTGCGGGGTCATAATTTCATAAGTTTCGCGTTTCTTGAGGATGCCGTCCACGTGGATGCCGGATTCGTGGGCAAAGGCGTTTTTTCCGACGATGGCTTTGTTGGGCTGAATGACAAAGCCGGTCAGCTGGGAAACCAGCTGGCTGGTGCGGTAAATCTGCCGGGTATCGATGCCGGTGGTCAGATTGGCGAAGAAATCCTGACGCGTATGGATGGCCATTACGATTTCCTCCATGGCGGCATTGCCGGCCCGCTCGCCGATGCCGTTGATGGTGCACTCAACCTGCCGGGCCCCGTTGCGCACTCCCGCCAGCGAATTGGCCGTGGCCATTCCGAGGTCATTGTGGCAGTGCGTACTGAGAACCGCCCGTTCAATGCCTTTGACGTTTTGTTTGAGTTTGGCGATGATTTGGCCGTATTCGTACGGAAGGACGTATCCGACCGTATCGGGAATATTCAGCGTTGTAGCTCCCGCTTCGATGACGGCGGCAAGGATTTCGTAGAGAAACGACAGTTCACTCCGGCAGGCATCCTCCGGAGAGAATTCAACATCGTCTGTGAATTGACGGGCCATTTTCACCGCCTCGACGGCCATTTTGATCACCTGGTCGGGTTTTTTGCGGAGTTTGTACTCCATATGAATGGGGCTGGTGGCGATGAACGTATGGATTCGCCGTCTGGAGGCGGCCTGGAGGGCCTTGCCGGCGGCGGTAATATCTTTTTCATTCGCCCGAGCCAAGGCGCAGATGACGGGTCCCTGAACTTGTTCGGCGCAAAGACGGGTGGACTCAAACTGCGCCGGGGAGGATATCGGAAAGCCCGCTTCAATGACATCCACACCCAGTTTGGCCAGCTGATGAGCAATCTCCAATTTTTCACTGATGGAAAGAGCGGCGCCCGGGGATTGTTCCCCATCACGGAGCGTGGTATCAAAAATCAAGACTTTTTCTGTCGAATCTTTTGTCATCTTTGTATCTCCGGAAAAGGCAAATTTTAAGAGGATTTATTATGCCAAAAAGGACACAAAAAATCCAAGGGGAAAAGAAAAGCGATAAGTCAAGATATGTGTATTGGAGTTTTGCGCCGCTACGGGCGCAGCAGAAGCAGGCCCAAAAGGGCCGGATGATTTTCCGACATGATTCGGTTTGTTCGCATAACCGTACTCATTTGAACAATCTATCGTTCAAAACACAAGGAGGTTTTATAAAAAAATGAGGCGTTTCGGGAAAATCTATCGAATCGGCGTAAAAAAGAGCCGCAGCCTGCCGGATTCAATGGTAAGCTTGATAATTCGAGCGGATTTGTCGAAAATTCGCAAAATCGGGTCGAACGGCTGATTCGAAATTATTGCATAATTGACGGATTCAATCGGGTCCTGCGGGTCAAAATGCTCGCGGACATATTTTTCGGCAATCTTCCGGGCCAGAGGGGTAATGGGGAGCAAGCCTAGATAGACGGATTGGATATTCAGATTCATTTTTCCATCGGAATCAAGATAGGGTTTAGCGTATATAGACAAAATGGACGACAAACCTCTGTAGTCGACCTTTGCCATCAAAACCGTTGTTTCGGGGGAGAAGGTGAGCATGGGGGTGTAAATGGTAAACCCATCGAGCTGAATCGGCCAGGGATAACGAGAAAGTATGTCGTTAATCCCTTCTTGTTCAACCAGCAGTTCAAAAGGCTGGTCGAGTTGGACCTTGTCGTAAAAATCCGGACCGAGTTTGTGGGTTAAATAGGGGCTGACCTGGCGCGGGTTCTCAGGCTGTGTCGGCCGATAGGACTTGGGGCGGACTGCGAGCATCCAAAGAAGAATGGCAGCCGCTGCGCCCGAAGCCAGAGCGGCAAGGGTACTATGTCGTTTTAGCCGGCGTTTGAACGGCGAATGCGGGGTTGTCATAGAGGTTTCTCAAAAACATTCTTGCGAATCGATTGAGGACGGATTATAGTAAACCCTCTTTATGGATGGAAGAAGTTTTTGACGAGAAATGAATCTTCAGTAAGGAGTTTTTTGTGGCCAGTCATTTTGGTGACCGTCTTTGTGAAGCTGTGCAAGAGAAAAGCACGCCCCTGATTGTGGGGCTGGACCCGGTGTACAGCCGGCTTCCGGAGACCATCCGGAAGCATAAGGATATGAATGATGCGCAGGATTTGGGGGCTTCGGTGGATGCGGTGTTTGAGTTCTGCAGCCGTCTGATGCGGATTGTCGCTCCGATTGTCCCGGCGGTAAAGATTAATTCGGCTTATTTCGAAAAGTATCTTTGGGAGGGGATGGAGACTTATTACGCGCTGGTCAGCGAGGCCGATGCACTGGGGCTGGAGGTGATTGGAGATGTCAAGCGGGGAGACATCGGGCATACCGCTCAAATGTATGCGGAAGGGCATCTGAAGAATCCGGATTTTGAAGGGATGGAGGATGTGATTGTGCCGGATGCCGTGACGATCAGCGGATTTGCCGGTGCGGAAGGGATTGTGCCGTTTGCGGACATGGCGGAGGAACAGGGCAAGGGTGTCTTTGTTTGGGTGCGTTCGAGCAATCCGACCGCCAGTCCGCTTCAGGATTTTGAAAATGCTGCCGGACAGAAGTGGTATGAGAAGATGGCGGAAATCGTCGGGGAGATTGCCAACCAGAACAGACGAATCGGTGCATCCGGCTACAGCAATGTGGGAATGGTGATTGGTGGGACCAGCCCGCAGGCCGCCGCGGTTCTTCGCCAGCGGTATCCGAAGTGCTGGTTTTTGGTGCCCGGATACGGCTCGCAGGGGGCCGGTGCCGCCGAATGCATGCGGTTCTGCAATAAAGACCGGCTGGGGGTTCTGATTAATGCTTCTCGTTCCATCATCTATGCTTATGAGGCCCCCAAGTATAAATCGCAGTACGGCGACAACTGGGAAAAGTGCGTAGAACAGGCCGCTCTGGATGCCAAAATGGAGCTGGCCCGAGTTACGCTGTAGCCGTCCTCGTTTCCGTCGCCGTTTTCGGCAGTGCCGGATGTATGGAGGCGGTTGTGAAGGCAGACAAGGGCTTTTTTGCTTTGACAGAGTTCAGGCAGGCCTTATAATGGAGCCTCGAAGGGCAGACGACGGAAGAGTCGATTGTAAGTAGTTGTTTTTAAAGAGGTTAGTTTGTTAAAACGGGACCTCTTGCTCTTTTTATAGACGGATGGTTTTTGAAAAGCAGAGCCCGGTTTTGATGGGGAGTTTCCGGCGCATCCGGGTTCGGTGTTGACAGGAGACAATCCATGCGGATGAACAAGAGGATGATGCGGGGGCTGATTTGGGGGATTCTGGCGGTTTGGGCGGGGGCCCAGACCACGGGGATGCCGCAGGAAGGGCCGTCCACCAAGGCTGTCGAAAGCGACTGGAATGATTTCCTTCATTATACCCTTATCGGACGGTTTGACTTGGCGCAGGGATACGGACAGCGGCTTTTGGAGGCCAAGCCGGACCCGCTGCTGCTTCTGGACCTCAGTGAGGAAAATCCCCGCGGATATGAACTGCTGCTGAAGATGCAGGCCGACAGCGACCTGCTGCGGGAGATCGCCTCCGGGGTTCTGAAGATTATTGAGGAAGGCCGTTATCAGCGTCGGACGGACCCGAAGATTATTCTGGCGGAAATCGCCCGTCTGAATACGACGATTCGGGGCCGCATTGCCGCGCAGGAACGGCTGAAAAACGCCGGAGAATATGCCGTGCCGTTTCTGCTGAACGTGCTGGAAGACAGCAACCGGCGCGAAGAGTTTGCCAATGTGGTGCAGACGCTTCCGATGCTCGGTCGGGCGGCGGTTCGTCCGCTGACGGCGGCCCTGCAGATGCCGAATACGGCGGTGAAGGCCGAAATAATCGAAGCGCTGGCCCAAATCGGCTATTTTGAACCGCTGCCGTATCTGAAGTATCTTGCGGAAAAGGATGAATCTGCTCAGCTGAAACAGGCGGCGCTGGCGGCCATAGACCGGATTGACTCCTCAGCCCGGCAGATTCCGGCGGCGGAACTGTTCTTCCAGCTGGCGGAAAAATACTACAATCGGGATGACTCGGTGGCAGCTTCTTCGGAGTTTTCGTTTGCGAATCTGTGGTTTTGGGATGCCCAGGGACAGATGCTCCGCCGGCTGGAGGTTTCGCACGAGTATTTCAACGAGCTGATGGCGATGCGCTGCTGTGAGTGGGCCCTGAAGGCTGATGCCGGTCTGGGCAAGGCCATCGGGTTGTGGCTGGCGGCGTTTTTCCGGGCGGAGTCGCACGGGATTCCGATGCCGGCCTATTTCGGGGAAGGACATGCTCCGGCGATGACCTATGCGGTGACGGCCGGACCGGAATATCTGATGCAGGCGCTTTCGCGGGGCCTGAAGGACAAGGACAACTATGTGGCGCTGCAGGTGGTCGAGGCGCTGGCGGTCAACGCCGGCTCCCAGGCCCTTTTAACGCGGGTGGGGCTGCAGATGCCGCTGGCGGACGCCCTGCAGGTTGAGAACCGCAAAGTTCGCTACAGTGCAGCGATTGCGTTAGGGCAGGCCGGTCCCGTGGCCGGTTTTGCGGGCAATGAACTGATTGTGCCGCTGCTGGCGGAAGCCCTGCTGAAGAAGGGGGCGGATGAGATGGATGCGCAGGCCGCCGAGGCCTATTCGGTTCGGGCCATGGAGACCCTCGAGCAGCTGGCGGTCAGCGGCAATGCCGCGGTGGATTTGTCGGCGGCGATGGAGGCGCTGATAGAAATGAACCGTTCGGGGACCGAGACAATGCGGGTATCGGCGGGACGGGTGTTGGTCTATCTGTCCAGTCCGGAAGCCCAGCGGGCCATTGTCCAAACGGCAATGGATGAAAACAGCCCGAAAGAGGTTCGGATTGCGGCGTTTGCCTCGCTGGCCCGCTCGGCTAAGCGGAACGGCAATCTGCTGCTGAGCGAGCAGATTGAGGCCTTGTATCAGCTCGTTCAGTCTCGGCAGGCGGAGCCGTCCCTGCGGGAGGCGGCCGCTGGTGCGTTCGGGGCGCTGAATCTGCCCAGTCAGCGGGTGAAGGATTTGATTTTGGAGCAGGCCCGCTCCTGAAAAAACGTTCTGTATTCTGCTCTATAGATTCGGCAAAACGGAACAAGACAGGAATTTTCATGTCTGAAAAGAAAAAACGGTTTGCCGCCGACAGCCGGTTTTATCGCGGAGCGATGCGATGGATGGGTGTCGGGTTCGAGTTTTTGATTGTTGTCGGTCTGTGTGTTTGGGGGGGCTGGTGGCTGGATGAGTGGGAGGGAACTCGGCCTGGGTGGATGATTCTCGGGTTTTTTGTCGGGTTTGGAATTATGCTGTACATTATGATTCAGCGGGCCCGCAAAGAACAGGCGCAGGAGGATGCCGAGAAAAAATCCGAATGGGAAGCGGAACTGAAAGACAAAGGACCGTCAGCGTGAGCCGGAAAGGTCCTGCATCGGATTTTTTTTATCTTTGTCCCCCGTGGGGACTTCTGGCGGGGGTGGGGTTGTTTCTGTTGTTTGGGCTCAGCTTTCTGCAGCGGTGCAGTGAATTGGGCGGGCCGGAAGTGGTTCGGGCCTGTCAGGCGGGGTGCTGGACGGCTGCGGTTGCAGCCGCGGCGGGTTTGCTTCCGCTGCTGAAGGGCTGGGGCCGAGACGGCTTTCGGTTTTTGAGAGGGTTTTTTGTCGGAGCGGCAATCCGCCTGGTATCGGCCTTCGGCGGCATTTGCCTGCTGCTGTGGTGGACATCAATCCAGCCGTTATGGCTGGTTGTTTTTTTTGGGTTGTCGTATGGAATGTTTATGACGGCGGAAATTGCCATTGTACTCTGGCTTTTGAAAGTCGTTGTCTGGAACGAAGAAAATGCCGGCTGATTTGTTTTTGGGATTGGTCAGTGCCTCGAGCCAGGCGGTCGAAGAAGTGTCCAGCAAAACCCTGTTTGTTCTCAAGGCGGGACCTTATGAGATGCCGTTTACCAATCATATGTTCATGATTATGCTTTCGGCGCTGGTGCTGATGGTCCTGCTGCCGTTGGGGGCCAGACGTACGGGGCTGGTTCCGCATGGTTTTCAAAACATGATCGAGACCATCTGTGTCTTTCTTCGGGAGGATGTGGCTCGGCCGTTTTTGAAAGAACGAACGGATCGATATATTCCCTTTTTGTGGACGATTTTTTTCTTCATCCTGACGCTCAATCTTCTGGGGATTGTTCCGCTGGACCGAATTTTCTGGCTGATTACGGGCAGACCGAACTGGGGCGGGGCAGCAACGGCCAATCTGTATGTGACCGGTACTCTGGCGGTTTTCTCCTTTTTTTTGTTTCATATAGCCGGGATTCTGGAAAAGGGGCTCTGGAAATATCTGGCGACGCTGTCCCCGAAGGTCCCCTGGCCGATTCTGCCGTTTATGTTTGTGATGGAGCTGCTCAGTTCCTTTGTGCGGATGTTTTCGCTGGCGATTCGACTGTTTGCCAATATACTGGCGGGCCATATTTTGCTGGCGGTTTTGCTCGGATTTATTTTAATCTATAAAAACTTTGCGGTGGCGTCGGCTTCTATTGTGGTGACGACGCTGATGAGTCTGCTGGAATTGTTTGTTGCCTTTCTGCAGGCGTATATTTTTACCTTCTTGACGACGATATTTATCGGTTTTTCGATTAGCGATGAACACTGAACAGTCAGTCTGCTTGCTGCACAGGAAGCAAACAACCGGCACGAATAAAAATACGGAAATCCGGACGTATGATGGAGGTGCTTTCGAATGACGGAAATGATGTCGATGATTCCGCTGATGCTCAGCGAGATAACACTGGATGACAAGGCGTTCGGCCTTCTGGGCGGTCTGTTGGGGGCTGGTCTGATTGTGATTGGTGCCGGACGAGGCATTGGGCAGCTGGCCGGCAGCGCCGTGGAGGCGATTGCCCGTCAGCCCGAAGCCGGCAACCGAATTTTTACGACGATGATTATTGCGGCGGCTCTGATTGAAGGTATTTCGCTGTTTGCTCTGATTATTTGTCTGCTGGCGGTGATGCGGTAGCCGTCCGTTTGCGACGTGAGGAAAACTATGAAGATTCACCCGGCCAAGGTGATGGTGTGGCTGCTTCTGGTGTGGAGCGGCTGGGCGCCGGTATTGGCAAACACGGCCCACACCGGAACCAAAGAGGCGGAAAAAGAAGGGGTGTTCACAGGCTACTGGGGCGAGTCGTTCTGGACGCTCATCTGGTTTACGGTCCTGTTGATTGTGCTCTGGAAGTTTGCCTGGAAGCCGATTTTGGCGGGTCTGCGGAGCCGGGAAGAGCATATTGAGCGTCAGATTGCCGAGGTGGAAAAGCACCGCCGGGAGGCCGAGCAGGTGCTTCAGGATTACCGGGCACAGCTGATGGATGCCGAGCGTCAGGGACACGAAATCATTACCCGCCGGATCCGGGAAGCGGAGGAAAAGGCCCGCGAGATTCAGGCACAGACCCAGAAGGAGATGGAACGAATTCGTCTCCGGATGGAGGCGGACCTGGAGCGGGAACGGGCGGAAGCCGAACGGCAGCTGTGGGAGCAGGCGGCGGTGATTGTCAAGAAACTGGGCCGGGAGGTTTTTGGGAAAGTCCTCGATGAGGGCGACAATCAGAAACTGATTCAGGAAGCGATTGAACGGCTCCGGGAAGTGGAGCAGGGACAGTCGTAAGACCGTCGGCAGCGGCGGGCCGGAGAGCCCAACATGGCGGAAACAGCCCGACATATCGTCAATGAAATCTACAGCGATGTGATTTTTGAACTGGCCGAGGAAACCGGCCGGCTGGACGAGGTGCTCTCGGACCTGCAGGCGGTCGGGAAGGTTTTGCGGGCTGAACCGGAGTTTTTTTCGCTGCTGGTGTCAGCCAATCTGAGCGAGACCGAAAAGGTTGCGATGATTCGCCGGGTTTTTGCCGGCCGGGTGTGCCCGCTGGTGCTGGATTTTCTGTGTGTGCTGGTGCGGCGAAACCGACTGACTTTTTTGAACGGCATTGCCGGACGGTACGAAGACCGCTATGACAGCGTGCGAAACCGAAAGCGTGTGGTGGTCACGCTGGCCAAAGAGCCCAGTGAGGCGGAAGTGGAGAAGCTGAAAGAGGAAATCCGCCGGGCCGTTCAGGCCGAGGTAAAACTGACGGTTAAAGTTGACCCGGAGATTCTCGGCGGGATTATCATTCAGAAAGGCGACCAGCGGATCGATCATTCGGTCAGGAATATTCTGGACCGTACGGTGAATGCGATTCTGGAGTACGGAAAGAATCGGCCGAGACCGTCGGCTCCGGAATCGCCAAAATGAGTTGGAGTTTGTGAGCAGCCAATATGAAGTTTGATATGACGGAAATCAGCGGCCTGATTAAGGAAGAAATCCGCCGCTATCAGTCCAAGATTGAGGTCTCGCAGGTCGGGACCGTACTGGAAGTCGGCGACGGAATCGCCCGGATTTACGGGCTGGATTCCGTGATGGCCAATGAGATGCTCGAGTTCGAAGGCGGCGTCATCGGCGAGGCGTTCAACCTGGAGGAAGATACGGTCGGAGCGGTGATTTACGGCGACCCGACGAAGGTGCAGGAGGGTTCAACCGTCCGCTCCACAGGACGGGTGCTCTCCGTGCCGGTGGGGGAGACGCTGCTCGGCCGTGTAGTCAACGCCCTTTGTGAGCCGGTGGACGGGCTGGGGCCGATTGAAGCCGCCGGCAGACGGTTTCTGGAATTTCCGGCACCGGGCATTGCTCAGCGTCAGCCGGTCAAGGAGCCGCTGGCCACGGGTCTCAAAAGCGTCGATTCGATGATTCCTATCGGGCGGGGACAGCGCGAACTGATTATCGGCGACCGAAAAACCGGCAAAACCGCCATTGCCCTGGATACAATTATCAATCAGAAGGGCAAGGGAGTCATCTGTGTGTATGTGGCCGTCGGCCAGAAGGAATCGACCGTAGCGGAAGTGGTGGCCACGCTCAAAGAGCACGGGGCGATGGCCTATACGGTTGTCGTGACGGCCTCGGCGTCTGAGAGTGCGGCGATGCAGTATGCCGCCCCCTATACCGGCACGGCGATTGCCGAATATTTTATGTATGAGAAAAAAGGCCATACACTGTGTGTGTATGATGACCTCAGCAAGCATGCGGTGGCGTATCGGGAATTGAGTCTGCTCCTGCGGCGGCCGCCCGGGCGCGAGGCGTATCCGGGAGATATTTTTTATCTGCACAGCCGGCTTCTGGAACGCAGCGCCAAGCTCTCTGCGGAGCTGGGCGGAGGGTCGCTGACGGCCCTGCCGATTGTGGAAACCCAGGAAGGGCAGGTGTCCGCCTATATTCCCACGAATATCATTTCGATTACAGACGGACAGATTTATCTGCAGCGGGACCTGTTTTTGGCGGGGATTCGTCCGGCGATTGATGTGGGCATCAGCGTCAGCCGCGTCGGCGGCGATGCCCAGCCGCAGGCGATGAAAAAGGTTGCTCCAAAGCTGCGTCTGGATTTGGCGGCGTTTCGTGAACTGCAGGATTTCGCCCGGCTGGGAACGGAACTGGATGAAGCCGCCCAGCGGCAGCTGGACCGCGGATACCGGATGGTGGAGATTCTCAAGCAGAAGCAGTTTGCCCCGCTGACGGTCGGTCAGGAGGTGGTGAGCATTCTGGCCGGAACCAGCGGCGCTGTGGATGAGATTGAGGTCTCTCGAGTGGGCCATTTCATTGAAGAACTGCTGACGTGGATGAAACTGGAAGCGCCGGAATATATTGACAACATCGACCGCACCGGTCAGCTGACCGATGCACAGGTCGAGGAGCTCAAAGAAGCCATTCAGACGTTTAAGATGATTTATAAATTTTCCTTCGGCGGATAAAGAAGACGGAAACCCAATCGGTCTATGGCACATGCCCGGCAAATTTTAGCGCGGCGGAGAGCTGCTCAGAATATTTCGAAGGTGACCGGCACGATGGAAACCATCAGTGCGGTGCGCTATCGGCAGTACTATCAGCAGTGGGCCCAGGGGCTGGCGTTTTATGATGCGCTGGCGCAGATGGCGTATCTGATGGTGACGGCGGAACACCCGATTGAACATCCTCTGATGAAGCCGTCGGCGTCGAAGACGCAGGCGCTTCTGATTATCGGTTCGGACCGTGGGCTGTGCGGGGCCTACAACAATGATTTGTTTCGCCTGCTGGATACGCACCTGAAAATGGCCCAAAAATTCGGCCGTACGCTTCAGATTTACGTCAAAGGCCGCAAAGTGCTCGGCTTTCTGGAGCATTTGAAAATCAAGCCCGCGAAAGTGTACACGGAATTTGCCGAGGTGCCCACCGCCGCCCAGGCCAATGAAATCGGCGATTTCTTTTTGAAGGAGTATCTGGAGGGGCGCATCGGACGTCTGGGGATTGTGTACAACCGGTTTTATTCCCCCGCCAGTCAGAAGGCCCAGACACTTACGGTCCTTCCGGTGTCGGATTTGATTGATGATTTAACCACACGTTCTACGATTATCTGGCCGTGGGAGCAGAACTTTGAGGATTTTCTTCTGAGCCCCTCCGGGGAAGAGATTTTCCAGACGCTTTCGGAAATGATTGTACGCACCTCAATTCTGGGCTGTTTCATTGAGGCGGCCGCCAGCGAGCATCTGGCGCGGGTAGTGACGATGCGCAACGCCAGCGACAATGCCGACGAGATGATTGCCGAACTGACTAAGGAATATAACCGGGCCCGACAGGGCCAGATTACAACGGAACTGCTGGATATTGTCAGCGGAATGAATGCAATGAAGTCGTAAAGCAGAGACGAAACCGATGGAAAATATTGGACGAATCATACAAATCATCGGAAGCACGTTTGAAGCGGAGTTTCCGGTGGAGCGGATTCCGGGGATTTATTCGGCCCTGGAGGTTCGCGGGACGTTTGAAGGCAGGCCGCTTCGTCTGGTGGGTGAGGTGCAGCAGCATCTGGGCGGCGGGCGCGTCCGGGCGGTGGCGCTGGGCTCCACAATGGGACTGCGGCGCGGAATGGAAGTGCTGGATACCGGCGGACCGCTTCAGGTGCCGGTCGGCAGGGAAACCCTCGGCCGGGTGTTTAATCTGCTCGGGGAGACCATCGACGGCAAGGGGCCGATTGAGGTCAAACAGAAACGTCCGATTCACCGCAAGCCCCCTAAATTCACGGAACTTTCCGCCAAGTCCGAGATGTTCGAAACAGGCATCAAGGTGATTGATTTGCTCTGTCCGTTTGTCCGAGGCGGCAAGACGGGTCTGTTCGGCGGGGCGGGGGTCGGCAAGACCGTGATTATTCAGGAACTGATTGCCCGTATTGCAACCCAGCACGGCGGCTTTTCGGTGTTTGCCGGGGTCGGCGAGCGAACGCGCGAAGGCAACGACCTGTGGCTGGAAATGCAGCGGACCCGTATCGGCAATACGGACTCCACGGTGCTGGACAACACCTGTCTGGTCTTCGGGCAGATGAACGAGCCGCCGGGAGCGCGTCTGCGAGTGGCCCTGACGGGCCTGACGATGGCGGAAGCCCTCTGCGAGATGGGCGGCGAGACGCTGCTGTTTATCGACAACATCTTCCGGTTTTCTCAGGCCGGTTCGGAGGTATCGGCGCTGCTGGGACGCATTCCGAGTGCGGTGGGCTATCAGCCGACGCTGGCCAGCGAGATGGGCCAGCTGCAGGAGCGGATTGCTTCGACGGCCTACGGAGCGATTACCTCCGTGCAGGCGGTGTATGTGCCTGCCGATGACCTGACCGACCCGGCGCCGGCGACGACCTTTACCCATTTGGACTCTTCAGTGGTCCTGTCTCGGCGGATTACGGAAAAGGGCATCTATCCGGCGATTGACCCGCTGGAAAGCACCAGCCGAATCCTTGACCCAAACATTGTCGGGCAGGAGCATTACGATACAGCTCAGCGGGTGCTTGAATATCTCCAGCGATACCACAGTCTGCAGGATATTATTGCGATTCTGGGGATTGATGAGCTAAGCCGTGAAGACCGGCAGATTGTCAGCCGGGCACGGCGGCTGGAGCGGTTCTTCTCGCAACCGTTTATTGTAACCCGTCAGTTTACCGGTCTGGAGGGCAAGTATGTGAGCACCGCCGATACCGTCCGCAGCTGCCGGGAAATCTGTGAAGGCCGCTGGGACCATCTGCCCGAACAGGCCTTTTTGTACATCGGAGCGGTGGAAGAGGCCCAGGAAAAGGCCGCGAAAGCGTAGAACGAAGGCCGCAGTATGGTGGAACTGACGCACGGATTGTTTCGGGTGATTCTGCTGACGCCCAAGGCCAAGCTGTTGGACTGCCGGGCCGGTTCGCTGGTTGTGCCGGCTTACGACGGACAGCGCGGGATTCTGCGCAATCACTGCCCGATGCTGGCCAAACTGACGCTGGGAATAATGGAGGTCCGCCAGATATTGGATAAACCCGATTCGTTTTATATCCTTGAAGGCGGGTTTGTCCGCGTGACGGAAAACCATGTGACGGTTCTGGCCTACGATGCAATGACCTTTGAAGGCATGCCTGCCGAGCGGGTTCAGCAGATTATTTCCGAAGCACAGGCCGTATTGGTCGGCAAGGAATATATCCGAACCCAGCGGGGTCAGGTCGATGTCCGCCGGTCCCGGCTGATTGTGCGGATGGCTCAGCTGGCCGGCATCGAAACAACCCTGGCCGAATCTCCCTCGTAAACACGGGGGTTTTCGATTGCTTTTCGGGGGGGCAAACGGTACGATGTTTCTCTCGGAAAACCGGGAGTGCCTATGTCGGGAAAGCAGCGGAAAAAACCGGACAAAGCGCCTTCTTTGTCGGTGGAAGAATTCGTCCGGCATTTGAGCCAGGAGCACCGGCTTCTGGTTATCTTGAAGACCCAGCTGTATGGTGGCGACTGGGAGCCGATGCTGGAGGATTTGCAGAACCGGCTGGAGGGAAAACCCTATATTTTCAAGCTGGTCAACCGGATTCAGGATGACATTGAACGCATCCGGCAGCTGCGGCAGTTTGAACAGGAGCACGGCATTGACCTGGCGGATTATGTTCAGTTGGATGAAACACATGAGGAGTGATCGATGACGATTTTCGGAGAATGGAAACCCTGCTGTCTTTGGCCGGCGGGGATGCTTGTGTGGTTCTGGATGACAGCCGCGGGGAGCCGGGCGGCCTCCACGGAGCCGCTGATTTCGCCGCGGCTGCTCTCGGAGGCGGGGCTGAAATTGAACTGGCAGACTCAGCTGCCGGTCAAGACCGAGGTGTCCGAGAAGATCGAGCGTCTGTTTGTTTTTGATTCGCATTTGGTCGTTTTGACCAATCGGAATTATCTGTTCTGTCGAAACCGTCAGGACGGTGCGGAGCGGTTTCAGATGCAGGCGGCGGAGGAACGCCTGCCGATGGTTGAGCCGCTGTTTTTGGACAACCGGCTGTATTTTCTGACCGGCAGCCGGCTGGTTGTGCTGGACCCTGTCAGCGGAACGGTGATTCGAAGGCAGGACCTCGGTGAAGCCCCGGCGAGCCGGGGGGTCTGTCTGGCCAAAAACGACCGGTTTATGTATGTGGCCGGCGTGGACCGGCGGATTCATGCCTACCAGCGGCAGGAAGACGGCGATTATGTCAAGCTGTTCAGTGCCACGGCCGATGATGATTCTGCGATTACATCTGTTCTGGCGACGAATGACCAGGTGTTTTTGGCGGCGGCCGGCGGGGCGGTTACGGCAATGAAGACCGAGGAGCCGGTTAAGCTGTGGCAGTATAACTGTTCCGGAGCGATTACCGCCGCTCTTGTACTGGATGGAGGGGCGATTTATGTGGGCGGGGAGGATACCAAGCTGTATAAAATCAATGCGGCAACGGGCCGGCTGATGTGGTCGATGCCGTTTTTTGCAGGCGAAAAGATTCGGCGGCCCCCCGTCGTCGGACAGCGTCTGGTGTATCTGAATGCCGGGCGGAACGGACTGTACGGTGTGTCGAAGGACAGCGGGCAGGAAGTTTGGAATGTGCCGGACGGGCAGCTGCTGCTTTGCGAATCGCAGGAGCGGGCATACGTCTTTGCTCAGCCGGGCCTGATAGTGGTGATGAACAATACAACAGGTCGGCCGCTGTATTCTCTCAATGCATCGTCGGTTCGGCTGGGGGCGGTCAACCTGAAAGACAACCAAATCTATCTGGCGGATGAGCAGGGACGCGTAGCCTGTTTGTCTGTGCCGTAATTTCTTGAGGAAATGATTTCGATGGATGTACGGATTCGGCGTGCTCTGATCAGTGTTTCGGATAAAAGCGGCCTGACGGATTTTGCGCGGGCCCTGGCGGCAATGGGAGTTGAAATTATCAGCACCGGCGGAACGGCCCGGACGCTTCAGGATGCGGGGATTCGGGTGATTCCGATTGATGCCGTCACGGGCTTTCCGGAGATGATGGACGGACGCGTCAAGACGCTGCATCCGAAGATTCACGGGGCGCTGCTGGGGCTTCGGGACAAGGCTGAGCATGCGGCGGCGATGAAGCAGCACAGCATTGAGCCGATTGATTTGGTTTGCGTGAATCTGTATCCGTTTGAAAAGACAGCCGCCCGTCCGGACTGCACGCTCGAGGAGGCGATTGAGAATATTGACATCGGCGGGCCAAGCATGGTCCGTTCCGCTGCCAAGAATTATCGGTTTGTGACGATTGTAACCTCTCCGTCTCAATACAGCCGCGTGCTGGAGGCCATGCGGGACAATCAGGGCGCAGTGCCGCTGACGCTTCGGGCGGAACTGGCGCGGGCAGCCTTTGCTCTGACGGCTTCCTATGATGCGGCAATTGCCCGATATCTGTCAGGGCGGGCGGAGGAGTTGTTCCCGGAGCGCATTTCGATTGCTGCGGTGCGGGCTCAGGAGCTGCGCTACGGCGAAAATCCGCATCAGCGCGGCGCGTTTTACCGCTTCCCGGACAGTCGGGAGGTGAGCGTCGGGTCCGCTCGGCTGATGGAGGGCGATACACCCATCAGCTTCAACAATCTGATGGATGCGAATGCGGCGTTTGAACTGGTTAAGGAGTTTGACGAGCCCGCCGCCGTGGTGGTCAAGCATATGAATCCCTGCGGCTGTGCGGTGGATGAGGATATCTGCCGGGCCTATGAAAAGGCCTATCTGGGCGATGTGGTCAGTGCCTTCGGCGGGATTATCGCCCTGAACCGTCCAGTGGATAAGGAACTGGCGACGGTGATTATGGAATCGTATGACCGTTTCGGGAAGGCCCGCGGGGCCGCCGGATTCTTTGCCGAGGTGATCGCAGCGCCCGCTTATACCCCGGAGGCACTGGAGATCATTCGAGGCCGCAAAGCCTGGGGCCAGCGGGTGCGGCTCCTCGAGACCGGGCCGATTGACCGTTCGAAACGGGATGTGCGGGAATATGATATCCGCTGTGTGGTCGGGGGGCTTTTGCTTCAGGAGCGGGATTTGGCCGGATGGGAGCCGGACAGTCTGACTTTTCCGACCAAGGCCAAGCCGACCAAAGAGCAAATGGAGGACTTGCGGATTGCCTGGCTGTGCGCCAAACACGTCAAAAGCAATACGATTACGCTGGTTAAAGACCGACGGCTGGTAGGGGTCGGTGCCGGACAAATGAACCGAGTTGAATCCGGCTTTATCGCCATCAAGCATGCCGGAGAGAATGCCCGCGGTGCGGCCATGGGTTCAGACGCCTTTTTCCCGTTTGCGGATAATGTGGAAAATGCCGCTGCAGCGGGAATCGCCTGCATTATTCAGCCCGGCGGCTCCAAGAAAGACGATGAAGTCATTGCGGCTGCCGACAAGGCGGGGATTGCGATGGTCTTTGCGGGGAAACGTCATTTCAAACATTAAAATTTTTTTCTCAAAAACGTTTCTCGTTGGATGAAAATCTTATCGAAAGAGTAATATTTTGGGGGAATATACGCCTTCTGAAAGGTAGGTCTTTTTGATTTATTTTCTTCTTCAACTCCTTTATAATGGTCTCTTCGTGGAAACGGAGAACCTGAATATTGGAAAATGTGAATAAGAAAAATCCTGAACAAACGATTTCGGATGCGGAGCTTCTCCAGCGGTATCGGCAGGGAGATGAGAAGGCATTTGAAGAAATCGTAAATCGTTATAAAAACCCGCTTTACGCATTTCTTCGGCGTTTTGTCAACCGGCAGGATATTGTCGAGGACGTCTTTCAGGAGACCTTTCTGCAGCTGTATTCGAGCCGGGACAGTTTTGATGCGGAACGTCCGTTGCGTCCGTGGCTGTTTACCATTGCGGCCAACAAGGCCAAGGATGCCCTGCGAAAAATCCAGCGGCAGTCCTCGATGAGTATGGGGACACTGGCGGATGCGGGCGAATTGTCGCTGGATGAGGTGGTCAATATCCTTACGTCTTATGAGACCACGCCGGAATCGGAGATTTCCAAAGAGGAAACGGCGCGTCGGGTTCGACAGATTATATCGGAAATGCCGGAAAATCTGAGGGGAATTCTTATTTTGGCCTATTTTGAACAATTTTCCTACAAACACATGGCCGAGATTTTAAGTATACCAATAGGGACGGTTAAAAGCCGGCTTCACACTGCGGTAGTCTATTTTATGAAAAAGTGGAAATCCGCCGAACGGAGCACGAAGCATTTATGAGTCATCTAACTCCTCAGGAATTGCAGCAGGTAATGGATTTCTTTTTTCAATGCGGTGATGGAGAGGAACTGGCACGAGGCCGTATTTTGATCGAAACCAATCCTGAGGCGGCTCGTGTATATGCATTTCTGGAGCAAACGCTGGGGGGGCTGGAAAGTCTTGAAGAGGAGGAATGTCCTGATGATTTGGCTGCGCTGACGATTGCCCGTCTGAGATTGGCGGCCCGTTTGCAACAGAGTCGATCCGGCTCGCATTTGAATGAACTGCTTGAGAGCGAAGGCCGCAAAAGCGTTCTATTTGATTCTTCTTCTTCTTCTTCTTCTTCCCATCGTTCTTCTGAATCCAAGCCGCATTTTGTAAAAATAGTTTTTGAAACAGCAGCGATTGCGGCAGCGATTGTGATGATTTCGGGTCTTTTGCTGCCGGCGGTTTCGGCGATGCGGGATCACAGCCGGCAAGTGGCCTGTTCGGTCAATTTGGGGCGGATAGGGCGAGCGTTGTCGGCCTATGCAGATGACAACGATGGACGATTCGCTTCGGCCCAGCTGCAGCCGGGGCAACCCTGGTGGATGGTAGGGGATCAAAGTGAGCAGCCGCGTTCGAGTACCCGATATGTCTGGCAACTGGTCCGGCTGGGCTATGTGGGCGGCGAGAATTTCATCTGCCCGGGACATCGGGAAGGATGTCCGGTCCAGTACAATGCGGCAACGATGTCCACCCTGCGGGATTTTCCCTCGCCGCAGAATATCAGCTACAGCGTGATGCTCCGCTGCGGACAGAACAAAACAGCTCAGAGCGGACAGCGGCGCATCATTCTGAGTGATATGAACCCGGTCTTTGTTTCGTTCCGCAGACGAACCAATTGTACGACACAGCGGGATGAGTATGAAAAAGTGCTGCTCAATGAAGACTTAAAGAAGCTGCTCAGCCCCAATCACAGTCAAAGAGGCCAGAATGTTCTTTTCTGCGACGGCAGTGTGGAATTTCTGGCCTCTCGGTTTTATCAGGAGGATGATATTTTTACCGTGCGGGGTGTGGAGGTTTATACGGGCCGCGAAGTACCCGCCGATGAGAAAGATATCTTTTTGGTTCCGTAGAAAAAAGGGCTTTATCGTGTGTTTCCGGTCGGCTTGTCTGAGAATTTCAGGCAGGCCGCTGCGTTTTGCTGAAGTTTTTTCAGACCGATTCGCTCCACGCAGGAATTCTTGAAGAACCGCTCAAAGTCGTTTGAATCCCATTGAAGGATATCCGCCGGCCGGAGGGCTGCACGTTCCGGTGTAAAACCCGGGGGAGAGGTTCGGCAGGGCGGCGATTTCTGTTCATACGGACAGGCCAGCAGGCATTCGTCGCAGCCGAACAGCCATCGGCCCGTCTGGAGCTGCGCCGCATCGTGAGCATATTGAGTCAGAAAACTGATGCATCGGTTCGTTTGAAAAAGGCCGTCAGGACGAAGGGCCGCGGCGGGGCAGGCCTCGATGCATCGGGTACAGCTGCCGCAGCCGTCTGCCGCGGCGGGTCTGTCCGGCGGCAGCGGCAGCGTGGTGATTAATTCTCCCAGCAGGAGTTGACAGCCCAGAACCGGATGAATAAGCATATGGTTTTTCCCGATAAACCCCAGGCCGGCGCGGGCCGCCAGGGCACGTTCCGCCAGCGGAACGCTGTCCACGCAGATTTTGTACCTCCAGAAGGTGCCCTTCGGCAGACGGCTTTCAATAAAACAAGCCAGCTTTCGAAGTCGTTCTTTGAGAAACCGATGATAATCCTCGTAGAGGACAAAGCGGGCGATTTGTGCACAGCCCGGAGATATGGGGATTTCGGCGGGTTTGTAGTGAGCGGCGACACAAATGACGGACTGAGCCCCCTGAAGCAGTTGGGCCGGAGCAAAACGTTTTTCGGTGTGCTGTTTCATATATTCCAGACCATCCGCACCGCCTTCCTCCAGCCAGCGGAGAAAACGGTCTATATGCACCGATTCAAGCGGTTCGGCTGTCGTGATGCCGACAGCAGCAAAGCCCAGCTGAAGGGCTTGTGTTTTCACAGCTTCCGCCAGTTCCATATTCGGAAAGTATAGCCGAACCGCAGAATCAGGACAATCAACAGCCTCAAACAAATCCGTGAAAGATGCCTTGCCAAAACCGGTCGAATCTGATATAAGAAAGGCTTGATTTATCGGGATTTATCGCGATTCAGATTCCCCCCGAAAGGGTTTTATGGAAAAAGCAGAAATCAAGTCGGCCCTGGAGGCTCTGGAGGCCCGAATTCAGCAGATTCGGGACTGTCTTTGACATTCCCAACAAAATGACCCTTCGCAAAGAACTGGAAAGCCGGATGTCTCAGGTTGGGTTTTGGGACAATCCGGAAGCCGCTCGCCAGGTTGTTTCCGAATTAAGTGCGGTCAAATCCGTCGTCGAACCCGTTCAGGAGGCCCAGCAGGCCTTAACCGACCTGCAGGAACTGTTTGAGCTGGCTTGTGCGGAAAACGATGCACAGACCCTGGCTTCTATTGAGCAGGACCTGGCTCGATTGTCCCGTCGGTGCGACAAAATCGAGATTGCCGGCATGCTGAACGGTCCGGATGATGCCAAAAACTGCTTTTTCAGCATTCACGCCGGAGCCGGCGGTACGGAAAGCTGCGACTGGGCCAGTATGCTGCTGCGGATGTACACGCGGTATTTTGAACGGGCCGGATACACCTATAAGGAGATGGACATCACACCGGGTGAAGAAGCGGGGATTCGTTCGATTACGCTGCTGGTCAGCGGACCGTTTGCCTTCGGGAAACTGTCCTGTGAAACGGGCGTTCACCGCCTTGTGCGCATCAGTCCGTTTGACGCCAACAGCCGCCGGCATACAAGTTTTGCCGCCGTGGATGTCATCCCGGAGCAGGATGAGGATTTTGAAATCGAAATTCGAGACGAGGACCTGCGGATTGATACCTATCGGGCGGGCGGAGCCGGCGGCCAGCACGTCAACAAGACCAGTTCCGCCGTGCGGATAACGCACCTGCCGACCGGCATCGTCGTGCAGTGCCAAAACGACCGTAGCCAGCACAAAAACCGTGCGGAAGCGATGCGGATGCTCAAAAGCCGGCTGTATATGCTCGAACAGCAGAAGCGCGATGCGGAGCTGGCCAAACTGTACAGCAATAAGGGTCAGATCGCCTGGGGCAATCAGATCCGCAGTTATGTTCTTCAGCCCTATCAGCTGATCAAAGACCATCGGACGGATTACCAGACCGGCAATGTCCAGGCCGTTCTGGACGGAGAAATTGACGAGTTTATCGACAGCATGCTGCGGCATCGGATGCAGAACAAGCAGCAGACGAGCAAGGCGGTCTCCCGATAATCCGAAGAGTACTTCGGAGAAAGAGCAGAGCGATGAAAAAATCTATCGAAACATCGGTGGTGTGTCGGAAAGCGGATGCTCTGGAGATTCGAGCGGATGTATTGTTTGTGGGGATTTTTGAAAAGGAGCCGCTGGACGGATTGGTCCAGCGAGTTGATCGGCGGCTCAAAGGACAAATCAGCCGGCTGCTGGAGCTGAAAGACTTCAAAGGCAAGCCGCAGACGACGGCCCTTTTATACAGCCGCGGGCAGCTCGGTGCTGAACGGGTACTTCTGGTTGGATTGGGAGAGAAGAAGAAAGCCGATCCGGATGTGCTTCGCAAAGCCGCGGCTCTGGCGGCTTCGACGGCAGTGGATTTGAAGGTTTCTTCGCTGGCGGCGGCTGTGGACTGGAGCGATTGGGCCGACCATACGCCGCAGGAACTGGCCCAGGCGTTTGCCGAAGGGATTCATTTCGGGGCTTACCGCTATATCGAATACCGCAGTCCGGAGCCGTCGGAACCGCCGGTTTCTTCTCTGCAGGCGGTCCTGGCCGAACCGGATGAGCGGCGTCTTCGTCCGCTGCAGCAGGGCATGCGAATCGGCGACATACTCGGAAAGGCCCAGAACTATGCCCGAACTATTGCGAATCGTCCGGCCAATGTGATGACGCCGGCGGCTTTGGCGGCCGAGGCGCAAAAATTGGCCCGTCGAACTGCCGGGTTTCGCTGCACCGTGCTGGATGAAAAGAAGCTGGCCGCAGAAAAGATGGGCGGCATTCTGGCCGTAGGAAAGGGCTCGGCCAATCCGCCGCGACTGATTGTCCTGCGGTACAGCCCGCCGGCGGCGTCTTCCAAAGCCGCACCGCTGGCTCTTATCGGCAAAGCGATTACCTTTGACAGCGGCGGTGTCAGCTTAAAACCCAGCGAGGGGCTGCACGATATGAAGTTTGACAAGTCCGGCGGGGCGGCTGTGCTGGCGGTGATGGCCGCTCTGGCCGCCCTCAAACCGCGGCGCGTCGTTTACGGCATCATTCCGGCTGCCGAAAATCTGCCCAGCGGGACCAGCTATCGGCCCGGCGATATTGTCACCACCTACAGCGGCAGGACCGTCGAGATTCAGAATACCGATGCGGAAGGGCGGATGCTCTTGTGCGATGCCATTGCGTATGCGGAGAAGCTGGGCTGCAATCCGATTGTGGACACGGCGACGCTGACCGGCGCCTGCGTGGTGGCCCTCGGAACCAAACGCGCCGGCCTGATGGGCAATGACTCCGGCCTGCTGGAGGCGATTGAGAAGGCCTCCAAGAAGACCGGCGAGCGCGTCTGGCGGCTTCCGTGCGATGACGAGTACGTCGAAGCGATGAAAAGTCAGATTGCGGATTTGAAAAATGTCGGCGGCAAGTGGGCCGGCGCCTGCACGGCGGCAGCGTTTTTGAGTCAGTTTGTCGGCAAGGCCCGCTGGGCGCATCTGGATATTGCCGGCGTGGGCGTCTGGGGGGCGGGTGAAAAAGATGCGCCCGGCTCTATCGGATTCGGTGTGCGGCTGCTGACGACGTTTGCCGTCTCTCTGTAATGATAGAAAAAACACAGGGGAGGTCGGTATGGCTGTACTGACGGGGCTGCGGCTCCGGAGGCAGAAGGCGACAAGTCTGTCCGTTCCCGCCGGGACAGCGGAAAACTCCCTCCGTTTTTCCGCCGGTTTTCGGGAGGAAATCCTTCTGTATATTCTGGCGGCCGCTGTCGGGTTGCTCACTGGGGCGGCGGCGGTGTTGTTTGACAAAATGGTGCTGGCGGTGGACGGTTTTTTCTACGGCACCGGCAGCTGGCAGGGATTGTATCGGGGTCGTCCGATTCTGTTGTTTCTGCTGCCGACGGCTGGGTTTTTTGTTGTCGGTCTGATTGCCCGTTTCTATTCACGGGAAGCGGTCGGTCATGGGGTTCCGGAAGTGATGGACGCCATTGTCCGGCGGGACTGCCGAATCAAGTTTCATGTGGCTTTGGCCCGGATGCTCACCTGTGCCCTGACGGTCGGCAGTGGCGGGGCGGTTGGAATGGAGGGACCGATTATTCAAATCGGAGCGGCTGTTGCCTCCTCAACCGGTACCCTGTTTCGGCTAATGCGGCATCATATGCCGGTCCTGCTCGGCTGCGGAGCGGCCGGTGGAATGGCCGCCATCTTCAATGCCCCGATTGCCGGTGTTCTCTTTGCGATTGAGGTGCTTTTGAAAGACATCAATTACCGAACCCTCTCTCCAATCCTGATTGCTTCGGTGCTCAGCAGCATGACGGCTTCGATGCTGCTGGGCAAAAAGGAAACCATCTTTCCGCTCAGCGACCTGGCGGCGTACAGTTTTCACGGTGTTGAATTGGGCAATTATATCCTGCTGGGGATGCTGTGTGCGGGCACAGCGATTGTATTTACCCACGCCTTGTACACTGTGGTGGGTTTCTTCGAGCGGCTTCGAGTCAGCGAAATCGTCCGGCCGGTCATCGGGGCAGTCGGACTTGGGCTGGTGGGGCTGCTGACGATATGGCTGGTTCGGCCTTCGATGCGGGGCGAACCGATCGTCTTCGGAAACGGCTATTCGTTTATCGGTTTGTGTATCGGAACCCGCTCGGCGCAGGGGGTTTCCGGATTTGAGCTGAGCATCGGAATGCTGTTTGTTCTGATAGCGGCCAAGATTGTCGCCACGTCTCTGACGCTGGGTTCGGGAGGGTCTGGAGGAATATTTGCCCCTTCTCTTTTTGTGGGTGCGAGCCTCGGATACGGATTCGGTCTGTTTTTGCAGCGGACTGAACTGTTTGCGCAGATCAGTCCGGCGACTTACAGTCTGGTCGGCATGGCTTCGGTCGCGGCGGCTACCACCCATGCCCCGATGGCCAGCATTGTCATGCTGTTTGAGATGACTCACAATTACACGATTATTCTGCCGGTGATGTTTTCCTGCACTCTGTCGCTGCTGTTCAGCAAAATCGTCTGCCGGGAATCGTTTGCCGCCGCCCGGGTGCATCGAATGGGGATTCGATTCAGTGTATATGCCCGCACGGCTCTGCTGCGGCGATTTATAGTCCGGGATATTATGAAACCCGGAGCGATTGTCGTGCACGGTTCGATGCCTCTGCAGGAAATCATTCAAAAAACGGCCGATGAGGAGGTTTCTGATTTTGTTGTTGTGGATAAACGGGGTCGATATAGAGGGCTTTTGTGTGAAAAAGATCTTCGCAATACGTTGATGCACCCGGAGGCGATTCCGCTGATGGTCGGGGATGAACTGGCCCGGCGGGAAGCGCCGGTGGTCTCGCCGGAGGATACGCTCGATAAGATTCTTGATCTGTTCTCGCATTTGGATGTGAACAGTTTGGCGGTAGCCGACGATGAAAACAAGACCCATTTTGTCGGAATGGTGCTGCGTTCCGATGTCCTTCGCCGCTATATGGACCTTCTGCAGGAAATGGCCTAAACGGCGGCTGCCTCTTTCCAGAGGCGGGCTTTTTCGGTACAATTGTGGGTTTCTATTTCAGAAATGGTTTTAAATGGATGAATCCGGTCAATGAAGTTGGAACACAACGAAATACTGCGAACAATCCGAACAGGACTGAGGAGCGGACTGCTGCTGATTCTGGGGTGGGCGGGCTGTCGGTGCGGCTGTGCTGCTCAACAGCAGACGACGTGGCCGCAGGCGGATGCTCCTGTTCAAACTCAGTTAACTCTGGAGGTGCAAAACACATATGGGCGAGGCTTCTAAGAGGATTCCGAACCAAAGCCCTGGGGGATCCGTGGATACGGAACGGATTGAAAAGGCTGTGCGGGAGATTCTTCTGGCGGTGGGAGAGGACCCGGAGCGGGAGGGGCTGGAGGCCACGCCGCATCGGGTTGCCCGGATGTATGCGGAACTGCTGGCCGGAATGAAGCAGGAACCGGCGGAGCATCTCAAAAGCATCTTTCATGAAAAATACGATGAAATCGTGCTCCTGCGGGAGATTCCTTTTTACAGTATCTGCGAACATCATTTGATGCCGTTTATCGGCAAGGCCCATGTGGCGTATCTGCCGGCCGGCCGGGTGCTGGGAGTCAGCAAGCTGGCCCGAATCGTGGACACCTTCGCCCGTCGTCTTCAGGTGCAGGAGCGGCTGACGGACCAGATTGCAGATTTCCTGATGAAAAGTCTAGAGCCCATTGGTGTTGCCGTGGTTCTGGAGGCCAGCCACAGCTGCATGACCATCCGCGGCATCCAGAAGCCCGGTGCGGTCATGGTAACCAGCTCCCTTCGCGGCATTTTCAAACGAGACCCGCGAAGCCGGGCGGAAGTGCTCACCTTGATGCATTCCAACCGAACCTGACCCTATGCATACACTCTGTCGGCAAGTGCGTTTTTCCGTCAATCCGTTTGGACCGACCTCCGAAGCGGGGTTTAACTCTTATGCGTCCAAACCCTGCGGGGACGGTCTGGCGGTTTATCTGGCGCTCACGGCGGCCCTGCGGGGGCCGGTCGAGAGCCGGACCGGTTTTGTTGTGAACGTCTCAGAAATCGATAAAGCCGTGCGGCAATATGCCGTTCCGCTGTTTGAACAGCGGATTTGCTGCAGCTTTCAGCAGGGCCGGGGGCTGACCCTCAGCGACTTATTCGACTGTCTTGGGGAAAGCATGCAGGCTTTGCAGTCTGTTTTTGGCGCGGTTCAGGTAAGCCGGCTGGATTTGGCCTTGAACCATTTCCGGATTCTTTCCCTCCGAATGGAGAAAAACCCTATGCGTTTTTACAGTGAACGGTTCGAGTTTGCGGCGATGCATCGGCTCTGGAATGATGCCTTCAGTCCGGCAGAAAATGCCCGTCGTTTCGGCAAATGTGCCAACCCTGCCGGCCACGGACATAACTATATTATAGACGTTACGATAGAAATTCCCGATGAGCAGGAGCCGCACGGCTGGATTGCCGGTTTTCAGAAAGTCGTGGAAGAGCATTTTCTTTCGATTGTGGACCACAAAAATCTGAATGCGGATGTGCCTCATTTCTCCAATGTGAATCCAACGGTTGAAAATATTGCCTCGTATGCCTGGCAGTGTTTAAAAGGGAAATTTGGGAAAAATAGATTGTTTCAGATTACGGTCTGGGAAAACGACAGGACCTCTTGTACGTTTCAGGAAGAGTAAAAGAAAAAAGCAGATTTTTAGGACGTTTTTAACTCGATGTTTCTGATAGACCGATATTTATATATTCTTTCTATTGAAAGAAAAACCGGGTTTCCTGCAACAGCCTTGAGAGCGGCTGGACGGGTTTTGTAGAATCACAACTTGTTTTGCATAAAGGACTTATGTCCTAACGGCGGGCGGACTGCAGCCGACAGGGACGGAGTGTAAAGTTAAGACGTTTTTGACAGGCGAAAATGCTGTAATTCACGCTTTTACTGGGACTTAATGATATGAAGGTTTCCGTAGTCGGTGTAGGTTATGTAGGACTCGTAGCGGCGGCATGTCTGGCTGACGGTGGGAACCATGTGATTTGTGTAGATAAAGACAAGAAGAAGATAGACAATCTCAAAAAAGGGCTCATTCCGATTTATGAACCCGGTCTGGAAGAGATTGTTCGACGAAATGAAAAAAGCGGTCGATTGATTTTTACGACCGATTTGAAAGAAGCAGTTGAGCAGTCGCTGATTTTGATTCTGGGAGTCGGCACCCCCAGTGCTCTGGACGGTTCGGCGGATATTTCCGCCGTGCTCTCGGCGGCCGAAGAAATTGCCTGCTGGATGAAAGAGTACCGGATTATCGTAGTCAAGAGCACCGTGCCGGTCGGCACCCATAAGATCGTCAGCGAGCTGATTGCCTCCAAAACGCAGGTGCCTTTTGATTATGTGAGCAACCCGGAATTTCTGAAGGAAGGTTCGGCAGTTGAGGATTTCCTCAAACCGGACCGCGTCATCATCGGCACGACCAATCCGGCTGTGATGGAATGGATGAAACATCTGTATGCCCCCTTTATGCGCAAGACCAGCCGGATTTATTTTATGGACCCGGCCAGTGCGGAGATGACCAAGTATGCCGCCAATGTGATGCTGGCTGCCCGGATTTCTTTTATGAATGAACTGAGCGCCTTGTGTGAAGAGTACGGAGCGGATATTGAGCAGGTTCGGGCGGGCGTCGGCAGCGACAGCCGAATCGGTCCGGCCTTTTTGTTTCCGGGGGTGGGCTTCGGCGGCAGCTGTTTTCCAAAGGATGTTCGGGCCTTGATTTGCATGGGCCGTCGGAAAAACGTGCCGATGGGGATTGCTGAGGCCGTTCAGCAGGCCAATCTCCGGCAACATCAGCGCTTTGCCGACAAGGTGCTTGGGTACTATCAGGAACGGCAGGGCGTTCGTCTGGGGGTCTGGGGGTTGTCTTACAAGGCCCGCACGGATGATACACGGGAATCGCCGGCGGTATTCTGCATTCAGCGGTTCCTGGAGGCGGGGATTCAGATTGCTGCATATGACCCGGCGGCCGTGTGTCCGGAACTTCAGGATCGGATTCAGCGGATGGAAAACGCCTATGATGTGCTGGACGGCGCAGATGGACTGGTGATTTTTACAGACTGGCAGGAGTTTCGAACCCCGGATTTTGACCAGATTGCCCGCCGGCTGAGAAAACCGGTGATTTTCGACGGACGCAATCTGTACAGTCCTTCGTTTGTGCAAAAACAGGGAATTGAATATTACAGCATCGGACGCCCGGCGATGCGGCGTGTGTCGGAGTGACGATGAAAATCCTCGTAACCGGAGCGGCCGGCTTTATCGGCTCCCATTTGTGCGAACGCCTGACGGCAGAGGGCCATTCCGTAGTCGGTGTGGACAATTTTGACCCGTTTTATGATCCGGCGGTCAAGCGGAGAAATCTGTCCGCACTGCTTCCGTCCGGCCGTTTTGTGCTGAAAGAAGGCGACATTCGGGATGCGGCCTTTATGGAAACGGCGGCGGACGGCGCAGAGGCCGTGATTCATCTGGCGGCCAAAGCGGGTGTGCGGCCCTCCATCGAAGACCCCATCGGCTATGCCGATGTCAATGTTCGCGGCACGGCTGTCGTGCTTGAAGCGGCCCGAAAGAACAAGATTCGCACGTTTCTGTTCGCCTCCAGTTCGAGCGTATACGGCAACAGCAGCCGGATTCCTTTTTCGGAGGATGACCCGGTTAATGAGCCGATTTCTCCTTATGCCGCCACCAAAAAGGCCGGGGAGATGCTGTGCCGGACCTATCATCATCTGTACGGAATGCATATTGTTTGTCTTCGGTTCTTTACGGTGTACGGTCCGCGGCAGCGTCCGGACCTGGCGATTCACAAGTTTGCCCGGCTGATAGAAGCCGGCAGTCCGATTCCGATTTACGGCGACGGATCCGCCGAGCGCGATTTTACGTATATTGACGACATTATTGACGGGACGGTTTCGGCGCTGAAGGCCTGCCGGGGGTTTGCGGTTTACAATCTCGGTGAATCCTGCCCGATTCGGCTGGATAATCTGATTGCGGCGCTGGAGGAGGCGATGAACAAACGGGCTCAGCGGCGGTTTCTGCCCCCGCAGCCGGGCGATGTGATTCGCACATGTGCCGATATCCGCAGGGCCGCCGAGGACCTGGGATATTGTCCCAAAATGTCCCTCAAAGAGGGATTAGCCCGTTTTGTTCACTGGATGCGCACGGAGGCCGTATGAAAAAGAAAAAGGCACTTATTACCGGGATTACCGGGCAGGACGGCTCCTATCTGACGGAGCTGCTTCTGGAAAAGGGCTATGAGGTGTACGGCATCGTGCGGCGCAGCTCCACCTTCAGCACCGAGCGCATCGACCATCTGTATCGTGACCCGCATGAGCAGCCGCCGCTGAGGCTGATTTACGGCGACCTGACCGACGGCGGCAGTCTGTCGTCCATTCTCAATGACATCCAGCCCGACGAGGTGTACAATCTGGCCGCCCAAAGTCATGTTCGGGTCAGTTTTGACCAGCCGATTTACACGGTCAACGTCGATGCCCTCGGGACGCTTCGGCTCCTGGAGGCCCTGCGGATGATGAAGAAGCCGCCGCGGTTTTATCAGGCCTCCAGCAGCGAGATGTACGGCAAAGTCACGGAAATACCCCAGACGGAAAAGACGCCGTTTTATCCCCGAAGCCCCTATGCCTGTGCCAAGGTGTATGCCTTCTGGCAGACGGTCAATTATCGGGAGGCCTATGGGCTCTTCACCTGCAACGGGATCCTGTTTAATCACGAATCGCCTCGCCGAGGCGAAACGTTTGTGACCCGCAAAATCACGCGGGCGGCCGGACGAATCAAAATGGGCATCCAGGATAAACTGTATCTGGGCAATCTGGATGCCAGACGAGACTGGGGTTTTGCCGGCGATTATGTCGAGGCGATGTGGCGGATGCTCCAGAAGGACGAGCCGGATGATTATGTGGTGGCGACGGGCGAATCACACTCCGTCCGCGAATTCCTGGAGGAAGTTTTCGGTTATCTTGATTTGGACTGGCGGGAGTATGTCGAAATTGACCCTCGCTATTTCCGCCCGACGGAGGTGGATGTGCTGCAGGGCGATGCCTCCAAGGCCCGAACCAAACTCAGCTGGGAGCCGAAAGTGACCTTCAAACAGCTGGCCCGGATGATGACGGAGGCAGACCTAAAGCTGGCGGAAGAAGAAAAGGTGCTCAAAGACCACAACAATCGACGATGAGCGGATTCTTTGAAAACAAACGGGTTGTTGTAACCGGCGGGGCGGGCTTTCTGGGCCGCTATGTCGTACAGGGCCTTCAGCAGCGGGGCTGCCGGCAGATTCTGGTACCCCGAAGCGCCCGGTACAATCTGGTGCGGATGGAGGATGTGGAGCGGATGTTTGAGCAGATGAAGCCGGATATTGTGATTCATCTGGCGGCGGTGGTCGGCGGCATCGGAGCCAACCGCAGGCACCCGGGGCGGTTCTTTTATGAAAATCTGATGATGGGGGTTCAGCTGATGGAGCAGGCCCGGCTGCACAGGGTCGAAAAGTTCGTCGCCGTCGGCACGATTTGCGCCTATCCGAAGTTTACACCTGTGCCGTTTAAAGAAGATGATTTGTGGAACGGCTATCCGGAGGAGACCAACGCCCCCTACGGCCTGGCCAAAAAGATGCTTCTGGTCCAGTCGCAGGCCTATCGGCAGGAGTACGGCTTTCATTCGATTTATCTGCTGCCGGTCAATCTCTACGGCCCCGGTGATAATTTCGACCCGCAGACCAGCCATGTGATTCCGGCCCTGATTAAAAAGTGTGTGGACGCCGTCGAAGAAGGCCGGGATTGGATTGAGTGCTGGGGAACGGGAACTGTTTCGCGGGAGTTTCTCTATGCGGCCGATGCCGCCGAGGGCATTCTGCTGGCGACGGAGTTCTATGACAAGCCCGACCCCGTCAACCTGGGTACGGGACAGGAGATTTCCATTCGGGCTCTGGCGGAAACGATTGCCGAGCTGACAGGGTTTGACGGACAAATCCGATGGGATTTCTCTCAGCCCGACGGTCAGCCCCGCCGCTGTCTGGATACAAGTCGGGCGGAAAAGGAATTCGGCTTTCGCGCCCGCACAGACCTCCGGACCGGTTTGAAGGCGACGATTGACTGGTATCGGACTTACCGGAATCAATTGCAGTTTGCACGAGGATAACCAACCGATGACAGCCAAATCTTTTGCTCTGATCGGTGCCTGCGGATATATCGCACCGCGGCATTTGCAGGCCATTCGGGATACCGGCAATGCCCTGGTGGCGGCTCTGGACCGCAGCGATTCAGCAGGGGTGCTCGACTCCTATTTTCCCGATGCCCGTTTCTTTACCGAGTTTGAACGATTTGACCGCCATCTGGAAAAACTGCGGCGCAAGGGTGAGGGTGTCCAGTATGTTTCCATCTGCTCGCCCAACTATCTGCACGATGCCCATGTACGGTTTGCCCTGCGGATAGGAGCGGATGCGATTTGTGAAAAGCCGCTGGTGATTAATCCATGGAACGCCGTTGCGCTGGGGGAACTGGAAAAAGAATCGGGCCGCCGCATTCATACCATTATGCAGCTGCGGCTTCATCCGGCCATCCGCCGGCTCAAAGAACAGGTTGAGCAGGGTCCGCCCGACAAAGTCTATGATGTCGAGGTGACGTACATTACCGCCCGCGGGCAATGGTATTGGGTCTCCTGGAAAGGCGATGAAAGCAAGTCCGGCGGCATCGCCGCCAACATTGGCATTCATTTTTTTGATATGCTCGCCTGGATTTTCGGGACGGTCAAGACCAATACCGTGCATTTGTATGAGCCGCAGCGGGCTGCCGGCTATCTGGAACTGGAGCGGGCCCGGGTGCGGTGGTTTTTGTCTGTCAATCGAAACGACCTGCCTTTTGAGTGGGTGCCGGGCAAAGCAGCCACGTTTCGGTCCATTCGTGTGGACGGCGGCGAGGTGGAGTTCTCCGGCGGCTTTACCGACCTTCACACGGAAAGCTACCGAAAAATCCTGGCCGGGGAAGGATTCGGCTGGCAGGAGGTGATGCCTTCTCTGGAGATGGTTTATACCATTCGTCACAGTCAGCCCACCGGCTGCAAAGGCGATTATCACCCGATGCTGATACGGCTGAAAGCCGATTGATTCAAGCTATGAGCGAACCGACAAGACCTTATTTTGTACATCCAACGGCCGTGGTGGATGAACCCTGCACCATCGGAACAGGTACGAAAATCTGGCATTTTTGCCATATCTGCCGAGGGGCTGTGATTGGGTCGGAATGCATCCTCGGCCAGAATGTCTTTGTGGCCTCCGGCGCCGTTATCGGCAATCGCGTCAAAATTCAGAACAATGTTTCCGTGTACGAAGGAGTGACGCTGGAGGACGAGGTCTTTTTGGGCCCCAGCTGTGTGCTGACCAATGTTTCCAATCCGCGCTCTCAGGTGCTTCGGCACGGACTGTATGAGAAGACGCTGATTCGCCGCGGTGCGACCGTCGGGGCCAATGCAACCATTGTCTGCGGCGTCACGCTCGGACGATACGCCTTTATTGCGGCCGGGGCAGTTGTCACGAAAGATGTGCCGGATTACGGCTTTGCGGCGGGGGTGCCCGCCCGCCTGAAAGGGTGGATGAGCCGTCACGGTCATCTCTTGCGAAACCCCGATGCGGAGGGTATCTTGCTCTGCCCGGAGAGCGGCTTTCGGTATCGGGAAATAGAACCCGGCCGGCTGCGGTGTCTGGATTTGGACGAGGATTCGCCGCTGCCGCCGGAACTGTCCGTTGGGCGCAGGCCCTATCGGGATTTCAAACCGTAAAACGAAGAAATTGAGGTGAACATGCAGGTTCCTTTGCTGGATTTAAAAGCCCAGTACCGCACGATTCGCGAGCAGGTGCTGGCTCAGATTAATGAAGTGCTCGATTCGCAGGTCTGTATCGGCGGCCCGAAGGTCGAGCAGCTCGAAAAAGAAATTGCTCAGCTGTGCGGCTGCCGATATGCCGTGGGGGTTTCCAGCGGCACGGATGCCATCTTAAACAGTCTGATGAGTCTGGGAATCGGCCCGGGCGATGAGGTGATTACAACACCGTTTACCTTTTTTGCAACCGCCGGCTGTATTGCCCGGGTTGGCGCCAAGCCCGTTTTTGTCGATATTGACCCGGATACCTTCAACATCAATCCGGCCCTGATTGAGCGGGCGATTACCTCACGGACCAAGGTCGTTATGCCGGTGCATCTTTTTGGACAGATGGCGGACATGGACCCGATTATGCAGATTGCCGGCCGGGCTTCGCTGGCGGTGATTGAAGATGCGGCTCAGGCGATTTCCGCAACCTACAAAGGACGGCGGGCGGGCAGTATCGGCACCTGCGGCTGTTTTTCTTTCTTTCCCAGCAAGAATCTGGGCGGCATCGGTGACGGCGGGATGGTGGTTACCAATGACGAAGCCCTTTACCGGCGTTTGATGATCCTGCGCAATCACGGCAGCCAGCCCAAATATTATCACAAATATGTCGGCGGCAATTTTCGGCTGGACCCGATTCAGGCGGCGGCCCTGCTGGTCAAACTGCCCTATCTGGAAAAATGGTCGAAGGCTCGGCGGAAAAATGCGGCCTATTACACAAAACGCTTTGAAGGAACTCCCGTCCGCACACCGGTCATTTCGGAGGATTGTGTTTCCATCTTCAACCAATATGTCATCCGTGTGCCGAGGCGGGATGAACTGGTCGCCTATCTGAGGGAAAAGCAGATCGGCTGCGAGATTTATTATCCGGTTCCGCTGCACCTTCAAGAATGCTTTGCCTATTTGGGCGGCAAAGAAGGGGATTGCCCGGAGGCCGAAAAGGCTGCTAAGGAGGTGCTGGCCCTGCCGATTTATCCGGAACTGACGGAGGAAATGAAAGAGTATGTTGTCCAGACTATTCTTGCGTTTTACAGCTGATGCTTTTACAGGGCATGGAATGCCCCGATGATTTGTTAAAAAAGTTTTTTAGCTGATCACGAAGGGCTTTTTGAAGGATTCAATAAAGAAAGGAGGTCGTGATGAAGCGGTTTTGGATGGCGGTGGTAGGGGTAGGCATGTTGGAAATATCGGCAGCAGCGGATTTGACAAGAATTCCTTTGTGTACAGCCGGGGGGATTCAGGATTATCCGTCTTTTGACGGAACCGTAGCGGTCTGGCAGGATTTCAGAGACGGCAGCATGAATGCCAATCTTTACGGTTTCAGTTTTTCTGAGCCCAATGAACTGGTAATTTGCACGGCCCCTCAGGAGCAGTCGGCCCCTTCTGTCAGCGGCCCTATTGTAGTCTGGCAGGATATGCGCAGCGGCAATTATGACATCTGGGGTTTTGATTTGCGAACCCGTCAGGAGTTTGTGATTTGTTCAAACAGTGCCGCTCAAATGAATCCCCGCATCAGCGGTTCGGTTGTGGTCTGGCAGGACTATCGAGCCGGGAACTGGGATGTGTACGGATACAATCTGGAAACCGGTGCGGAGTTTGTGATTTCCAACGGTCCGGCCTTCGAAGGATATCCCGTGATTGACGGGGTGTGGGTGGCCTGGGTAGATTTGCGGAACGAAGGCAACTGGGACATTTACGCTGAAAATCTTCAGACCGGACAGGAAATGGCCGTCTGTACTCATGCTGCAGTGCAGTTTCGCCCATCTGTCAGCGGCGGGCTTGTTGTCTGGCAGGATGAGCGAAACAAAAATACAACCGGTGTGGATTTGTATGCCCGCCGGCTTCCGGATGGGACGGAATTTGCCGTTTGCCAGGCGGTCGGGGACCAAATCCTGCCGGTTATTCAGGGCTCTATGGTTGTCTGGGAGGATTATCGAAACGGCTCCTCCAACGCAGATATCTATGCCTGCAATCTGGCAACAGGGGTTTTTCTGGCGGTGGATACCCAGCCGGGCCATCAGCTACGTCCGACGGTCTGGGGCAGTCGGATAATCTGGCGAAGCGGGGATGACCTTTTTTATGCCGATGTGCCGGTGCCGACGGTTCTGACGATTCTTTCTCCCAATGGCGGGGAGATGTTTTTGGCGGGTACAGAGGCCCCGATACGCTGGCAGACCGAAGGGCCTTCGCCGGACTACATCAAGATTGTCTATTCGACGGATAGCGGGAACACCTGGAATCTGATCACTCCCGGCGTTCCCAATACAGGTGAATTTCTTTGGAAGCCCTTGCCGGATGCGGATTCGACAGAATGTTGGATTCGCATCAGTGATTCGGCTGACCCGTTGAAAACGGATGTAAGCGATGCGGCGTTTACCATTTTTCAGTGTGAAGGGGCTCTGACGGCGGATTTGGATGGAGACTGCTTTGTGGGGCTGTCCGATTTTTCTATGTTGGCAAGCCAATGGTTCCGCTGCGGCAATCCGTATGACCCGCAGTGGTGTTTGAATCATTTTTAAGGCAGAGGAAACGAGAAAACCTTTTAGGACCGAAAGCGGTCAATCCGATGTGAAAAAACGATAGACCGTTGATTCCAGGGTTCTTCCTCAGGAAACGGTTCGGTCATTGAGGCCGATTGGAAAATGAGATAGAGAAAAACGGCGGAAGATGGACAAAAAAGCCGCGGAATGGATGAAGCAGGCCGATTATGATATGGAAACCGCAGAGTTTATGCACAGCGGCGGGAGATATTTTTATGCGGTTTTTATGTGCCATTTGTCCCTTGAAAAGGCGCTCAAAGGTCTTTACCGGGCGAAGCTGCACGAGGTTCCGCCCAAAACTCATAATCTGATTTATTTGCTGGACAAGATGGGAATCAAACCTGAAGAGAAAACAGGGAAAATTATCGCTCGGCTCAATGAAGCCCATATTGCGACAAGGTACCCTGAAGATATTGAACAATTGCAAATCCATTATACAGAGGCGATCTCTAAGCAGTTGATTCTTCAGGCTAAGGAAATTCTCCAATGGATAAGAAAGCAGTTTTAGCCGTCATTTCTGATTTTCAAAAAACCCTGCAGGAAGTGGGGATAAAACCCCAAAAAATTATTTTGTTCGGATCCTATGCGTCCGGACGGCAGCGGGAAGACAGTGATATCGATTTGGTGGTTATTTCGGAGGATTTTGAGGGGAAGGGATACTGGGAGCGAATCGAATTATTGTCCGCAGCGATTTATAAGATATTCAAGCCGATTGAAGCGGTAGCCATGACTCCGCAGGAGTGGCAGTCTGGGAAATCACTGATTGCCGATTATGCTCGTGACGGAGAGGTGGTCTACGGCTGAAAAAAACGCCCATTGCGGCAACCCCTATGACCCGCAGTGGTGTTTGTAATAAGGTTCAATAAGGAAGGATGAATATGGACAATCTCGAGAAAAAAATTGCAAGTAAAAAAGTTGTGGTAGGTGTACTTGGCTTGGGCTATGTGGGGCTTCCCTTGGCCCGGGAATTTGCTTTGGCGGGCGTGAGGGTGCTCGGATTTGATATTGATGACAAGAAGGTCAAGATTCTCAATTCCGGCCGAAGCATCATTAAAAATGTCCCGCACGAAGTCGTCCGCAAGATGGTCAAAAGCGGAAAATTCGCCGCTACGTCGGATATGTCCCAGATTCGCAAGGCCGATGCGGTTCTGATTTGTGTGCCGACGCCGCTGACGCCCAACCGCGAGCCGGATATGCAGTATGTCGAAGGCAGCTGCCGCACTATTGCGAACTATCTGCGAAAAGGACATCTGATTTCTCTGGAAAGCACAACCTATCCGGGCACGACACGGGAACTGATGAAACCCATTCTGGAGGCAACGGGTCTGAAGGCCGGCAAGGATTTCTATCTGGCCTTTTCGCCCGAACGCGAAGACCCGGGCAACAAACAGTACACCACCCGCACGATTCCCAAAGTGGTCGGCGGGCTGACCCCGAAGTGCCGGCAGCTGGCGCATCAATTGTATTCGTTGGCTATCCAGAAAATGGTGCCGGTTTCCTCAGTGGAGGCGGCTGAGGCGACCAAGATTCTCGAGAATGTCTATCGGTGCATCAATATCGCGATGGTCAACGAACTGAAGATGGTCTTTGACCGGATGGGCATCGATGTCTGGGAGGTTATTCGGGCGGCCAGCACCAAACCCTTCGGCTATCATCCGTTTTATCCCGGGCCTGGGCTGGGCGGCCACTGCATCCCGATCGATCCGTTCTACCTGACCTGGAAGGCTCGGCAATACGGAATGGCCACGCGGTTTATCGAGCTGGCCGGCGAGATTAATACGGGAATGCCGCATTATGTCGTTCATAAAGTGATGGAAGCCCTCAACGATCGGAAGAAGAGCTTGAAGGGCTCCAAAGTGCTTGTGCTCGGACTGGCGTATAAGCCGGATATTGATGATGTGCGGGAGTCGCCGTCGCTGGAACTGATCGAACTGCTGCAGGAGCGAGGGGCGAAAGTGGACTATAATGACCCGTATGTGCCGAAAACACACAAGATGCGGGAATATGATTTGAAGATGACCAGCCGGCCGCTGTCGGCGGCGATGCTCCGCTCGTATGACTGTGTGCTGATTTCCACCAATCACAGCTGCTATGATTATGCCTGGATTGTCAAACATGCCAAGCTGGTAGTGGATACCCGCAACGCCACCGCCGCCGTCAAATCCAGCCGCAGCAAAATCGTCAAGGCCTGATTTTTTTTGCAGGCAACGATTGCCAAAACAAACTGCACATTTCAGGACAGTTCAGGGGTGAGACAGACCGGGCATGACGTTTGATGTGGACAAATGGGCCGAGGCGACTCAGGCGACTTGTCCGTCGGTGGTTTTTGCCCTGCTGCACGGCGCGGCGAAAGACGGCCGAATTCGTCCCGGCAGCGATTTGGATATAGCCGTTTTTGCGGACGGCAAGCCGGGTCTGGACTTGTATCATCAGGTTTTGAGGCGGTCGGTTCTGTGGTTCCGGGGGCAGAGCCGGATGTCGGGATTCTGAATAAAGCCGAGCCGTTTTATCGGCTTGAGGCTCTCAAGGGCCGGCTCCTGTTTTGCAGAGATGCGTCGCGTTATGAATCGTTTTTCTCGCTCACCTGTCGGGAATATGAGAGCCAGATGGCCGACTACCGTCGACAGCATCGGTACCGCCTGGAGGCGAATAATCCATCAAATGGATAGACTTTCGCGGATGTCGAGTTTTCTTCCGGTCGAATTGTGCCGCGTAGAGGGAATATTACGTATCTTTGTAGAGGGAATATTACGTATCTTTTAAAGTGTGGAAACATTTGCGGCACAATTTTTGAGATGAGGCCGATATGAAATTTTATAAAATTGTTGATATGGCGGCCATTTTGATGGTTGCTGCCTTTTTAGGTTCCGCGGGGCTTGTCTTTTTTTATCCGGAGGATGTTCATCTCGCCTCCGTGTCGGCTGTATCCCACCCTGTGAAGGCTGAGCCAAGTTCCTTTGGGAAGGCAGACACTGTTTTTTCGGAACCGTCGGTTGACTCTCACACAGCGGTTTTTGCAAGCCGTGCAGAAGGATACTTTTCATCGGAGTCCATCGGTCCGGAAGATGTTTCGATTGGTTCCTCCGGAGATGCCTTCAGAGCCGATGCGAAAAGTCAAACGGTTCTCATGCAGGAGCTTTCGGGTCAGAGCGGTTCCGATGAAGGCTCTGTTTTGATTTCAGCCCCGAATCCGTCAGGGAATACCGACACGAATACAGGTTCCTCATTGAACAACACGGGAAGTTCTCTAACCGCTGATCCAGAGAGCAATTTGCTGTCGTCCGGAACCGCAGATACGAATTCTTCCGGTTCTTCCGGAGCGGCCTTTCCGCAAATCGAGTCCGGCATTCTTCAAGATGAAGCGGCAGGAGGATTCATAGAAAGTCTTGATTGTAATTCGTTTGCGGTGGAACTGCCAGGCGGACAGATTAAAATCTACATCCGTCCGAGCGGAAGTTCACCCGATGATTGGAAGATACAGGACTCCGTTCTGCAGGCGAGAGTACGACGAGATGGAGAAGTGACATGGCTTTTGGAAGTGAAAGCCGGGCGGGCCCTGTCCAAAGTATGGTTTCCTTGGTGTGTAAATCCGCTCGTCGACTCTTACAAAGCAGGAACCTATTTTTTGTATTATCCGTATTTATTGGGAACCCTGTCCCGAAGCGACTTTCGAAAAGAATGGGAATGGTGGGGAGTCATTTACCCGGGAACAGCATTTGCTCCGTTGATGATACTTGGGAATGCGGAAGAAGGCCTTATGGCAGCCGCGGCAAACTGGCCGCCTAAAAAAACCAAGGTGAATTATTCCTATCTCCGGATGAGTTTTGTTTATGAAGAGATAATTGCCCCTTCAGAAACGGCGGTCTTTGGATTGCTGTATTGCCGTCTGAAAGGCGAACCGGCTCGAGGTGTCCAGGCTTGGCATTTGGGGGTCGATGTTTACAGGAATTGGCTGGACGAACAGATGAGAAGTGCCGGTTTGCTGCCGATTGATTATCCGGCCTGGATGAAACAAACGGAGGGCTTTATTAATGTTCAGCTTCAGAACAGTCTTACTTTTAATGTCGCGGAATTGTATGCTGTCTGGAATCGCTGGCAATTGACGTTTCCGTGGGTGCAGTTTTGGGGACAAATGAGTGATTATGGGGGGCAGAAAGGGGGAGGATGCTGTCTGGAAAAGATGGACGTACATTCCCGTTATCGCCCGGAACTTATTCGATTCGTACGAAACATTACCAGTATTCCCGGCCGAGATGTCCATGTGGGGTATTATGCAAGACCGCTTGAGTCCGATACAGACTTGGCGGCAAACCTCTCGGAACGCACCCGGCTGCTGAATTGGCTTCGAAAAAATCAGACTGAATACTATGCAAATGCTTTTTATGTTGATGTTCTGGGGGCCAGATATTTTGGTGATGCTTTGGGAATCGCGAATCTCCTGAAGACAGAACTTCCTCAGGACCTTTTTATTGAATATGCCGTGGATGTTTACCCGGCTGCGTTTCTGGTAAGCGGTTCTCTGGCCGGGAATCAGGTAAAAGATTCGGATTGGGCGAAAACGCCGAAACAGATTACCTATATGAAAAGAACAGCTCCCTTTCCGTCCTTAGGCCGCTATCTGCTCTCCGACCGCCTTTTGTTGATGGGAGAATCCAATGGAGACCATATGTTCTGGGGCTCCAAAGCAGATTACTGGACAGAACGTCAGGCATTTCTGCTGGGGGCCAAGTTTGATGTAACCTCGTACACGCTGATGAATCCGGAGAATACATTGGCCTTGGAGCAGATTGTTGCGGAACGAAAGCGGCTTTCCTGGTGGCAAAGGGAACCAGTGTATTGGGACACAAAAGGATTGACCGACATTTCCGCCGGTATTGATGTAAGGCGGTATAAAGATAAGAACGGAAAGGACTTGTTCGTGATTGACAATTGGCCGGGAGGGGCCGGAAAACGGTTTTCCTGCGGCGGTAAAACCTTCAATGTCCCGCCCGGCAGGTTGGTGATTCTGGAAGGAGATTAATTCTGTCGCTTTTTATGAATCGTCTGAGGAGAGGATAGACTCGTGAGAGGAGCGAACCGCTGCTGCATTCTTTTTTGCGCAATTGCCCTATTTTCGTTCATGGTTTCATCGCAAGCCGTTTGGACAGGAGACGGTACGGCGGACAATCCCTATCAGATTGACGATGCGGACGACCTTGATTATCTGCGGAAGAATCCATCGTATTGGAATCGTCATTTTAAATTGATGCAGGATATTGATTTGTCGGGAAGAGTTTTCGAGGAGGCATTTATCGCTCCTGACCTTGAGCCGCAAACGGCGGGCTTTCAGGGTACGGTTTTTACGGGCGTTTTTGACGGAAATGGGAAGACGATCAGAAATTTCACCTTATTTGCCGGAAACGGCTGCGGCTATGCAGGGTTCTTCGGGCATACTCAGAATGCGGAAATGAAAAATTTGACGCTGGAAAATCTTTCTGTTTATGCCTCGGGCCAGACGAGTTCTTTTGTCGGCGGACTTGTCGGATATCAGTCATCCGGTACGATCCAGTATTGCCGAGTGAGAGGCGCTGTCTCCGGGCGGTCGGATACAGGGTTGCTTTGCGGGTATTCTTCCGGAATCATTCGGAATTGTTCCGTTTCCGGTTGTGTGGACGGAGTGGAGTCGGTCGGCGGGATTGCAGGGAGGACAGAGGGGCTCGTTGAGAGAGGTGAGGCCTCTGTAGTTATTCGAAGTGCTGATAACGGCAGAAATCTGGGAGGATTGGTGGGCCGGCAGACGGCCGGGCAGATTGTTCAGTCATACAGCAATGCTGTTCTCTATGGAGGCCGGGCCTTAGACTATCTCGGAGGGCTGGTGGGGAAAGCCGAGTCTGACCTGCTCTGTTCGTTCAGTGTCGTCAGCATGTTGACAGGACCGCAAAGCCGCAATGTTGGAGGACTGGCCGGGTCGGTTCAAAATGCGGCAGTTTGCTTTAGTTTGGGTCGAATCGCGGCAGGCAGTCAGAGCGAATTGGTCGGCGGTCTGGCGGGTGTGTCTCTGGGAGATGTCCGCTTCTGCTACAGTGCTGTCGCTGTTTTTGTATCTGCCGGTACAGGGGGGACGGGCGGTCTTATCGGCAGGAATGAAGGGGCTGTCTGGATGTGTTATTGGGATACGGAGACCAGCGGTCTGGCTTTCAGCGACGGGGGCACGGGCTTGACATCTGCGCAAATGAAACAGAGGTCCTCTTTCGAGGGGTGGGATTTTGAGCCGGATGAGGAGGACGGAGATCCGGCGGACTGGGAACTCCGGGAAGGACGGATGTACCCGCAGCTTCCCTGGAGGGTTCTGGCGGGTGATATTGTTTGGCCGTATGGAGTTAGCTTTCTGGATTTGGATGTTTTTGTCCAGCATTGGCTGAGCGAAAGTATACCGTGGCTTCCCAGTTCTCCTTCGGGTCAGAACAGACCGGTTGATTTGGCCGTTTTTTCTCTCCTCTCTGCCCACTGGCTCGATGGAGATTTATCGACAAAGATTTCTTCGGCAGAGGAAGATTGTTTTTCGGAAGAGATGCTGTTTACCAGCGGGGCGGAATTGGTTCCGGATGCAGAGGCAAACGAGAAAAGACTGATCAATGCGGCTGAAACAACCCATTATTTGTGGGCCTATTCTTATTCAACCAAGAAGGTTTTTCGGAAATCAAAAACCTCTTCAGGAAACTGGACGGAGGTGCCTCAAGCCGGTCTCGTGAATGCCTTATGGTCCGATGGAAAGCAATGGCTTGTAGGATTTGACGGGGTTTCTTTCGGCCGCTATTCTCTGGATGAAGGAGAAACCTGGCTGCCTGTCATCCAGATGCCGAGCATCACGCCGGGCGGGGGAATTTTTATGACCAATCATTCGATGGCCTTTTCTCCGACAGCGGCGGTTCTTTGTGAATATGACAATTCTTTTGAGGGCACTCCGTCGGCAGCCTTAAACGGCCGAAAATTGTATCGCTCTGAGGATGGAGGTGCTACTTGGGCGATAGTAAAGGATGTGCAGGATGCCGAATTGGATGATCCGGCAACAACCGCACATTTTCATACGGTCGGCTATCATGCGGCAACAGGCACTTTTTTGGTTTCTATGGGGGATATGGGAGTCAACAATCGAAGCAATCGCCGTTTTTATAAAAGCACCGATGACGGGAGGACCTGGACCTGCTGGCTGCCGCAAGCCGGAATGCAGCCGATGCAGATTATGGATTACGGTCATCCTTCCCGCGTTTTGTGTGGTTCTGATATGTACGGGGGGGGTTACTGGCTCGATTTGAATACGGAGTACGCGTTTCCGCTGCTCTATAACCGCCTCACGCAGACTCACAACGGCCAGGGATATGTCTGGGTTATCAAAAAATGTAATGATGTGATTTACGCTTTTCAATATGACAATTCCGCCTCTTCGCCTCGATGGCCGAAGGTCTGGGTCAGTCCGGACGGGCAGACGTGGGGGACCTATTATCAGTTTTCTCTCAGTACCCATCAGCGAGGGGTTCGCTATATCAGCGGCTCCGCCCAGGGGTATCTGCATATCACCATGGATGATTTACGAAACTTCAAACTCCGGGAAGCCGTGGTTGCCCGGCGTCCCTGTGCTTTGGTTCTGCCTCAATTCAAAAATCTTCTGGACACCGACACAAAATCGCATTTTGTTCAGGATGAGTCCGCCTGGACATCCGGCGGACAAAATACGTCCATGACTCGGGCTCCAGGCGGGCTTTTTGGCGAATATGAATTAAGGATGAAGACCGAGGATCGGAATCTGGCATCTTATGGATATCTGATGACGGCCCTGAAGCAGGCCTCCTTAAAACTAAACGGCCGAAATTATATCGGTCATATCTGGGTAAAAGGGATGCTTGGAGACAAAAGCGGATATGCGAGCATGATTGGTTCGTCCGGAGTCGGAACCCCTGCTTTCTTCTGGACCAGGAATCCCGACCAATGGATTGATGTTCTGACGATGCCGGATACGCTCTCCCCGCAGGGGCATGAAAACGAAGATGGACGCATTTCTATTTGGGTGGGTACGCCTGAGTTTCCGGCCAATCCTAACTTTCCGTTTGTGATCGCTCTCGGCGGGGCGACGATCGGAACCCATCCGACCCATTTTGTGCCGGGAGGGACGCCTCGTCCTCCTCGGCAGCGAATTTATCCCAAGTGGGTCGGACCGCAGTGGACGTCTTTTCTGGCCTTTTTCCCGGAAGCCGGCTACCTTCATTTAAAAGATTATTATGACCGCTGGAGTTCTTCGGTCATTTATGATGCCGGGGATATGGTCTGTCATTATGCGCAGGGACAGCCGCAGGGCAAGACGTTTCGGTCCTTAATGGACGACAATCGGTCTGAACCGCCCTTAAACTGGGAAGAGGTCAAGGAAATGGCCGTTTTGCCTCGCTACCATATTAAAACCTGGGATGGAGGAAGAGGCGATAAGCTGATTTTATATCTGGACTGCTGTCCCTATTATTCGTCCAAATGGACTGTCCGGGAGGGACGAAAGCTGAGACTGGATATCTTCATGGCAGGAAGTCTGGTGGAAACGCTTGAGCCAGCTGGTTTGGAAATTTGGGACCGACGTGCCCAATTCAGCGTTGTCGTGAGTGTTGGAGAACGAATTCGGATGTATATCCGACATCAGGATGGACGGATAGAGGAAGTGATTCAAAGCCGTTCTGAAATTACAGAGGCCCTCGCAAAAGGGTTTCTAAAAAATCGGATTATTGCACATTGCTACGGTGATTCAATCTATGAGTCCCTTTGTTTCCTGACACCGTATCCTCCGGATAAGGAATTTGAAACGGCTATGGACAATTCAACCGGCGACATCAGCCGGCTGATGGATCCCTGATTCCCTGACGGTCTCGATTTGCAGAAAGCTGGTTCAGGCAGGATGGAAGGCAAAAACAGCACAGCGACAGCGCCGGATTCAAAAGAAGCAGATTCACGGGTTTCCGGGAAAAAACCCGTCGGCGTCCAAGCTTTTATCGGCACCTTTGGTGCCAATGTTCTGATTCAGGCCTGTACAATAGTCCAGGGGATTCTGGTTGCCAGAATGCTCGGGCCCCAAGGCCGCGGGGAATTGGCCGCTGTTACGCTTTGGCCCACGGTCTTTGGGTCTTTTGGTGTGGCGGGAATTTATATAGCACTTGGAAGAATTGCTGCCCAGATTAATTGTTTTGCTCAGTTTGCTGCCTTGATACGCAGCGGAATCGTTTTTGCCTTGCTTACTTCGTCCATCAGTGCGGCGGTCTGTTATGTTGCTGTTCCTTGGCTTCTGCCTGCCTCCGAAGGAGAGTTGGTTTGGATGGCAAAGTTTTTTATCCTTGTAATTCCGTTTCAGAGACTCGTGATGAATTTGAATTCGATTGACCAGGGCAGGGGAGATTTTCGTCAGTTTAATCGAATTCGCTCGATTATGAACCCGACGTATGTTCTCCTGCTGTTTCTGCTTTGGTTGGCCGGATTTCGTACCGTATTCGGCTGTGTGGCTGCGATGCTTGCCGCCAATGCGGCTCCTGTGATGGTCTGGTTTTTTACGGCGGCTTCGAAATATTCGTTCCGCGGTCCGCTCTATTCTCTCACGGACATTTTTAAGCAGAGCATTCCTTTTAGTCTGGCAGGAATTTTCTATGAAGTGTATCTGCATATTGATAAGGCCCTGATGTTATGGTTTTTGGGCACACGGGATTTAGGAATCTATACAGTGGCACTGGCGGCCAGTTCGGTTGTTGGAAGCGTGACGCTCTCGGCGGGGATGGTTTCATTCACGCTCGGAGCTCAGGCGGATTATAAATGCGGATTTGAGGTGTTGGCCAAGACGTTCCGAATTTCACTGCTGCTCTGGGTGCTGCTGGGCGGGGGCCTGTCTCTGGTAATGCCGTGGGTGCTGCCTTTGGTTTATGGTTCGGATTTTACGGATGCGGTTCTTCCGGCCAGACTGCTGATTGCTGCTTCAGCTTTCGCAGGGCTTGGGAATATGCTGGAACAGGCGATTCGAGGCCAGGGCAGGGCTTATATTGGAATCGAAGGGAGAACAGGGGGCCTGGCCGTACTTTTGATGTTCTCGTTTCTTCTTGTCAAAAAATTTCAGATCATCGGCTTTTGTCTGGCAAGCATCTTGGGGCAGTTAACCTATCTTCTTCTGATTCTCTGGATGACAAATCAGCATTACGAGGTTCAGGGCATAGGTTCCTATATGCCTCGATGGGCCGATCTTCAAACAATTTTCTGCAAGCTTTTTAAAGAGAAACAGGCAGAGAGCAGATAAGAGCAGTGTAGCTCTGTTTTGAATGGTTAAGAGGAACGGAAGAACGTATGGATGGATTGCTTGTGTTTTTCGGGATTCTTTTTCTTCTTTACGGAATCATCATGCTGTGTGTTTATGTTTTTTCCGAAAAAGGAACGGTTCTTGACCCGATAGCAGTTTCCTGGTTTGGCTTTTTACTGAATATTCCTCTGGCACTCTTGGCGGTCGGCCTGATCCCCTATGAACGTCCGGGTTATGCGGTTCGCGGCCCGGCGGTCATTATTCTTTTAACCGGCACGCTTTTTTATACCTTAGGACTTTATGCCGGAAAAGGGACGCGCATGAAAAACTGGTTTCCCCGCCCGGCCCCCACCCTCTCTCCGGCACAGGTTCTTTTCGTCTTTTGCCTCTGTACGGCGGCGGTTGTGCTTTCTTTCTCCATCCGAGAGCGGTATCCGCCGGCTCTGATGAGTGTGGTGCTGGGGCTGACCAGCGGTTCTATCGGAGCCCTGAGCCTGATTTCTCTGCTGGTCGTTTTGACCTATCGGCAACGTCTGCTGTTCAAAGCATTTATGCTGGGGGTGCTCGGGATTATGTTTTTTCTGACGTATCGGGTTTACTTTTCGCGGCGCCCTCTCGTCAGCCTTTTTTTGGCCGGCGTCTGTTTTATTTACTATTTCAAACTGCTGGACAAAGGAAAGCTGGTCAAGTGCCTTTTCTGGGGCTTTACATTTTTCGTCGGATTCTTTCTGATTTTGCTTGCAGGGGCCACACGGGCCGAGCGTTTTTATGGTTATGCCGAGGGGGTTCAGAAGGTGTTTTCTTCGGAAAACATCGATGAATTTATCGGAGGACTTGCCATCAATTATCTGGTTTTTGAATATACGGTTCATGAAATTCCGGTCAACGCCGGCTATTTATACGGCAAAGGATTGGTTCCGGGTTTTATTTTCTGGATCCCGAGGGCGATCTGGCCGTCCAAACCGATTTCTTCCGGCGCCGTGATTACTCGAATCTGGTATAATGATCCTGATCCTCCCAGCAATGTGGCCAATTTGCCTTTTGGAGAGCTGTATATGAACTTTGGCTGGCTCGGCGTAACCCTCGGGTTTTTCCTGGTCGGGAAATTTGTCCGCGGTCTGAACACGTATTGGATTGATAATACGGGAAATGTTGTATTGGCACTGGCCTGGTTTCTGGTCATACCGTCTTTTGCTGCCCAATGGCGCGGTGATTTTACCAGTATGTTTGTGCAGGGGCTGATGTCGATTATTGTCTTTTTAGGGATTGCCTGGTTCTCCGGAAAACTGTTTGTTCCCAAAAGTATGGAACCGGATCGATTGACAGAGATGGGCACAACAGAGACTCAAGAGATGGACAAACAGATTTTGTAGTTTTTTCAAATGTCTCCACTTGTCAAAATTGGGGTGTTGTGCAACAGTCCGTCTCGGCAGCTGGCCGGTCAATATGACTGTCTGGCGAAATTGAAGGACTATCGGTTTGTGATGCTGTACAGACGTCCCGAAGAGGGAAATCCGGCCTGGGAACCGGCGTATCCCGGCAGCTGTGAGAATGAGATTTGTCCTCAGCCGTCCAGGAGAATCCCGTTTCCGCTGCGTTGTTTTGCGGATGGGAATATTGTACCTGTTTTGGAAAAGCATCGATTTGATGCCATGATTATTCATGGAATTTATGATTCCTTCGCCAAATGGCAGGCCTACGCTTGGTGCCATAGAAACCGGATACCCTATTTTATTCGAACGGATGCGAACATTACAGCGGAAAACACACTGTTTCGCCGTATCACGCGAGGCTGGATTGTTTCATCGCGCATCCGTTATGCGGCTGGTTTGCTTTGCATTGGGACTCAAAATGAAAAATATTATTGTTTTTAC
>CALEDR010000024.1 GCA_937949545.1 uncultured Phycisphaerae bacterium
TTTACAGACTTTCCTCCACCTTTTTCTCCTCGGAAACCCACTTTAAATCTTCGGGTTTGACAGGCTCATCTCCTTTGTTTCGTGCCAAAAGACCATAAAGCACACACAGGGCAGACGAGCCGATGCACAAAAGGTATGCCAGAAGCACCCCTTTGTCTTCGATGCCTAACATAGTTTACCTCCTATTTCCGACCTAATACCTCCTCTTTCGGCGAATTTGAGACTGATTCTATGGTTTTTCATATCAAAATCAACAGTTTTATTTCGGTTTAAAAAAATTTTTCACAGTTTTTGTTCTTCTCGAGACTTAAATAATCCCCAATAACTTTGCTGAATTCTTATAAAAGATTTTCTTTTTTAGCGATTCATCTGAAATGAGATTTTCTATATTTAAAACGGCTTTTTTCTGGTCATCCCACGGACTGTCGGTTCCAAAAAGAAGACAATCAGAGTGGTGTTTTTCCAGCATTTTTTCCATTCGCTTAGCCCCCAAATAATCAAACGAAACAGAGGTTTCGATATAAATGGGCTTTCCGATCAGATACTTTTCGACTTCATCCCATTGAAACCAGCCGCCCATGTGCGTGGTAATCAGCTTCAGTTCACTGAACCGCTCGAGAACCCGAAGGATCTGACGGGGACCTGCTTTTTCCTCTCTCGGAAAAGCAATGTCGTATCCGGCATGCAGAACAAGAATTAACTTATTTTCTATAATAGACTTATATAACAAATCATACCGGGGTTCATCGATAACCATGTTTTGGTAATAGGGATGAATCTTTACTCCGATAAACCCGTTGTCTGCAATTTTTTGAATTTTATCCGGCAGTTGAGAGTCGCTGGGGTGCACCGAAGGAAACGGAATAATGCGCTCCGAGCGAATCTGGATGCTCCAGTTCAGGATGGGCTCGAATTGAGTCGGCTTGGTTGCAATGCAGCACAGGACGGATTTCTCGATGCCCGCTTCGTCCATTGAACGCAGTAAAGACCCCACAGTCCCGTCCAGATACGATTTGACATCGCACTCGGAATGGAGCTGCGCCATAGCCCTCTTGGCAAGAGAATCGGGAAAAGCGTGCGTGTGGATATCGATAATCCGGCGTTTCTTTTCTGAGGTCTTTGATGACGATGTATCCACTCTTGTTTATCCGTTCTGTCGGAGGCCTGCTCTTTGCAGGAGAGAATCGTTAAACCGGTTTGACGTTCACGGCCACTTTGCCCTTTTCACCGGCCGTTACGTCAAATTCGACACGCTGACCCTCCTTGAGCGTCCGAAAACCCTGCATATCAATCTTGGAGTGATGCACAAACAAGTCCGCTCCGCCCTCATCCGGTGTAATAAATCCAAACCCTTTTTTCTCATTGAACCACTTGACTGTCCCGGTGCTCACGTCTTTCTCCCTTGGGGCTCAGAGAACCCGTCAAACGTTTGCCCTCCTGCGGTTATCCAGAGATTCAGCCGGAGGGAAAAACCCTGAATCCCACCAAAAACCATTCTGAATAAAACAAAAAAAGAGAATCCTGTCAATTTTCAGCTATCGCTTTTTCGCGTTTTATATCAGGAAAACCGGCCGGCTCCTATAAGGAACAAATGAGCGATTAAAGAACCAGAACGTCCGATAAGGCCGCCAAAACAGGCAAATATGGAAAAATAGGGGCTTTTTGTAAATTGCAAGGAATATTCAGACGATATGAAAGGCAGAAAACAAATTTCAGGTAGTTCGCAAAAGAGGAGCCAAACTATGGGAATCCAGCGATGGTCTGAAAATGTCATACTGGTCAACTTAGCCCCTGAACCGGACCTGGGGGAAGAGATCCTCACCGTCTGCCAGATGGTCTCATACGAAAAGGAACAGGATGTTGTGATTGACTTTTCGGACGTGGAGATTGTGACCTCCTCGAGTCTTGCCAAACTGCTGAAGCTTCGCAAGATTCTGCATGACAACCACCGCAAACTGGTTTTCTGCTGTGTGCAGCCGCAGACCAAAAACATCTTTCTGGTTACCGGTCTGGACACAGTTTTTACCTTTGTGGAGGACCAATTTCTTGCGCTGGCAGGCCTGCAAATGGCCCAGACACAATCCTGAAAAGAAGAATTTTCAGATTGACAACCTCTTGCGAAGATTATAAAGAGGCGTATTTAAGACAAAATCGAGGCAAGCACATTGCGAAAGCCGCTGCCTCCGGAAAAAGCGGCTTTCGTAATCTGCTTGCGGACAGCGAGACCGTAAAGAACGAATGAACAAAGAACTTCTCCAGCAGGCAGAAGAACGTTTGGGGTATCCGTTCCGCAATCCGGCCCTCCTCGAAGAGGCCCTGATTCATTCGTCCTGGGCCAATTCACGTCTGGCCAGCAATGAACGGCTGGAGTTTTTGGGAGATGCCGTGCTGGGGCTTCTGATTTGCCAGTGCCTCTACGAGCGTTTTCCGGATTATCTGGAAGGCGATTTGACCAAGCTCAAAAGCGTGCTGGTTTCGCGAAAAATCTGCGCCCAGATTGCCCGTACGCTGGGCCTGCTCGACTTTATTCAGGTCGGCAAAGGAACCAACGGCTCCCGGGCTCTGAACGGGTCGATTGCAGCCGGTACGCTGGAGGCGGTTCTGGCGGCGATTTACCTGGACGGGGGCTTTTCAGCGGCTGAGCAATTTGTCCGCAAACACTTCGGTCCTTATCTGGAAGCCGCCGACGCTCAGGACCATCTGGAGAATTTCAAATCCATTCTCCAGCAATACAGTCAGCGGCATCTGAATGCCACCCCCTCCTACCGGCTTCTGGACGAAAAGGGGCCCGACCATAACAAATGCTTTGAAGTCTGCGCCGTCGTCGGACAGCGGATGTTTTCCAGTGCCTGGGGAGCTACCAAAAAGGAGGCCGAACAACGAGCGGCTCTGAAAGCCCTGATTGAATTGGGAGTTCTTCAGGACGAGGGAGACTGGCCTGCAGAACTGCCGGGACACTAACTGGTTATCAGCCAGACAACCAGATTTAAAACCACCCCGGTCAAAATCATAAAACCGCTCAGGGTCAGGAATAAAACGAGCACTTCCAAAGAAAACGCTTTCCAGAAAAGAACCCGAAGACGCGTGGCTTTATAGACAACGGCAATCGACAAAAGCAGCGGAAACATCCACAGCAGAGAAAACGGTGTATTGCCGATGTCCACCGGAGCGAAAAACCCTGCCAGAATCAGCGGAAAGCCCTCAGCCATGTTCCTCCTCCTGCCCAATAGTCTCCCCGATGCCGGAATAGGCCCGATAGACGGCATTCAGGATGCACAGCAGATTCAGCAGGCCGGCCAAGGCGGTATAGATTTGGCCGTAATCCTGGGGCCGGCCGTACACCGGATAATCGCCTTTTTGAGCCACCTGACCAAGCCAGCCGACAATCGGACTGGTTAAAATCTGCGCCAGATACCAGGGTTTGGCTCCGACCGGGTCTATAATGCCGATCGAACCGATATACAGCCCAACCAGAAACGTGAGCACGATAGTCACGAAAAACACAACGGCATGACGGCGCTGTCCAATCAGAAAATGTCCCCCGCCCGGGACCGCCCAGCCCGTAAACGCCACCAGAAACAGCCAAAGGGTATGTTCCGCCGGTTTATTCGGTTTTGGTTTCATCCGCATCAATCCATACGCGACTCGACGGGCATCGGCAGTTCCTGAGGGTCTTTGTAAACCAGCCCCATTCGGCTGGCGATGTTTTCCGGATCGAAATGCGTCAGTCCCAGCCCTATTTTGGCCAGTACCGCCCGCTGGACCGCCATCCGGCTCTTGTTGTCTGCGTAATCTTTTTCCGTAGCCGGCTGCCGGGTCAATTCCTTAACAATTCCCACGTTCCGGGCGCATTCAACCAGAATCATCCGAGCCATCGGCCCCGTGTTCTGCACAGACGGCTCAAGAAGTTCGGCCATCCTGCGGACAAAAACGGCATTCTGATAGCGTCCGGCCAGCAAATCTCTCGAGATGGAAGGCATCGCCAGACGCTGACGCAAGGTCTCTACCTGATTCTGGGACGGAATTGTTTGATTGACAATTGTGCGCACCTGCGGCCGATTCAGGACGGGGGCATTCGGGTCTGTTTGCGGATAATGCAGATCATAAAACTGCTGAAGGCCTTTTTCCCACCCTTCCGCTTCGACCAAACGAATCAGTTCCGCCGCCTGGGCACGGGCTTTTTCCATTGCCTGAAGGGTTTTCAGGTCCTTGACAACCTGCCCGCGCACGGAAAAGACCGCCGGCTCCGAGACATCCGACAAAAGCACCCCGCGGTTGTCAAACGAAAACGTCAAATTCTCCGGCATAACCGGCGGCTGAATGCCGATGACTCGAACCATGCCCCGCAAGGATACGTACTGGCCCTCGGCGAGAATGCCTCCGCTGAGGGGACCGATGGTTTCCCAAATCCTCACAGACGGCAGCCCGGGCACAGACGAGGGCTTTCCATCCTCCGGAATCGCCATCAGCACATCCAATAAACGCACAGAGGTTTCGGAAGACGTCGGAAGAGCCACCCTGCGGAGAAATGAATCCGAGGCCAGGTCCTCCGGACGGAGCCATCCGGTTTTGCCGGTTCTGACCGTAATCTGAAATTTTTGCTCCAGCTGACGGGCGGCTGCCGTGTAGTCTCCCGCGGCCTGTTGGAGCTGAGCGACTGTCACCTTCTCAAAGTCGAGTGCATCCCAGCCGACATCGGTCATCTGGCGGGCTTCATTGAGAATGCTGTTGGCCAAATTCTCGGCCTTCTGTCTGTCCATTTCCTGACGAATCTGCTGCACTACCTGTGCAAAAGGCCGCGTAATCGTCCGCGTCCCTGCATCCGGCTTGTTGGGGTCGAGAGGTTCGGTTGTCTGGTATTTGCTCAGATTAGCTGTATAATACGCTTCGAGTTCTTCAAAAGAGGGTTTTTCAATTTTCTTCTGAATTTCATCCAACCGAATCAGCAGGTATTCCAGCTGAATACGTCTGCCGACGGCATAGCCGAACCCATAAGGATTTTCAGAAGAAAACGCCATAGGATACACTGTCCGATATGTCTGAAACTGCTTTTGGATATCTTCTTCTGATGGTTCGGACTGCTCATCAACCCAGAGGTCCGCATCCAGCAGCAGCACCTGAGCAGAGAGTTTTTCCATCGTTCGGGCAATATGGCTGCGGATTTCATCCGTTGTCACCAGATAATTGCCCAGCACCATATCCGCATAATTCATCACACTGACCAGCGAACCGAAAACCTGGACAATTTCCTGTTTGGATTTCTTGGTCTGCTGCATAATCCGGTTAATCAGAAGGGCCGGGTCCAACTGATTCTGTGTAAGGCCCGAAACAATCTGCCGCAAAAAGCCTTCCGCCTCTGCATCGGAAACGACAAACCCGACCTTTTCAACCTCCTTTTTGAGCAGGAGCCACAAAATCTCCGGACGATGCCGATGCGATGCGAAAAAGGCTTCAATTTGTTCCGGGTTCAAATCCGCCTGTCCGCGCTCCGCCATCTGAAGCAACTGAAGCCGCAGTTCTCCGGAGGCACGGGCATCAGGGAATAGAATCAGCTCGAGCAACTGAGGCGTCAAATCGCTGTACATCTGAGAAAAGGCGGACAGCATTCGGTCCACCATAAGCATTTTAAGGATTTCCAGCTCTTCCTGGGCCTCCTGCACCTCGATAGCCCGGATTTTCTTGCCGTCCCCATACACTGCCACGACGTGTTTGGCCCCCCCCTGTCCCAAATACATCAAAAACTGCTGGAGGCCGTAACCGCCGACAAATGAAATCATAATCAAAATGACCAGCCAGGCCATCAGCTTGCGTTCATTCTTGCGAATCCATTTAATGATATGCATGGGTTCCTCAACCAATTCAGGTAATTCAAACTCCGTTATTTACGAAATCGACAAGTATAGTCAAATCCCTCCTGATTGCAAGAAAAAACAGAACAGAATCAGGCAGGTTTTCAGCGTAGTGAACTCCGGAAACGCGCTCTTTCCTTTGGACTTTCTCGTTCAGAAAGGTACAATCCAATCCCTATGAATACGAAACGTTCCAAAGAGATGTACGAGCGTGCCTGTCGTGTGATACCGGGCGGGGTAAACTCCCCTGTCCGGTCTTTTCGTGGGGTTGGACTTACACCCCTTTTTATAGAGCGGGCGTCCGGGGCCCATATTGGGGACATTGACGGGAATGAATATATAGATTATGTCGGCTCCTGGGGCCCCATGATTGTCGGGCATGCTCATCCGGCCGTCGTAGAGGCCGTTTGCCGAGCCGCAGAAAAAGGCACTTCTTTTGGCGCAGCCACAGAAAATGAAGTGCGTTTGGCAGAAGCCGTCACTTCCGCTTTTGAAAGCATAGAAAAAGTGCGTCTGGTCAGCAGCGGTACGGAAGCGGTTATGACGGCCGTTCGACTGGCCCGGGCCTTTACCGGCAGAGACCTTCTGGTCAAGATGGACGGCTGCTATCACGGGCACAGCGACTCCATGCTGGTTCAGGCCGGTTCAGGGATTGCGGAACTGGGGCTGCCGGCCAGCGCAGGGGTCCCATCGGACCTTGCCCAAAAAACCATCAGTATTCCCTATAATAATTCCGAGGCACTTCAGAAAGTATTTGAAAAATATCCAAACCAGATTGCCGGGGTTATTGTTGAGCCGATTGCCGCCAATATGGGGGTCGTACCGCCGAAAGAAGGATACCTGCAAGCCGTTCGACAGCTGTGTACAGAACACCGGAGCGTTTTGATTTTCGATGAGGTCATCACAGGATTTCGTGCGGCGTACGGCGGAGCCCAGTCGCTTTTCCGTGTTTCGGCAGACCTGACCTGCTTAGGCAAGATTGTCGGCGGCGGCTTGCCCTGTGCGGCGGTCGGGGGCCGAAAAGAGATTGTGGACCTTCTGGCTCCGTTAGGGCCGGTTTATCAGGCCGGAACCCTCAGCGGGAACCCTCTAGCGACAGCGGCTTCTCTGGCCGTACTGGAGATTCTGCGAAAACCCGGGGTGTACGAGCGATTGGAAGCGCTTTCCGACCGACTGGAAAAAGGACTCCAGGAAGCCGCTCAGAAAAGCGGAACAGCGATTCAAATCAATCGGGCCGGGTCCATCCTGAGCGTCTTTTTCACAGACAAGCCGGTGAACAATTTTGAAGATGTTCAGAGATGCAGCGGCCGTTTGTTTAAACGTTTTTTTGGTTCGATGCTCAAGCAGGGAATTTATTTGGCTCCCAGTGCTTACGAGGCATGGTTTGTCTCCCTGGCCCATACGGAAAGGGATATTGATAGAACGGTTCAGGCGGCCTATAATGCTTTCACAGACCTGAACACAAACGAAACCTGAAATGAGGAGTCAGGACATGGAAGACCATCAGACGGCTCATGATATGATTGACGTAACAGACTGCCTGGAGGCGAGGGACGCCTTTCGGGGAATGAAGAACTTTTGTTTCTGGCTGATGCTGATTTGTCTGTTGCTGCTGCAAGGGCTGTTCTGGCTTCAGCAAAGCGGAGGAATTCCGGGCGGGAAAACAGATAATTCGAGCATAACATCCGAGACGGTCCCCACAGAGAAAGCCGCGGCTGAAACCGCATCGCAGCCGGCCGCATCGGAATCAGCTCCGGCCGCGGCACCTGAAACGGAGACGGTCATTGTCAGCCGTGAAAAAACGGACGAGCCGATCGTCCAGGCCGCCAAAGAAGTGGTTCAGGAAATTCAGGCCTCTCCTGCAGCCGAGACAAAAAAATACAAACTCCCGAACATCCAATGGCCCCCCTTTCATTTGACCAGACGCCAGGCTTCCATTCTGATTGGGGGATTGAATGCGGCCCTTTTGTTTGCAGCCGTGCTGTACTGCCTTGTCCTAGTGTTTACCCTGAAGGTCTCTCTGGTCAGCCGCCTGGGCGGCATCAGCCACATCAGCCGAGCCTTTTTTATTTCTCTTTTCTTTCTGGTGCTTCTGTTTCCCTGGCAGTGTGTCGTACCCGGTGTGCTGCTGGGAACAATTTATCTTCCGGAGGAACTGCTGGATTCCTACCCGCCCGGAGCTGAGGAGACAACTTTGCAGCAGGTCCTAACCTATATCCGCTTTGTAGGATTATGGATACCGGCTGTCTGGCTGCTTCTGTGGTCGGCGATTCGGTCCGGCAAATGGTACCAGACCACCCAGCGCCGGCTTGGAATCGCAGCTTGACGGGAGGCCACCGCCTTGCCCGAACAGCCGAAAACCATTGGCTTTATCGGTACGGGGATAATGGGGGCACCGATGGCGGCGAATCTGCTCAAAGCCGGCTGCCGCGTGGTCGTCCACAACCGGACAAAATCGCGTGCCCAGCCGCTTCTGGAACAGGGGGCTCTCTGGGCCGACACGCCCGCCGAGGCAGCGGAAAGAGCAGATTTTGTCATAACATGCCTTCCGAATACGCCGGATGTCCAACAGGTCCTGCTTGGGCCGGACGGGGTCTGTCAGACCGCGCGGGCGGAGTTCGTCTGCATCGACACCTCGACGATCTGCCCGGATGCAACGCGAACCATAGCTGCCCTCCTCGGGCAAAAGGGCGTCCTCTTCTTCGATGCTCCGGTCAGCGGAGGGCAAATCGGCGCGGTCGAAGGCAAACTGTCGATTATGCTCGGAGGACCGCAGGAACACATCGAGACAGTGCGTCCGATCCTCGAAATGCTCGGCCGGACTATCACCTACTGCGGACCGGTCGGCTGCGGCCAGATGACCAAACTGGCCAATCAGATTATGGTTATCCATACCATCGTAAGCATTGCAGAGGGGCTGGCCTTTGCCAAAAAGGCCGGTCTAAATCTGCAAACAACCCTGTCGGCGGTCCTGGCCGGTGCGGCCTACAGTCATTCTCTGAAACATCTGGGACCGAAGATTCTGGCAGGCGATTGGAAACCCGCTTTTAAAGTCGATCTGCAAATCAAGGATTTGAATCTCATCTTGAATTATGCACAGCGCATCGGCCAACCTCTGCCGGCAACGGCTCTGGCCCGGGAACTTCTGAGTATCCTGTCGGCCCGCGGACGGGGACAGGACGGCACGCAGGCACTTTTCGAAGTGATTGAACAAATGGGACAATAAAAAAAGGCCGCCGGGGGAAATCCAGCGGCCTTTTTGCCAAAAGACACGTCAGCAATTTCCTTACTCGCAGCTGTCGCTGACAGTCCCGCCGTCATCTTCTTCCGCCAGACAAAGTCCGGCCGTGAGAGAACGGAAGACTTCACATCCGCCGACGGTATCCCCGTCGCCGTCATCGGCAACCGCCGTATTGCCCAGCGTCAGAAAGAACGTCAGGGCCGTCAGAATCAGCATCAGATAAGCAAACGTTTTCATTGGAATCCCCTTTCGAAAAGGTTTTCAATTTCTTCAGGTAAAATTTTTTCTTCATAGGTATTTTTCAAGGGCTTCAAAACGATAGGTGTCGTAATTCCGCTGGGAAGCATTTGTTCTTCATTGGGGGTGATTTCGATAACGCCGATGTCGCCGGCTTCCGTGGTTTCCGAACCGCCGTCGTTCTCCGTTGCCCCAATGTTGGTGACATATCCGGAGGTATAGGCAGTGGTATCCGCCATCGAAATAATCGTGCCGTAAATCTGGGCATTGCCGCGAACATCCACGATGCCGCCGACAATGGCCCCGGTCAGTACGTTGTTTTCGCTCTGGGTAGGGTTGGTGTTTCCGAGGTTGACATTAAAGTGAGGTGCCAGAATGGTGGCTTCCTGATAGCCGGATGTGTTGTTAAAGGTCGCCTCCCCGGTGAAATACAGGCAGTTTCTCTGCCACCATCCGCTGTTCAGATTCTTGGGAACGTTGGTCACAATAGTGCCGTTGAATATGCAGTTTTCAAAACGAATATTGTTGTAAGTAGATGTGGTCGAAGTAGGCCCGCTGGTGCTGCAGTCCACATAGAGGATGCCCTCGAAGGTGCAGTTCTTAAATAACGCATTCGTTCCGCCGCTGATGACGACATTGCGGAGCGTCTTGCCCTCATATTTGTAGCGGGTCAGTTTTAAGCTGCTGCTGGAGGCCGCCACGGAATAGCCGCCGCTGGCAAGAGGAGCATGAGGAAAATATTCCGTGACCGTAGGAACGCCGCTGGTGGACAATTTTCCGTTTTCGATTGTACTGCCGCTTACAACGGCGTTAGAGGCAGGAATCTGACTTTTGTAGTGGAGCGCCGTCAGACTGTTGCCCGAAGCATCATAATAATCATTGATGCTCAAGCCGGGCATATTGGTCTGATCGGGCTGGCTGTAGTTGACCGTCTTATAGGTTCCCTTCAGTTCATCGCTGCTGCTGTAGATTCGATTGCCGTCGGCGTCAAACGCTTCGACAGGATTGCCGTAGACAACAGGGCCCACGGATTGGCCGTTGACATAGCCGATGATGGGATTGCCGCTGGTGTCCGTGGCGACATTGAGTCCGTTTTCCACTTTAAACTTCAGAGACAAAATGTTCAAAGGAGTTCCGCTGCTGTTGGTAATCACCCGGCCGCTGCTGTCATACAGATATCCGCTGCTCCGCTGAAGAGTCTTGCCGTCACTGAGCATCAGACGTCCGTTGGTGTCGTATAAGAAAGTCTGCATCTGATAAGTCTTGTTCAGCATGGACTGCCAGGGCAATACGGTATTGAGCGACCCTTCTACAACGGAATCATCGGTCATATTAAAAGGAGAGATATTGGCTTTATTCCACGAGCTGTAAATATCCCCATGGATGGTGGTATTTCCGGCCAGCCACATACGGCCGCGTCCGGCAATCGCATAATTAAGCACCTGTGCATCCTTGGTGATGCGCAATTGCATGGCAACCGTTCGTTTAAATTCTTCACATTTTCCTTCACATTTTCCTTCTACATAAATATAAATCGTCAGATTTTCCCGCACCGCCGTATTGGGATTATCATTGTACCGCACAAAACAAATTCGGAAGGAAGAACCATCCAAATATTTAACCCAGTCTGTCGCAACCCACTGACGCTGACCATCATCTCCTTCATGTGTTTTTGTTTTCCCATCCCCATCCTCTCTAGCACTCTTAACCTGGGCGCAAAGATTGGTCCAGACCTTATCGGCTTGTTTATCTGTGACCGTATTGATATGAGTGGGACTGTCGGTAGGCGTATTGGCAGCAATCCATTTGGCGTACTCCAGTCCGGACAGAGCCGCATTGAGAGCCATATTGGATTTCTGGTGATTGCCGGATAACTGCAGGTTGGCCGAAGCCATCGACAGTATCCCGACGGAGAAGGCCGTAAAAATCACAATAAATATCATCGCTGCCAGGATGGCAATCCCGCGATGCTTCGAGGCTCGGGTCTCTCTGTTCTGATACATAAAAACACCCCTTCATGAAACGGGGGAAATCATTCTTTGAGAGTTTTTCTCTTCTAACCCTTATAAAATATAAATAATAAACATCCGGACAGACGGAAAGAATGCCGGGATGGCTGCTTTTCACTCAGAGGCAGGAAAGACAAAGACCGATAATCCGATTTGCCGGGAAGGAGTTCGGACTGTTTTAGGGGATTTCCAAATAAGAAGAAGGATCGTAATGAATGACAATTTCAGGAAAGAAACCGGCAGGCAGAGATGTAATTCCCGTCCGGTTAAAATAGAGGTCTGCGTTCCCCGTCAAGGTCATCAGGGTGGGAGAATAGTTAATAACAGAACCGCCGATGACTCCGCCTGCATTGCCGTAGAAAGTGACGCCGTTGGCGGCAATGCAGCCGTTGAGTGTATCAAAAGAACCGCCAAACGAAACTGCAAAGCCGGGGGCCATCAGGAAAGTCCCGGTTTCCCGGGTCAACTTTCCAAATTGCTCCACAGGGAGTTCGGAAACGGAACGGCTGCTGACATTGCCTCGAAACTCAATTGTGCTGGTTCCGGAGTGATCATTCAGGTCGCCGTCTCCAATGATAATCCCAATAACATCCGTATTTCCTGTAAAAACCACCTGATTAGGATACTCAATAAAAACCACTCCCTTTAATGTCACATTCCCAGAAAAGGTGGGGTTGGCATTGGCAGTGATTCGGATATTTTCGAGTGTTGTATCGCTGCTGTAGCTGCTCTTGTTGGCACTGGTAATCGTAATTCCGTCCACATACTGCTCAAAATAATCGGTATTGGGATAAGGAAACTCCGTTGCAGGCACACCGATCTGCACATGGTTATCAATAGCGGCCTGCCCTGTTTCACCGCCGATGCCGGCTTTGCCTCCCTGAAGGGTCACAACCGCATTGGAGTTTACGATTTTGACATCTCCTGCAATTTGGGAATTGCCGACGATGGTCAAGGCATTATTCTGATCTTCACTTTCGATATACACGTCCGATTCGACGGAAATATTCACCCCTTCAATCTGAATATTGCCCCAAAGGCCGAGAGGCCCTTTTGTAGCCACACCAAAATCAAAAACAGAATGACGTCGGGTGCCGTACGCAAAATCCGCCTGAATGGTTCGCTCGAAATCTCCCGCCCGTCCGCTTATCCGAATACGAATTCGTTCTGTTCCCAAGGGTCTTATCTCTGCATAAAAAGAACGTTCAGGGCCGGCTTGAAGGAGGATAGGGTTTTCTGCCGTACCAATTCGAAACGACTGGTCTGCCTCCAGCAGATTTTCGAAAGGAATATCGTAACCCTGCAGAATAGATTCGAGTTTATCGACGAAATAAGCAAACCGCTGCTCAGCAGCGATGGTCCCGGGCAGACTCACCTGGCTGAACCAATACCGAACATATTCCAGCCCTGATTCTGCAGACGAGCGGGCCAGATTGGACGTATGGTGATTGGACGCTGTCTGAACATTGGCTGTCGAAAGCGATAGGACTCCAATGGAAAAAGCAGAAAAAAGAACAATAAAAATCAACGCAGCCAGAAGAGCAATCCCCCGGCGGTCAAGATTTCGGCTTGTTTTGGCGTTCATTGACGATCTCCCAGACAAAAGAAGGTTCCGTTTAACCTTCGCTTGGCAGACCTCATTAACAAAGAGGCACATTCTCACTCCCCTATTAAAATATACCCTATCCGCAGCTAAAAAGGGGAAAAAAAGAAAAATCACGCCGACTGCTCCGATAAAATCTTCCGAATCAATGCAAAGAGTCAGAGAGAGCATTCTGCATGATAGGAGCTGCGGGTAAATGGAGAGGACTGGACCCAGTCAAAACCCATCCGGCGGGCCTGGTAAGCCCACCAATCAAACTTTTCGGGAGGAATGAATTCGACCACGTCCAGACAGTTTTTATCGGGCTTTAAATACTGACCCAAAGCCAGTCGATTGCAGCCGACGGATCGTAAATCCTGCAATACCTGAAGAACCTCCTCTTCGGTTTCGCCCAGTCCGAGCATTAATGATGATTTCGTGGGGGTTTCCGGCCAGCGGTCTTTGGCCTTTTTCAGGAGAGTCAGCGAACGCGCGTAATCCCCGCCGGGACGAGCCGTCGGATAAAGCCGAGTCACAGTCTCCAGATTGTGTCCGAAAACAAAGGGTCTCGCGTCCGATAAAATTTCCAGTGCTTCATCCTGACAACCCCGAAAGTCCGGCACAAGCAGTTCAAACTGAATCTCTGGATTCTCCTGTCGACAAAACTGGATAACATCGCGAAAATGGGCCGCTCCGCCGTCTGGCAGGTCGTCTCGATCTACACTTGTAATAACCAGATAATTGATTTTGAGCTGACGTGCTAAAGTCGAGACTCTCGCCGGTTCGGTTGGATCCGGCGGCAAGGGCTTTCCGTGACTGACGGAACAAAAACCGCAATTCCGAGTACAAATGTTCCCCAAAATTAAGACGGTTGCTGTACCGCGGCTCCAGCAATCGCCCCGATTGGGACAATTTGCATTTGTGCATATTGTCTCAAGGCCCAGCCGCTCGAGAGTCTTCTGGGTCTGGGCAAATACGGCCCCAGCGCCGACACGCCGCTTCAGCCAAGCCGGGAAACGCCCCCTCGATTCACTCATCGGACCGGCCCTCCAACCCTGTTAAATAATGCCTGCAAAGCTCCGCCAAGCAGGCCCTGACGTCCTGCATCGAAGGGGCCGTTCCCAGTTCTTTCCACACAGAAGTCATCTGCACGCCTTTCAAGCCGCAGGGGACTATGGCATCAAAGATGGATAAATCGTTGTAAATATTGACGGCGATTCCGTGAAGTGTGACCCATTTTCGAACCTGAACACCGACCGAACCAATTTTTCGTCCCGCCGTCCATAATCCCGGAGTTTGTTTCCGCCATTCGGCTCGAATGCCGAAGCACCGAAGCATCTCGATGCCGATTTGCCCGAGAATATGGACATAATCACTCAATCCCATTCGAAGCCGGCTTAATTTCAGGATTGGATACATCACAATTTGGCCGGGATTATGAGCGGTTGCCGCTCCGCCCCTTCCAACACGGCAGACCTCTATCCCCTGCCGGCGCAGGTCTTCCGGCATTGCCAGAATTTTATTATCCGCCATTCGCACCCCGAGTGTAATCACCGGTTCATGCTCGGTCAGCAATACAGTATCCGCAATCACATCCGCCTGCCGCTGAGCGCAGAGTTCCTCCTGGTACGCCAGACAATCCGCATACCGTGTAAGCCCCAAATCCCGGATAATCAGTCCATCTTGCACGGTTTTTATCTTATCAAAATGAAGGGAAATGGGCAATCGAAACCGCTTTCTTTTGACATTGTAGGTCTTTTTCCGGTATAATTTCTTATCAAACAATCCTGTTTGGCAGAAAGGGCCCAAAAATGCTCAAAACCGCCTGGAAGCTGATTCGGCTCATTTTCATTGTATTTGGAGTTTTGCTGTCGTTTATTGCCCTGATGGAATTTCTGCAGGCCTATCAGGCCCTTCGGACTATCCATCCGATTGCCGGGCATCTGTTCCTCACAGCCGTCGCGGCAGGTCTGGCATGGCTGGGTGTATATTACTGGAAAACGGTTGGAAGCCGCCCGCGCGTGCTCACTCCGCCGAAAATCGAAGATTTCCAATCGGCGAATATTCGCTGTCTTCGAAAGTATATTCGGTACCTGGGCCGCTATTTGGAACGTTTGGCCCACAATCCAAACTTGTCCGAAGACCAGCGCCGGCAGGCCGGGACTGCATCCGATTCGCTACAGGCCCCTCTGTCTAACAGCCGCACCCGGGACGAACTGCTGAGCATCATTCGGCAAACCGAAGAATCCGTAATTTGCCCCCTGCTCAGAGAGATTGATGAGAAGGCCAACAAACACGTTCGAGACAGCATGCGGGATGTGATGGTATTTGTGACCCTGAACCCATACAAGTCGATTGATTTGGCGGTGGTGTTTTATCGCAACATCCGGATGGTGCTGGATGTGGTAAAGCTGTACAACAGTCGGCCGGCCCTGCGGGAGCAGGCGGCTATCTTTTATGACATCTTCACGATTGTAGCAACCGTCAACTATATTCATCTAGGACGCAATCTGATTGAATCTCTCGGCAGAAAAATCCCCGGCATCGGTCGATTTCTGGATGAGATTGCCGAAGGCATCGGCGCGGGCTTTCTGACGACGGTGACCGGCCATGCGGCGATGCAGCGGTGCCGCGCATTTACGGGCTGGAACCCGCAAAAAGCCCGGGAATCCATGTTGTCGCATCTGGGGGTTTTTTATGCGGATGTCCGCGATGTCTTTTTCAAAGACGTCTGGGGGCTGCTTGTGCACAAATCAGACCAGGCGGTTGCGGCCGCCAAAGACACGGTTGCGGACGCTTTGGAGGAAACCGGCCGACAAATCGCCGAGTGGATTCGCACACCGGTGGATTTGGCTGTCGGGGCGGGCAAATCGCTGGGGGACTGGATTACAAAGCCGTTTCGAAAGGAATGACGGTACAGCCGGCGGCATGGAAAAATCGGACAGGGCCGTGATTTAACTGAACCAGCAGCCCTTCAGCCGGGTCGATGTCTAGACACGTTCCGCAGAATTCCCGCTGATTTTCGAGGATTCGAATCTGACTGCCGATCTGCCGGTTATAGCGTTTCCAAACCTCGATAACCTGCTGCGGGGCATAGCGGCTGATGCTGAACCAATGGTCTAAAGCATTCAGAAGCGACGCCGCCAACCCGTTCCGTTCGATGGGCTGGTTTGTTTCAAGGACCAGACTGACGGCCGAATCTCCCAGTCGGTGCTGCTCAAAAAACCGACGCTCTTGAAAAACATTAATCCCGATGCCGACCACGAACCATACCTGGGAGCGGACAATTCTGGATTCGCACAAAATCCCGCAGACTTTTCTGCCGGCAATCAAAATATCATTCGGCCATTTAATCTGGACCGAGGGAACAGACAAGGCCGACAAGGTTTCGGCGACGGCGGCGGCAGAGGCCAAAACCAGCAAATCCGCACTCAACTCCCCCCCTTTGAGCAAAATGGAAAACAGAAGGGATTGCCCTGCCGTGCTGTGCCAGATGCGTCCCCACCGGCCCCGACCGGCCGTCTGCCGTTCGGCAAAAACACACAACCCATCTGCATCGGGGCTTCCGACAGAATCCCAGACCACATCATTGGTGCTGGAGACCTCCTCGAAGACAAGCAGACGCCTTCCGACGCGGGCGGTTTGAAGCCCTTGTCGGATTCGGTCCGGATTCAGCGGTTCATATTGGTGCATGCTCATCGGTCCAGGCCGATATCAACCGCCACGGCGGAGTGGGTAATGGCTCCGACGGCGATTCGATCCACTCCGCAGCCGGCAATGCTGTGCACATTATGGAGTGTAATGCCGCCGCTGGCCTCCAGCAGCGGTCTTCGACCGCACATTTTATTTCGCATCTCGACGGCATATTTGAGCTGCCACTGGCCCATATTATCCAGCAGAATAATATCAATCCCCGGTATCGGCAGCACGCGGTCCAGCTGGTCATCGACATGGTCCACTTCCACGATAACGGATTTGACGGTGGGAATCTGCCGGGCTTTTCGGACCAATTCGCGAAGCTTTACTTCGAACCGCTCACCCAAATCAGCCAGATGGTTGTCCTTGAACATCACCATCTCGCCCAGATTCATCCGATGATTGTATCCGCCGCCGCAGCGAACGGCGTATTTCTCCAGCTCCCGCCAGCCGGGAATGGTCTTTCGCGTATCATAAATCTTGGCCCGGGTTCCGCGAATTGCCGAGACAAACTTCCAGGTCATTGTGCTGATGCCGCTGAGCCGCTGAAGGAAATTCAGAATAACCCGTTCGGCGCTGTGCATCGCCCGCAGAGGTCCCTCAATAACGCCGAGCCGGTCGGCAACATTGGCACGATGCCCGTCCGGTATCAGCACCTTCAGCTTCAGCCGCGGATCATACATTCGGAGAACTTCCTGGACAATGTCCATTCCGCAAACGATAATTTCCTCCCGGGTCACCAAACTTTCCCGCCCCATCTTTTTTTCGCTGACGGTGAGCATGCTGGTCGGGTCGCCCTTGCCGTAATCCTCTTCAACCGCCAGTTCGAGCAGCGGCCGTACATTTTTCATGTCCGGTTTTCGGATTCGTCGAGCCGGTTGTTCCTCTTTTTTTCTGGGCATAAGTCTCAGATCCTCTCTGCGGGCAGTCTTTCTTCAGTTTTGTTTTCTCCGGCCTGCGGGGCTGCCGCGACGTCCGCCTGCACGGTTCTTTCCCGCCTCGAAAATAGGCATTTCCTTCAGCTGGCGAATCTGGTCTCTCAGCTGGGCGGCCCGCTCGAACTCCAGCTGTTCGGCCGCCTCGAGCATTTCCTTTTCCAGCTGGGCAATCAATTCCACCCGGTCGTACTCTCGGTCCTCCAAGCCGACCGCTTCGCGGGCCGCCTGTCGGGCTCGAAGCTGCTCGGCCAATCCGCGCTGAATCTCCTTGCGGATGGTTTGCGGGGTAATGCTGTGGCGGGCATTGTATTCCAGCTGCATTGTACGCCGCCGGCGGGTTTCGTCAATTGCCTTCTGCATCGAGGGGGTAATTGTATCGGCATACAGCCAGACCGTTGCATCGACATTGCGGGCGGTCCGCCCGATGGTCTGAATCAGAGAGGTTTCGCTCCGCAGAAACCCCTCTTTATCGGCATCGAGAATGGCCACCATCGACACTTCCGGCAAATCCAGTCCCTCCCGAAGAAGATTGATGCCGACCAGGACATCAAATTCGCCTGTCCGCAAATCCCGCAGGATCTCCACCCGCTCGAGGGTCTGGATTTCACTGTGCAGGTATCGGCAGCGAATCCCGCGGGAGGCCAGATACGCGGACAAATCCTCCGCCAGCCGCTTGGTGAGCGTGGTCACAAGAACCCGCTGGCCGGCTTTGATGCGCTTTTCAATCTCGCCCATCAGATGCGGAATCTGGTTGGAGGCCGGATGGACGAAAATCTCCGGGTCCACCAGACCCGTCGGACGGATAATCTGTTCCACGACCTGACCGCCGCAAAGCTGCAGCTCGTACGGGCCGGGTGTAGCGGACACAAAAACCACATACTTCCAGCGTTCCTGAAACTCCTCAAACCGCAGCGGACGGTTATCCAAGGCACTGGGCAGACGAAAACCGTGATCCACCAGCACCTCCTTGCGGTGCCTGTCGCCGCGATACATCGCCCGCAACTGCGGAATGGTCACATGCGATTCATCGATGAACAGCAGAAAGTCTTCCGGAAAATAATCAAGCAGCGTATAAGGACGGGCTCCGGGTTTCAGGCCCGCCATATGCCGGGCGTAGTTCTCAATGCCGCTGCAGTAGCCGACCTCACGAATCATCTCCAAATCGTATCGGGTCCGGGCCTCCAGCCGCTGAGCTTCGAGCAGTTTGCCTTCGTGGCGAAGCTCAAGAAGCCGCTGCTGAAGCTCCTCTTCGATACTCCGGCAGGCCGCTTCAATGCGTTCCGCCGGCAAAACATAATGCTTGGCCGGATAGATAAAGACCTGCTGTTCATCGGCCAGGACCTGCGCACTGACCGGATGGATGTAGCGAATGGCCTCCACCTCGTCACCGAAAAACTCAAAGCGGACGCCGTATGCTTCATAGGACGGCCACAGTTCGACAACATCGCCGCGCACCCGAAACGTCCCGCGGGCAAAATCCAGATCGTTTCGGTTATACTGCAAATCCGCCAGCCGGCCGAGCAGCTCATTGCGGTCCAGCGTATCCCCCGCCCGCACACCGATAACGCTCGCCTGATAATCCTCCGGACTGCCCAACCCGAAAATGCAGGAGACACTGGCCACGATAATAACATCCTGGCGGCTCATCAGACTGGTGGTAGCCGACAGACGCAGCCGGTCCAATTCATCATTTCGTGAGGCATCTTTTTCAATATAAATATCCCGCTGAGGAATGTAGGCCTCGGGCTGGTAATAGTCATAGTAGCTGACAAAGTATTCGACCGCATTTTCCGGGAACAGCTCGCGGAACTCCTCATACAGCTGAGCGGCCAGCGTTTTGTTGTGAGAAATGACCAGTGTCGGAAGTCCCACCCGCTCAATCACATTGGCCATCGTGAAAGTCTTGCCGCTGCCGGTAACTCCCAAAAGGGTTTGATACCGCCGACCGCTCCGAATTCCTTCGGTAAGCTTCTCGATGGCCTGCGGCTGATCGCCGCGGGGCTTAAACGAACTCTTCAGCGTAAAAACAGACATTTCAGCAAAACATATCGTTTTTGCGGTGTTTCACGACGGAAAAAAAGCCGGACAAGAGTCTTAAGAACGCTTGTCCGGCCGGCAATTCGGATTATGTCAAAACGATTAAAGATTCATCGAGCTGAACAGACGAGCCATCCGCTGCGATTTGCGGCGTTTGCGGCGGTTGCGTTCAGAGGGCTTCTCATAATAACTGTTTCGCTTAATGTCGCGAATCAATCCCTCTTTCTCACACATCTTTTTGAACCGCTTAACCATCTGTTGGACGCTCTCGCCTGCTCTGGCCTTCACTTTAATCATAGAAAGTCGAACCTTCCTTTCAAAACATATGTTCTCACTTCAACCCAAATTCATAAAAACGACATTCTATTTTTATCCTTTGTTTTTGCAAGGGTTTTTGTTCATTTTTAGAAAATCTTTTCTCCGGCAAACCAAAAACAAAAGACGTTCCGCAAAAGCGTTTTGTAAACCCTTGAAATGAAAGAAATTAGAAACAAATGTAAGGCGATGCCTTTTGGAGTATTTTTGTCGGCTTTCCAATGTCTTCAATGCAGTGAATCCTGACTGATTTACGGAGTTCTACTATCCGGTTTACCGTTATGGGCCCCAAACCAGGAACCCGAATCAGCTCCTCTCGGCTTGCGCGATTGATGTTGACCGGGAAAAATTCCGGATGCCGCAGGGCCCACAATTCTTTCGGATCTTTGTCGAGCGGCAACCGACCGTCCGGCCCAAAGTAAAAATCCGACTCATCAAATCCGTATTTTCGAATCAGAAAATCAACCTGATAAAGCCGATGCTCCCGTGTTAAGACGTCCGCCGGATTTGTCAGCGTTCGCTCCGCAGGCAGGTCCGGTGCCCCCAGCCCCTGCTGATAGGCACTGAAATAAACCCGCTGAAGCCGAAGCCGTTTATACAGGCCGAACACATAGCGGACAATTTTTTCATCCGGTTCATCTGCAGCCCCTACAATAAATTGGGTCGTCTGCTTGACCCCCGCATAGCGGGCCCCCTGGGCCGTCAATCGGCTGATGAGCTTGATTGGTTCGACGATGTCCTTCACAAAATCTTTGCGGGAAGAGAGTTTGGAAAGATACTCCGACCCCGGGGTTTCGATGTTCAACGACACAGCCGTTGCCAGAGAAAGGGCCTTTTCAATAGCCGCAGGACTGGCCCCAGGCAGAATTTTCAGGTGAATATACCCCCGGAATTGATATTTTTTTCGCAGCGTCTCGGCAATCCCGTTCAAAAGGTCCATCGTCCGGTCCGGTGTGCCGATGACCCCGCTGCTCAAAAAAAGACCGAAGACCTTCTTTTGGTGATAATACTCCAGGAATATCCGACAGGTTTCTTCAACAGTCAACATGCAGCGGCGGAGGTCCTGATCGCTTCGCAGCGGACAATATTTGCAGTCGTTTGAACAAACATTGGACAAGAGGGTCTTAAACAAAACGCTGGTGCCGCCGTTGGGCAGGGTTACCGGATAAATCCAGCGTCCGTCGAGGCCTCGTTTGCGATGCTCTTCGGGACGACTCGTCCCGCAGGCACAGGCCAGGTCATATTGGGCATCGCTGGACAAAATCCGCAGTTTTTCAACAGTATCGGGCTTGGTAATGACCGCCGGCATTTGTACATCCCTGCTGATTTTTTGTTCCTTCCGTGAACAAGCATACCCCATCCGCACTCTTTCTACAAGGACGAGCCGTAATTTTTTTTGACGTTGCCGCGGTTTGGGTTATATTGAAATGGGAATTCGCAGAGACAAGGGCAACTAATGAACCAAACCAACTTGCGGCCAAAACCGTTGCAGGCGGTTTCTGCTGTCGGACAGCGGAGTTTTTTTCCCTTCCTTTGCAGCACCCGCGTTTCTCCCCCATTCAAAAGGAAAGGAGGGTATCGTGCTGTTTTCGACGGCCGAGCGGTCCCGGCCGACACACCGGCTGTGTGTCCTGCGGGATGTGCACTGGATGAAGCGGCTTTCCGGCTGGAAGAACGGGCCGGATGAGACGGCTATAAAAGCGAGGCGATAAAATGAAACTTTTTTGCTGGCCGGAGAAATGATGCACTTGGGCAGCGGTTTGAGAAGCTCAATCCGAATAATACGGCCGAGCGGTATTATTACAATGACCAACAGGTGTTGCTGCGGACCTCGGTCAGCAGCAGCGGAATAGAGAGCGATTCGCGGACGGTTGTATTCGGCAACTATATCGATGAGGTTTTGATAATGCGGCTGCCGACGGGGACGGAGCCTCGCTACGGTCATGACCATCTGTACAGTCCGGCGGCGCTGTTCAGTTCCGGCGGGACAGTGTCAGTGCAGTATGAATACGATGTTTACGGTCGGCTCAGACCCTATTCGGCAGCGTGGGGGGGCCTGCCATGGCTGGCCTGGCAGGTTCTGGGCAATTATTCCGCCTTTACGAGGCGGGAATTGGACCGAGTGGAGAATTCCGAAACGGGAATTTTAGAAATTATGTACTATCGCGCCCGGCAATAGCCCCCGCTCTCGGCCGATTCATCAGCCGCAACCCGATTCTGACACCCGTCCAACTTCAGGGCACTGTCGGCTGACTGCCGCCCTATTTGAATCTGTACGAATCCTCTCAAACCCCTCTTCCGTATTTATACGTAAAAAACAATCCTGTGAATTCCGTAGACCCGCTAGGGCTTTGGGACCTATTTCCCTTCCCGGCATCTATCCTACACCGGCCGTCCCGCCGACGGTGCCCAGTGTGTGCAAGGGGGCCTGGGCGCCGCAACCCTGGACATCCTGTAAAATGAGCTGTGGTGCGATCTTCACAGCCTGTGCAACAGCATGCGGTCCGATATACAGTTGCAGAATGGCCTGCAGCGGCTTGGCTGCCGGATGTATGGCCCTTTGTAATGAACTCCCAACATTTTATTGAGGACAGACCAATCTTTAAAATCCATGCCACTGATAGACCTGTTCTATCTGCCGAGATGTTTCGTCTTGCTCTTTTTTATCCCTGTCCTTTTCCGCAATTTGGAAAGGTGGAAAAAAGAGACAAAGCAATCCCCTTTCCTTCTGCTGACTGGAAAAGAGATAGGATACGTTTTCCTTTCTGCAGTTATGGTCTTTTTGGCCCTGGGCCTCTATGATCTGATTCCTCCTATTTGATTATCATTGAGCATATTCGGCATATCGTGGGGGCCTCCGAGCAGTTCCGGATTCAGATGAAGTGCAGGGCAGGTATTTCTTCTTATCGGGAGTTTTTTCTGCACGAATGGATTCGATCGAGCGTGGATGCGCTATCGATATACGGCTGATTCTGCTTTTTCTTCTGTTGCACAAATAGATCTCTGATATTTGGCTGATGAACAAAAGGATAATAGGCAGTTTGGTTCTCTTTTCAATCCTGAGCACGTTTTGTGGGGCATCTCTTAGAATGTATGAAGTAAAAAAAGCAAAATCAAATGTGAGTACTTCTCTGGGGTTTTTATGGTCGGCCTCCTTAGTGATATGCCACTTGGTCCCGGAACAGTATCAACCGGAATCGTTCTTGTTTTTTTCCAGGGATTTTCTGTTATGGGGATTAGCATTCTTTTTCTTCAGACTTGTGATTCTTGCTATGTTTCTAATTAGAAAAGAGCTGAAAGGCCTCGAGAAAAATGACGGCAGAACTGCTGAATGGATAACCGTATGAACATGTCTGCCAAGATAACCGACAATCCCTACGGTTTTACGGACGAAAGCCAGTTCACCGAGGCGGACAATTTGATTTATCTCCACGCCCGCGTGAAGCGGGCGACCGCTGGACGCATACCAAAAAATCATTGCGGCGTTGTTTCAATCCACGCCCGCGTGAAGCGGGCGACAAGGATTTCTATATCCGATATTCCACAATCTCAGGTTTCAATCCACGCCCGCGTGAAGCGGGCGACATATCAAGGAAGGAAGCGGAGTGAATGATATTTTGTTTCAATCCACGCCCGCGTGAAGCGGGCGACCAAATCAATTCGTCACCGAAAGCAAATTTTTAAGTTTCAATCCACGCCCGCGTGAAGCGGGCGACACCGCCAGACGCCACAAACGCCGACGCAATGATTGTTTCAATCCACGCCCGCGTGAAGCGGGCGACACAGCGGACGCAAGCCTAATTTTGTTAATTTCTTGTTTCAATCCACGCCCGCGTGAAGCGGGCGACACAAAAGACCTGACAAAGTATTTGGGCGACAATGTTTCAATCCACGCCCGCGTGAAGCGGGCGACGCTGACGGTGACGCTTAGACTTAGCTACCGACTTAGTTTCAATCCACGCCCGCGTGAAGCGGGCGACAGAAGCGAAAATGAAAGTACTCGCAGAAGTTTGGGTTTCAATCCACGCCCGCGTG
>CALEDR010000025.1 GCA_937949545.1 uncultured Phycisphaerae bacterium
GGGGGCGGTCGAAAGGACAAGGGGACGGTCGAAAGGACAAGGGGACGGTCGAAAGGGCAAGGGGGCGATCGAAAGGACAAGGGGACGGTCGAAAGGGCAAGGAAAGGAGAAGATTTCTCGCTACGCTCGAAATGACAGGAAAGGGGCGAAAGGACAGGAAAGGGTAGAAAGGGCAGAAGACGATTCAAAGGATAAAAAGTGAGCAGAGGGGTAAAAAGAAAAGACGCGATGATAACGAGAAGACTGAACCAAAATGAAAGCGTCTGGTCATGAAGACTGAACCAAAATGAAAGCGTCTGGTCATTTCGACAAGCCGCTTTGCGGCAAGGAGAAATCCTATGAAAGACTACCACTTCTACGTTTACATCCTTACCAACTGGAACAATCAGGTTATGTATATCGGCATGACCAATAACCTCGAACGCAGAATGCACGAACACAAGAACAAATTGGCAGACGGCTTCACAAAAAAATACAACGTAAACAAACTGGTGTATTATGAACACGGAACGAATGTATACGCGGCTATTGCCAGAGAAAAAGAAATCAAAAAATGGCGGCGGGAAAAGAAGAATCAACTGGTCATGACCATGAATCCCGAATGGAAGGATTTGAGTTTGGAATGGAATGACAATTCGGGGAATGTCGGCGGGGAGAAGATGTAATACTGGGGAAGAAGATTTCTCGCTTCGCTCGAAATGACAAGAAATGCTCGAAATGACAAGGGGACGATCGAAAGGACAGAGGGTTGAATAAACGGACAGAGGGTTGAATAAACGAACGGAGGGTTGTCGGAAGGGCAAGGGATGGCAAGGGATAAAGCGTAAAGCGTTATGAACAGACAGTAATCCAAATACAAAAACACAAAGGCAGAAACATCTATACAGAAATATCAATAAGGTAAAAACAATGGCTAACAAATTTTTTCTTCCTCGGCCAGATGTTTGTCCCAAAATTTACGCCTACGAAGACACCAATCCGCAGTACGCGGGTTTGCTCAAGGTGGGCTATACCAATAAGGACGTGCGAGAGCGGGTGGCAGAGCAGTATCCCACGTTGCGCCCCGGCCCGCTTCCCTACCGCATCGTGCTGGAAGAAGACGCCATCTGCAATGACGGGACGGGTTTTACCGACCGGGATGTGCACCGGATGCTGCGTATCAACGGGATTCGCAACGAGGGCGGCGAGTGGTTCCGCTGCACGGTGGAGCAAGTCAAGGCGGCGATCAACGCCGTGCGGCAGGGGCAGTTGCTGGAAGAACAGCGCAGCCAGAGTTTTGGCCTGCGCCCCGAACAGGCTGCGGCGATAGAAAAGACCGCCGCCTACTTTCAAAACTACCGCCGCGAAAACGGCAAGCCGCCGCATTTCCTGTGGAACTGCAAGATGCGCTTCGGCAAGACCTTCGCCGCCTATCAATTAGCCAAGCGCATGGGCTGGAAGAAGGTGCTCGTGCTCACCTTCAAGCCCGCCGTGCAGAGCGCCTGGGAAGAAGACCTGCGCACGCATGTGGATTTCGAGGGTTGGCAGTTCATCAAGCCCGGCGGCGCCATCACCTGGGAGACGGCGGACAAGACCAAGCCCATCGTCTGCTTCGGCTCGTTTCAGGACTACCTGGGCCGCAACCCCTCCACCGGCGGCATCAAGACCAAAAACGAATGGGTGCACGCCACGAACTGGGACTGTGTGATTTTCGACGAATACCACTACGGCGCCTGGCGCGAGAAAGCCAAAGACCTGTTCGAGGCCGAGGACGAACGCGAACGCAAAGCCGCTGAGGGCGAAGCCCTGGACTACTTCGAGGAAGACATTCTGCCCATCACGTCGGATCACTACCTGTACCTCTCTGGCACGCCCTTCCGCGCCATCGCCAGCGGCGAATTCATCGAGGAGCAGATTTACAACTGGACCTACGCCGACGAGCAGCGTGCCAAAGAAGAATGGGACAACACAAAAGGACCCAATCCCTACGCTGCCCTGCCGCGCATGGTGCTTTTGACCTATCAGCTGCCGGAGGAAATCCGCCAAATTGCCTTGCAGGGCGAGTTCAATGAGTTCGACCTGAACGTGTTCTTCTCCGCTGAAGGGGTGGGGGAACATGCCCGCTTCAAGTACGAAGCCGAGGTGCAAAAGTGGCTGGATTTGATTCGAGGGGCGTATCTGCCCGCCAGCGTGGACGAGCTGAAACTGGGCCGCGACCGCCGCCCGCCTCTGCCGTTTTCGGATGTGCGCTTGCTCTCGGCGCTTTCGCACACCCTGTGGTTTCTGCCCAGCGTGGCGGCCTGTTACGCCATGCGGAATCTGTTGGAGCAGCGGCAAAACAAGTTTTATCACGATTACAAGGTCATTGTCGCTGCCGGTGCGGCGGCCGGCATCGGTCCCAAAGCCCTGCCGCCCGTGCTGGATGCAATGGGCAACCCGCTGGAGAGCAAGACCATCACCCTCACCTGCGGCAAACTGACCACCGGCGTCACCGTGCGTCCCTGGACGGGCATCTTTATGCTGCGCAACTCCTCCAGTCCGGAGACGTACTTTCAGGCCGCCTTTCGCGTGCAAAACCCCTGGACGCTCACCAACCCCGATGGCCTGTCGCCGAACGAGGAACTGATTCTCAAGCCGGAGTGCTACGTCTTCGACTTCGCCCCCGACCGCGCCCTGCGCCAGATTGCCGACTACAGCACCCGCCTGAACGTCAACGAAGACGACCCGGAGAAGAAAGTGGAAGAATTTATCCACTTCCTGCCGGTGCTGGCGTATGACGGCAGTTCCATGCGGCAGATCGACGCCGCCGGCGTGCTGGAGATGGCGATGAGCGGCACGACCGCCACCCTGCTGGCGCGCCGCTGGGAGAGCGCCCTCCTCGTCAATGTGGATAACGACACGCTGCGGCGGTTGATGAACAACGAGCAAGCTATGAAAGCCTTGATGAGCATCGAAGGATTCCGCAACCTGAATCAGGACATCGAAACCATCATCAACAAATCTGAAGCGGTTAAAAAGGCCAAGCGCGAAGCCAATGACCGTGAATTCTCCCACGAGGAGAAACGGCAACTCACCCAAGAGGAAAAAGAGTTCAAAAGCAAGCGCAAAGAAATTCAAGAAAAACTGATTAAATTGGCCACTCGGATTCCCATCTTTATGTATCTGACAGATTATCGTGAGGAGTGTCTGCAGGATGTGATCACACAGCTGGAGCCCGGGCTGTTTAAGAAAGTCACGGGATTAACGGTTAGCGATTTTGAGTCGTTGGTAAATTTGGGCGTGTTCAACAGAGCCTTGATGAACGATGCCGTGGATAAGTTCAAGCGATATGAAGAGCCGAGCTTGGTTTACACAGGGCTTAACCGGCACGAGGGAGAATCGGTCGGGCTGTACGATACGGTTCTAAGCGATGAAGAGTACCGAAATCTTTCGGGTCAAAAGGAATAGAGCCCGCGCAGACCAAGAGGGGGAGCTGCCGTCGTGAAAATAAGGCTTGCAAAGCGCGGGGGATTGAGGATACTGGATGGGTCCGAGCGAATGGAAAGGCCGTTTGTGAATGAAAGGACTCAACAGGATGAGCCAGACGTCAAAGGGAAAAGACAAGCCAAATCATCGCGGGCTTTCGATGGCCGCGAGGGCGGTGCATGCGGGGGAGCCTCGGAAGCGGTATGCGGACTCGATCACGACGCCGATTGTGCAGACGTCAACGTTTGTGTTTGCCGACAGCCGGGAGATTGAACGGTATACGCACGGGGGCAAACAGCGATATGAATATGGGCGGTACGGGAACCCGACGGCAACGATTGCGGAACGGCGGCTGGCGGATTTGGAGGGGGCCGAGGACTGCGTGGTGTTTTCGTCGGGGATGAGCGCGATTACGACGACGATTCTGTCGCTGGTGCAGTCGGGCGACCATATTGTGATTACCGACGACAGCTACAAGAAGACGCTGGAGTTCTGCCGGTCGTACCTGAAGCAGTTCGGGATTGGGTGCACGATTGTGCCGTTCGGGGATTATGCGGGGCTGGAGAAGGCGATTCGGAAGAATACGCGGTTTATCTTTTCGGAGTCGCCGACGAATCCGTATTTGAATATTTTTGATTTGGTGAAGCTGAAGGCGATTGCCCAGCGGCACGGGGTGCTGACGCTGATTGACAGCACGTTTGCGACGCCGCTGAATCAGCGGCCGCTGGAGTTCGGGATTGACCTGGTACTGCACAGCTGCACGAAGTATCTGGCAGGGCATAATGATATCTTGGCTGGGGCGGTGCTGGGCCGGACGGAATTGGTGGATCGGATACGCAATCTGCACAAGTCGATGGGCGGCACAATTGACCCGCACTGCTGCTATCTGCTGCTGCGGGGTCTGAAGACATTTCCGCTGCGGGTGGCACGGCAGAACGAAACGGCGCTGAAGGTGGCGCGGCATCTAGAGGGACATCCGAAGATTCGGCGGGTGTATTATCCGTTTTTGGAGAGCCATCCGCATTATGAGGTGGCCAAGAGCCAGATGAGCGGAGGGGGCGGAGTGGTGACGTTTGAGACGAAGGGAACGCTGCGGTCGGCCAAGCGGTTTTTGGATGCGCTGCGGCTGTGCTATATTGGGCCGAGTCTGGGCGGCGTGGAGACGCTGATTACGCATCCGGCGATGGTCAGCTATTACGATTATTCGCGGAAGGAGCGGTACGAGCTGGGGATTACGGATACGCTGTTTCGGCTGGCAGTGGGCATTGAGGACGCCGAGGATATTATAACGGACCTGGAGCGCGGGCTAAAGAATCTGTGAAAATTCTCCATTGCATTTTCGGCAGTTTCCCGCACTGTATAACTGAAAAAGGATTGTTCAAATCGGGTTTTTCCATGAAAAAACGGCTTTATCTGTTTGCTTTTTTCGGTGTGCTGGCCGGATGCAGCCGCTACCAGGCTGCCCGCATCGCCCAACCCGCCGGGCCGTATGTGCCGGCAATCTATGCGGCCGCCCAGATTAACGACGCAGAACTTCGCAACCAAGGTCTTCGCAATCTGGCCGCACGAAATGACTTAACGGAAGCCGAGCTGGATTATCTGGTTTGTCTGCTGGCCGTCCGCAAAGGCACCAGCCAGCAGGTTCGGGATGTGCTGCTTCAGGTGCTGAACAATCCGGCGGTGTCCTATCGGATAAAACACCGCATCTCCAGTGTTTTGCCGAACTTAGGACTTTTGCCTCCCGACCATAAACAGATAGCGGACGCCTTGGCCTCCGGGCCGATGGAAAGTCAGCCTCCCCGGGCGGAAACATCGGCGAACTGACCCGACAAGCCCCCCCTGCTGATGAAAACTGGAGCTGGCGGGAATCGAACCCGCATCCCCGCGATGCGACCGCGGTGTACTCCCATTATACGACAGCCCCTGAAACCAACAAGTCCCGCAGTATATCGGGGCCTTTCGAAAAGTGCAATCCTTTTTCCGCCGATTCCCCGGACAAACCTTCGTAAAAAGAGCGTCCTTCAAATGAGTGTAAACCGACAGCGGGACGCCCCAGTACGGCGGCGGTTTGATCGGTTCCGCCCCCTTTCAAAAACTCCACGTTTCAAAACAGACAATCTTTTCCAGCGGGAGACGGGCGGGAGTTTTAAATTCATCCGCCGGATACCCCAGCGTCAAAAGCTCCACAACGACAGCGTCCGTCGGAATTTGGAGAATCTTTCGCACCTCGTGGGGCATAAAAGATCCAATCCAGCAGGTTGCCAGCCCCAATTCGACCGCTTCCAGCGCCATATGCTCCAGGGCAATCGAGACGTCAATCGGGGCCACAGGCTGTCCGCACCGCATAACGTAGGAGCTGACGGAACAGGCCGCTATCACCACCGGCGCCTGGGCCACGAAGGCCTGATTGTACGACGCCTGGGCCAGCGCGTTCCGCTTCTGCTGGTCTGTAACAACCACAAACCGCCAGTCCTGCAGATTACGGGCGGACGGAGCCAGCCGCGCCGCCTCCAGAACCCGAAGCAGTTTGTCCTTTTCAACCGGTTTCGGTAAATAAGCCCGACAGGAATAACGATTTTCAATCGCCTTCATTACATCCATTTTCTGACTCCTCTTTCTTCTGTAGTTCTGCGGAGTACTGTATCATATCCGGTTTCGCCGGAAAAGGGAGTCTCTTCCCTCAATTTTTTCTTACATAAAATCTTCTTTTGAAGTATCTTATTGCTCCGGACAGAGGGAAAAAATGCGATTTTTTCTTGTTTCAGGACTGTTTTTAGGAATTGTTTCTTTCGGCCTGACGGTGATCCTGACTGCCGTGGTGCGTCGGGCGGCTGTGCGCTTCGGTTTCACAGCCCACCCCCAGCCGGATCGGTATCACCAATCCATTGTGGCCCTCGGAGGGGGAATTGCTATCTTCGGAACTTTGCTGATTGCACTTCTTTCGGCCGTCCTTTTCGTGCAGTTCGGCTCGGAATTCATCCGCCGCAGTTTTCCCGCTCTGACCCCCTATTTGAGAGGGTTTTCGGACAAACAGAGTGACTTGCTTCTCGTGCTCGGATGCGGCCTGGTTCTGCATCTTCTCGGCCTCTGGGACGACAAAAAACGTCTGGGCCCATTTTTGAAACTGGGGGTCCAAATCCTGGTCTCCGCCGCCGCGGCTGTTTGGGCGGATATCCGCCTGGAATTCTTTATCCAAAACCGTTTGATTACGCTTCTCCTGTCTGTACTGTGGATGGTTTTGCTGATTAACGCCTTCAATTTTCTCGACAATATGGATGGGGTTTCAGCCGGAATTGCCGCAATCGTCTCCGCCGTCCTGCTGGCGGCAGCCGCACGCAGCGGCCAGGTCTTTGTCGGAGGGCTGGCGGTGCTACTGCTGGGAAGTCTGCTGGGCTTCCTGATGTTCAACTTCCCCCCTGCCCGCATTTTTATGGGGGATGCGGGCTCTCTGGCAGTCGGTTTTTTTGTCGCTGTGCTTTCCCTGCGCACAACGTATTACAACCCGGCCCTCGAGCTGCCTCTCAGTGCCGTGTTTATGCCGCTGATTGTGATGGCCGTTCCGCTTTATGATTTCAGCAGCGTTTTATTTCTTCGGCTCCGGCAGGGGAAAAACCCCCTCGTCGGCGATACGCAGCATTTCTCGCATCGGCTCCGCCGCCGCGGATTGTCCGAGCGGGAGGTTGCCCTGACCCTGTATCTGGCAACGCTCTGCACGTCCGCCGGGGCGGTGGTCCTCCAGAAGACCGACTGGGTGGGGACGGTTTTGATTTTTCTTCAGACGCTGATGGTTCTGGGTGTCATCGCCGTCCTTGAAAGCAGCGGACAGGCCAATCAGAATTCGTCCAGAGAACCCAAATGAAAACCACCTCGAGCTGCGAAAGAACGCCGTTTCCGACGGTTTCTGTTTTTTGGGAGAATGCGGCGCTGCTGCTGATTCTCGGGGTGCTGGTGCTGCGGTCTGTTTTTATTGAAGTGACCTACTATACCGCCCCGGCCTCTCCCTTTCTGCCGCTGCCGGAGCCGGTCAACAGTCTGCTGATTTCGTTTGTTCTGCTGGCGGTTTTTTTTGTGCATCAGGTCCTATTTTTTCTTCATCCCCCCGCCCGGTCAATCAGCACACAGCTCACGCTGGGGATCTGTGTTTTCCTTTTGCTGGGGCTTTTTTCGGCCGCCTCCGCCTCCAACAAACGCGATGCGCTCACAGAGCTGACAACGCTGGCTGCCGCTCTTCTGATCGTCCCGACCGTCTCGGAGCTCTTCCGCAAACCCGACCGAATTCTTCTGTTCCTGTGGGTCCTGACGGCCCTGGGCATCGCCGCCGTCTATCAGTGCCGGGAGCAGGCTCTCTCCGACAACGAAGCCGTCCTGCGAAATTATGAACAGAATCCGCAAAAAATCCTCGAAGAACTGGGCATCGAACCGGGGACGCTGAAGCACTGGCAGTTTGAGCACCGGCTCCGCTCCAAAGACATTCGGGGATTCCTGACAACCAGCAACTCGACAGGGTCTTTTCTGCTGCTTTGTCTGTTCGGCAGTCTGGGATTGCTCCGGTATGCCGTTTTGCTGCCGGCCCGTCCGGAACGGCTCATTCAGATTCTTCTGTACGGTTCGGCGGTGCTTTGTCTGGGATACGGACTGTTTCTGTGCAGAAGCCGAGGGGCTATCACATCCGGCCTGTTTTGTCTGATCAGCTGGATGGGGTGTCTTTGGCTGGGCAAACAGCTTTGGCCTGTCCGCGGGCGGCTGCTGACGGCGGCTCTGCTTTGTGCCGCCGCCGCTGTTTTCTGGGCGGTTTGGTACGGGATGCACCACGGACGTCTGCCGGGCCCCAATGCCCTGCTGGTTCGCTGGCAGTACTGGGCGAGCACCGTTCAGCTGATTGCCGAGCATCCGCTGCGGGGCATCGGCGGAGGCAATTTTACAATCTGGTATCCGCTGTACAAAATTCCGGCCGCCCCTGAATTAATCCGCGACCCGCACAACTTTCCGCTTTCTCTGGCAGCCCAATACGGCATTCCCGCCGCCCTTGTGTTTGCGGCCGTTCTGATTCTGCCGCTGACCGCCGTGCTCCGGCACGGCCCCTGCCGTGCAGAACCCTCCGGAACCGGCGGGCCGACTCTTTCATCGGGGCTGCTCCTGACGGCGGCATGTGCCGTCGTGCTGCTGATGGTGCGGCCCTGCGTCATCGGTCAGACCGACGCTGAAGCCGACTCGCTGGTTCGCGGGGCGTATTTTCTGGTGTATTATCTGGCTCCGGCAGGAGCAATGCTTCTATGCCTGTGGCTGTTTGTTTTGGCCGGCCGAGTGCCCACGGATTCGGCGAATCTGCAAAAGGCCCTTCTGCCGGCACTCGGATGGGGAATTTCGGCGGTGCTGATTCACAATCTGATTGATTTTGCCTTGTTTGAAACCGCCGTGCTGACCGCCCTGATGCTCTGTGTGGGGGCGTTTTGGGCTCTGGGGTCGGCTCCGTGTTCGGTTTCCATCCGGAAAACCCCCGTGCGGCTTATGTCTGTTTGCGGGCTGGCGGCGGTCTTTTCAGCCTGGACTTATGGGGCGGTTTGGCTGCCTCTTCGGGCGGGCCTTCTCATTCAGCAGGCCCTCCGGAACCCCGCCCAAAGCATCTTTCTGCTGCGAGCGGCCGAAGCGAAAGACCCGCTTTCTCCGCAACCCGCCTGGTACCAGGGCCAAATCCTCTTTCAGCAGGCCGAAAAAAGAACCGCTGCCAGACAGCCGCTGCTCGAAGAAGCCCGCAAAGCCTTCACCCGCGCCCTGAGCCGCAGCCCAATGGACTATCGACTGATGGAGACCTTGGGAGATTTGTTCACAGTTTTGGCCGAATCGGAAAACAAAGAAGACCTCCAAACCTCTCTTTACCGGACAAGTTATGAATGGACTCTTCAGGCATGGCGGCGTTTTCCGGGCAGCGATCGGCTGGTGTACAAACTCGGGACTTTGTCCGAACGTCTGAACCGCCCTCAGGAGGCCGCCGGCTGGTACGCGTTGGCCGTCCAGATTGAAGAGGACTACCGCAACCAATTTCGGCAGATGTACCCGAACGCCCCGGTTTTCAGCCGACTGGGAGAAAGCCGCTATCAATATGCCAGAGACTATGCGGCCTCGCCTCCGCCCGCCCCGGCGCCGCAGGACTTTCCGCCGCCCTCGCCGTAGCCCTCTCAGCTCTGCGATTCGATTTTGGCCAGGATGCTGTCCGGAATATCAAAGTTGGCATACACATTCTGGACATCATCGTGGTCTTCGAAATCCTCCATCAGCCCCAGAATCTTTCTGGCGGTTTCCTCGTCAGTAATCTGCACGTTGGTTTGAGGCACCATAGCGATTTCGGCGGAGTTCAGGGGGATATTTTTTTCCTGCAGGGCCTTTTTGAGGGCCTCAAAGGAGGCCGGCGCACAGGTGATTTCATACAGCCGGCCGGTATTCTGCAAATCTTCGGCTCCGGCGGCCAGCGCCAGCTCCAGCAGGGTATCTTCCGCAATCGCCGAGGTATCGACGGTAATCAGGCCCTTCTTGGAAAACATCCAGCTCACACAGCCGCTGGCCCCCAGTGATCCGCCCCGCCGTTCAAAGATTTTCTTGATTTCCGGAGCCGTGCGGTTGCGGTTGTCCGTAAGCCCCTCAATCATCACCGCCACACCGCCGGGGGCATACCCTTCATAGAGCACCTCTTCATAATGCACGCCGCCCAGCTCGCCCGTGCCTTTCTTGACGGCCTTTTCAATCGTGTCTTTGGGCATGTTGGCGGCTTTGGCCTTGTCGATGGCGTAGCGAAGAGGAAGATTGGCATCCGGGTCGCCGCCGCCGTTCTTGGCCGCCACAATAATCATTCGGGCGATTTTGCTCCAGAGTTTGCCGCGTTTGGCGTCATTGGCCGCCTTTTTGTGCTTGATGCCTGCCCAGTGTGAATGTCCTGCCATATGAATTTACCCGCCTTGGAACGTTCGTCGTTTTCTCGGATTAATGAATCACTTTATTGAGCGAATAGGTGATAATTCCGGATGCGCCGGCATGCTTGAGCTGCGGAATCAGCTCCCGCTCGACCTTCTCCTCCACCACAATTTCCACCGCCGCATAGTCTGAATCGGCCAGCGGAGAAATGGTCGGGCTTTTTTCTGCTGGAAGAATCTGCAGAACCGCCGGCAAATCCTTCTTGGCGACGTTCATCTTCATTCCGACAAGGGTCCTGGCATCGATCGCCGCATTCAGCAGAATAGCCAGGTTTTCGATTTTCCGTCTCTTGAAGGAATCCTTCCACGCCTGGCGGTTGGCGATAAAGCGGGTTGTCGAAACCAGCACAGTATCCACAATGCGGAGATTATTCGCCCGCAGAGAGGAGCCTGTCTCCGTCAGTTCGACGATCCCGTTGACCAGCCGGGCCTTGACTTCCGTGGCGCCCCAGCTGAACTCCACTTTTACACGGATCTTTTTGCGCCGGAAATACCGCTGTGTAACGCCGACCAACTCCGTGGCAATAATGCCCCCTTCGAGGTCTTCAGGCTTTTGAACATCGGACTCATTCGGAACCGCCAGAACCCATCGGGCCGGAGCCGAGGTTGCCTTGCTGTACTCAAGCTGACAGACCTCGTGGACTTTGGAATTGTTTTCCATAATCCAGTCATAGCCGGTAAAACCGGCATCCAGGACGCCGGCCTCGACATACCGGCTCATTTCCTGGGCCCGCAGCAGAATCAGCTGAATCTGCGGGTCGTCAATCTGCGGAAAATAGCTTCGGTCCGCTCCGGTGACGGCAAAGCCGGCCTTGACAAACAAATCAATCGTGGCCGCCTGCAGACTGCCTTTGGGGATTCCCAGCTTCAGAATCTCGCCGGAGGAGGGCTGGGGGGCTTTCTGTGAAGTTGTCTGTCGATTCTGTTGGGATTTTTGTCTGCTCATTTTTTCGATGATTCTTTCCGTTTCTTCTCTTTAGTGGTTTTTTTTCCGGCTTTTCCTTCCGAATCCGACGCACGGGCCTTTTCCAAAGACGACAACGTTCCCTCCGCCGCGGCCCGCAGCAGTGCATAAAACCGCCAGGCATCCGATGCGGAAATCTGACGCTCCAGAAAGCCGTGAATCTCCTCGTCAGACGATTCCGGACAAATCAACTGTTCACGAATCAGATACTCTTTCATCTTGTCGGTCAGCGGAACGGCATGTCCGCCCAGTGCGGTCAGAAAACAGTAGTCCACGGCGAAACGGCCGACTTCCTCTATGTCCTCAACGGCCTTACGGCCCTGCCGTTTTCCCTGGCCTTTCAGCGAAGCCAGAGTCAGCCCATCATAGCGGTCGCAAATCTGATTGAGCATGCGGATCAGACTTTGGGCGGCTGTCTGGGCCTGCGGGCTGTGGTCCCCCATCACATCCAGAATCTCCTCGGTGCGGGCGACCCGCAAATCATTCAGGTCCACAAAATGATTCTGAATGCGCTTATAAATCTTTTTCGTATCCGCCTCGGTATAGAACTGGCTGATATGGCCGACCACAAGCGCTTCAATCGGGTCCTCATAGGACGCCGGTTCCAGCGCCGACGACAGGCGCTTCCAGGCCTGAAACGCTTTCCTGATCCGGGCGCCGTATTCCTTGCTGTTTTTCATAAAGAGGGCTCCTCCGAGGGCCAATCGTCTTCGCGGGCGCTGTCGGCATCCTCCGCCTGCTCCCACTGGCGGCGGAGTTCCTCAATCAGCCGCAGCGTTTCGAGGGTTGTATGAAATTTTCGGTCCATCTCGAAACGCAGATGCGGCACATATCGGCAGACCAGGGCCTCCCCCAGAGCAGTCTGAAAAACGCCGGCGGCATGCCGAATGGCCTTCAGGGTCAGCATCTGGGCTGCTTCATCCACACCGCTGACGCTCAAAAAAACCGTTGCCTGCCGCAAATCGGGGGTTACCTGAACCTGCGTGACGGTCACCAATCCCTTGATGCGGGGGTCGCTGAGCCGTGTCAGAATGGTCGTACTGACCGATTCCCGGATGACTCCTGCGATTCGTTCCAGTCTGCGGCTTGCCATGACCGTTTCCACCCTGTCAGTCCCAACCCAATCCGCCTAAGTCCGCTACAGCTCCCGGGCAACCTGCACAATTTCGTAGGCCTCCAGGACATCGCCGGTTTTGACATCATCAAACCCGGCAATTTTGATGCCGCACTCCAGACCGGCTTTGACTTCCCGAACATCGTCTTTGAAATGCCGCAGCGACTCGAGGGCACAATTGTCCTTGACGATGACATTGCTGCGAATCAGACGCAGCTTGGCATTTTTGGTAACTACGCCGTTCTCGACGAAGCATCCGGCCACCGTCCCCACTCCGGAAATTTTAAAGGTATTCCGCACAACCAGCCGGCCGAGCGTCTTTTCCTGCTCCACCGGCTCCAGAAGCCCCTTCATCGCGGCCTTCAAATCTTCCGTAATGCGGTAAATCACATTGTAAAGCCGGATATCCACCCGGGCCGCCTCGGCCATCTGCCGCACACGGTCTTCCGGAACCACGTTGAAACCGATGATGATGGCATCCGAGGTCTGGGCAAGCACCACATCGCCTTCCGTGATGCCGCCGACGCCGGCGTGAATCACCTTGACTTTCACCTCCGGGGTGCTCAATTCGGTCAGATAGCGAACCAGCACATCCACCGAGCCCTGCACATCGGCCCGAACAATCAGATTCAGCTCTTTGATCTTGCCGGCTTCAATATGCTTGAACAGATTGTCCAGCGTCACCTGAGAACGCCGAGCCAGCGATTCTTCGCGGCTGAGGGTTCGGATTTCCTCCGCCGCCGCCTTGGCCCGGTTGATATCCGACAGGCAGTAAAACTTGTCGCCCGCCTGCGGAACGCCGTCCAGCCCGGTGATTTCCACCGGCATGGAGGGCATCGCCGACCTGACGGCATGCCCCCAGCTGTCAGTAATCGTGCGGACTCGGCCCCAGGCCCCGCCGGCCAGGACAATATCCCCCTTCTTCAGCTCGCCTTCTTTGATCAGAAGCGTAGCCACCGCCCCCCGGCTGGGAGCCATCTTCGCCTCCACCACCCAGCCCATCGCAGGCAGGGTGGGGTCGGCCTGATAGTTTTTCAGTTCCGCGATATAGTCCAGATGCTCAATTAAATCTTCGATGCCCTGTCCGGTGACGGCGCTGGTTTTGACGATTTCGGTATTGCCGCCCCACTCCGCCGGGGTCAGTTCGTGTTCGGCCAGCTGACCATAGATGCGGTGCAAATCAATCCCCGGCAGGTCAATTTTGTTCAGGGCCACAATGATTTCCACACCGGCGGCCTTGGCGTGATGAATCGCCTCGACCGTCTGCGGCATCATCCCATCATCTGCCGCCACAACCAGCACCACAATGTCGGTCATCTGCGCCCCGCGGGCCCGCATGGAGGTAAACGCCTCATGGCCCGGCGTATCCAGGAAGGTGATGCGCTTGCCGTTGATTTCCACCTGATAAGCGCCGATGTGCTGCGTAATTCCGCCGGCTTCTCCGGCCGCTACCGACGTCCTGCGGATTCGGTCCAGCAGACTGGTTTTGCCGTGGTCCACATGGCCGAGCATCGTGACAATCGGCGGCCGCTTCTGCAAATGCCGTCTCGGACGCTGCTCGAATTCCTTTTCAATCTGCTCCAGAACCGTGCGCTTGCGCTCCACAACCAGTTCTGTGCCGAACTCGAGGGCTGTCAGCTCCGCCATATCCACGGAAATGGCCTGGTTGGCAGTGGCAATCACCCCTTCCGCCAGCAGTTTGGCGATAATATCGCTGGTCTTAACCCCCAGAGCCGCGGAAAGGTCTTTGACCAAAATAGGCTCGGTCACGACGGCTTTCGCAGGTCGTTCCACCGGCGGTGCCGGCTCTTCGGCCTTGGCTTTTGTTTCAATCCGCCGAGGCGGACGGTTGCGAATCCATTCTCCTTCCGCAGCCGCCAGACGAGCCCGCCGCTCCTCCAGATCACGCTCCCGAATCCGCTTCGGCCCGCCTTTCAGCAGACGTTCTTCCTCTTCATCGGCATGGTGCTTCCGGCGCCCGTGCGTTTTGTCTTTGGGCTTTTTGGCGGCTGCGTCCGTTTCGTCTTCCACCACAGGGATCAGCGGCTGAACAGCCTTCTCCGGCCCCTTCATCGGCGGACGAGGCCGCTTGCCGCCGAACCGGCGAGAATCCGCTTCGGGCCTTTCGACCCGAATCACCGTCGGACCGGTCAATTGGGCGGGTTTGGGTTTTTCAAGTTTCGGTCCGGCCGGCAGAACCGGAGCCGGCGGAACAGGTTGTACCTCCTGGACAGGCGGCTTGGGCACCTCCTGAACCGGTGCAGTCTCCGCTGCAGCGGACGCCGCAGGCACAGACGGTGCTTCAGGTTCTGTCTTTTCAGCCGCCGGCACCTCGGCAGGACAGACGGCCTGGGGCTGCGGCGTTTCTTTCATCTCCGCCGGTGCTTCCGCCGTCTGAATGGTTTCTGAAGGTTCCTCCTGAACAGTCGGAACGGCGGCGGCTTCTTCCTCCGGCAGTGCAGAAACCTTTTTTCGACGGGCCACCCGCACTTTTTCCAAATCGACGCGTTCGGCGGTCTCGACAGAGGTGGTGTGCTCTCCTTCGCTGAACCACTCCCGGATGGTCGCCACCTGCCCGGCCGTCAAAGGAGACATATGAGTCTTGATATCCAGGCCTTCGGCCTGACACTTGGCCACAATCGCCTGACTTTTGACTCCCAGCTCTTTTGCCAGAAGATAAACTTTTGTTACCGCCTTAGCCAATTTGGATTCTCCTGTACAGTCCCTGAAAAGACCTGAAAAATCTTTCTCGAGACGTGTACACAATCAACTTTTTCGTTTTCTTTCGCTGCGGGCCTTCTCCTGCATCAGCAACCCTTCGGCCTGCGTCATTTTTTCCTCGGCAGCCATTTCTCTGGCAGCGGTCTGTGCCGCCTGAATCACCTTAGCAGCCAATTCTTCGGAAATCTTCAGCTCCTCTACCAGCGGCTTGACCCCGACTTCCTCCAGGTCCAACACCGAGATGATTCCCAGCGCCAGCAGTTTATCGACAAAAGAATCATCCACCCCCTCAATCTTTCCGATGCAGGCGGAAAGCCGCTCGACCTCTCGGTTATACTCCGGCGGGGTCAAAATATCAATATCCCAGTTGGTCAGACGAGCCGCCAGACGGACATTCTGCCCGTGTTTTCCGATCGCCAAACTCAGCTGGTCTTCAGGCACCACCACCGTTGCCCGTCCCAGCTCAAAACAAATGGCAATCTCGCTAACCTTGGCGGGCCGGAGCGCATTGGCGATAAAGACCTGCGACGAGTCGCTCCAGGGAACGATGTCGATTTTTTCCCCACCAAGTTCCTCGACAATATTTTTAATCCGGCTTCCTCGAACCCCAACACAGGCCCCGACTGGATCCACCTTGTCATCGGCAGAATCAACGGCTATCTTGGTTCGATAGCCCGCCTCTCGCGCCAGGGCTTTGATTTCAATAATCCCTTCGCTGACCTCCGGCACTTCCAGTTCAAAAAGACGGCGAATAAAATCAGGATGAGTGCGTGACAAGACAATCTTCACCTGGCTGGAAGCCTCCCGCACGTCCAGAATCATCGCCCGGATTCGTTCGCCTGGGTGGTGCGTTTCACCGGTGATTTGCTCGGACTTGGGCAAAATCGCCTCGACTCGGGGACTGAGGTTTACAACGAGCACGCCGCCTTCAAAACGGGCGACGGTTCCGTTGACAATCTCCCCTTTCCTTTGAGCATATTCACTAAAAATACTTTCCCGTTCGTCCTCGCGGAGTTTCTGAATCATCACCTGACGGGCTGTCTGCGCCGAAATCCGCCCTAATCTTTGAATATCAATCGGACTGCCGTCCTTAAAAGCGGAAATATCCCCGGTTTTTCGGTCAATATGAACCGTAATATCACTTTCCGGCGGAGCCCCGAAATGCTTGCGTGCTGCCGAAACCATCGCGGCTTCAAGGTCCTGAAAAACGGATTCCTTGTCAATATTCTTGTCCCGCGAAATGTTCTCAACGATTCGTAATACATCCTGATTCATAAAATCCGCATCCTTCATCCAATAAAAACAAAAAAGTGGAAACCTTCAGGTTACCACTTTTTCCTGCAAACCGTCGGCCCTTTCTCACCAGATTCACGAAGCCGGGCCGAAAAAATTGTCCGTTTAGTCGGCCATAACCTCGGTTCTCCGGAATCGCCGCCGTTTCTGCAGGTTCCCTGAAGAATCATTTTCTATAGCAACAAGCCGTCCGTGCACCCTGCACCGCTGCACAATACAGGATGTAACGCTATGCAGCCGCACGACTTACATTTCCTTTAACTGTCATAACTCACCCTTTCCGCCTGAAAATCCAGCGTCGGTTAATTTTGAATTATAGAACAGTTTTTTCGAAAGTCAAGAAATGTTTGAATTTCCGAAGAACGTTTGTCTATATACTATACCTTGTAATGGAATTATTTCAAATATTGCCCCAGCAGGCATCGGTCCAGCCGTTGTATTTCCTGAACCACAATTTGAGCACTCAGACGGGCTCCGGCCTGGGTTGTATGGGTATGATCTTCTAAAAAATACTCCTGCGTGACCTTCTCCTGTCCCTGCTGTTCATACACACAGGCAATCGATTCATTTAAATTAATAAAAGGAATCCCCTCAGCCTGGGCAACCTGTGCCGCCCACGCAACATAATCGGAACCGGCCCTTGTTAACTTGCCGTCTTTCCAGATGTTGCGGGGAACCGGCGATAAAAGAATCGGCTGAACCCCCTTCTCTTTCGCTTCACGAACATATTTTCGCAGGTACCACCCATAGGTATGAACGACCTCCTTCTGCCCTGTTGCCTCCAAAACCACCTCTTCCGTCTCGTCGCCGATTCCCTTCAGAGAAGCGCGAGCCCTGCCTGTCGCCAGCGGTCCGCTGTCGTTGTGCCCAAACTGAATCAGCAGAAAATCTCCCTCCTTCATCTCCTCCAAAACCCTTTTCCACCTCCCTTCCGTCCAAAAAGTCCGGCTGCTTCGCCCGCCGATAGCCCGATTTTGGACAGATATCTTCGTCAGATCAAAAAAGTCCGCTATCGGGTCCCCCCAGCCCTCAAGGCCGCGGGTGTTGTTCTTCACTGTGGAATCCCCGATGATAAAAAGAGTCGGCTTATCCGCTTTTCGGTTTGGTTCGGCAAGCGGATTCAAAACTTTAGCCGGAATCAGACGCACCGGCCCCAACAGACCCGAATCCCGAAGCGGCCAGTCCGCCGCATTAAGCGGCTTATAGTCGATATTCACTACATTAATATCATAGAAATATTTCCATCGAACCTGCCGGCGGTCCAAATCTCGAATGCGGTTAGCCGCCAGGTTGGCGACATCAATCTCCAGTTTATTGAGACCGTCGCGCAGCAGTCCGCCGACTCGACACGCATACGGCGGCGTCCAGAAAATCCCAACTTCTTTGCCGTTCAGCCGCACCCGTGCACTCTCGCAAACCGTCCCCAAATCGAGAATCCAATCCTCGGCGATGCCGGCGGGCTTCTCAAACTCGAGCGTATAACGAGCCGTCCCGGCAAACCGTTCGGTCTCCTCATCACCCCATCGAGTCCAGGAATCCAGCCGCTCCATCTGGCGCGGCTTCGGCAGCGAAGGGCCGCCCTGGATAAACTCAACCGTCCATCGCCCATCTAAAGGAATCGAACTTGAGCCTAGACGGAGATAGGTCCACGCAGGCGCCGTCGGCAGCTCTTTGGAAAAGGTCTTCAAAATCAGCGACTGTCCCGCCGTCATCTGGATGTAAACCTGCGTTTGTCCGCCTTCGCTGCGAACAGCTGCCAGACCCACCCGCTCCGAATGCAGCGGGTCCATCAAAACGGCGGAACAAGCCTGCCTGCCCAGCGGTATCCACTGTTCCAGGGGCTTTTCGCTCTGATTCACCAGAAAATAATAGTACCCCTCCGAATGACTCCTGCGAACAAACTGAATGCCCGCATCGGTGCACACCTCTCGGCCAATCCCGACGGCCTGAAGCATCGGCTCGATGTCCCCGACCAAAATCTTTCCTTTCTTTCGCACACAAGAACGAAAGGAACCGGCCGTCTCCTTCCGGAAAGCAAGAGACTGCAGAGCATTGTTCAGCTTTTCTCGTCTCTTCTGCCAATCTTTCAGTCCCGGAACATCCGAAGGCAGACTGGAATCAAACAAAATCACGGCCCCCTTGTCGGCCAGCTTCAGCAGCGTCTCCAGCGTCTCTGTCGGCATCAGGCGGCAGGCCGGAATCAAAACCGCCGAATACGAATTGCCTCCGAGAACAACTTTGCCCTCTTTCACAGAGGCCTTTTGCCCAAAACGGTCGGAGATAATGTCATATCCGTAACCCTTAGACCACAAGGTTGACGCTGTTTTATAAAAGGAAGTATCATAAAACCACTGGTCCTGATTGTGGATTCGAAAAGCCGTATAAAAGCCCTTAGCGTCCTGCCACAAATCATAAACAGGCCAGTACAGCAGAATTTCGTTATCCGGCTTGCCGGCCTGAAGGATGGATTGACAGCGAGTCAAATAACCCGTAAATGCCGGCAGGTCTTCCCACAACCCGCCGTCAGGACCAAAGTTGACGGATGCATAAAACTGCCAGCCGGGCCAGGGGGCATCCTTCGGCGAATAGGGAATGCCGTGAAAAAAGATATGATTGACGCCGGATAAAAAGAGAAAATCCGCCGCCGCTTTTGCATCTGCCAGAGAAGTTTGAAAATGTTCCCTCAGCCAGGTAAAGGATTCTGCAGAGGCCAAAGTCTGCCCTTTCAGATGAGCTGCTGAAGAGGCCATCTTAAGCATCGGAATCTGTCGGCTGTCCACCGAACGGAAGATTTCCGTCTCCGGAATATCCGCAGCGGCATACAAATCAATCAGATTAGCCGGCGCCCCATGGGCCTGATTGCGGGACAGCCCTTTGTATCGATAACACCACTGCGTCCACCGTTTAATATAGGCAATATGCAGGTCGGAAAGCGTCCGGCGGTAGTCGCACTTCACGCGGGCGGCCGTTTCTGACAAATCCTCGCTAAATAAAAATTCGATATAATCCCGCAGGTCATAGCCCCTCCGCTTCTGAAACTCCCGGAAGAAATCCGCCGTCCAGTCCGCCTCAAAATACTCAAACGAATCGTGGAAATGGGCCCGCGGCATCTTGCCGCCGTACTTCGCAAAGGCTTTGTCAAAAGCCGACAGATACATTTCGAGTGCCGACACCGCAAACGGGTCCAGGACGTTTCCAGCACCGCCCGGAGCGGCTCGCTTGACTTTCTGCACCGGACGCCGGCCCGCCAATTCATAAATTGTCCAGCTCCCCTGCGGCACCTCCCAGCGGAGCTTGCCTTCTTTGACCTTTGCCGTCAAATCAGTTCGGCGTCCATCCGCGGCAACGGCAATCAAAGCCATCAGATAAGCCCTCGGATTTTTTGGAACCGATGCCTCAAAAACCTGCCCGCCGGAAACCGAATACCGCTCGCAAAGCACCTTCATCGAGGCCAGCTCATCCGGTACATGCGGCCCGCCGAACGGCCAGCCGGTGCCTGTGGTTAAATCCACCCCCATTCCCAGCCGCTGCGCCTCCGCTACCGTGTGGGCCAGCATCTTCATCCACTTGGGCGAAAGAAAATCAATAAACCGCTCCTCGTATCCTTTTGCGCCGTAAATTGGGCAAATTTCTACCCCCCCAAGGCCGGCCTTGCTGTACTCTTCCAGCAAATACGTTAAATTCGCTTCATCGACAGCACTGCCCATCCACCACCACCGCGTCCACGGCTTATTCTGGGCCGTGGGGGTTGGCCAAACGATTTCCGTCTCCGCAGCGTAAACAAATCCCATCCATCCCAGCGCAAGGATCAGGCCCGCCGCTCGCCGGGCCAATCTGAAAAATTGATTCATTTCACACTCCTGTCCTTATTCAAAATTATCTGTGCGAAAAGGAACAGCAGGCAGCCCTTCCGTGTTATACAGAGTCAAAAAAGGAAAATCATCCCAAGCATAGCGCACCGCCAGCGGCTCTTGGACCTGCGGGGAGCAGACTACCAGCGTATCGCCGTCAATTCGGGCCTCCGCCCAGAAAAACTTTCGATCCGGACCTGCAACCGCAAATCCGCTCGGGCTGCCTTCTTTCAAGACCAGTCCGCCTCCGATATGCCTAAATGACAGACGAATGCAGCTGTCTTCAACCGCCATATTTTCAAAGACGGGACCGGAGTACTCAATCTTTTTTTCCCCATAAGCCAATGCGCGGGCCGCCAAGGCCAAACGCCTGCCGACTTCCTGTTTATTCTTGGGATGAATATTGTCTGACTCCCCGATATCGACGGCCGTGACCATCGCAACATTGGGGAGACGGCGATTTTTCGCCTGGGCTTCCCGCACCCGCGTTGTTCCCCCGCCCCGGCAGGGCTCCGACGGCGGCCTGCCGTAACCGGCCAGCTGCACATACACGAACGGGAAATCCCCCTGTCCCCAGCGGCTTCTCCAGTCCCGGATGAGCGTTTCCATAATCCGGTCATACACCGCCGCCGTCGGAATATTGGACTCCCCCTGATACCACAAGGCCCCGCGAATTGCATAGGGAATCAGCGGTGAAACCATCGCATTAAACAGCACACAAGGACTGTGCTGGTCCAGATGCGGATTCTTCACAGCGGCGGGTTTGCGCGGGGGCTTTTGTCCGGCGGCTTCGGCCCTGGCGGAGGCCTCTTTCCAGGCGGCTAAATCCGCTTCATACTTCTTTTGAGCCGCCCCACTGTCATACTCTTGGCATTTTCGGGCGTATTCCTCCAGCAGAAAATGCAGGTCCGTTCCGGCCTCGAGGGCCTTTCGGCTTATCCAGGCCTCGGCGGTGCTGCCTCCGTAAGCCGTTGTAATCAGCCCGACCGGCACATTCAGTTTTTGATGAATCTCGCGGGCAAAAAAATACGCCGCCGCCGAAAAACGCCCAACCGTCGCCGGGGAACAGACCTCCCAGCGGCCCTCCACATCCTCTGCAGGTTCATCGCCGGTTCGAAACGGCACATCAAAGACCCGAATGCCCGGCCAGTTGGCTGCCGCCACCTCCGCCTCCTCGTTGAGCACGCCGCACCAGTACCGGTCCTCCCGAGCGACCGTCATATCCATATTCGACTGGCCCGAGCAAAGCCACACTTCGCCGACCCACACATCCTCAAAGAGCCGCTGTTCAGTCTTGCCGGAAACAGCCAATTTATACGGCCCGCCGGCCAGCATCGGCTCCAGCACAACCCACCACCGGCCCGACGCATCCGCCAGTACACTCTTTTTCTGCTCGGCCAGCCGGACGGTGATTTCCTCCCCTGACGACGCCTTCCCCCAGACCGGAATCGGACGGCCCTGCTGAAGCACCATTGAATCCCCGAAAATCCCGCCAACCTGAAGGGCAAGTGCCGGAGTTGAAAGAAAGAAAACAATCCAAAGGAGAACCGCTGTTCTGTACGCCATTCTCCAAAAATCCGCTGCTGTTTTCATTCAAGCCCCGTCATATTGCGGCAGTTTTCAAACCGAACTTTTGAGCCGTCTTCCGTCTGAATCCGGACATTTCGAAAGACCCAGTTTTCCGCATTCTTAATGACGCCCGCCTTTTTGGCCGTGATCTCAATGTTTTCCAGCAGAAAAGATCCGGCCGGCTGATTCTTTCGTCCGCTGACAGAAATCGCTGTCTCGGAATCAACGGCCTTGATGTTCCGTAGGGTAATATCTCGAATATAGGGTGTCCCCAAATCCTCCGGCACCTGCTGCAGCAGCGCCTTCCAGTGTTTGGGAAATTCCCGGCCCTCCGCCTCCAGCTGTCTGCGCACCTCCTCCGGCACCGTGTTGTACGCCGGATACCAGTCATAATCCAGCTTGACGGCCTCGCGGACATTGTGCATCTGAATATCATGCAGGCAGACATCCCGCACCGTTCCGCCGCGTCCCTGCGTCGATTTGAATCGGATACCGGTGCTGGTCCCGTATGCCTTCAGATTATACGCCTCCACATTATAAATCCCGCCGGACGTCTCGCTGCCGAAGGTAATCAAACCGTGCCCGCGGCGGGCGATACAGTCCCGAATCACCACATTATAGGTCGGGCGATTTACCCGCAGCCCATCGGCATCGCGTCCAGCCTTCAGGCAGAAATTGTCATCGTTGCAGTCAATATCGCAGTTCTGCACCAGCACGTTGGAGGACGAATCAATATCAATTCCGTCCGAACTGGGCCCGACCCGCTCGTCGAGATTGGCTCGAATCGTCAGGCCGTCCACGACCACATTGGTGCTGTAGCAGATATGAACCGTCCAGAAGCCCGGCTCCTGAAGCGTCAGGCCCTCCAGCTTCACATTAGAGGCATTATAAATCAGAATCAGCCGCGGCCGCTTGCAGTCATAATCCACCACCCAGCGCAGCCCCTTGGGGTCATACTCCCGCCGCATCATCCAGTATTTATCCCACCACATCGAACCGGACCCGTCGATGGTCCCCTTTCCGTAAATCCGCACGTTGGAAACATTATGGGCATTAATCAGCCCTGCCGGCCAGTCTGTCTCAATGCCGGCCACACGGGTATAAACGTCCGGATACTCCGATTCATCCTGAACCCCTTTTATCAGCACTCCCTCATCCACCCGGAAATCCACTCGCTCTTTGAGGAAAATCGAACCGGTCAAATAAGTTCCTGGTGAAAAGACCACGGTCCCGCCGCCGGCCTGTGCGCAGGCGTCAATCGCTTTTTGAATTGCCTTTGTGTTGACGGTCTTTCCGTCCGGTACCGCCCCGTATTCACAGGCGTTAAACTCTCTGGCCGCGGCCGCTACGGAAAGTCCCAGCAGACCCAGAACCAAAACGAGTCTCTGCAAATTCATAAAAACTCCTCTGCATAGTTTTCTATCAGCACGGCTTTACGGTTCCGCCGTCTTTTTCAGGTCTCTTGAAGCCGCCAGGGCGATAACCCGGCCTTTTTGTCCGACCGCACAGTAAAAATGATAAACGATTCCATTCCAATAGACAACCCAGGGCTTGTGGGCATACGTCTGATCCCACGGTTCGGAGGAGACAATCAAATCCGGGCCGTCCCATTTGGTCCAGTTCACCAAATCATACGAGCAGGCAAAGGTATCAAACGCCCCCGGCCGCCAAAACGCCCCGAAATAAAACATCACCCAAAGTTCGCCGATCTTGGCAATCTGCGGGTCCCCGCTGATACCGGGCTTTCCGTCAGCCGAGCGGTTTTCCACAACCGGCCCCGGTCCAAACCGCTTCCACTGCACCATATCATCCGAAACAGCCATCCCGATCCGCTCTCCCCCCTCCCGGGCGGCCGCATTGTAAAACATCACATACGGAGCCCCAACTGTCCGCTGCGGGTCATAAAGAATATGACTCTTAAACAAAGTCCTTCTCTCAAAAAGGCGTGCATCCGGGTCCGATGGACGCAGAACCGGTCCGGACAGACGCTGCCAGGGTTTGGCCGCCATCGGGTCATCCGTCCAAGCCAGCCCGATGGACAGCGGCGGCGTTTCGTACCCTTCCTTTTCCCCGCCCAGATAAGACAGCCAGTATTTGCCGTCATGGGTATGCAGCCCATAGTCCCCTCCCCACCGATAATCGTACAGAGCAATCCCGCCGGCGGCCTGCGCCCGGTCCCAGGCGCCCTCCTGCCCGCGAGGCAGAATCACCCCCTGCGGGCTCCAGTGCACCAAATCCTCGCTGACCGCCAGATGGGTCGTATACCCCGTCGGCTTATCTTCCAGTTGAAAATAAACCATATACCAACGGCCCTGATGACGAAAGACTGTCGGTCCGTCCACCATCTTGCCTGCGGGCGGCTCAATCACGACACCATATTTATACGGCGTTTTCACCTGCTCATAAACCGCCTGCATTTCCTTGCGGCCCACGGAGGTCCCTTTCAGGCCTATCTTCACCGGCTGGTTGCGGTCGCAGAAAAGCTGTCCCTCTTTCTCAAAAAGTTCGGCAACCTGAATCGAGCTGCGCCGCTGTTCAAACCCGTCTTTTCGGGCGTCCTCTCCCCGCCGGCCGGGATGCGTGAAATAAAACACAAACGCCCGGTCGCCGCTGACCACCACATCCGGATGGCCGCCTTTGACTTGGTCATCCGCTCCCGTCCCCGGCTCTCGAAGCAGGTTGTCCTTCTGCCGCTCCCAGTTCAGGGCGTCGGACGAGCGGTACACACCCAGCCCATCCCACACATCCACCAGCATCCAATAGAACCCCCTCCACCAAAAGACCTTCGGCCCCTCGCCCCGCCACTGCCCTGGAACCTTGCCCTTATCTTCCCAATGATACAAATCCCGACTGTCTGCATAATAAATGGACTTGCCGTCCCGTTCGTTGTTGTACCACATCCGCCACGTGCCGTCGGGCAGTCGAAACACACAGGCATCAATCACTCGGTCGGAGGAAAGAGAAAGCGTCGATTCATACTTCCAGTCAACCAAATTCCGGCTGGTTAAATGAAGAATCTGCCGCGGATGGTTCCAGTCTCGAAAAATTCCCGGCACATAGGTTAGGTACATATGCCAGGTGCCTTCCTGTTCGACAATCTCAGGGGCCCAGTAGGTATCGTCGCCCTTTTGATAGCCGATGTTGGCCGTTCCTCGGTAGGTCCAGGTCGCCCCGCCGTCGGCGGATTCCGCGATCCCGATGGGCGTTCCATGCACCCAGCTGACTCCTTCGGCTTCCGCAGCATTGGCCCGGCGATTGGTATAAAACATCAGCCATTTCTTTTCATCCGGATGCCAGACCAGCACCGGGTCCGCTGCCCCGTCATACACCGGATCTCGATACAGCGGTTTGGCGGCAGTCTTTCCTTCTCTTGCCTCGGCCTTGTCCTGTGCGGTTGTAAGGCCTGTGGCCAAAACCCCCAAAACCAAAACCCAGTGAAAACCTCTCATTTTGTCCTCCCTGACAAAGACTGATTCTATGAACCCGGCAGAGGAGAAGCCCCTGTCACCGACATCCAGTCAATATTCGCCAATCCCTCTGACATTTCCGCAATCAGCCGAATCCGATTGTTTCCGGCGGACAGAGACACGGAAACGGAAGAAGTTGTGGCCCATGTTGACCAGGCACCCGTACTCGGAAAACTAATATTTTCGGCCTGCGTAATCTCATTGATACTTACTGTGCCGGTTCGGTTGTTGGTGCTGTTGTTGGCATAGCGCCACTGCAGCTGGTACGTTCCCGCCGACGGGGCATATACGGACCATTCAATATACTGTCCCACCGCATTGGTTGTATTCACAAAACCGTCCCCGGTAAAGCCGGCATGATTATTGTCAATCGTCCCCGTGAAAACCCCGATAAATCCCGGCTGGTTTTCCTGAAGCAAAACGGTGGTAATAAGATTCGGCAGCGCAGAAACCTCGCTCGAGTACCTCGACTCATTGAGCAGTAGATCCACGGCTGTTACAACATAATAATACATCGTTCCGTTCTGGACAGAAATATCAACATACGCCGAATCCGTCAAGGGTTCCGCATTCAGCAAAACATAGCCGCTGCGGGATATTGTGGAACGGTACACATTGTACCCGAGCAAATCGCTTTCGTCATTGTCAGCCCAGTCCAGTGTGACTTTGCCGTCGCCGGCCCAAGCCAGCAGGCCGGCAGGAGCCGCCGGCGGAATCCAATCCGGCACTTTCCAATTTTCGGCAAACACCGCGAATTCGTAATAATTAATCCGGCAGTCATTATTCAAATCCTGTCCCGTGGTCAGACCGCAATCATCTAGAAGCCAGAGATCCGCAAACGAAGGCAAATCATCCAGATTCACGATGCCGTCATCCGTAAAATCGCCATACACCCAGTCGCCCCCAACTAAAAGAATATCCGGTACCGGCGGGGCAGACATCCCATCTCCCAGATAAAAACTCGGGTGCGGCGGCTGATTATACGCCACATTCTGCCAGGCGATCGCCAGTCGATACTGCGGGTCGTGCATCAGTGTATAAAACCGATAGTTGGTGAGGGTGGTCGTTGTATAAATCCGAAGAGCGGTATTGTCGCTGGTACGCCAGATAACTTCCTCCCGCCAGTCACCGAATATGTCAGCCGTCAAGCTGGGCGTGTTTTTAGTTCCATTATTGGCCGAACAACCGGTGGCTGTCAGCAAGGTTCCTGATCCGTACTTACTGATCACGATACCGTCCAAGAATTCCCGCCGCAAATCTCCGTCCCACCAGACCATAAAATTGATTGGATTCGAATGGCTTCCCAGATTGATTCCTGTGCAGGTCGATAAAGGCACACCGGTTGAAGCCCAAACCTCATATCCCCGATAATCCGCTCGAATATCGCCCGCACAGGCCCGGCCTGTATCACCGCTTGCCGTATAACGAAAAATAATTGCTCCCGTTCTGGCATCTCGAAAAGAGGCCCCATACGGCGCGGCTTCATGACATTGCCAAACCTCCAATCCCGGCCGGTCTGGGTCCATATCGGATACATGCAGAGCATCGCCGTGGCCAAGCCCCGTCGAATACAGTCCCTTTCCATTATGGTCAATCGTACAGGCCCCATATACAATTTCATCAAAGCCGTCGCCGTCCACATCTGCCACGCTTAAATTGTGATTGCCTTGTCCTGTATAAGAGGAATACCCATTGTTGGTATCAAACACCCATCGCTGAGTCAATTGACCGTTTCGCCAATCCCACGCCGCCAGAACCGCTCTGGTGTAGTACCCCCGGCACATGACAAGACTGGGCCGCTGCCCATCCAGATAAGCCACACAGGCCAAAAAGCGGTCGACTCGGTTCCCATAAGAATCGCCCCAACTGCTCACCGTTCCCCGAGGCGGGACATAATAGGTTGTCGCCAAAGCGGCGCCTGTCAATCCGTCAAAGATCGTCAAATACTCCGGCCCCGAAAGAATATAACCGCTGGAATTGCGGTAATCTCGCAGCACATCCCCCGGCATTAGGACATAATTGCCCTGACCATCCACAGTATAGGGAGCGGTTTTGCAGGCCACTTCGGCACGTCCGTCACTGTCCAAATCATAGACCATAAACTGAGTATAATGGGCCCCAGCGCGAATGTTAATCCCCAAATCGATCCGCCACAGGAACGTGCCGTCTAATTTATAGGCATCCAAATAAACATTCCCGGTATAACCAGACACGGAATTATCCTTGGAATTCGACGGATCCCATTTGACAATAATCTCATATTGGCCATCGCCGTCCAGATCACCGACACTGCAGTCATTGGGACTATATGTATACGATACACCATCTGGCGTAGTACCACCGGAAGGCACTTGAAGAGGAATAGTCAGATAATTTGTGGACCAAACCCCAACCGCTTTTGTGGCCCTTTGTTCAACACCATTGATCACGGGGACAATCCTATATCTGCTGGAGAGTGTTCCTCCCGTATCCAAAAAATTCGTTGAGTTGGTTATAGGTGACGAATTGATTTTTACAGAATCCCGATAGACATTAAATGAAATATTTGCAGGATCCGTTCCGAGCAATCTCCATCCAATATAATTAGAATTTCCAGACCGGACGGCAATCACCCCTCTGTTAAGGTTTTCCATATACCTTGTCGCCGCCATCAAATTGGAACAGAGAATCAGAAAAATAAAAAGAAAGAGACTTCTTTTCATAAAACCCCCAAAAAAAGCTTTGGCTGCCAATGAAAAACAAATCTTAACAAGACAAAAAAGGTATTATAATACTCTTTACCACAACCCCACACAGATGGGCTTTTATAAGGAAATAGCACAGATTTAATCTTTTTACTTTTTTTTTACAAAATAGTAGAGAAACATAAAAATTATCCATTAACGACCTTAAAGGCATATCCAAATTGAATTCCTAAATAAAAAAA
>CALEDR010000026.1 GCA_937949545.1 uncultured Phycisphaerae bacterium
ACCGCCAGGATTTGTCTCACTATGACTTTTCCTCGATTCGATACGTGAGCAACACCGGAGCGGCCCTGCCCGTCGAACACCTCCGTCAGTTTCGGGCCTTATTCCCGCATATTCGATTTTACTCCATGTTCGGACTGACTGAATGCAAACGGGTCGGCTATCTGCCGCCGGACCAGATTGACATTCGGCCCCAGTCAGTCGGCAAGGCCATGCCGAACTGCCAGACGCGGATTGTCGATGAGCAGGGCAATGATGTCCCGCCCGGCCAGGTCGGTGAACTGATTGTCCGCGGTCCGAATGTGATGCAGGGATATTGGAAAGACCCTGAACTGACGGCCCGTGTTTATCGAACCGACCCGCAAACCGGACAGCGATGGCTCTACAGCGGAGACCTATTTCGGGCGGACGAAGAGGGGTATCTCTACTTCCTCGGACGCAAAGATGATATAATTAAAACGCGCGGAGAACGGGTCAGTCCCAAAGAGATTGAAAACATCCTCTGCCAAATGCCGGGAATCGCCGAGGCCGCCGTCATCGGTTTACCCGAACCGATTCTCGGGCAGGTTCCAGCGGCTTTTGTCGTACTCCGACCGGACGTTTCCCTGACCCCTTTGGATATTCTCCAGTTTGCCGCCAAAAACATGGAATCGTTTATGGTACCCAAACAGGTAACGATTCTGCCTTCTCTGCCCAAAACCCCCAACGGCAAAGTGGACAAAAAACTTCTCAAGGCAATGCAGGAGCAGTCGGAATGAACGGTTTCGCTCAGGAACTTTTTCAAGTTCCCTGTGAACAGCTCGTGGAGACCATCACCCGGGCTCTTCAAGTCTTTCTCCGGGAGCAGCTGAAGCGAACCGGCTATGTCATAGCGCTGTCCGGAGGGATTGACAGTTCCGTTGCGGCCGCCCTTTGTGTCCGTGCGGTGGGGAAAGACCGGGTCTTCGGCCTGCTGATGCCGGAACGGGATTCTTCCGCCGACACTATGCGTCTGAGCCGTCTGATAGCCGAGCATCTGCAAATTGCTTTTGCGGAGGAAAATATTACTCCTGTCCTGGAGACCCTCGGCTGCTATGAACGCCGGAATCGGGCTGTTCGGGAAGTCATCCCGGAGTTCGGCGATGACTGGAAGTGCAAACTGCTGCTTCCGTCCATTCTGAATCACAAGGCAGGGTTCCGCATTTTTTGCGTTCAGGTGCAGTCTCCGAACGGAGAATGTCGGCAGGCCCGCCTGACCCCCGCCGCCTACCGCGGTATTGTGGCAGCAACCAATTTTAAACAGCGGGTCCGCAAAATGCTCGAATATTACCACGCCGACCGGCTTCATTACGCAGTGGCGGGCACCCCGAACCGCCTCGAATATGACCAGGGATTCTTTGTCAAAGGCGGCGACGGGCTGGCGGATGTGAAGCCCCTCGCTCATCTGTATAAAACGCAGGTTTATGCCCTGGGCCGATATCTGGGAATTCCGGAAGAAATCTGCAGCCGACCTCCCACGACGGATACCTATTCCATGCCCCAGAGTCAGGAAGAGTTTTATTTTTCGCTTCCGTATGATAAAATGGACCTATGCCTGTACGCTTACAATCACCGGATTGCACCTGAAGAAGCTGCATCCCATATCGGTCTGACGGCTGAACAGGTTCAGCGTGTTTATGAAGATATTGAACAAAAAAGAAAAACAACCCGTTATCTTCATCTGCCGCCCCTTTTGGCGGAACCGGTTTTTGAAGAATTGGAGTAATCTCAGAACAGTATGATTGTCGGCACAATGACCATTCCCATTCATCTGCACGGGCTCGGTTCCCTGAAGGATAAACGTCGCATCGTGAAAAGCATTATTGAGCGTCTCCGCAGCCGTTTCAATGTCTCCGTTTCGGAAGTGGCTGCACAAGACAGCAAACGAATCGCTCTGATTGGAATTGCCGTGGTCTCCAACGAGAGCCGCTTTGTCGAGGAGCAAATCGATCAAATCGCCGCTTTCATCCGGGAGGACGGCCGTTTCTTCCACGGCCTCATCCAGCGGGAGATCTTTTCCTCTCATTACGACATCCCCCTTGTGTAAAAACAACTCAACCCTTGCAATTTCGCCTGAAGGACGATACGCTCTGGGCTTTCGTTCAGCAATACCGGAGATAGAATATGCAGAATCGGCGATCCGCCCCGGATTGGGGCGTTATTTTTGATTTAGACGGGACCATCACGCCGAACACCGCCTATCATCGGCAGGCGTGGTTCGAACTGTGCAAACGGTACAACATTCCGATGGATGCGGAGCTGTATCACCAGAAAGTCCACGCCCGCAGCAACGATAAAATCGTTCCCAACCTCTTCGGAACGGAGGTGAGCGAGGCCTTTATCCGCAAGATTGAACACGAAAAGGAATCTCTTTATCGACAACTCTACAAACCTGTGATGGAACCGACGGCCGGTCTGATGAAACTGCTGGAGGAGCTTCGGTCCGCCGGCATTCCCTGCGGAACCGCCTCCAACTCGCCGAAAGACAACGTGGATTTTGTCCTCGACGGGCTGAATATCAGACCCTTTTTCCGGGCCGTTTTCTACCGGGACCACGTTCAACACGGCAAACCTGACCCGGAAATCCTTTATAAGACCGCCGAAGGACTGGGGCTTCCACCCCGACGCTGCATCCTTTTTGAAGACTCCTCTTCCGGATTCAAGGCCGCCCGTGCCGCAGGAATGCCCTATGTCGTCATCACAGCCGGCGGTGATCCGAATGAACTCCGAGAGGCCTTCGATGCTCAGGCTGTTTTCGAAGATTTCACCGGCATCCCAGTAGAAACACTGCGAAAAATGATTCAGGGAAAATCGGCAGAGGCCCGCTCCGCCTGACGTTCACAGAAGCTCCGCCAGTTTTTTTAACGGAATTCGTGAACTGACCGTCAAAAATTCGCCCCCAACCTCTTCAAGAAAACGGAAGTGAATTTGGCTGAGCCGCTCG
>CALEDR010000027.1 GCA_937949545.1 uncultured Phycisphaerae bacterium
TTTGTGATGAGTATTTTCTTCCAGAATTCCAAAGCGTAACGGACCGTTTCGGGCCGCTGCTCTGCGGCCCCTTGTATGAGGAGTTGTGCTATGCTGTCATTCTTGCGAGATGGAAGTCAGACGCCGGCTGCCGCCCGGATCGAAAACGAAGGGGCTTCGGCTTCGCCGTCGCCTGCGGCTTCGGATTTTCTGCGTCCGGCCGTTCGGAATCAAACGGTCAAGCAGGGAACCATACTCCTGATGATTCTGTTTTTGACCGGCGGAGCGGCGGTCTGGTGGATGGTCAAAAAATCCGGGCCGTCTGAGGCGCAGGGATCCACGGTGGCGGAAACCTCTCAAATCGACGAGGTGCTGACGCAGCTGAGCTCCTTTCAGAAAGATATGAATTCCCAGATGAATTCCGTTGCCGGCCGATTTTCACAGGTTTCAGAGCTCGGTCAGATTACGGTGTCGGACCTGAAGAAAAACCCCTTCCGTCAGGAGCTGTCCTCCGGCGGTCCTGACCTGTCGTTCAGTCAGGCCCTGATGCGGAAGGAAGAGATGCGGCGAAAAGCCGCCGGGCTGAAACTGTGGAGCATCACCGCTCGTGCGGACCGGTCCTGCTGCATGATCGGCGACAAGGTCCTCTATGTCGGGGACGCCGTCAGCGGGTTTGTGGTCAAAGAGATTCATCCGGACCGGGTGGTTCTCGGCTGGGAAGACCTTACTGTGGAGCTGAAAATAGAGGAATGAAGCGATTATTCGGAAAAAATAAAACGTCCCCGGAGCCGGTGGCTCTGGCTGACCTCGAAGATCAGAACGGCCAAATTGAATTGGCCCCCGGCCTGAGGAATCTGTATTGTCCGGAGCCCAAGGCTGCTCTGCATGTCCGCGATTTGGCGGATGTGCTGGCGGAGATGGGGGTTTTGACCGCTGAACAGCTTCAGGAACTGCGGGCCGAGAAGGTACACGGGGAGGAGCTGGAAAAACACCTGAAAAAGAAGGGCATCTCTCCCGATGCGATTCTGGAGGCCAAGGCCCGTCTGTACGGCTATGAGTTTGTCCGCCTGGAACCTGAAAAAGTGGACCGGGAGGTCTTCAAGAAACTCGACAAGGACTACATTTGCAGCAATCATCTGATGCCGGTGGCCGTAGAAAACGGCGTGCTGGTGCTGGCCGCCAGCGACCCGTCGAATGTGTTCGGGTTTGACGACGTCAAACGCCAGACGGGGATGAACCTTCGGGTGGTGGTCTGCACGCCGCAGAATATCGAAGCCGTCTGCGATGCGCTGGACGAAAGCAAGTTCGATTACAACGTGGATGAAATCATCAGCGATTTGGGGGAAATCGAACTGGTCCAGGAGAGCGAAGAAAGCATCGAAGACCTCGAAAAAAGCGCCGGCGAATCCCCGGTCATTAAGTTTGTCAATTATATTCTCAGCAATGCCCTGCGGGAGGGAGCCAGCGATATTCATATTGAACCGAAGGAAAAGTACACCAAAATTCGGTATCGCATCGACGGGGTGCTGTTTGAAATCCAGCAGGCGCCGGCCAAAATGCATCCGGCGATTGTCTCACGTCTGAAAATTATGGCCAATCTGGACATTTCCGAGCGGCGCATTCCGCAGGACGGGAAAATCGCCGTGATTATGGGCGGACGCGGGGTGGATTTGCGGGTGTCGGTGCTGCCGACCTGCCACGGCGAAAAGGTGGTGGTGCGTCTGCTGGACAGCAAAAGCATTATGCTCGGGCTGGATAAATCGGGAATGGAGCCCCGGGTGCTCAAGGCCTTTCAGGAGCAGATTGAGCTGCCGCACGGCATTCTGCTGGTGACGGGCCCGACGGGCAGCGGCAAAAGCACAACGCTTTATTCGGCCCTGGCCCAGATGGACAGCGAGCGGCTGAACGTTTCGACGGTGGAGGACCCGGTGGAGTATCAGCTGGAGTACTGCAATCAGGTCCAGGTGAACGAAAAAGCCGGAATGACCTTTGCAGCGGCCCTGCGCAGCCTGCTTCGTCAGGACCCGGACATCATCATGATCGGTGAGATTCGCGACCAGGAGACAGCCCGGATTGCCGTCCAGGCGGCCCTGACAGGCCATTTGGTGCTGTCCACGCTGCACACCAACGATGCTCCCAGCAGCGTCTCCCGACTGGTGAATATCGGTGTAGAACCGTATCTGATTGCCGCCTCACTGAACGCCATCCTGGCTCAGCGTCTCGTGCGGCGCATCTGCGAGCACTGCAAGGAAGCCGTTCCTGTTCCCGATTCGGTGCGCCGGTATTTTGAACGGGCCCGGATTGAGATCAGCGAAATGATGCGGGGCAAAGGATGCGACAAATGCCGCCAGAGCGGCTATTCCGGCCGGGCGGGCATCTTTGAGCTGCTGGTGGTGGATGAAAAGTTCCGCCAGCTGATTCACGAGGACCCCTCCGTCCACACCATGCGGAAGGCCTTCGCCAAAAGCGGCTGGCCGACGCTGTTTGAAGACGGTCTGCAGAAAGTCAAAAAAGGAATCACCACGATAGAAGAAGTCCTTCGGGTGACCGAAGAGGTCCGTCTGGAAGAAGAGGAACCGCCGGTCAGGCCAGCCGTCAAACCTGCTTCGGAATCGCCGGCAGTTTCAGAGGAAACCGCTTCGACGGAAAAGAAACGGACGGAACGAGTGAGGAAGAAAGCATGATTTCAGTCAAAGATATTCTGGCGGTTGCCATTCAGTCCGGTGCATCGGACGTACATATCAACACCAATCTGCCTCCGGTGATGCGCATCAACACGGAGCTGATTCTGATGGACATGCCGGAGGTAACGGCGGAGGATGCGGCGGCGATGGTGCTGGAGATGGTCGGGCCGGAAAAATTCAAGAAGTTTGAGGAAAAGCGCGACCTGGATTTTTCGACCATGATTGACGACGGCAGCCGATTCCGCGTCAACGCCCATTACCAGAAGGAAAGCATTGCGATTTCCTTCCGTGCGATTTCCAATAAGGTGCCGAACATTGACGACCTGCATCTGCCAGAAATCGTCAAGGAACTGACGGACCTGCCCCGCGGGCTGGTGATTGTCACCGGTCATACCGGGTCGGGCAAAAGCACCACGCTGGCTTCCATGATCGGCGTCATCAACAGAAAATACAAAAAACGCATCATTACACTGGAGGACCCTATCGAATATCTGCTTGAAAATCAGTCGTGCATGATTGAACAGCGGGAAATCGGTTCGGACTGTCCGACCTTCGCCTCCGGTCTGCGGCATGCTCTGAGGCAGGACCCCGACATCATTCTGGTCGGCGAAATGCGCGACCTGGAAACCACCAGTGCGACCATTACCGCCGCCGAAACGGGCCATTTGGTGCTGTCCACCCTGCACACGGTGAACGCTTCTCAGACGGTCGAGCGTATCATTGATATTTATCCGGCCAGCCAGCAGAACCAGATTCGGGCGATGCTGGCCAATACGCTCCAGGCCGTCATTTCCCAGACGCTGTTCCGGCGCATCGACCAGCCGGGCATGGTGCCCTGTACGGAGATTCTGCTGTGCACCTCGGCAGTGCGCAACTGCATCCGTGAAAACCGGATTTATGAGATTCCCAACATCATTGAAACCTCCCGGCGTCTGGGGATGCAGACGATGGACTACAGCATCCAGCAGATGTATGAGGCCGGCTATATTGACCGTGAAGAGGCGATTAACCGCTCCAGCAACCCGGCCAAAATGGAAAAACTGCTTGCCCCGGCTCCCGTTCGGAAAACCGCTGCTTCTGCAAAAGCCAAAGCAACCGTCTGATGGAGTAAGAGACGATGAATATTCTTGAAAAACTCGGCACACAAACGTCCCGTTCACAGCGTCTGGAAGAGGCGGCGGCTGTTTCGCATGCGGCCCCGAAACCCAAGCCGCAGGGCTTTCGAGTGGAATTCGGCCCCAGCCGCAAAGATATTCTGAACTTTACCAACCAGCTGGCGGTGATGCTGCGGGCGGGCATCAGTCTGCAGGACGCCCTCGAATCGATCGGGATGCAGATTCAAAAGCAGAAATTCCGTCGGATTGTTCTGGACCTCAAGCAGCAGATTGAGGCCGGCAAAAGCTTCTCGCAGGCCCTGGCCGGACATCCGGAGGTCTTCAATAACTTGTATGTCAACATGGTGGCGGCCGCGGAAATCTCCGGTTCGATGAGTTCGATGCTCCAGCGGCTGGCAGAATACCTCGACCAGGAGGCGGAGACGCGAAGCCATGTCATCAGTGCGATGATTTACCCGATTATCATCGGCGTGATGGCCGTCACCTGCGTGACGTTTCTGCTGACGTTTGTTCTGCCCCGGTTCCTGGTTGTCTTTGAAGGCAAGGAGCATCTGCTGCCCACGCCGACCAAACTGATTATGGCTCTGAGCACCGGCATCCGGACGTACTGGTTTATTGTGTTTCCGGCAATCGGGATGCTGTTTGTCGGATTCTGGTACTTTACTCGCAAAACCCCGTTCGGCAAACGCTGGTGGGACCGAACAAAGCTGCGGATTCCTCTGCTGAAAACCCTCTGCCGGAGTCTGTATATCACCCGCAGCATGCATACGATGGGGGTGCTGACCAATGCGGGCGTGCCCATCCTCGACACCATCTCGATTACCGCTCAAATTACCGGCAACACCCTGTATGAAGGGATGTGGAAGGGGGTGTTTGAGGAGGTCCGGCAGGGCAAGAAGATTGCCTCCAGTCTAGCCCAGTTTACGCTGATGCCCTCCAATGTGGTTCAGATGATTCAGTCCGGTGAGGAATCGGGTACCCTCGGGGATGTGCTTAATGATATTTCGCAGTTTTATGCCCGCGAGCTGCGGACGGTTATTAAAACGGTAACCAGCATGATTGAGCCGCTGATGATAGTGGTGATGGGCTTGCTGGTGGGCTTTATTGCGATGAGCATTATTCTGCCCATCTTCAAGATGTCCAGCGTCGTCACCAGCGGCTGATAAGGAGACCTGTTTATGAGACCCGGAAGATATCGAAGGAGACAGGGGTTTACGCTTCTGGAGGCGCTGTTTGCCGCTATGCTGATCGGCCTGGCGATTGCCGCTCTTTTGGGCACCAGCAGCGCCTTTACGATGAAGAACGCCGCCGGTGTGGACCTGTCCACAGCGGAGTTTCTCATTGAAGAAATCCGGGAGATGACGGCTTCAGAGCCGTTTGATATTCTGCCGGCCTATGACGGCCAGTCCTACAATCCGCCCATCGACGTGGAGAAACATCTGCTGGAGGATTTTTCGGCCTTCACGCAGCAGATACAGGTTCAGTATGTGAACGCCTCGAACCTGACCCAGACGGTCCCAGGGCCTACGGATTTTGTCCGGATCACGGTGACGATTCTGAAAAAGGACCGGCCTATCAGTTCGGCCAGCTGGATTCGGGCTCGTCTGTAACATCTCGGGAGAAATCTTATGGAAAAAGGTTTTCCTATTCGAAGCGCTTTTACCCTGATGGAGGTGCTGATTTCGATGACCATCCTGGCCGTTCTGATGACGGCCGTTGCGGTGGCGTTCGACGCCTCCATGAAAAACTACAAGGACAATGAAGCGCTGGCCAAACAGATGAATATCGCCCGTGCAGCCCTTCTGCGGATGACAAACGACATCCGCACGGCCCGCGAAATTGTTGTCAATGCGGACAGTACCCAGTGCCGTATCGCCAGCAACGGTGACGATCAACCGGATATCATCTATCGATTTGATGGAAACGTTTTGTATCTGGATGTTTGCTCCTCCTCCGGCCCGCCGATCCACTATGTCCTTTGCGAAAATATTGCAGAGATGACATTTACATGGTCCCCAGTTCCCGGCCAGCCCTCGCTCGTTCGGAATGTTCGTATCACCATGACGGTAACGGATGAGTCGAGCCAAACGTCCAAAAAACTGGCGGCTGCCGCTGTAGTCCGCAGAAACCTGTAGGCAGATTTTAAGACCATTGTAGGGGGACAAAGCAGACGCGCGGGGTGCCTTCGCCGAAAGGAGCGGTTTTTCTCCAGACGGCGGCTTCGGAGCCAATGTGCTTTAAGTCTTTGGAAACAAACCATCTGTGTCATTTTGGATTTCGTTGCTCTGAAAAATCCCTCTTGACAATCCGACCGGATTGTAGTTTACTGGCTTCGGAAAACGGGCGATTAGCTCAGCTGGTTAGAGCGTACGGATCACACCCGTAAGGTCACAGGTTCGAATCCTGTATCGCCCAGTTCCCCCCGAAGGCGGCGATTTCATCCGAAATGATTTCCTGCTCTTTTTTGTCACTCAAAGCTTCGGAGGACTGACTTGTCGAAAATTGCAAAGAAAAAGGCCTCTTTGTTCAAGAGGCCTTTTGTGTTTGGCGCAGGGCAGTCCGGTTTTATTGTTTCCTTCTGAGCAGCAGACCGCCCAGACCGAGCAAAGCCAGCGTGGCCGGCTCCGGGACGGTAGAAATCACCACGGCTTTGGAGGCAATCGAACCGGCCGGGTCACTGACCGGCCCCAGAACCGCAAAGCCGACCTGCGTAACCGGCAGAGCAATCGGATTGACCGTCAGGGTCAGGGTATTAAGACCCGGCGTCAGGTCCGCAGACACCATGTTAATCGTTGCCCATCCGCTGGCCGGATCCAGGACTTTGATAAACGCCTTTGTGCTGTACCCTTCAGCCGCCAGATTGTTGCTCAGCACCAGATAATTAAACGTAACCGTCTGACCGGCCAAACCGCCGTACCATTCCTGATAGAAATTGCCTTCCATAATCTTGTTGGGGGCGCCGTTCACAACCCAATACGGTTCTGCCGGATTCCAGCAGTTGGTATTGGACTGAAGAAGCAGCGTATTGCCCGCAAAACCGGCCCGAAGGTGCGCCGTGCCCCACGGGCTTCCCCACTGATAGTTCATGCCCATATCAAAAACATTCATATAGCCCAACCAGGTGGCGCCGGGGTCAGCCCCATTGACCACCACGTCTGCCTGAGCGGCTCCAATCAAACAGAGAGCAGCCATTACGAATACCTTTTTCATCCTCATTTCCTCCACATAAAAGTAGGTTTCTCTTTTCAAACGTTTCCCTCTCATGATAAAAACCACTCATTCCTCACACACACTTCACCGCTTTTTTTCCAAGGATGCTCTTTCGCCGCTGCCGTCTTAACAGTTTGCTGAGGGCAATAGCAATCGGTTTCTAATTGCACAGTTTACGATTTTTGAAAAGGAATGTCAAGCCTTTTTCAGGGAAAAAATAAAAAACTTTCTTACTTGGCGGATTCTGCCAGAGAGTTTATGCGTTGCTGCAACGAGTCGGATCTGCAGGCCTTCTTTGTTTGGAAGTGCTTGTATCCCAACAGGTTGCAGACGTTTCTGTTGGGGCATCAGACGGAATAAGGTCCGGAAAAAGCGGTGTTGCCATATTAGATAGCAATCGATTGCTATTCAAGAATTTTTGATAATTTTCAATTTTTCTTCTTGCAAACAGCCGAAAGAAAAAGTATAGTAGCAAGAGTCTTAACAGCAAGCGGAGCGGTTGGCAAACAGCAATCGGTTTGGTTCAAAAAATCAATACAGGAGGTTTGTGTATGACCCAAACAGCATTCTTTATCGGAAGATTTCCCAGAAGGCAGGCGGTGCGGCTGACAGCGCTTATCCTTCTTTTATCGGCGGTGCCGGCCCAGGCTCTGTTTCTGGTAAACAACGGCGGCTTTGATATCAATGCCGCCGACTGGAACGCGGCCGGCGGCGGCGGACCCTGGGCACCGGCCCATGTGGCTTCCGGTGGAAACCCGGGCGGCTATGTGACGCTTCAAACAAACAACAATACCTGGTCTGTCTGGTATCAGGTTATCAATGAAAACCTGAACGTCTGGGGAATTCCTGTCGGAACGACCATTATTTTTGGGGCGGACATGATTGATCTGGGGCCGGCCGGCAACAACACCGTGGGCGGTCTGAAAATTGAGGCCTGGAATACGGCCATGATAAATGATTATGCAGTTCAGTTTCCCGTTACGACGTCCTGGCGGCGGTATTCAGCCCCGTACACGATCCCTGCCAATACCCAAAGCCTGAAGATGGTTCTGACAAATGTAAACTATAACGGACAGGGGATTGCCCGGTTTGGTTTTGACAACGTTTTCTTTGCGATTCCGGGAGGAACCCCGGCACTCAAGCCGGTGCCCTATGTAGGCAGAGGACTTAATCCGGCCAACCCGATTCTCAGCTGGACCTATCCGGACCCCAATCGTCCGGGCGATACCCTTACGGCGGATGTGTATGTGCTGGAAAGCAATGTGCTGCTTCCCACAGAGCCCAATTTGGGACCGGTCCTGGTGGACCCCGGTGTTGTGAAAGTGGCCGATGACATTACGGCTTCCACAATCAATCTGGCGGAGGCCGGCTATCCCGTTCAGTCGGACAAATATTATTACTGGGCCGTCCATGTCAATGACCCCACGATAGGCACCATTAAGGGCTTCACCTGGTACTTCCAAACCTTCGACGCTCCGCCGGTCAGCGCCAACGCCGGCGCCGATCAATACGTCTGGCTGACGATGAACGACGGCACTCCCAACGACGGCAAGGTCACGTTTACCCTCTCCGGTTCGTATGTGGATGACGGCAAGAGCCCGGTGACGGTGGCCTGGGCCCTCGATCCGGTTCTGACCCAGACAGACCCGGCTACGCAGGTTGTTATCCACAATCCGAACAGCCTGACGACTCAGGTAACGATTGACAATACCGGCTGGTTCTTCTTTGTGCTGACGGTTCAGGACCAGATTGGGTCGGCCTCAGATGTGGTGAACGTAGGAGTGTATGCAGACGCCTGCGAAGCGGCCAATGAGGACCCGTCGGATATTCCCGCCCGATATCCAAACGGACATGGGGATATTAACGGTGACTGCAAAATCGACCTGCAGGATCTGGTTGTTCTTGCCCGCACGTGGCTGGACTGCATGAGCAGCAAACTCGGCTGTACGCCCTAATAAAACCATGAATCTGCCGCCAACAAGCATAAAGGTTTATCCAAAGAAAGGGCCGGGAGACACGCCGGCCTTTTCTTTTCTCGGGAAACGGATGGAAGCGAAAAAGACCGGACCTGCTGCCTTTACGCTGATTGAACTGCTGGTTGTCATTGCCGTTGTTTCCCTTCTGCTGGCCGTCATTGTTCCTGCCCTGCGAAAAGCCAAAGAATCCGCCCGCGCTGTCGTTTGCCGGACGCACTTGAAAACCCTCGCGTTAGCCAATGAACTCTATGCTGCCCGCTGCGACAATTGGTATGTGCCTGTAATTGACACCACGATGACGGCACGCGGTGAACCGACCTGGAACTCCAACACCCTCTTTCGAGAACTGGTCGGTCTTCAAAGCGCCTATGTTGGCAGCAGTTATATCCTGCCGCCGGAGTACCTCTGTCCCTCTGACAGGCAATCCAACGAGGCCTACTGGAATCAGGCCGGCGTGACCTATGCCAACTTCGTCAGCTACGGCTATAATCTGACCGACTGGGGCCCCGACTCCCGCAGTCCGGTCTCCTGGAGCGGCAATATTCCGGTAAGCACCTGGTCCTGCCGCTTCCGGGTCGGAACACTCCGCACCCCCGCCGAAGCCATTATGTTTGCCGACGCCGGCGACATCTGGGTCCGCAAAGCCGGCGCCGACTACAAAACCTATTGGAATCAGTACGGGCAGGACATCGTCAAATACCGCGCCCGCAGTATGTGGCATCCCGTTTATTACCGACATAAGGAAGGCGCCAACCTGTCCTTTTTCGACGGACACGTCGAATTTCTCAAAAAGGAGTCCCTATTTTTCTATCGGAACAATTCAAATACCCCCGACGACGGAAGAAACAATCAGATTTGGTTCTGCATTCCCCAAAACCGCCCCAGACCCGACTGAAGAAGAGAGGAAGACAAAAATACAGGAAGACAGGTGGTCAGGAGAAAAACGTGAAAAAGCCTGTTCGGAAAAGTTGTCAAAAAAAGAAAAATGAGGGCAGGACCTGCCTGCCCTCGTAAAAGTACCCCTGCAGCGATTGAAAAGATGCCGTCGATTATTGTTTCTTCCGGACAAGCATCAGCACGCTGCCCAATCCGAGTATTACTACTGTAGCCGGTTCCGGAATAACCGAGGACGCTACAACAAACACATCTGTGTTGTCAATATAACACCCGTTAAATCCCATGGCAGCCCAGTCAGAGTAGTAGAGATCAAAATTGCTGTCGATTCCGTCCACCAGAGCGGCAAAACGGTCAGCGCCATACCCGCGTGCAAACAACGGCACCAGTTCGTTTGTATGGTTGCCGCTCCACCAGCGAACGCCGTTCGGGTTGCTGCTGGTGTATGTTCCCGCATTTATGTTGTCCCGCGAGATCCGCTCGTGAGGAATTATGTTGGAACTTTCTCCGCTCGGCATCGAATTGCCGTGATCTGTGGTAACAATCAGGAGGTTGTTTTCCCAGCCGCCGTTGTTTTCAATCCAGTTGATCACGGCTTTGACGGCATTGTTAAAGTCAAGCTGCTCTTCAACGAGACGGCTGGTCTGATTCGCATGAGCCGCCCAATCGACCGCACCGCCTTCAATCTGTAAAAAGATTCCGTTGCCGTTGTCGAGATGCTGGAGTACATTCAATGCCGCCAGCGTCATTGTTACCAGTGAAGGAACGGAGACATTAAAGGGATCGCTGAATACCGTGTCGGTATGGCTGTAGCCGCTGCGAGCCTGCTGGAGCGTCGTAGCCACCTGGGCGGTTCCAACCAACCGAGTTTTGCCGTTCAGAATAGACAGATCGCCGTTGGCGAGAGCTTCAAATTCGCTTTTGGTCTGAATGGACTTCCAGTCGTTGGGATGCGTGTCGGTGTTCAGCTGGTTCCAAACAGTTTGTCCCCCGACGTATTTGTAATCTTGGCCGCTGGTTTTCAAGGTGCCGTTGTTGGTATAGTCCGGATTGCCGGCGCCCATAATGACATCCATCACATTGCCGTTGAGCATATCATTGGCAATGGCCTCATAATTATTGCGGCTGACATCATGGGCATCACTGAATGCGGCGGGAGTAGCATGGGACCATTGTACCGATGAAATCGTTCCGACAACCTTGCCGTTCGCCTTGGCCAGTTCCGGAAGCGTCGGCATAATGGGTGCATTTAAATTGCTCCAGTTGATGGCATTGTTATAGGTCTTTTGACCGGTACTCAATGCCGTGCCGGCGGCAGCAGAGTCGGCGGCATTCTGATGGAGATAGCCGGACGATGTGTTATAACTGGCCAACCCCCATGCCCTGGAAGGATCGTAACCGACCATGGGGGTCATGCTGCCGGTTGGTGTCGAAGAAGTATTCAGCGGATAAGTCGTCATTAAATACTTGCTCCACTCTGAACCGAAATACGGGCTCGCACAGGTTGTGCCGTATTCGTATAAATCGGCTGCGTCCCAGGCGCCGAATGAGGCACCATCCGAGATCATCACAATAACATTTGTTGATGCTGTCGCCGAAGCGGATATCATCGGCAGAATGAAGGTGGCCATGGTCGCGAACAAAGACAATCTGTTTTTCATCTTTCCTTTCATAATTTCCTCCATTTGTTCCTTTCTTTTTTTGAAAACACGTTCTGTTTAAACGCTCTTCCTTCAGCGCGCACTTTCTCCCGCCTTTGTGAAAACATTCCGTGTCCAAACGCTCTTCAGCGCGCACTGTCTCCTGCAGGGGATACCCGAAAGCAATGGCTGAAAAAAAGCGGCTGAAGTCTTACAGCAGCAGCGTCGGAGATATATATAGAAAAAATTTTTTAAATAGAATGAGCAATAGATTGAATGATTGTTAGATGGTTTTTCGTGTTGTATTAACGAAGAGAACGAGCGAATGGCGTAGATATAGGAATGATAAGCGGCAGCTGTAAAAGAATATGCTTAATCTTGATACGGTGGGAGACCGGCAGCGAGTCCGGTACCGGCGAAATCCGCTCACCGGACAAGATTCAGCGGAATGGCTGCACAAATGATTTTCTGGGGAGCTTCGGCAGCAGGGGATGAAGGTTTGTCGAAAGGCGGAACACAATCCTAACGGCAGGGTGCCGCCGCGTTTGTTTTTTTGACGGAGGAAAAAAGAGAAAATTTTAATTTGGAATGTGCGGGCCGTTGGGGTTGTTTATCCGAAGAGGACGGGGAGGAGGCGGATGGCAGGAAGGGAGAGGGCGGCGGCGTATAGACCTGCGGCCAGGTCATCGGCCAGGATGCCCCAGCCGGCGGGGAGGATTTCGAGTTTGCGGATCGGCCACGGTTTGGTGATGTCAAAAAGACGAAAGAGGACAAACCCGAGCACGGCCGTACTGCAGATATGAGCGGGCCCCATGAGGGCAATCGCCAGCAGGGTGAGGGCCTGGCCTGCCGTTTCATCGGCGACTACCTCGCGCGGGTCGCTTTGTCCGGTGCGGCGGATGACCGCGGGTGCAAACTGCACACAAAACCAGCTGAACAGGATAACTGCCGCCGCCATCGCGTAAACATTTGCGGCAGGCCAAAGAAATCCGAACACCTGATAAAGAATCACCGGCGGCAGAGAACCGAAGGTGCCCGGAGCAGCGGGCACCTTGCCGAGTCCAAAACTTGTCGCAAACCATTCTTTCATATTTTTTTCTACGCTGGTTTCAGTCGGAGGGCTCAAACTTTTTCCAGCAGGGACAAAGCGTAGCGGTCGGTCATCCCGGCGATGTAATCGCAAACCGTCCGCTGGAGGCCCTCCGTTTTGAGCAGGTTTCGAAAGTAGCGGGGCATCCGTTCGGGCTGCCGACACAGCCGGTCGAACAAATCATTCAGCCATTGTTCAATCTGACGATCCACCGCTTTCAGGTTTGGATGGGAATACAGGTGCCGCCTCAGAAAATCTTCCAGCTCCTCCAGCCGGGCCTGTATGGGTTCGCTGAGCTGAATCAGCGGCCGTCCGTATTGATAGACTTCTTCGAGGGAGCCGATGCGGGCCTCCTGAAGGACTCGTCGGCTGGTTTCAATCCCGTCTCCGACAAGCCGGTCCAGAATTGCCTTGGCGGTGCGGGTTCGCCGGATGACAAAGTCCTCGATTGCCTCGGCCCGGATTTGCTCCTGAGCCGTTCGAAACAGCTCACAGCCGCGGGCTTGCTCTTCTTCAATCAGCCGGGCGCGGATGCCGTCCTCCAGGTCGTGGCAGTTGTAGGCGATGCGGTCGGCCAGGTTGGCAGCCTGCCCCTCCAGGCAGCAGACCGGTTCGGAAAACTCGGCGGAGCCGCCGCAGTCGTACGGCCCCTGATGGCCGGCAAGAGACTGTCGGGTTTCATGCATCAGATTCAGTCCCTGAAAGTCCGGATAGGGGGTTTCGAGAAAATCGACAATCCGCAGGGCTTGGCGGTTGTGTTCAAAGCCGCCGAAGGAGGCCATTCGCTGATTTAGGACCCGCTCGCCGGTGTGGCCGAAGGGACTGTGGCCGATGTCATGGGCCAGACAGACCGCTTCAGTCAATTCTTCGCTAAGCCCCAGAGCCCGAGCGATGGTTCGTCCGATTTGGGCGACCTCAATGCTGTGGGTCATCCGCGTGCGGTAATGGTCATTGACGCCGGGCATGAAAACCTGGGTTTTGCCCTCCAGGCGGCGAAAGGCCGCGCTGTGGATAATCCGGTCGCGGTCCCGCTCGAAGGGGCCGCGGTAGGGATGGGGCGGCTGCGGAACCCTGCGTCCGCGGCTGTTTTGCGGTGTGACGGCATACGGTGCAGGCGGCGTTCTCATTTACAGATTCGGCAGTAGATGGTCCCGCGACAGGCGGGTCAGTTCCTCATACAGTTCGGACATGCTCTGGCTGATGACTTTGGTGGAGCTGCAGACGGACATAAAATTGGTGTCTCCGTCCCAGCGGGGGACGATATGGATATGCATATGCTCCGGCAGTCCCGCTCCGGCACAGCGTCCGAAGTTCATTCCGATGTTGAAGCCGTGCGGGTGAATCGCCAGCGAGAGCACCTTCTGGCTTTCGCGAATCAGTTTCATCATCTCGAGCAGTTCATCGCTGTCCGCTTCCTCCAGTGTCGGGATGTGCCGCAGAGGGGCAATCAGGAGATGCCCGTTGTTGTAAGGAAAGCGGTTGAAGGCAACGACAGCACGTTTGGTTCGCCACAGCACAAGATTGTCCCGGTCCTGTTGCGGGGTGCGGATGTAGTCACACAGAAAGCAGGGGCTTTTCTCGGGCAGGCCCTGAATGTAGGGCATTCGCCAAGGGGCCCACAGATTCTTACTGTCCACTGGTATTCCTTTCCGACGGAAGGGCGTTTTGGGAGCCGTCTGAAAGCCGTTCAATCTGAATATGCTGACGAACCGTCAGTTTCGGCAGACTGTCTCCCAGCGGGAGGATGAAGTCCGCCGCGGTTAGGAGCGTGTAGTCCTCTTGAGCCGATTCGAGCCGTCCGTCGGTGAGATTGAAGACCAATCGGCCTGTGCCTTCCAGTGACTCGTGTCGATAGCTGCGAAGGACGGAGAAGAGAGACCCGCGAATCTGGTAGCTGCCTTCATACGGCAGGGGGAAGTTCACCAACGGTTTTTCACGAAGCTGATAGTGGGCACGGACAGCGGCAAGTTTTGTTCCTTGATGATCTTCAATAGTCTCTACGGTGTAGGTAATGATGCGGCTGGGCAGGTTCTGAATCGGGACCGGCCAGGGCAGGAACTGTTCGCTCTGCCAGCTGGAGCCGGGGGCAACGCCCCGCAGGGGTTTGGGGTTGGAGGCCGTCAGGTCCCAAAGGGCATACTGGAAGAAAAGCCAGTCCAGAATCATATCGGGGTCTTTGATGCGCTGAGCCGAGTCTCCCTTTTCGATAAAACTTTTCTGGCCGATTTCACGGAGCAGATTCCGAAAGGAATCGGTCAGTTCAATTTGGCCGGTCGGACTGACCTGAAGGGTATAGGTTCGTCCCTGAAGAGACTGCATCGCATCCGGTCCGGCGGCTTTTCCTGAAAACGTTGTCCGTTTGACCTCGACAGATTCGCAGGTAAACTCGAGGGTGGAAAGACCGTAGGGGTTTGCCTCCAGCGGCCGGATGCGGAAGACCATTTCAATCGATTCATTGGCCAGTTTGGAATCTTCTTTTTTTCCGGCGGAACTGCTGGTCAGCTCAATCTGGACTTCCCGAGAAGAGACAAACCGATAGCGGAGAGAAGGGACTGCCTCGAAGTCCAGGGCCATATACTCTCCCCGCGGAATGGTTCCGCATCCGCAGAGAAAACCGCCCGCCAGACAGATAAACCCCTCTACCGCTCGGCTGATTGTTTTGATGGATGACGAAGCGTTCATTTCAGCGGCCAGAGATTACTGAACGAGTTTTCGTTCGATGCTCTGGATGAAGCGAATCACCAGGGTATCCGGTTCCTGTTCCGGTTTGGCTTTGGGATTCATTTCTTGAGCGGTGTAGGTGCTGATCAGGGTTTCGCCGTATTCGAGGACCTTTCCGCTGTCCAGATTCATTGTCATTTTCCCGGTGTACTGGTTTTCGTTGTCGAGCATTTTGGCGAAGATGCCCATGCTGCCCTGGCCGGCATCAGGGGAGGCGGCGCTTTCGGAGGCGTTCATTTCAACGGTGACGGTCTTTCCGCTGTCGGTCTGCTGCAGATCGGTGACTGTATAAACTTTGCGGAAGTTTTTGCTGGACAGAAGCCCCGGCGGAGAAGGGACGATGTGTTCCCAGGCAGCACCGACTTTCAGCGGTGTACCGAGGTCGGGGAGGGCAAGGATTTCATGCCGTTTGGCGATTTCTTCTTTGGCAAAAAGGCGGGATGCCAGACGTCCTTCCTGTCCGGGGATGTCGGCGGTGTTGACCGTGCTGGTATCGAGGGCTTCAGCCTTGCCGTCCGGGGTCAGCCGGACGAGATAAGACTGACCGACCAGTTTGGCCAGCGGATTGGCCTGGTCTTCGGGCCGGCGGCTGTCAAAATCGATCTGAACATTGTTTTGCTGGATGACCCGACAGGCAATGTCCCGAATAGTGATAACGGCTTCCGCCGCTCCGGTCTCGTCCACTTTATTGATTCGCTGCTCTACGGTCATTCGAACAGAGGTGGTGGTTTCCTCCTGTCGGAGTTTCTCGAGGGCGGGCTGCTCAAACTTGAAGTCTTTCGTTGTGGTCATTGTGATTTCATAAATGTCCGCTGTTTGCGGCTGGAATTGCTGAGCGGCCTGAAAGGACATTCGCTTGGAAGGGCCTTTGCAGCCGGGCATTAGGAAAGCGGTGAGGGCAAAAGAAAAAACAACCAGACTCAAGATTACCGAACGACGCATGGGACTGTCCCTTCAAATTGATAGATATCCTTATCTTCTTTATTTTCCTGTCGGATAGGGATTATAGAGAGTTTGGGCGCGGTTGACAACTGAAAATTCTCAAAGGAAGGCAAAATCAGGATTTTGAGTGTCCGCATTTGGGTTTCCGGGGGCTGGGTTCGTAAATTTCTGTTCTGGTTGACGGGTTCTTTCGCTATAATGCGGTTTTTGAGAACGAGCCAAAAACAGCAATTTGGGAGAACCATATGAACAGTGACCAGATCAAACAGGGGTTTCAGCGGGCGCCGCACCGGGGGCTCTTGCGGGCGTGCGGGCTGAAGGATGAGGATATCAACAAACCGTTTATCGCCGTAGCGAACAGCTACTGCGATGTTGTGCCCGGGCATATTCACCTTCACAAGGTAGCCAAAGTTGTCAAGAAAGCGATTCGGCAGGCCGGCGGGGTGCCGTTTGAGTTTAACACGATCGCTATCTGCGACGGCATTGCCATGGGACATACGGGAATGAAGTATTCCCTGACTTCCCGGGAGATTATCGCGGATGCCGTGGAAGCGATGCTCCGCGCCCATTGTTTTGACGGAATGGTCTGCATCCCAAACTGCGATAAGATTACCCCAGGAATGCTGATGGCGGCGGCTCGGGTGAATATCCCGACGCTGTTTGTTTCGGGCGGACCGATGCTGGCTGGCAAGACGAAAGACGGCAGGACGACGGATTTAATCAGCATCTTTGAGGGGGTTGCCCAGTTTAACGCCGGCAAAATCACCCAAGAGCAGCTCTATGAACTGGAATGCTCGGGCTGTCCGACGCCGGGGAGCTGTTCGGGGATGTTCACGGCCAACAGTATGAACTGTCTGTGTGAGGCGATTGGAATGGCCCTGCCGGGCAACGGAACGATTCCGGCGGTGGATCGGCGGCGGCAGAAACTGTACCGCACAGCCGGACAGAGAATTGTCGAACTGGTGCGGGAGAACTTGAGGCCGCGCGACATTATTACCGAAAAGTCTATCGACAACGCCTTTATCTGTGATATGGCCATGGGCGGCTCGACCAATACGGTGCTGCACACCCTGGCGCTGGCGAATGAGGCGGGCATTTCCTACGATTTGGACAGAATCAACCGAATCAGCGAGCGGTGCCCGAATATCTGCAAGGTCTCGCCGTCCAGCCATTGGCATATCGAGGATGTAGATGCGGCTGGCGGAATCAGTGCTATTCTCAAAGAAATCAGCCGGATTGACGGGCTGCTGCATCCGGAATGTATGACGGTGTCGGGGATGACAATCGGGGAGCGGATTCGAAAGGCCAAAATCCGCAATCCGGAGTGTATCCGGCCGCTCGAGAATGCCTATTCGAAGACGGGGGGACTGGCCATTCTTCGCGGGAATCTGGCCCCCAACGGCTGTGTAGTCAAGACGGCGGGCGTGTCGGAGAAGATGCTTCGCCACAGCGGGCCGGCGGTTATTTTTGAAAGCCAGGAAGAGGCATGCGAAGGCATCTTAGGCGGAAAGGTCAAACCCGGAGATGTTGTAGTCATCCGGTACGAAGGGCCTAAGGGAGGACCGGGGATGCAGGAAATGCTCAGTCCCACCAGTTATATTATGGGGGCGGGGCTGGGAGATTCCGTGGCGCTGATTACGGACGGGCGGTTTTCCGGCGGAACACGCGGAGCCTGCATCGGTCATATCAGTCCCGAAGCGGCGGTCAGAGGGCCGATTGCGCTGGTTCAGAACGGCGACATCATTGACATTGATATTCCTGCGCGGACCCTTGCGGTTCGTTTGAGTGCGGATGAGCTGAATCGGCGGAAGGCGCAGTGGAAACCGCGTCCGCCGCGGATTACCGGCGGCTGTCTGGCCAAATACGCTGCGATGGCTACAAGCGCCGATACCGGAGCTGTACTGAAATGGGACTGATGGACATTCGGACCGACAAGTGGTATGCAAAGGGTTTGCGGTTTGCGTGTGTCGGCTGCGGGCGGTGCTGTGCGGGGCCGCAGGAAGGATACATCTGGCTGACGCGGAGAGAACTTGAGCGGGCGGCGGAGTACCTGAAAATCTCTCCGGAGGTCTTTCGGGAAAAGTATGTCCGTCGGGTGGGCTTTCGGCTTAGTCTCATTGAGCATCCGCGAACCAAAGACTGCATTTTTCTGACGGATTTCGGCGGCGGCCGGCGCGGCTGTGCAATTTATCCGGTGCGGCCGCTTCAATGCCGAACCTGGCCGTTTTGGAATGAAAACCTTCGCACGTTTCAGGCGTGGGAGGCGACGGGGCAAAAATGCTCCGGAATCAATCAAGGGACGCTTTGGAGTATGGAGCAGATTGAATCCCAGCGAACCGCAAAATCAGATGCCGACGCACGTCCTGGATGAGATTCTTGCCCGGGTGCAGCAGGTGTATGATTGGCTGGGGGAGGCGATTGGGGGCCTGAATCCTGTCTGTCGGGCCTGCGGGACCTGCTGTGATTTTGAGACGTACGGGCATCGGTTATACATCACGACGCCGGAGATGCTCTATTTTCTTCATCGTCTGCCCCTGGATTTTCGTCTGATGACGGATGGGGTATGTCCGTATCGGGAAAACGGGCGATGCGTTGTTTATCCGTACCGGTTTGCTGCCTGCCGGATTTTCACGTGTACGTCGGAGCCGCGGCGGCAGCATCAGCTCAGCGAAGAAGCCATCCGGCGTTTTAAAGACATCTGCTCTCGTTATGACTTGTCGTATCGATACATCGATTTGAAGTATGCCCTCAGCCGTCCTGACCTGTGGCTTGCGTAGTTTTCCTGAGCCGGATTCGGAGATTTTCTGAATGCAGGCTCATAAAAAATCCCTATTTTGTACAAAAAACTGCTTGAGATATATTAAAAAAGAACATTCTGCGAAAACGGAAGGTAGAAAAAACCAGCAAAGCAGGTCTCTGTTTTTACAAGAGAACCAGCATGGCAGAGTTTCATACCCCAGAAGAGATCTTGAGGTTTGCTCTGGACCGTGAAAAGGAGTCCGAGAGGATTTATCGGCGGTTGTCGGACGCCGTGGAGGATGTAGCGGCACAAAGCATTTTTCTGGCTCTGGCTCATGCCGAGGAGAGGCAGAAAAAGGTCATCGAGCTGGAGCTGCTCAAGATAGGTTCCATTGTTCCTGAAACGAATGTTTCAGAGCCGCCCCGAAAGGAGGAATGGCCGGACTGGAAATTATTGGCCAGACGGATGCTGCTGCAGGATGCATTTGAGCTGGCGATATATCGGCAGCGTGAATCGTTTTATCTGTTTACGGAAATGATGGGGAAGGCGGAGAATTCGGAAACGGCCGATATTTTGTTTCATCTGGCTCAGGAAGAAATGCGGCATCTGCTGCAGCTGGAGAAGGAGTACAAGTCCATTTTCCCCGACTGCAAACTGTAAGAATTTCAGGTCGGCAGGGGCTGTTTTATTCCGGGACGTCGTTTTGCTTGGCGGGTTTTCGAACGGTTAATTTCTGCCGAAGCCGCTGATAGACGGAAGGGGGAATCAGTCCGGAGACATCGCCGCCCAGCAGGGCCAGCTGGCGGACCATCGTAGAATTGACATACCCGTATTCTTCACTGGTCATGATAAAGACGGTTTCAATACCGGCGATTTTTCGGTTGGTCATGGCCAGCTGAAACTCATATTCAACATCCGTGAGGTTTCGCAACCCCCGCAGCATAACCTGAGCTCCTCTGCGGGCGGCAAACTCCACCGTGAGCGTATCATAGCTTTCCACGGTGACGCCCGGCAGGTCCGATACCAGATTACGAATCATGTCCACCCGCTCGGCTTTGGTGAACAGTTCTTCCTTTCCGGGATTTTGTCCGACCGCCACAATCAGCCGGTCAAACAGTTTGTATCCGCGGCGAATCACGTCCAAATGTCCGTTTGTAATGGGGTCAAATGAACCCGGAAAAATGGCAGTAATGGACTGCGGTTTCATCGAAGTTTCCTTTTCGGTTCGGAGGTTTTTGGCCGTTTTTGAAAATATTAGGAGATTGTTTTGAAGGATTCAAGTTCTATGTTCTGGAAGTCCTGCCCGAGGTACTCGTTTCGCAATTGGCGGAAATACTGCTCCATGGCGGCAAAACGGGATTGGGCGATTTGTCGGACGGTCTGAAAGTGAAATCCTTCTTTGAGGCGGGCATCCCAGTAGCGGTATTCGATCCTTCGGTCCCAGCCGTCCAGCAGGGCACCGGCTCCTTTGCCTTGCAGAAAATATCGGCGGAATTCGTGCAGAAGCCCCAAAGCCCCTATTTCGTCCAGGAGACGGGCATCGGAGAGGATTTGGGCTTCAAGGAGCGGAGAAGCACGGCTTTCAGACTCTGTAATAATGCGACATATATAATCTGTTTTGTCTCCTAATAACGAGGTGGTTTGTTTTTCTCTGATGAACTGGACGGAATACTCCCTCAGCTGTCTGCCTCGCAGTTCGGTGACGGCTTCGGAAAAGGAGCGTTCTTTGATGCGACTGTAGAGTCGATATCCGCAATCGGACAAGTAGGCGGCGGCCAGGAGAGAAAATGTATCAACTGATTCGCCCTTTTTTGTTAATTCGGGTAATTTAGAGATGAGGTCTGCATTCCGTGCGATGTGTAAGGTTTTTTCCCACAGCCATCGTTCGGTTTGCCCTGATGGTTGCTGAAAGGTTAACACCTCCTTTGCGAGTTGGCGAATCCTTTCTAAGTCTTCCATGCATCCATCCTCCTGTGTGCGCAACGGTATAGTATGAAAATAGGCAAGAATGCGTCAAGCAATTTCTCGTGCCGCGGGACGGATTTTTGCTGTTTTATTCCGTATAAGCCTTACAAACGTTCTTCGGCGGATTCGCTACAGAGCGTACGACTGGTTTGGCCGCTATTTTATGAATCGCGGGTGCATTTTATTATTTATATTTTGTGAGACCAGGTGAAAAAGTTTCAGGATTTTTGTTTGAAGCGCCGAAATAAATGGTACAATGGGCGGGACGAGTTATGAGATGGAAGTCTTGGGATGAGCGCACAGGGATGGGCATGAATCGTCGGAATCGCACGTTCTTCGTATGGGTCTCATTGGTTGCTTCGATGACAATCGCCGGCTTGCTTTTAATGGCCCTTGACCAGAAGACACCTATGACCGGGGCCTACAGTCTGGCCAGTTATTTGCGATTGGATCCTATTGAGAAGGCGGCTTTTCGTCCTATAACAGCGCGGCCTGCGGAATGGAATCGAATTGAGGTCTATTACAGCCGGACCAATTCAGGGAATGCAGGCGATGTAGCGATGATTTCATCCCTTCGGGGTACGGCCCGGGCTGATTTTCATTTTCTGGTTGGAAACGGCCGGGGAGCCGGAGACGGTCAGATTGAGTGCACTGACAGCTGGATTCAGCAGAAGAGCACCAACGGGATCATTCGGATTTGCGTTGTGGCGGATTTGTATGACAGCCCTGTCACGGCCTATCAGCTGCGGCGTACAGCCGCTTTGGTAGAGGCCTTGAGCCGCCGTTTCAATATCAAGACGCAATATATCCACTACCCTGCAAACTGGCAGTTTTGAGTTGTCCGGTTTCGGATTTTCCCAAACCGCGGTTTTTGAACCGCGGTTTTTTTGTTTCCGCGGATAGGCTCTGAAAGGAATCGATTGCATCCGGAAGGGGTTTTGCTATAATCCTCCAGGTTCTTTTTCAGGCTTTGGTAACATTGAATCCAAAAATGGGAGCGGACTGTTGAAATTTCTGGTGTTTCAGAACGGCCGACCGGTGGAGAATTTTTCTCTGGCGGCGGCTTATATGTTTGGGGCGGACCAGATTCCCTTTTATCAGGTACAAATGGATTATAAGGAAGGGGTTCTGGAGTGTACCAAGAAGAGTCCGGATTCGGCGGGCCTGGCGCTGCTTTGGCCGGTGGAGGGGGCCGGGCGGCTCCTTTTGTCCACGACGCGGCTGCCGGACAGACCGGAGCCCTACAATCTGAACGTGGAGCTGGCGCGGGCTCGTCTGATGCAGATTACGCTGAAGCGCGAGGATTGGGCGCTTTTTGAAGAAGATACGCGTTTTGCGGATTTGGCCCACGAAGCACAGGACCTGTTCATCCAGTCGCTTCTGCATATTTCAGACCCGGCGCAGGCCTCGGTGCTGGCGGACCGTTCCCTGGAAAAAGGGCTTCATTTTTCGGAGCAGCTGGCGGCCCGACATGCGGACCAGCTTTTGGCTTTGCGCTGCCGCCATCGCGGACTCGGACGTCATTCTCTCGGGGTCGGAATTGACCTAAACCGGATAGAGGATTCGACTTATCGGAAATGGCTGCTTGAGATTTTCGGGTTTGTGACGATTCCGATGGAATGGGGCCGGATTGAAACGGAACCCGGACATTATGATTTTGAGGCGATAGACCGGTGTATGGAATTGCTGGCGGGCCGCCGTCTGGCCCTCTGTGCCGGTCCTTTGCTTCGCTTTCATCCCAGCAGTCTGCCTGCGTGGCTGTCTTCGGAGGGCCGAGAGTTTGAAAAAATCCGGGAAGCGGCCTATGAGTTTGTGGCCCGCACGGTAGCTCGGTATGCCAAATATGTCCATGCCTGGCGGGTAATTTCCGGCATGCATGCGTGGAATTGTTTCGGTTTTACCTTTGAGCAGGTGATTGAAATGACGCGGACGGCGTGTCTGGCGGCCAAATCGGCAGATACCAAGTCGCGGAAAATCATTGAGATTGTGTTTCCGTGGGGAGAATACTACGCTACCGACCGCACAACCATCCCGCCTCTTGTTTATGCGGATATGATTATCCAGAGCGGGATTAACTTTGATGCCGTCGGTCTGCAGCTGCAGTTTGGGGCCAACCAGCCGGGAATGCATGTCCGGGATATGATGCAGATTTCCTCGCGTCTGGATTTTTTTGCGCAGGTGGCCAAACCCGTTCATATTACGAGTGTGGCCGTTCCGGATCGGATTTCGATGCCGGAGGGAGATCCGCAGCTGTGCGGCTATTGGCACAAACCGTGGACGGAGGAGATTCAGGCCCAGTGGATTGAAAGTTTCTATAAGGCGGCGCTGAGCCGTTCGTTCATCAATACGGTTACCTACGGGGCTTTGGCAGACGGGACTCCTGATTCCCTTGTCGGACAGGGGCTTCTGGATGAGCATCTGAATCCCAAAAAAGCCTTTCTGAGTATTGTAAAATTTCAGAAATTGATTGAAAAGCGATAAGCAGGTTTCTGAGTATGGCAGGCGGTGATTGGAAGGATTCTGCGAATGCAAGCCCCGGTATCGGCCTTGAGCAAGGCGCTCGGGGGGCGCAAGTTGTTTTGGGGTTGTGTATTGTTTCTGGGCTGTTTTGGGGATGGAGGTGCTTGGGGCTTCAGGAGGGGAAGGCGGGGGCGGCACTGGTGGATGCGGTCAATCCGAATACGGCATCGATAGGCAGTCTGATGCGGCTGGAGGGGATTGGGCCGGTCCGGGCCCTGAAGATCATTCAGTATCGGCAGCAAACGGAGACAGCAGGTTTTCGGAATCTGCAGGAGATGGAAAATGTCCCGGGGATTGGTCCGAAGACCGTATCCAGAATCGCTCCGTTTCTGGTTTTTAAACAGGTGCAGCGACAGACAACGGACGAAATGAGCGAAGGTCAGGATGGCGGACTGGGAGATTAAAAAACCGCTCGGACGCTGCTGCGTGACCGGACGGGAATTTGCACCCGATGAGGAATACTATGCGGCTCTGGTGGAAACATCGGAGGGATTCGAGCGACGGGATTTCTGCCGGGAATACTGGGAGGCGAATCGACCTGTGGTCTACTGTTTCTGGAAGACCCGCATGCCCAACCCGCAGAAAAAAAAGCAGCAGATGTTTATTGAGCCGGAGATGCTGCTGGCGTTTTTTGACCGTCTGGCCTCGGAAACGGAGCCGGAAAAGCTGAATTTCCGTTTTGTTCTGATGCTGATTCTGATGCGCAAGAAACGGCTGAAGTATGAGGCCGGCCGGGTTGACGGAGGACGGGAAATCTGGACGGTTCGGGTAGTCGGTCAGGAGCGGCTGGAAGAGGTTGTCAATCCCAACCTGACGGATGAGCAGATTCAGCAGCTGTCTGAGCAGATGGGACAGATTCTTCAGACGGAACTGGATTAGGGCAGAGCGTGCTTCGAAACGGATGGATTTTGCTGGTCGTCTGGACGGTCTTTCAGGCCGGCTGTGCCTCTCCTTCGTTGGGACCGCCGGCCCAAGTTCGGCCCTGTCGGGGCAAGGGGACGATAGAAGAGGCCGTGAAGACTCTTGCGCTCAAACGGGCCAATCTGCATCCGCTGAAGGCCTCGGCCCGCTGTTTTCTCGAATGGACGGATTCGGAGGGGAAGGTTCGCAAAGAGACGTTTGATGCACAGTTTCGGTATGTTCCGCCGGATTGTCTGTTTGTTCGGGGCGACAAGTTTGGTGAGATTCGCTTCGGCACCAATTCGGAGGCCTTCTGGATGATGGTCAAGCCGGAGATTGACACCTATTGGTGGGGAACCCGGCAGGCGGCCGAACAGTGCAAGGAGATGCTCCAGTTTAATCCGTGGAATGTGATTGAGGCCCTCGGAATTGTTCAGGTTGATACAAATTGGACGCTGGATTGGCACAACGGGTTTGATGTTTTGACTTTGACCGATTCCAATGGGGTATTGGTTCGAAAAATCTGGATAAGGGCTTGCGATTATCAGGTGATTTCGATTGAATCGGCCGACTCACAGGGACAGCAAAATGTCCAGATTCGAATGGAGGATTATGTCCCGACAGAACAGGGCTTTTCAGTCCCGAGCGTCATAGAGGCACAGCATTTTTCCGGGGGGCGTGCGGATGCATCGCTGCGGCTGGAGCTGCGGGGGATTGGGCTTTTCGAGGTGGACCCCGTCCGGGCTCAACGGCTCTTTTCCCGTCCGTCTGAGGAGAATTATCGGACGATCTATCGTCTGAGCACTGCCTGCGAATTTGTGCAGGTCGGACGCTGATTTTTTTTGCAACTTCCTTAGAAAACAAGGTCTTGCGCGAATTTGTCTTTATTTATGCGCAAGATTGCCTTGTCCGTTTCTCCCCTTTTTTTGGATAATTCAGAGTGTGTTGGAGTGTGTGTGTGATGTGTGTGTCGGGTGAGGGAAATCCTCGAAACATTTCAAGTTTTTTAAATTCCAAAAACCATTTTGGAAAGGAGTGAGGAAAAATGAAGAAAGCATTTCTTTTATTGCTGGTGTTGCTCGCCGGCACCCTCGGTCAGGCTGCTGTAATTCTCCATGACACTTTTGCTGATGGAGATCGTACAAACACAAATCTGCCGTATGAGTCCGGCTTTTGGGCCTCTTCCCCTGCCGATGTAACAACCACGCCGGGCAATGTCCGTCTGGATATGGCCACAAGCAGCCGACGAATGCACACTTATTTTACCCCCGCGGGCTCACCGGTTTCTTTGGATGTTGGTCAGAAGCTCATTGCAACGATTGATTTTATCCCCGAAGTTGCTTTTGTGGCTTCCACGAGCCGGAATTTCCGTTTTGGTCTGTTTTATAATGACACCCAATATGCTCAGGACAGTGTCGGCGACAGCGGTATCAGCAACGGCTGGCAGGATGCGACGGGCTATGCCGTACAGTTTGGTCTGAGCGATACCGGTTCTGTGGCTTATGCCCGTGCCGGCAAGCGAACGAATCTGACAGGCGGACATACGCTGCTGGGGACGGATGCGGCTTATACGTGGGGCAGCAACGGGGGCCAGGCGGCCTATCTGAGTCTTGACACTGTTTATACCCTGGTCATGACGTTGGATTATCAATCTGCCAGTGAGATGCTGGTTTCCTTTTCGTTTTTGCAGGGCAATACTGAAATCGCCGCAGCTTCCCTGCTTGATGACGGCTTAGGCGGCCAGCCGATTTACACCGATTTTGACTTCCTGCTTTTCCGGCTTTCCAGCAACGCGGGGACAGCGGAAGTTATCAATTTCCAGAGTATCAAGATTGAGTATATTCCGGAACCGGCGACACTGGTCCTTCTGGGCTTGGGCGGTCTGCTGACGTTCCGCAGAAGTCGCTGAAATCCTCCGGAAGCGAACCGTCTGACATACAACAACACCGGCCCCATCGCCCAACGGCGGGGGCCGGTTTTTTGAACAGGATGTGGATTTTCCCAAAGGGTGATGGAGCCGCAAAAACCGTATTTTCAGTATTAGCGAGCGTGAGAGGAAAAAGCAGGGCCGTGTTTTTGCGCAAAATCGCCTTTGTTTTGGCGCAAGATTGACTTGTCTGAATTGTCCATTTTACCGAAGATAATAAGATGAGTTTTTCTATCCAAGGCGGCTCCGCAGTTCAGGTCTGCGGAGGTAACAAATCAGGGATTCATAAGATGAGGAGATGCACAATGACAAGGACACTTCAGTACACCTTTTTGACAGCGGTTTTGGTCCTGGGTGCGGTCTGCTCGGCGGAGATTCTGCTCTATGATACTTTTGCCGATGGAGACCGTACCAATACCAACCTGCCGACGGAGTCGGCTGTATGGTTTTCTCACCCGGCTAATCTGACAGTCACCCCCGGTTCTTTGGCGGTGAATCAGTTGGCCATTGGGAATACCAGTTCGAAGATGTGGACTTATTTTGCCCCGAATGGTTCTCCGGTGACGCTGGGGGTGGGGGATCAGCTGATTGCGGAGATTAAGTTTACTCCCCGCGGAAACATGTACAGCACCACCTCGAAAAATTTCCGGTTTGGGCTTTTTTATGATCCCACGGATGCCCAACTGCTGACCGATACCAATTCGGATAATGGCGGGGGGCGGTGGTATGATTCGCGGGGGTACGCCGTAATCCTTACGCTCAGTCCGGATTCGACAGCCGGAACGATCCAAGTCGGCAAAAGGACCAATGTTTCCGGTACCGATGGGCTGTTGAGTTCTACGGGCACCTACACCTGGAATACTGGTTCCGGTCAAGCCGCCAATTTGAGCGTCAATACTCAATACACTTTGAAGCTGGTGCTGAAACGGACGGCCGAAGAAGAGATGAAGGTGACCTTTACATTTTTGCAGGGCGGTACGGAGATTGCCACAAGCACCTTGACGGATGGCGGTCTGGGAAGTCTTCCAATTTATACATCCTTTGACCAATTGTTCTTCCGTTTATCGTCCTATACAGGGACGGCAGACGTTGTGGATTACAACAGTATCAAGATCGAGAAGATTCCGGCAGCATACGGCGGGCCGTTGGTGGGTGTCGAGCATGTTTTTACGGCGGTGGAAAGCTGCCGAACGTCCTTGTACGAGACGGAATCTGATGTCGATAAGAATGTACCAGACAGTTCCAAGCTGTCTGTTCGCAGTGATTACAAGGCCAAGAAATCCTGGATCAAGTTTGATATCGGGGATTTGGATGTGAGCAAACTCAGGTCGGCTGTGCTGACTGTTACACTCAACGACCCGAGGGCCGGCGCAAATACCTGCGATTTATCAGCCGTGAACGATGACTGTCTGGATAATATCGGCTGGACACGTACGTCCCTAACGTGGAACAATGCACCCGGCAATTATACCAGTTCCGATGGGCAAAATCCCAATCAACCTGGGGTTACGGTCGAGGACCTTCGCATCCGTCTGGATCCGAGCAAAACTATGGCGGTGGGGACTCTGTCGTTTACAGACGGCTTGCAAGGGACAAAAATTTCTATGGATGTGATGAACACTGTACAGGCGGATACGGATGGGATTATTCAATTTGTTCTTCACAACAGCAGCGGCTTGATGAATTTCTGTACGCACAACCATCCGACGGCTGCTTATCGTCCGGTCCTGACGATTTTGGAAACTCCGCCCGGAGCCGACTGGCCGATTCCGTATCAGGGGCAGACGGTTCAGACCAGCTTGGCTTTGCTGCAGTGGACCAATCCAGAGCCGAATCTGCCCGGCGGCATTATTACCTGTGATGTGTATTTGGGTACAGAGCCCAATCGGCTTCAAATGGATAAGGTCACGCTCGGTCCGGGTGTCAATGCCGCGTTGGTGAATGCATCCAACTTTCCGCATTTTGTCCCGCTGCAGGAGCACCAGACCTATTATTGGATTGTAGACGTGCATGATACAACCCGCCAGGAGGTGCTCGAGGGTCTGGTTTGGTCATTTTATGTGAATGACAACACGGCCCCGACTGTGGATGCCGGGCCGGACCAGGTGACTTGGGGATTGCCAAAAGTGATTTCCTTGTCGGGAACCGCCTCGGATGACGGACGTCCGAACCCGCCCGGCCTTATGACGATTCAGTGGACCCAGGACAGCGGACCGGCGGTCACCATCAGCCCCAATGATCAGCTGAATACGTCCGTCTCGATTTCTCAGGCCGGGGTGTATGTCTTCCGGCTGACAGCTAATGACAGCGAAAAGCAGACTTATGATACCGTGAAAGTGGTAGTCGGGGAAACCAGCTGCCAGGCCTCGCATCTATCCACGGGACAGCCGTATATGGCCGGTGATTTCAATCAGGACTGCATCGTGGACCTGGAGGATTTCGCCCAGCTGCTCAGCAAGAACTGGCAGGACTGCACAGACCAGCTGGTCGGGTGCAACTAGGAGACGGTGTAATCATGAACCGAAGAAAAGAATCAATCCGTCGGCTTTCGCAGGAAACGGTTCGGGTGTGTGCCCCGTACCGGTCCTGTTTGAAATCCTGATTCATTCGAGGAGATAGACAATGAAAAAGACATATTTCTTTCTTCTGCTCTGTGTGTTCAGCGTTTCGGCCCTGGCGCTGGATGTGATTGTGCCGGCGAATATGAGCTGTCGGACAGAGGGCGGCGGCTATGCGGATACGAACCGTCATGACAGTTCGAAGTTGAGTGTTCGCAATACCAGCAACGGCAACAAATCCTGGATTAAGTTCAGTCAGCTGGCTTCCTATGATTTGAGTCAAGTGCGGGCAGCCTATTTGACCGTGGCTCTTCATGAAGCGAAAGCCGGCGCACAGAATTGCAAGGTGTCCATGGTTAATGATAACTGTGTGGAGAATATTCTCTGGGTGGACCATCCCACTTTGGCCAATCCGGAACAGGGGATCTATGCCCTGACTTGGAACAATGCCCCGGGCAATCTGACCACAAGTTTAGGGGCATTGGAGCCGACCGAAACGACTTATATTGCCACCATTACTTTTACAGACGGTGCAGCCGGTCAGTCTTTTACGATTGATGTGACCGATGCTGTCAAGGCGGATACAGACGGCGTTGTGCAGTTTGTTCTGCATGATTCTCCGAACCTGCTCAATTTTGCTACGCATGATCATGCCACAGTGGCCTGGCGGCCTTATCTGACGCTGGTCTTCCCGCCGCTGGGAGCGGATTATCCCAATCCTCCGGATGGGTACGACAAGGTGCCGACCAATCTGGCGCAGCTGTCCTGGACGAACCCGGAGCCGAATGTGCCGGGCCAGCCGATTTACTGTGATGTTTATCTGGGCACCGAACCCAACCGGCTTCTGATGGACAAGGTGACGCTGGGCAATAATATCTCCAGTGTAGCCTTGACGCCTGCCAATTTCCCACATTTTGTTCCGTTAAGCAACTACACAACCTATTACTGGGTTGTGGACTGCTATGATACGACCAAGGGGAAGATTGAAGGTGAGATGTGGTCATTCTATACGAATGACAACCAGCCGCCGTACAATGTGTCGGCAGGGGCCGACCAGGCGACCTGGCTGGTGGACGGAGCGGCTTCTGTTGCCTTAGTCGGTTCTGCTCAAGATGATGGGCTTCCTATTCCGCCCGGTCAGCTGAGTTATTTGTGGGAGCAGACGGCCGGACCGACCACTGCCGTCATTAACAGTCCCAATACGGCCGTCACAACGGTTAGCTTCACCGAGGCCGGCGATTATACCTTCCGGCTGACGGTCAGCGACGGCATGGAAAGCGTGACGGATACAGTCCGGGTGGTGGTCGGGGCTACGTCCTGTGCGGCCAGCCATGTCTTCTACAATCAGCCGTACAATGTTGCGGATGTCAATCAGGACTGTATTGTGGATCTGACGGATCTGCAGCTCCTGATTGTTAACAACTGGCTGGTGTGCGACAACACGCTGGAAGCGTGCAATTAACACCGGTATTACGGTTTTTCGAAAAGGCCCGTCGATTCGGCGGGCCTTTTTTATTTGACGAAACGATGTTTTTCCTGTAGAGGAGGGAAAAAACCAAAGATTCTTCAGGAGAACGGCTATCAGAAAATTATTGGCACAGCGTTTGCGCGAAGGTTTGCTTTTTCTCGATGGGGCGATGGGCACCCAGCTGTTTGCCCGCGGCGTCCGACAGGGTCAGTGTGTGGAGCGGCTGAATGTTGAGCAGCCCCAGATTGTCGCGGATGTTCACCGGGCATATCTGGACACGGGCTGTGATGCCGTGCTGACCAATACCTTCGGGGGCAACTCGATATCTCTTCGACGGCACAGGGCCGATGACAAGACGGAACAGCTGAATGAAGCGGGTGCCCGGCTGGCACGCAGGGAGGCCGGTAAGGACCGCTATGTGCTCGGTGATGTCGGCCCGTGCGGGGATTTTTTGGAACCCATCGGTACGCTGAAGACGGAAGACCTGAAGTCCGCTTTTGCCCGTCAGGTGCAAGGGCTCCTGGAGGGAGGGGTGGACGGCTTTCTGATTGAAACGATGACGGCTCTGGAGGAGATAGAAGTTGCGATTGAGGCCGTTCGGTCGGTTTGTTCGGAATTGCCGATTTTGGTTTCGCTGGCATTTGACCCGGCCAAAGAGAGCTTTCGAACAATGATGGGGGTTTCGCCGCAGCAGGCCGTCGGGCGGCTGGCGGGGCTGGGAATTTCTGCAATCGGCTTTAACTGCGGCACACTCGATATGGATTCGTATGTTCGCCTGACGCAGGAGTTTGCCGGGTCTTTGTCCGGCAAAGACATCCTTCTGCTGGCTGAACCGAATGCCGGCAAGCCGCATCTGGAGGGCGAGCGGGCGGTATATGACCTTGCCCCCGAGGAGTTTGCCCGCGGATTGGAGCGGATTCAGCAGGCCGGGGCGGGGATTTTGGGCGGCTGCTGCGGGACGACGCCAGAGCATCTGGCGGCGGCCGTCAGACGCCTCCGCCGCTGAGCGCTTCACGAAGAGCTTCAAGCGTTTTCTGCGTGGCCCCTTTGCTGCGCAGGATGATGTTTCGTCCGTTTTCGGCAATCTGGCGGGCAAAATCTCTATGGAGCAGGCACTTGCGAATCATTTCAAAAAGCTGTTCTTTGTCGGCGACCTCAATGGCGCCTTGTCCGGCCAGAAGTTCCTGTACGGTCTGCTTGAAGTTGAAGGTATGCGGGCCGAAGAGGGTGCATTTGCCCAGGGCGGCCGACTCCATCATATCCGAGCCGCCCAGCGGCACCAGTGTGCGTCCGACAAAGACAACAGCGGCCAGGGCATAGAAGTTGTTTAAATCGCCCATGGTGTCGCCCAGGATGATGTCCGGTTTTCCCTCCGCGGCGATATTTTGTGCTTTGAGGCGGCTGTACCGCACCCAGGGAAAGCCGGAACGGCGAATCAGGTCGGCAACCTCTTCAAAGCGTTCGGGTTTGCGGGGAATGACGGCCACTCGAAGCGATTCGAGCGGCGGTTCTTTTTTAAGCCGGCTGAAGATTTCGAGGGCGATTTGCTCTTCGCCCGGACCGGTCCCGCCGACAACCCACAGCGGTTCACTGCCTAGATGAATCTGTTCGGTGAGTTTCTGCACGGCCGGCGCATCGGGTTCCGTTCGGGCGGTGTCGTATTTGAGCGAGCTGGTGATGCGGACGCGTTCGGGCGGGCAGCCCAATTCAATAAAGCGGCGGGCATATTCCTCCGTTTGAGCCAGCACCAGGGCAAGACGGCGGAAGGTGCGGCGGACAAACGGGCGAATTTTCAGATAGCGGGGGAAACTTTTGTCGCTGAGCCGTCCATTGACCACAATCACCGGAATTTTTTGCTCAGTCGCCAGAGTGGTTAAATTCGGCCAGACCTCCAGTTCCATCAGCAGAATCGCTTTGGGGTTGATTTGCCTGAAGGCCCGTTTCATAATCCAGGAAAAGTCGAACGGAAAATAGGAAACCGTCAGGGTTTTTTCGTAAAGGGAACGGGCCCGCTGCAGGCCGGTATCCGTGGTGGAGGTCAGAACGATTTCATACTCGGGCATTTGCCGGAGGAGTTCGTCGATGAGGGTGCGGGCGGCGTTGACCTCGCCTACGCTGACGGCGTGTATCCAAAGGCAGGGACGCTCCGGAAACCGCCGCTGGATCTTTCCCAAACGCTGGTCCCAACCGGACTTGTAGCGGTTTTCCTTCAGGATCCGATAGACAATCTTCGGACTGTATCCGAGCAATGCAAGAATGTAAGCCAAATCAATCAGGTATCTCATAGAATTCGCCGTTTTAGGAAAAGAGCATCTTACCCGAATCCGGGCGGCTGTCAATCCAGGGAAAAAGTCCGGAAAGTGCCGGAACGGCTTTTTCCTTCTTGACTTGGGGAGGTTTTTCTCGTATTTGTAAAAGAAAAGTCCCCGTAGCTCAATGGATAGAGCGTTGGCCTCCGGAGCCAAAGGTTAGAGGTTCGACTCCTCTCGGGGACGTTTGGAAGTACTTTTGATGAAGGGGTTATAGAATTCCTTCTATTTCTTGCCTGAACGGCTCCTGAAATAATGAAAAAAACACCTGCCGTCAATTTTTTCACAATAATTTTGTTTTATCCTGCCGCTCGGCTTCGGAGGAAGAAATTGTGATGGAGGTCTTATGAAGAGACAGTCCCTTCTGATGGTGTTTGAGGAGCTTTGGCCCATCCTGCTGAAGATATCCCCGGCTTCTCCAATTTGGCGTCAGATACGGATTCCGGCGGGGTATTTTTCTGTGTTGGAAGGGGTGTATGATGAGGATGTTTTGGCGGAGTGGGCTCAGAAGCACCAGCGTACCTGGTGGGAAGTAACGTGGGCTTTTCCGGATTGTCCATCCGAGCCGATTCTTCAGCAGTGCCGCTATGTTGCGGATTCATTTTCGGATGCCGTTCGTCTGAAACCCCAGCTGGTGATTTCGTATCATTCGTTGGAGACACTAACAGCTCCGGATATGGAATTGTTTGAAGATTTGGAATTCGAATACAGCGAGCGTATGAAGCGCACACCGGAATTATCTGCGGCTAAAACGGAAGCCAGGGCATTAATCCATTGAGGTAAAGTTCTACCGCAAAGTAATTGTAAAAAGCCGCAAACAAATAAAACAGCGCCGCTGTGGTTAAAATCGGTGCAGCATATTTGTGCCAATACAGTACAACAATCAAAGCAGCAATCAGTTTATAAAAAGCTGCCAGAATCGGACCTGCAATGGGTCCGTAAGCAAATGCGGCAATTCGAACGAGAGGGTGGAACTCCTGTTCAGGTCCGGTGGAACTCATAAAATAGATTGTGCTGACGGTATCAACTGCCAGAGCGAGGATAAACAGGGTAAGGTGTTTCTGATAGGCGGCCCAAATGCGACGCCAATCGTCAAGAATCAACGATTCCGTATAGTTCTTCATACTCTCATCTGCCTCTTTTTTCCGGACTCCCACCTTAGCGGGAATAGAAAATTCAGGCCTGTGCTGTTATCGGCAAAAAATGATGAGGACTCAAGAGGCAAAGAAAAAGATGTTGAAAGAGGATATGATTACTCTTCAATAGAAATAGGGCATTCCGGCAGAGCTTGAAGGAACTGTTTTCCGTACATTTTTTGAAGGATTCGGCTGTCTAATACGGCGACGATTCCCTGGTCGGTTTTGCGGCGAATCAGGCGTCCGAATCCCTGTTTGAATTTGAGAATAGCCATGGGGACCTGATAGTCGTAAAACGGATTGCCGCCCTGAGCCCGAATTTGTTCGATTCGGCCCTGAATGAGGGGGTGTCCGGGGACGGCAAACGGCAGCCGGACGATAATTACATTGGACAGCTGTTCGCCCGGCACATCGACACCCTGCCAAAAACTGTCGGTGCCGAACAGCACGCAGCGGGGGAGAGTTTTGAACTGGGCCAGCAGGGCGGCACGGTCCTGTCCTTCGCCCTGAATCAGGGCAGTCATTTTCTGTTCAGCCAGCCAGCTGGACAGACATTCTGCCATTTGTCGGAGCATCGTGTGGCTGGTAAAAAGGATAAAGGCACGTCCTTCGGTTTTGAGGAGGTATTTTTGGATGGCCCGTGCGGCTTTTTCCTGAAAGGCGTCGCTGTTGGGGTCGGGCATGTTGGCTTCGATGTACAGACGTACCTGGCGGCTGTAATCAAAAGGAGAACCGACCTGGAGAGTCTGATAGTTTTCCAGTCCGATTCGTCGGGTGAAAAAGTCAAAGCCGTTTTCGGATTGTCCGCTGCTGAGAGTGGCGCTGGTAAGGACGACGGAGTCAAACACATCAAACAGGCAGGCCTTGACATACGGTCCCACATCCAAAGGTGCACTGCGAAGAACCGCCGTTTTGCGCGGGCCGGTCTCTTTTTCGACCCAGTATACAAAATCGTTTTGGGACTGGGACAGAAAGATTTTCAGTTCCTGTTCGATTTCCTGACAGCGGTCTATCATCCGCTGGAACTCCAGCCGCTGGTCTTCGTTTTCCTCTTCTTTGACCACCCGGTTCAGCTCGAGCCGAAGCTGACGAAGCGGTTCGGTGAGGTTGTCGCTGACAAAGTCCGGGGTGCATCGTCCGCCGGTTTCTTCGGCGGTCTGATCATACCAGGCCTGAACCTGCGCAAAGAACAGGTCTGCCTGACGGCGGCACTCATTAACGAGCCTGCGGGCCTTTTGATGCGGGGGGCCGCTGTCCAGCAGGCCCTTGTGGGTTCGAGGGTGACAGAGTGTATCCAGCAAATACCGGACGGAAGAGGGGCTCAATTCGATTCCGAAATGGTCTTCCGCAACGTGTTCGATGTTATGGGCTTCGTCGAGAATCACAAAGTGATAGGGTGGCAGAATGCCCGCTCCGCTTTGTCGGAGAACCAAATCACTGAACAGGAGGGCATGGTTGGCGACGATGATGTCGGCGGTTTCCAATTTTCGCCTGGCCCGCCAGTAAAAACATTCCCGAAAAGAAGGGCACTTACGCCCCCGGCAGGTGCCGTGTTCGCTCTGAACGGTCTGCCAGACCGGCGCGGAAGGGATCGTTTTCAGGTCGCTCAGGGAGCCGTCCTGCGTCTTCTGGGCCCATTCGGACAGCACCGCCAGTTCACCGCCGCGGTCTTCAAAGAGGGCTTGCCGGCGGTTTTGGGCATAGCGGAGCCGACGCAGACACAGGTAGTGGTTTCGGCCTTTGGCCAAACAGGCTGTAAAGGACTGCGGGACGGCCTGCTGAAGGAAGGGAATGTCTTTTTCCATCAGCTGCTGCTGGAGGTGAATGGTATATGTGCTGATGAGCACCCGTCCATTTTTGCGAAACGCCTGGTCGAGAGCGGCGGCCAGATAGGCAAAACTTTTGCCGACGCCTGTGCCGGCCTCCACCACGAGTACGTATTTCTGCCGCAGCGCCTCGATGACCTTGGAGGCCATGGCAATCTGCTGGGGCCGATATTCATAATGGGTACTGCATCGGGCGACCCAGCCGGTTGGCCCCAGCAGCTGATGCGCCTCCAAACCATCCTGGGGAGCATAGGCAATCATCTCATCTCCTCAACTCCGAAGTTAAGGGGCCGACGGAGATTGGATCGCAGCCTGAACGGCCTCAGCCAGCAAGGCGGCGGCCCGACTGCCGGGCATAGTGTCCTGAGCAAACTCTGCGGAAATGCGGGCCCGGGCCAGTTTGCCGTCCTGCAGGAGAATGTAGCCCATCAGCAGGGCCAATTCCGGCGAATTGCTCCGCTGCTGCCAGGTAGACAGTTCTGTCAGGCGGTTTTCCAAGGCATCCCGGCTGTCCAGCAGCGACGACCAGTCGAAACGGCTCTGGAGAACCTTCGGTTCCATTTCAATCGCCTGACTGAGATAAAAGGCGCTGCTCATGTATTCCCCCGCCGCAAACAGGGCGTGAGAGCGGGCCAGTACCAGAAGCGGGTTCTTCCAGTCCCAGACGGAGGCCAGTTCAAAAGCGTCGGCGGCTTTGTAATACTGGCCGTTTTTGAGGAATTCCTCTCCCAAAAACAGATAGTCTTCGGCCCTTGCCGCCGCCAGGTGTTCGAAGTCCGGATAGTCTTTCCGCAAAGCCCTTCCGTCTTCCGGTTTGACGAAATCCTCCGGCCGCATCCGGAGGGAGGAACGGGCGGAGGAAGACTGCGGTTTGGTTTTTTCTTCGGAAGCGGACGGCTCTTCAGCGGTTTGCAGCGTTTCTTTTTCCGGCTGTTCCCTGTCCCGGCTTAAGCCCAGCTGGCGGCGGATTTGGGCATAAATGCTTTGGGAAGGAGCGGCTGGAGTCTGGGAAAAATCATCGGATTGGTCTTTTCGTGCTGTTTTGTCAATCAGAGCCGGTGCCGGTTTGGACGCCGGCTGGGCTTTAAGGGGGTCCAAACCTGCCGGAGGTGTCTGAAGCGGGTCAAGGAGGACGATTCTTTTGTCTTTTTCGGCAGTTCTTTGTGTCAGATGCTGCTGAAGGACGGCCTCGAGAGTCTGGGTGGAAGGGGCCAGAGGACGCTGCAGGGGAGGACGAATGACATCGGCAATGTCGAAGGATTCGAGCCACTGCTTGGATGCTGTTGTGCGGACTTGCGGCGTTATAGCGGGTGCTCCCAGTCCGGAGCCGCCGGGCCGCTGGAGCGAGGCCACGGTTTGTCTGGGGTCGAAAAAGGCCTCCGGCTGGGCGGAGCGTCTTATGAAGGAACTGACAGATCTTGACTGCGGGTCGAGGAGACGTCGGTCGATGTAGTCGCTGGAACTGTAGGGGATAAACCCGCGGAAGTGACGTCCGCCGCCGATATTGCCGGTCATGGTCAGATTGCCTACATACCCGTACAGGTTGGGCTGGCTGGGAATAGCCGCCGTTCGGTTCGCACTGGGAACCTGAGTGGGAGAACCGATCGGCGAGCGAGCCCCCGGGGCCTCCGCCGCCCAAACCGGGGTGCTTGCCGCCAGAAAGGTCATTGCCGTCAGGATTTTTGTTTTCATAAATGGCCTCTATTCAGATGTACTTTTGCCGTCTTTTGCAGGTTCATTGGGGCCGACGGACGTATAGCGGGGTTTGCCGGCCCAGTGAAGTTTGAACGCCAGTGTATCCCATTGGGTTCGGAGCGGATTGTTGACGACGAGGAACCGCCCTTCATGTTTTTGAATTCGAATCCGGTCCTCCAGCTCCAGCTGACTTTGAGGCTGTCCATCGAGAAGCAGGGAGGATTGCTGATTGACTCGGAGCAGGGCGATTTCGATTCGGCGGTTCGCCGGGATGACAATCGGACGAAAACTGAGCGAGTGTGGACAGATGGGAGTCAGGACGATGGCGGACAAGTTGGCGGCCAGAATCGGGCCGCCGGCGGACAGATTGTAGGCCGTAGAACCGGTCGGTGTAGAGACAATCACCCCGTCGCCGATGCATCCGGCCAGGGGCTGTCCTTCGATGGTTACCTGAAATTCAATCATTCGGAACGGGGCGCCGGCGGTGATTACGACATCGTTGACGGCGGTGGAGGAAAAAATCGGCTGTCCCCTGCGGTGCAGGGAGCACTGCAGAACCATTCGTTCTTCGATGACTACCTGACCGGAGGCGATGCGGTCAAACTGCTCGAGCAGCTCTTCGATGCTGAATTCTGCCAGAAAACCGAGTTTTCCGACATTGACGCCGATGACCGGAATCTTGGATTGGCACAGCTGCCGAGCGGCAGACAGAAGGGTTCCGTCGCCGCCGAAGACAACGGCATAATCAGCCTGTTTGAGCATGTCGAGGGAGCAGGAGCTCTCCATACAGTTGGCCAGAATCCGGGCTTTTCCCTGTACAAAGGCCGCAAAACGTTCGAGGGCCTCTTTGGCAAGGGCCTTTCGTGCGTCGCCGAACAGAATCAGAGACAGAGGATTCATTCTTTCAGGCTCCGTAATGCTCCTGTTTGCATCGGATGTCAAGGCCTTTGCTGTACACTTTTCGAATGGTTTTGCAGATTTGTTCAGCCGTCAGCCCCATCCATTCCAGCTGGGTTCGCCGTTTGGCGATCGGGATGTATCGGTCGGGTGCAGCCAGAAGAACGGCCCTGCCGATGGATTCCCATGTCCGGTTTTGCCTGTTGTTCGAGGCTTTTTGAGCGGCTTCCGCCAGCAGGGCCTCGCCGAATCCTCCCGCCCGGCTGTGGTCTTCGAGCACGATGACGGTTTTGCCCTGCGCAAAGAGCTCCGTCAGAGCCGGGTCGATGGGCTTGGCGAAGCGGGCATTGATGACGGACACTTCGATGCCTTCCCGGGCCAGTTCCTCAGCAGCTTCGAGGGCTTCTGCTGTTAAAGGGCCTAATGCGACAAGCGCCAGCTCGGAATCGGCCTTGCGTACCCAGACGCTTTGTCCAGTCTGGAAGGGTTCGACGCCGCTTTCCCAGGCGGGCAGCAGGTCTCTGGGGTAGCGTATGGCGACGGGCTGGTTCTGTTGGAGCGCATAAAAGAGAGCTTCGCGCATTTCTTTTTCATTGGCGGGGGAAACGAGAATCAGATTCGGCAGCATCCGCAGATAGCCGATATCCCACAGACCGTGATGGGTCGGCCCGTCATCTCCGACGGCACCGGCCCGGTCGATACAGAAAACCACCGGCAGATTCTGGAGGGAGACCTCCTGGAAAATCTGGTCGAAACTCCTTTGGAGGAATGTGGAATAAATGCAGACGAGCGGCTGAAAACCCTGTTTGGCCAGTCCGGCGGCGATATCGACCGCGGCGCTTTCGGCGATTCCCACGTCGTAGTAGCGGTCCGGAAACTGCCGGCGGAATTCGGAAAGCCCGGTGCCGTCAGACATGGCCGCCGTAATGGCGATAATTCGGGGATTGTTTCGGGCGGCTTCGAGGACGGCGTCGCTGAACGCATCGGTGAACGTCCGTCCCTGCGGACTGGGCGAGACGGATTCGCCGTTCAGGACAAAAGGCCCGGTGCTGTGGAAGCGTCTGGGGTTTTTATCTGCCGGGGTAAAGCCCTTGCCTTTTTTGGTGAACACGTGAAGGATGGCCGGACGGTCCAGTTCGGCCAGGCCTTTGAAAATCTGAATCAGCGAATGAATATCGTGTCCGTCCACCGGGCCGAAATAATGAATGTTCAGACTTTCAAAAAGTCGGCTGGGGGAGATAGCCATCCGGATGGTCTTTTTCAGATTCTGGAGGGCCTCTTCCATCGGTTTGCCGATGACCGGCAGGTGGTTTAAAATCATGGCGGTTGTCTGGCGGATATCCTCGTAGGTATGACTGAGCCGCACTTTCGAAAGAAGCGAAGCCAGCGAGCCCTGCGTGGTGTCGATAGCCATGGAATTGTCGTTCAGGACAATCAGCAGCTGTCGCTTGACCAGTCCGAGGTTGTTCAGGGCCTCGAAGGACAGGCCGTTGACGATGCTGGCATCGCCGACGAAGGCCACGATTTTTTCATCGGTTTTATTGTGACGGGCCCCGAGGGCCATTCCGAGCGCGGTGGCAATGGACGTGCCGGCATGGCCGACGCTGAACACATCCGCCGGACTTTCCTGAGGAGAGGGAAACCCGCTCAGTCCGTTTTCCTGACGAAGCTGGAACAGGCGGTCTTTCCGTCCGGTGAGGATTTTGTGGGCATAGCATTGATGACCGACATCCCAGAGCAGCCGGTCTTTGCAGAAATCGAAGACATAGTGCAGGGCGATGGTCAGCTCCACGACGCCCAGATTGCTGGCCAGATGGCCCCCGCAGCGGCTGACGGTTTCCGTAATGAACTGGCGGATTTCAGCGGCCAGCTGTTCCAGTTCAGCGGTGGAAAGGGTCCGCAGGTCCGCCGGACGGCGGATCCGCTCTAAGATGGATGCAGTCTGTTTCGATAGACCTTCGGAGAAACTCATAGGTTACCTTTTTCGACTCAGAAGTTCGACGGCAAGCCGCCGCAGGATATCGGCTTCGGGTCCAAAACAGGATAAATCCTCCAGGGCCCGCTGTGTGATTTGTTCGGCAGTCTGTCGGGCCTTTTCGATTCCCACCAGGGATGGGTACGTGAGTTTTTTCTGCCGGCTGTCCTTGCCGGCGGTTTTGCCGAGCTGTTCACTGGTCGCCGAGACGTCCAGCAGGTCATCGGCAATCTGAAACCCCAGCCCGATGTCCAATCCGTATTGGGTCAAAGCGTTTTGATGTTTTTCAGAGGCATAACCTGCGACAGCTCCAAGCCGGGCGGAGGCGGCAAACATACGTCCTGTTTTGCAGATGTGGATGGATTGGAGCTCCGAGAGGGTTCCCTCGACGCCCTGGCTTTGGAGGTCTTTGATTTGTCCGGCAATCATCCCGGCCGGGCCGGCGGCCTCGGCTAATATCCGCACCATCTGCACGGCGGTTTGGGGAGGAATGATTTCTGCGGCGAGCACTTCAAAAGCGAACGTCAGCAAGGCATCGCCGGTCAGAATCGCTGTGGCCTCGTCGAACTGCTTATGGCAGCTGGGCCGGCCCCGACGAAAATCATCATCATCCATAGCCGGCAGGTCGTCGTGAATCAACGAATAGGTATGAACCATCTCCACAGCGGCGGCGGCTGTCAAGGCGGCTTCACTGATTTGCCCGGACACAACCCGGCAGCTCCACTGGACCAGGGCTGCCCGAATCCGCTTGCCGGGACTGAGTACGGTGTAAATCATCGCCTCCTTCAGACGAGGCGGAATCTCTTTTTGGTTGTCCAGAAGCCGGCGAAGGGTTCGGGCGGTCGCCTCAGCACAGGCAGCCAATTCCTCCGAAAAGGGTATTTCGGAGACGGATTTTTCAAGATTCTGCGCGTCCATTATATGTCCAAACTGGATTCTTTCTGAGAAACAGATATTATAACAAATCTCAATCAAAAATAGGATAGAAAAAACGAAACGGCTCTTTGGGAGCAGCGGTGGACTCCGGACAAAAAAAGATTCTGATTTTGGGGGTGACAGCCTCCGGCAAAGGGGCTTTGGCCTTTGAGCTGGCCCGCACACTCGGCGGGGGTGTCATCAGTATCGATTCGATGAAGGTCTATCGCCGGATGGATATCGGGACGGCCAAGCCGCCTCTGGAAAAGAGGAAACAGCTCCCGTATTATCTTGTTGATGTCGTAGAGCCGTGGGAATCGTTCAGCGTGGACCAATTTCTGGATATGGCACATCAGGCAATTGAGGAAATTGCCAAGGCGCAAAAGCCTGTGATTGCGGTGGGGGGCACGGCAATGTATATCAAGGCCCTGCTGTACGGGCTTTTTGAAGGGCCGGGGACGGATGCGGCTCTGCGGGAACAAATTCGGCAGGAGATTGAGCAAAAGGGGCTGGAGGCACTTTATCAGGAATTGGTCCGAGTGGACCCTGAGGCTGCCGGGCGGATTCATCTGAACGACCAAAAACGCATCATTCGGGCGCTGGAGGTCTATCGGCTGACCGGCAGGCCCATCAGTTCCTTTCAGCGGCAGTGGACCCGCCGGGAGCCGGAGGGCTGGACGGTCATCGGGCTTCGCCGGTCGAAGGAGCTCGAAAGCCGACGCATCAACCAGCGGGTTAAAAAGATGATGGACGAGGGCTTCCTCGAGGAAGTGCGGGTATTGCTGAACGAGCCGCGTCCGATGAGTCCGCAGGCCCGGGCGGCCATCGGTTATGCGGAGATGATGGAGCACCTCGAAGGCAAACGGCCGCTGGAGGAGACGATTGAGTTAATCAAAATCAATACACGCCGGCTCGCCAAAGCCCAGCGGACCTGGTTTAAGACCTTCTGCGGGGTGCACTGGATTGACATCGGACCGGAGGATACTCTTCAGACGGTGCTCCAGCGGTGTCTTGAGATTCTGGATTCAGCTCAGCGGCTGTCGAACGAGTAGCGGTCTTCAAAAACCGTTTTGAAGTCGAAGACGTTGTTGAAATCGTCGATGCTGTCGCTTTCCTGACAGGTCATCCAGTCATTGGCAATCATCAGATACACAATCTCGCCGAAGTCGCGGGTGGTTCGAACGCCCCACTGGTTGAGCACCATCTCCGCCAGCCGGCCCCACCGCTGACACGCCAAATCCGCCAGCCCCCAGGCCAGCTCCTGACCGGTGATGTGACGGGGGTGCGCCGGGTCTCCTTCGTCTTTTCGGATCTTATCGATTGTCTCCGCCAGTCCTTCAAAAACAAACTTCAGGGCTTTCGGGTCGTATCGACCGTCCTGCCGTGCAATTTCTTCTATCGATTTTTTCATAGAGTTTTCGCGGTTCCCTCTCCTGCAGCAACGGTATAACCTTAATGGACGCGCTGGCCGGGTTTGGCGCCCGGGTCCACTGTCAGGAGGAAAATCTGGTCTCCGCCGGAGCCGGCGGCGCAGACCATCCCGTCGGAAACGCCGAATTTCATCTTTCGCGGTTTCAGATTGGCCACACAAACGACCAGCCGGCCGACCAAATCCTCCGGTTTGTAGGCCTTGGCGATGCCGGCAAAGACATTCTTTTTCAGAGCCCCCAAGTCCAGTTCGAGGGCAAGCAGTTTATCGGCGCCTTCGACCCGCTCGGCACGGCTGATGCGGGCAATCCGCAGGTCCACTTTTGCAAAATCTTCAATCGTGCATTCCGGGGCGAGCGGTTCTTTCAGCTGGACCGGCTGGACCGATGCCGCCGGCGCTGTGTCCTGTTTGCTTTCTTCGAGCATGACGTCCACCTTTTCTTTTTCTATACGTTCTACCAGACGGATATAAGGACGAATCGGTTTGTTTTCAAGCCGCTGTTGGACCTGGGCAAATGTCAGAGGCGGAATGTCCAGAACGGCTTCAATTTTCTCTGCAAAGACCGGCAGAATCGGTTTTAGATAAATCGTCAGGACCTTAACGGCATTCAGGACGGCCGTCAGGTCAGTCCGGGTCTTCTCCGGCTCGGTTTTGAGCATCACCCAGGGCTGGGCGTCCTCAACAAAGCGGTTGCAGATGTCGGCCAGCGAGGTAATGGTCCGGACCACGGAGGCGTAATTGAGAACTTCATAATCGGCCTTGATTTTTTCGCAGGCCCCCAGCATTTGCTCCAGCAGGGCGTTTCCTTTCTCATCCAGGCGGCCGAGCCGACCATCCAGTTTCTGGGTGAGCATCGGGACGCAGCGGCTGGCCAGATTGGCCAGTTTGCCGACGAGGTCCGCATTGACGCGGCTGATGAAGTCCTCCAGATTTAAATCGATGTCGCTCACATCGCCGGTGAGCTTGGAGGCATAGTAGTAGCGGAGGTACTGCGGGTCCAGGTGTTTCAGATAGGTTTCGGCGGTGATAAAGGTGCCTTTGCTTTTGCTCATTTTCTGGCCGTTGACGGTCAGGAAACCATGCACGAACAGCTTGGTCGGCACCCGCAGGGAGGCACTCATCAGCAAAGCCGGCCAGAACAGGGCGTGAAAATACATAATATCCTTGCCGATAAAGTGGCAGATTTCGTACTCGCTGCTGTTCCAGACCTGCTCAAAGTCCATTCCGTTTCGGTCGCAGAAGTTCTTGCAGGAGGCCATATAGCCGATAGGGGCGTCCAGCCAGACATAAAAGTATTTGTCCTGCTCGCCGGGAATCTTAAAGCCGAAGTAGGGGCCGTCGCGTGAGATGTCCCAGTCTTTCAGCCCCGCCGCAAACCATTCATCCAGTTTGTTGCGGACAGAGTCCTGAACGTACCCTTTGGCGAACAGGTCTTTGAGGGCGGTTTCATAGTCGCTCAGCCGGAAAAAGTAGTGCACGCTTTCCTTCAGGACCGGCGGTTTTCCGCTGATGACGCTGACCGGATTAATCAGTTCGGTGGTCTGATAATGGGCTCCGCAGACGTCGCAGGAGTCGCCGTATTGGCCTTCGGCCTTGCAGCGGGGGCAGGTGCCTTTGATGTAGCGGTCGGGCAGCCACATTTTTTCCTGTTCATCGTAGGCCTGCTGGATGGTCTTTTTGACAATCGACCCCGCTCGGAGAGCCCCCTGATAAATCCGCTCGCTCAGCTGACGGTTTTCTTCCGAATGGGTGCTGTAGTAATTGTCGAATCGGATTTGAAAGCCGGTAAAATCCCGCAGGTGTTCTTTGTGCATCCGCTCAATCAGTTTTTCCGGCGGAATTCCTTCGCTGCGGGAGCGAATCATAATCGGTGTGCCATGGGTGTCATCCGCACAGAAATAATAGCATTCATTCCCGCAGGCCTTCTGGAATCGGACCCAGATGTCGGTCTGGATGTATTCGACCAGATGGCCGATGTGAATGGGACCGTTGGCGTACGGCAAAGCAGAGGTGACAATCAGTTTTCGTGTCATACAGCTGGATTCCCGTTTGAAGAAGGATTCACATTGGACGAAGGATTTCCCTCCCGGCCGGAAGGATTTCGGTTATTTCGGTTGCGGCGTCGTCGATTTTTCCGCCGTTTTTTTCTCGGAAAAGGTTTGTCCTGTCCGGGCTGGACTTCTGAGGCGGCGGGAGTATCGGGTTGGCCGTCGTTTTCCTCACCGTTGGAAGGAATGGATCCCTCCTCCGGCCCGTCCGCGGCATCAGCGAGCGGGTCTTCTTCGATTTGGTCAATGACTTCTTCAATTTCTTCGGCCACTTCCTCTGCAAGGGCTTCGGGGATAGCCGGTTCGGATTTTTGGGATGGGCCGGAACCGTTATCAGAAAAGGATAATTCCTCCTGTTCCTGCTCCTGCGGCGGGGGGGATACGGCTGAATCTCCTGCCGGCAGAGTTTCCGCCTGCGGTGTTTCTGCCGGCTTGTCGGACAGGATTTGAAGTTCCTCCAGCGGCCAGGCCTGCTTTTCGCCGTCCGGGGTCTGGACGACAACCAGCTGGGTCAATACCTGAAAATCTACGACCGTGCCCACGCCTTTAGGAGTCTGGACGTAGGTGTTGCGCGGCGGCAGTTTGCTTTTTAATTCTCGATACGTGTAGTCTTCATACCGCAAACAGCATTTCAAACGTCCGCAATGGCCGCTGATTTTGGACGGGTCGAGGGTGGCTTTTTGGAGTTTGGCCATCCGCATATTGACGGGGTCCAATATCTTCAAAAACCGTTTGCAGCAGCATTCAAGCCCGCAGCTTTCGTAATCGCTGAGCAGTCGGGCCTCATCGCGGGAGCCGATTTGGCGAAGCTCGATTCGGGTCTGGTACTCGCGCGCGAGTTTTTTTACCAGTTCGCGGAAATCGACGCGTCCGTCGCTGGTAAAATAGAAAATGATTCGTTCGCCTCCAAAAAGATGTTCGGCCTCGATAATCTTCATATTCAGGCCGAGTTCGTCGGCAAACCGCTGGCAGCATTTGGCCTCTTCGACGGTGGATGCTTCCAGATGTTCCTGCTCGCGAATATCCTCGTGGGTGGCAAAACGGACGAATTTGCCCCCTGTAGTAATGGAGAGATCCTTATTGCCTTGGGTATAATACGCTTCGACTTGTTCGGGAGAGAAACGGTAATTTCCCCCCTTGTAATTGTAGGGGCCTACCAGCTGGCCTAATTCGAGACCGCGGTCTGTTTTGACGATGACGTACGGCTTGTTTTTGGGAATTTGGGATTCGTTGTGCTCAAACCAGCCCAGAATTCCCATTTTGCCATATCGAACCAGCATCCATTTATTGTTATGTTTTTGCGCTTTTGTTTTTGCGCTCTCATCCTGTGTCATGGAAAGGCATACTCCGAGGGCCTTTTTGAGGTCGGTTCAGTCGTCCGACCGAACCGGCAGTATATCAGAGAAGGTCCAGGTTAACAAGAGCCGCTCAAAAATGAGTTTTTCATTGACGCTCGCATCTACCCAGCTGAGGAGTTTCTGGATATTGATTATCTTTTCTGCGGCTTCTTCTGCGTTTATTTTTTTGCTTAATTGTCTGACGAGTTTTATTTGATCCGAGTAAACAAGAGAAGATTCCTCTGAATATGTTATCTTTATTAGGTCGGCCAGCAGGGTCAGGACCATCCGCAACAGCCCTTTTTCGGCTGTGCGAAAGAGGTCTTTGCCGCTCACATGGGGCTTTTGTCGGGCCCAGGCATCCCCGACGGCTTTGGCGGACTGGATGAGCCATCCGGCCGTGTCGATCAGGTCGGCCGGCTCCATGCGGCAGAGGCGTTCGGCCAGCTCTTTTTTGATTTCGTAGGCGTGAACAGGTTTGTCGCTTTCCTCGAGTCGGGCCCAGCGCAGGGCCTCTCCCAAACGGCCTTCACTGAAGCGTGCCCAAAAAAGAGCGTGCGAGGCGTCCATTCCTTTTCGCGTCAGTTCCTCAACGATGACGGTTTCACTGACCGGTCCGAAGGAAAGGATTCGGCAGCGGGAGCGGGTGGTGGGGAGCATCTCTTCCAATCGGCTGCACAACAGGATAATAATGCAGAACGAAGGCGGTTCCTCGAGGATTTTCAGCATCGCATTTTGACTGGAGGCATTGACTTTCTCCGCCTCCTCCATCACAAAAACGGTATAAGGTCCCATGACGGGTTTTCGGGCCGCCCTGTCGAGGAAAAATTCGCGGATGACATCCACGGGCATTTCCACCGGTGCATCTTTTTCTTCTCCCTCTTGGGTGTATTGCCGCAGTTCCTTATAAATCAGAACAAAGTCGGGATGATTTCCAGCGTCCATAAGCTGACAGGAAGGGCACTGGCCGCAGCTGTCTGTCTTGACAGGGCCGCTGCGGTCGGCGTTTTGGATGGGGGACCGGCAAAGCAGCAGGCGGGCAAAGGCCTCTGCCGTGGTGTATTTGCCGACGCCGTCCGGACCGACGAACAGATAGGCATGCGGAATTCGCCCTTCCGCATAGGCCTGCTGGAGGGCCGCCACGGCTTTGTCCTGACTGTGAATGTTCCGCATCTGCATCAAAACCAGTTCCGCTTTTCCAAAAGTGCTGCGATTCGCTGATGGACTTCTTCGATGGATAGCCCGTCTGTGTTCACGATTTCGACCGGCGTAGGGTAGTATTGGGGCAAGGCCAGAAAGCCCTGACGAACCCGCTGATAATACTCCAAGCTTCTGGAATCGAATCGGTCTTCGGCGGAATGTACGGAGGAATTGGAGTGATTTTGTCCGTTCCGCACCCCCGTGCGATGACGGCCTTTTTCCGCAGGCAGGTCCAAAATAATGGTTAAATCCGGCCAGGTTTGTCCGATGGCATAATGGGCCAGCTTGATAATGTCCTCTGCGGGATACCCGCCGGCACCCTGATAGGCGCAGGTAGAGGATACGAAGCGGTCGCAGAGGACAATTTTCCCTTCAGACAGGGCTGGACGGATGACTTCGCTGACCAGCTGAGCCCGCGAGGCCATAAACAGCATCGTCTCCGTATGCACATCCATTTTGCCTTTGGCTTCGTACTTGAGGAGTTTTCGGATTTGCTCGCCGATGTCCGTTCCGCCCGGATCATAGGTATGAACCACAGAGAATCCCCGTTGCTCAAAGACCTTCCGCAGCAGGGGAATCTGTGTCGATTTTCCGCAGCCGTCGGTTCCATCCAGTACCAAAAAACGTCCCGGGGTGTGTGCCGTCATTGCTTCTCCTCAGAATGGGGGCCGAAGTATTGTCCAAATTCCTGAAGGGCGGTGAGGAAACAAACCAGAAGGACCGCACCGCCCGCCGTATTCAAAAGACCGCTGCGAACCCAAAACAAGGGTTTGGGAAACGGAATCACAAACAAGAGGACCAGGGCAGCCGCCATGATGACCAAACTTTGTTCGAGCACCTTCATCAGGGGTTTTACGGCGGTCAGCGGAACTCGACGGATGACCGCCAGGGTTTCCGTAATCGGCCGATTTTCCAGAAGAATCAGGGTCGGCAGCAGCAGAAACGGTTTGATGAGGATGCACAGAACAATCAGCTGGCAGACTCGCAGGAGCCATTCCGGTGTCGGCTCCGCGGGCAATCTTCTGTAAAGCAGGACATGCAGAAGCATCATCAGCAGGATGGACAAAAAGGACCAGGCCAGTTCGAACACCAGATAGGGCAGGAACAATTTCCAGAAAAACGGTCGCCCGATTTGAAGCAGCTCGAGAGGATGCCGAGCCGACAGAGGGGCCAGAACGGTTGAGCGGAGGAAGCCTGTAAAGAGCATTCCAATCAAAATAATCCCAATCATCAGCCCCGCTCCGAGAAGGAGGCCTGCCCAAAGAGGCATCTGGGCCAGCAGACCCTGCGGGACGGCCTCCTGATTCATCCGTGCCGCCAGACAGGACAGACCTCCGAACAGGCCGGTGAGCATAAGGGCTTCCGGCCAGCGGACCAACAGGATTTTCGTTACGTTCTGAGGCATTCAGCACCGAACGCTTTGCTGATTGTTTCTGCGGGGAGAGCCGGCGGCCTTCCCCGTTTCGACTTGCGCTCATTATAAGAGAAAACCATTTCTGTGCTACTCAAAAGTCGACGGACCGTTCAGGCCGTAAAGTGAACCTTCCCGCGGCCGAGGAGGGCTTCCAGCTTCCGATGGGACTCGAGATCGGCGCGGATGGACAGGTTGGAATCCGCTTTGGCTGTAATCCGAAACCGTTTCGGGGTATAAATGGTCAGCTCAATCGGACTTTTGCCGCGGTTGTGCAGGCAGATTTGGCGGATCTTTTCCAGCAGGGCTTGATCCACAGTTTGGGCATCGATTTCCAGTTTCACCCTGGCGCCGAACCGGCGGCCCGCCTCTTCGATGTCAATTAGTTCCTCACAGCGGATATTCGGGATTTCGCGGAGACTCTGGGCTGTCCCGCGGACGAAGACAATTCGATCGGGCTGGAGGAGATGGCCGCATTTTTCGAGGGTTTTTGGAAAAAGCACCACTTCACATTTGCCCTGAAGGTCCTCCAGTTCGGCGACGGCCATTTTTGCGCCGGCATTTTTGCCGTTTTTCGTAATGGTGTAGCGGATTTTGGTAATCATCCCCCCGACAATGACCTCCTGCTCCTGCCGCAGCAGGCGGAGTTTGGCGGTGTTGGAGGTGGAATACAGTTCGATAATCTGCGCGTGCTTGCTGAGCGGGTTGCTGGTTACATAGAAGCCGAGAACCTCCTTTTCATAGGCGAGCATCTGCTGTTCAGACCAGGCCGGCACGTCGGGCAGAATCATCGGTTCGGTTTTGGCGCCTTCGGCGGCCAGGGGGCCGTTCAGGAAGAAATTCATTTGCCCTTTCTGGCGGTCGGCCTGAAAGGCGGCGCCGCACTGCATGGCTTTTTCGAGGGCGGCGGCCATTTGAGCGCGGCTGCCTCCGAGGGAGTCAAAAGCCCCGGCCTTAATAAGGGCTTCGAGTACCTGTTTGTTGACGGTGTGCAGGTCCACGCTTTCGCAGAAGTGGAAGAGACTGCGGAATCCTCCGACGCGCTCGCGTGCGGCGATAATCTGTTCGACGGCCTTGGAGCCGACGCCTTTAACGGCCGCCAGACCGAAGCGAATCAGGCCGTTCTTTTTCTGCTCATCGTAAATCACCGTAAAGTCCACGAAGCTTTCGTTGATGTCGGGGGGCAGGACTTCGATGCCCATTTCCCGGCATTCGCCGATGTATTCGACCACTTTATCAGTGTTACCCATTTCGTAGGTGAGCAGGGACGCCATAAACTCAACAGGGTAATAGGTCTTCAGCCAGGCCGTCTGATAGGCGACGAAGGAGTAGCGGGTGGCGTGGCTTTTGTTGAAGCCGTAGTCGGCAAACCGGCGAATCAAGGCGAAGATTTCCTCGGCCTGTGCGGGCTGAAGCCCTTTTCGGATGCACCCGTCCATGAAGCGTTTTTGTTCGGCCTGGATCACTTCTTCTTTCTTCTTGCTGATGGCCTTAATCAGCGTATAGGCCTCACGCAGGGGAATATCGCCGAGCCGATTGCAGATGCGCATCACCTGTTCCTGATAGACGATGATGCCGAAGGTTTCAGCGAGGATTTCCTCCATAATCGGATGGGGGGCGGACCAGCGGGCGCCGTGCTTGCGTTCGATAAACTCCGGAATCAGGGCCAGCGGGCCGGGCCGATAGAGGGCATTGGCCGCGATCAGGTCTTCGAGCCGGTCGGGCTGGAGTTTGCGAAGCATTTCCTGCATTCCGCTGGATTCAAATTGGAAGACGCCTTTGGTCCGGCCGGCTCCGAAGATTTCTCGGTAAACCCGTTGGTCCGTAATATCGATGGCCTCGATATCGATGGTTTTGCCGTGGATTTCCTCAATCAGATCGACGGTTCGCTGGATGATGCTCAAGGTCTTGAGGCCCAGAAAGTCCATTTTCATCAGGCCGGCTTTTTCGACAAAAGGTCCTTCAAATTGAGTAATCAGTTCATCCGAACCGGCCTGCTTGTAAAGAGGCAAAAAACGTGTCAGGGGTTCATCGGCGATCACAACGCCGCAGGCATGGACAGAGGCGTGGCGGGCCAGCCCTTCCAGTTTTCGTCCGATGTCAATGACCCGGCGGGTTTTTTCATCATTTTCATAGGCCTTTTTAAGGTCGGGTTCGGCTTCGAGGGCCTTCTCGAGGGTCATCTTCAGTTCTGCCGGAACCAGTTTGGCCAGGCGGTCTGCCTCGGCCAGCGGCACATCGAGCACTCGGCAGACGTCTCGGATGACCGCGCGGGCTTTCATCGTTCCAAAGGTAATGATTTGTGCGATATGGCCGTATTTCTGCCGGACGTAATTGAGGATTTTTTCCCGCCCGTCCTGACAGATGTCGATATCAATATCAGGCATCTCGTTTCGTTCGGGGTCCATAAACCGCTCAAACAGCAGGTCATAGCGGAGCGGGTCAATGTTGCAGATGCCCAGGCAGTATCCGACGACGGTTCCGACAGCGCTGCCGCGGGCCCCGACGGGAATATTCTGCTCTTTGGCATAATTGCAGAAGTCCCACACAATCAGGAAATAGCTGGCAAACCCTTTGCTTTTAATAACTTCCAGCTCCCAGTTGATTCGTTCCTGAATCGAAGGGGTGATTTGTCCGTAGCGTTTTTTGGCTCCTTCAAGCACCAGTTCCGTGAGCATTTGTTCGGCCGTTTTTCCAGGCGGAGTGTGGTAGCGCGGGGCGTGGCGGGTTTTCAGGTCCAGTTCGACCTGACAGCGGCCGGCAATTGCCAGCGTGTTGTCGCACGCCTCCGGATAGGCCGAAAAAAGGGTTCTCATTTCCTCAGGGCTTTTTAAATAAACATCCGGCGGGTACTCCATCTTGTCTACATCGGTGATTTTCTTGCCGGTGTTAATGCAGCAGAGAACCATATGGGCTTCATAGTCATCGGCATTCAGGAAGTGGACATCGTTGGTGGCGACCAGCCCGATTCCCAGTTCCTTGGCCAAGTCAACCAGGGCCGGCAGGAGGTGCGGATGTTCATCGTTTTCGTGCTGCTGGATTTCGATGAAGAATCGTTCAGGGCCGAATATTTTCAGGTATTCTTCGGCGGCTCGACGGGCAGCCGCACGGTCTTCACGGACGAGGGCGGTGGGGATTTCGCCGGCGATGCAGGCGCTGGTGCAAATTAGTCCTTCGCTGAACTGGGCCAGGACTTCTTTGTCGATTCGAGGACGGTAATAAAACCCTTCTGTATACCCGATGCTGCTTAACTGCAGAAGGTTCTGATAACCCTTGAGGTTTTCGGCCAGCAGGAGCAGGTGATAAGTGTTGTCTTTGACGCCGCCGCCTTTCTGCCGCTCAAAGCGGGAGCCGGGGGCGATGTAGGCCTCCATTCCCAAAATCGGTTTGATGCCGAATTTTTGGGCCTGAAGGTAGAAATCAAGGATTCCGAAAAGATTGCCGTGGTCGGTAATGGCGACTGCCTCCATCCCCATTTGACGGCATCTTTCAAATAGAGCATCGGGCTGAATGGCCCCGTCGAGCAGGGAGTATTGTGTATGTAAGTGTAGGTGAATAAACCCTTTATCGTCCATAATCGTTCATCACTCCATTCCGGTAAGTTTCTGTGGGGCATCATAAAAGCAAGGAAAGAGCTAATCAACTGTTTTATGAGGCGAATTTGTGTCAAAAGTGTGGGTTAATATAGAGAAAGCTTTCAAGGCCCATCAGTATATCTACTGATAAAAGTTTTATATAATTTCTAACAATGCCTTGCAAGTTATTTATCTTCAGATAGTTATAATATATATGAAAATTTTCAAAAAAAGGTTGTAATCCAAGACCCGCTTCGGTAATATTACGTATAAATCTAAGAACTGATAAAATGTTTTCTCCCCTCCAAGGAAGAGACCCGAACGGTAACCCCAAAAGTTCCAAAAGGGTCTTTTCCTGTTTTTTAGACGATAAAACCATTAGCCTATCCTGAATGTCTCACATCTGATTTCTCTTTTTCGAAAATATTTGCATGGGGTTTCCTGCTAAAAAATTTTTCCTTGACAAGCAGGGGTTTGATGGATTTGGATAGCCCCTTCAGGGCTTTTTTGCCCTGCCGGAAAAAGAAACCAATATCTGTCGGGAATCGGAAGGCGGAGCGACTCAATGGATGAGCCGAGCGGCAAGTTAAAACTTGGGGAAAAGATCGGCTATGCCTGCGGGGATTTTGCCTCGGTTTTGTTCTGGCAGACCATTTCTCTGCATCTGCTTTTCTTTTATACAGATGTGTTCGGCCTCAGTGCCGCTGCGGCCGGGACAATGATTTCTCTGTCGCGTTTGTGGGACGGCATCAATGACCCTCTGGTAGGGCTGATTGCAGACCGTACAACCACCCGCTGGGGCAAGTTCAGGCCGTATCTGCTCTGGACGGCTGTTCCGCTGGCCGTCGCCGCCGTTCTGACTTTTTCAACTCCTTCCTGGGGCCCCACCGCCAAACTCATTTATGCCTATGTCACCTTTAACCTTTTTATGATGCTTTATACGGTCATTAATATTCCCTATTCGGCGATGCTCGGGGTGCTCACATCTGATTCGGTCGAACGGGTCGAGCTGTCTTCCTTTAAGTATTTCGGGGCTTACGGGGCCGCTTTCATGGTGTCTGCTTTTTTGATGCCGATGGTCCAATGGATCGGCGGTTCCGGCAGTTCTCCGTACGGCTGGAAGATTACGATGCGCATCTTCGGAGCGGCAGCTGTTGTGTTCTTTTTCATTACGTTTCTGTCCACACGGGAGAGGGTTTCGCCGCCAGCTTCCCAGAAAACGTCTATTCGTGAAGATATTCGGGACCTCCTGACCAACGGCCCGTGGCTGCTTCTGCTTTTTGCAACGCTCACGATGCTTCTGTGGGTTTCGATACGGCTGGGGGTTATCAATTACTATTTCAAGTATTACATTGCTCCCGGCAAGTATGAAAAATGGATTTCGATTTTCAATACAGTCGGAATCATCGGTAGCTTGGCCGGTGTGGCGGCCGTGAGCGGGTTTGCCCGTCTGCTCGGCAAGAAAAGGGCTTTTCTTGTTTTGTTCCTCATTGCCAATGTCCTGACGATTTCCTTTTTTGTTTATACTCCCAAACATCTTTTTCTGATTCTGGCGGCACAGTTTATCGGTTCGTTTGCGGGCGGGCCGCTGACGCCTCTGATTTGGGCGATGTATGCCGACGCGGCGGATTATTCGGAATGGAAGAACGGGCGTCGGGCTACGGCGCTGGTCTTTTCCGCCTCGACGATGGCGCAGAAATTCGCCTGGGCCTTCGGGGCTCTTCTGACCGGCTGGCTGCTTCATTGGTTCGGCTATCAGCCCGACACCCAACAGACGGAAAGGGTGATTTTCGGTTTTCGGCTGCTGATGAGCATCATTCCCGGTCTGGCCGGCCTGATTTCTATTGTGATTATGTTGTTTTATAATCTGAATGAGGAGAAAATTCGACAAATCGGTCTTGAACTTCAGGAGCGAAGGAACCGGGAGTTGTCTTTGGTTTCTGTAGAAAATTAGTACAGGCATCTTTGGTATGGGAAAGGGACACAGCGGTATGAAAAAAACAATTCTCGGCTCTGCTTTGCCGAACATCCCCTGGGAAGACAAGCCGAAAGGGTGCCGGGATGTTGTATGGCGCTACAGCGGCAATCCTGTTTTGAACTGGAATCCGATTCCGCGGGCTGCGCGGATTTTCAACAGTGCGGTCCTGCCGTACAAGAATGAGTTTGTCGGCGTTTTTCGCGGCGACCAGCGGAACGGACGGGCTACGCTGTTTTTCGGCCGCAGTCCGGACGGGATTCGCTGGACGATTGGTCCGGACCCAATTGACTGGGTGGATGAACAGGGCAGACCCAGCCCGCTGAGTTTCGGCTATGACCCGCGGTTTGTGCAGATTGAGGACACCTACTATATTGTCTGGTGCGACGATATGCACGGGCCGTCTATCGGACTGGGGCGCACGAAGGATTTCAAAACGTTTATTCGAATGCCCAATCCGCTGATGCCCTATAACCGCAACGGGGTTCTTTTTCCGCGCAAGGTCAACGGCAAATACCTTCTGCTGAGCCGTCCGAGCGACAGCGGACATACGCCGTTCGGCGACATCTTTCTCAGTGAAAGCCCGGATTTGATTCATTGGGGCCGTCACCGCTGGGTGATGGGGCGGGGCGGTCAGGGCTGGTGGCAGAACACCAAAATCGGTGCCGGCCCTGTGCCGATTGAGACGACGGCCGGCTGGCTTTTGTTTTATCACGGCGTCTCGAACACCTGCAACGGCTTTGTGTACAGTTTCGGCGCGGCGATTCTGGATATCAACGACCCGGGCAAAGTCCTGTACCGCACACGCGATTATCTGCTGACGCCGGAGGAGCCCTACGAAACCGTGGGCTTTGTGCCCAATGTGGTTTTCCCCTGTGCCAATCTGTATGATGCCGACACTGGGCGAATCGCCATTTATTACGGAGCCGCCGACACCTGCACGGCGATTGCCTTTGCGCAGGTGGATGAGCTGATTGACTATATCCGGAACAATTCCGAAGTCTTTTAAATCGGTCTGAGATGGTTTTGGAGGCCCTGTTGGAAGCCAGTCCGCACAAACCTGAACGAGACCGGCTGCCAGTCTTGACCAAAGTCTGCTACGGACTGGGGTCGGCGCTGGATATGTGGGGGTTTTGGCTGTATCCGACGGTGGCCTACGCAGTGTTCAATATCTATTTGGGTGTGCCCCCCTGGCTGGTGGGACTGGCGCTGATGCTGATTCGCATCTATGATGCCGTTTCAGACCCGCTGGCCGGATGGCTTTCGGACAATCTGCGGAGCCGGCACGGGCGGCGCCGCCCCTTTATTTTAATTGCAGGAATCGTAAGCGGGCTGGGGCTGCCGGCGCTGTTTTGGATTTCGCCTTCGTGGGCGGAAATCCGGATTCTGGGGCTGTCGGCGGTGTTCTGGTATATGATGCTTTCTTCGCTGATTTATATCCCCATCGTCAGCGCGTTTTCTGTTCCCTACAACAGTCTGGGGGCGGAGATGACGCCGGATTATGAAGAGCGCACCTCCGTAATGACCTATCGGAGCGTGATGCAGAAAATCTTTGAGGTGGGCAATTTTTATGCCCTTCGCTTTACAAATCTGTCGTGGTTTCTGCTGCCGGAGGTGAACAAAAAGAACACGCTGCTGGGGATTCAGGTTTATACGGCGATTCTGGGGACCCTGATGGCCCTGTTTTCCGTTGTGATTTTTTTGCGGGTGCCGGAGCGGTATTACGAAAAAGTGGTGGTCAAAACCGCTCGGCGCATTTCTCTGCAAAGCTCCTTTTATGAAACGCTGAAATGCCGGCCGTTTCGCTTGATGATGGGGTTCGGGGCCTCGTTTAGTCTCGGGACCAGCATGGTCGGTGCACTGGGGTATTATGCCACGGTCTATTATGTCTGCCGGGGCAATACGATTGAGGGGGACAACTGGAACTTTTGGAACGGCATCGCCTTTATGGTCGGCGGACTGCTGGGCGGCCCGCTGCTGAGTCGGGTTGCGTACTGGACGGAAAAGCGCCGGGCTGTTGTAGCGGCCGCAGTTATCGGGATTTTCGGATACGGCGGCTCGTGGTTTTTGTACACGCCGCTGGTCCCCTGGCTCCAGACCCTGGCGGCGGGACTGATGGGAACGGCGGCAGCGGGCTTCTGGATGCTTTTCGGCTCGATTGGGGCGGATGTGATTGATTATGACGAATGGCAGACAGGAACGAGGCGGGAGGGGTCTTTTACCGCCTGCGGTTCGTATCTGCTCAAACTGGGCAATGCCGGCGGATATTTTGTCTCCGGGCTGATCCTGGATTGGGCCGGTTTTGACCACAAGGTGGAAGTGCAGAGCCCCCAGACCATTTTTTGGATACGGGCGATGCTAGCGCTGATACCGATTGTCGGTCTGCTCGGGGTGATTTTCTTTGTGCGGCGGGTGCCGCTGTCACGGGAGAAGTGCGAGGAAATCCGGGCGGTGCTGGAGACCCGGCGCGGCAGGGTGTAAACAGTTTGCGGAGGAGATATGCAGTACGGATACTTTGACGACGAGCGGAAAGAATATGTCATCACGCGTCCGGACACGCCCCGTTCGTGGAGCAATTATCTGGGCTCGACCGAATACGGGGCCATCATCACCAACAACGCCGGCGGCTACAGTTTCTTTCACTCGGCCGCTCAGGGCCGTTTCCTGCGGCTTCGCTTTAATGCGATTCCGATGGACCAGCCCGGACGCTACATCTATCTGCGGGATATGGACAGCGGGGATTTCTGGTCGGCTTCCTGGCAGCCGGTCGGCAAGCCCCTCGAGCAGTACAAATCCGTCTGCCGGCACGGCACCGCCTATACGATTCTTGAGTCCGAATACGGCCGAATCCGCACGGAGACGACGTATTTTGTTCCGCTGGGCAGACACCTGGAGTGCTGGCTTTTGAGGGTGTCGAATCTGGACACGGTCCGCCGGCGGCTGCGGCTGTTTACATTTGTCGAGTACGCCAACAACTGGCATGTCTGGCAGGACTTTATCAATCTGCAGTACACGCAGTTTATCGGCCGGATGCAGGTCGTGGACAATATCATCGATCACGGCATCAATGTGCTGCTGCCGGACAGTACAGGCAGTCTGCCGCATCACGACGGCAACCGCCATACGTTTCTGGCGGCGGCGGGGGCAAAGATTACCGGGTTTGATACGGATCGCGATGTCTTTTTAGGGCCGTACCGCACGTATCGCAATCCGCTGATTGTCGAGCAGGGCCGATGCACTCAGTCGCTGGCCTGGGGCGACAACGGCTGCGGGGTGCTTCAGATGGATGTGGTTCTGGAGCCGGGGCAGCCGCAGGAGCTGGCTGTTTTTCTGGGCATCGGCAAGGCCGCCGTCGAGGGACGCAAAACCGTGCAGGAGTACGGAGACTTGCAGAAGGTTCATCAGGCTTTTGAGCAGCTCAAACAATACTGGCACAGCCGGCTGGAAGGCTTGACGGTCCAGACTCCGGATGCGGACCTGAACAGCATGCTCAATATGTGGAGTCCCTACAACTGCCTGATTACGTATGCCTGGTCGCGGGCGGCCAGCCTGGTTTACTGCGGCGAGCGGGATGGGCTGGGGTATCGCGATACCGTGCAGGATTTGCTGGGGGTGATGCACCTGATTGCGGAGGAGGCGCGCGGGCGTCTGGAACTGATGCTCACCGGTCAGGTCTCCACCGGCGGGGCGATGCCGCTGGTGAAGCCGTTTGCTCATCGTCCGGGACAAGAGAGCCCTCCGAAAGAGGAAGAATACCGTTCGGATGACTGCCTGTGGCTGTTTTGTACTGTGCCGGCGTATGTGAGGGAAACAGGCGATTTGGCGTTTTATGACAAGGTTCTGCCGTATGCCGATCGGGGGGAGGATACCGTGCTGGGGCATCTGAAGCGGGCGATAGCGTTTTCGCTGGAGCACAGGGGGGCTCACGGTCTGCCGTGCGGTTTGTCGGCGGACTGGAACGACTGCCTGCAGCTCGGACAGAAGGGCGAAAGTGTTTTTGTGGCCTTTCAGCTGCGGTATGCGCTGAAGACGTATATAGAAATCTGTGAACGGCTCGGGAGGCGGGATGAGGCCGGCTGGGCGCAGGGGCACTTAGAACGGCTGGATGAGAACATCGAACGGCATGCCTGGGACGGGCGCTGGTTCCTGCGGGCGTATCGATGGGACGGGATGAAATTCGGTTCGCAGGAGAATGAAGAAGGCCGCATCTGGCTCAATCCGCAGACCTGGGCGGTCCTGAGCGGATATTTGCAGGGGCCGCGGGCTCTGGCGGTGATGGAGGAGGTCGGCCGGCACCTGGCGACGGACTACGGCCTGATGATTTGCGACCCGCCCTATGAAAAAACGGATCATCACATCATCAAGGCCTCTCTCTTTAATCAGGGGATGAAGGAGAATGCCTCTATTTTTTCGCATACGCAGGGCTGGGCGGTGATTGCCGAGGCGATGCTGGGCCGCGGCGAGAAGGCCTATCGCTGTTTCCGGGCCTATCTGCCCGCGGCATATAACAGCCGGGCGGACATTCGCCAGATTGAGCCCTATGTCTATTGTCAGTTTACGCACAGCAAATACAGCCCTCGGTTCGGGGCTTCGCGTCTGCCGTGGCTGACGGGGGCGGCGGCCTGGTCCTATTATGCGGCGGTTCAGTACATCCTGGGCGTGCAGCCGGATTATGACGGGCTGCGTCTGGACCCGTGTGTGCCTGCCGACTGGAAAGAGATTCGCCTTCGCCGGCGTTTCCGGAACAAATGGTTTGACATTGAAATCCGAAACGACAGGGGGGTTCAAAAAGGGATAAAACAGCTGATTGTGAACGGTCAGGCGGTTGACGGCAATCTGATTGGCCCCGAGCAAATGAAAGACCGAAACGAGGTTCAGCTCATTATGGGCTGAAGGGAGATGGATATTTTGTGTGCCTGAAAAGCACACGGTTGTTTTCTGCGGCCTGCCGAGTTCCTTGTGATGGACATGCCTTCTTTTTCCCTTGTCATCTCTGAAAGGGTGTTTTTTGTCATTCCCGCGCAGGCGGGAATCCAAAATCTTTCGGCAAAGTGTTCTTCGATGCTGTCAGTCAGGCCAGACGCCGCGGAAGACCTCCACGGCCGGGCCGGTCATATAGACGCAGTTGTCCGTTTCACACCAGTTCAGGTCCAAATCGCCGCCGGGCAGATGAGCCCGCACCAGCCGCTGACAGCGTCCGATTAAAACGCCCGCCACCAGCGAGGCGCAGGCGCCGGTGCCGCAGGCCAGCGTAATGCCGCTGCCCCGCTCCCAGGTCCGCATGGTGAACTCGTTCGGATTGTCGCTTTTGACAAAATGCACGTTAACCCGCTGCGGGAACAATTCGTGATGTTCAATCAGCGGGCCGATCAGCGGCAGGTCGATGGCATCGAGGTCTTCACAGAAAAAGACAGCGTGCGGATTGCCCATCGATACGCAGGTCATCGACAGTTCCTGTCCGTGCACCGGCATCCTGACGTTGACGACTTGTTCGGCGTCGAGGGCCACCGGAATCTCGCGGGCCTTCAGAATGGGCTGACCCATATTGACGCACACGCGGCTGACTTTGTTATGTTCATCCAGTTCGAGCCCGACGGTCAAAATGCCGCGTCCGGTCTCCACCCGCAGCATCGCCGGAAAGGTCTGCTGCCCGGGGACCGGCATTTCATGGTCGGCCGTGTGAGGGTGGTAGGTTTCGTAAAAATATTTGGCCAGGCATCGGATGCCGTTGCCGCACATTTGGGCCTCAGAGCCGTCGGCATTGAACATCCGCATCCGGACATCGGCCTTTTCCGAAGGACAAACCAGAATCAGACCGTCGGAGCCGACGCCGAAGTGACGGTCGCTGATTTGCACCGCCAGCCGGCTCGGATTATCCACCTGCTGCCGAAAGCAGTCCACATACACATAATCATTGCCCAGCCCATGCATTTTCACAAAATCCATAATGACTACCTTTAAAGAACTTTAGACAAAACAGTATATGCAAAATCCTAATCAAAAGCAATCAAAGAGATATGGAAAGAAAAATATATAAAATATCTAAAACGTTACTTTCTTCTTGATTGTTTGCAAAAAGAGGATAAAATTAGAAAAAGGAAGGTTATTGGATGGAGGAAAGGTGTTTAACAATCTGATTAACCGCCATGATTTTACAAGATTGATTTGGGGTATTCGTTACGGCTACCTGCCTTTGATTCTATCCCGACTGACCAAAGGGCATTTGGAGCGAATTCTGGATGCCTGGAAACCCCGGGAAACCAAGCCGTCCACGTGGTGGATGATACGGCTGTTCCAGAAACGATGGAATCGCTTTCAATCGGGAGATGAAAATACCGGTTTTCGTGACTATTTTTGTTCCGTTTATTTGTCAGGACGCCGAAACTTGCGGGGGTTAACGCTCGGATGCGGGGAGGGCCAAAAGGTACTGCATTGGGCACGAACGGGTCTTTTCGCTCAAATTGAGGCGTATGATCTTTCTCCTGAACGTCTCGAAAAGGCACAACTTATGACCCGACAGTCAGGTCTTCAGAACTGCATTCAATACAAATTTGGGGATGTGAATCGGCTGGAGCTGCCCGAAGGTCAGTATGACGTAATTTTTATTGAACATGCACTTCATCATTTTAGTCCTCTCGAACCTCTCTTGAAAAAGATAAACGATTGGCTGGCAGCAGACGGCTATTTTGTTTTTGATGAATATGTCGGACCTTCCCGCTTTCAGTGGACGGACAGACAGCTTCACTTGGCTAATGCGGTTCGTGCTCTCATTCCGGAAAGATTTCGAAGTCATGTGATTGACGGCAGAACGGACAAAAAAATTATTCGTCCCAGCCGATTAAGTATGATTCTGAAAGACCCCTCGGAAGCAGTCCAATCGGCGGAGATTCTTCCGCTGGCCGCCCGCTTTTTTCAGGAAATTGAAGTTCGCGGTTATCGCGGCGCTGTTTTGCATTTAGTCTTGGAGGGAATCGCCCATAATTTTGTTACAGAGGCCCCGGATGCACTGTCTTGTCTGCATTTTTTATTTCAAATAGAAGATTTTTTGACTCAGACAGGTCAGGTTCAGAATGATTTTGCAGTCGGGATTTATCGGAAGAAGGACAATCGGGAAAGGAGGGAAGTATGAGGCAAGGATTGATTTGGGGTTGTTTTGTATGCTGTCTTGCGGAAACATATGGTTTGGTTCTTGAAAGTCCGGAGCACTATAATTGTGCAGACCTATGCACAATATTCACGTCCGGACGGCGGACAGGCAAAGTATGCAGAGTTTGATTCGTTTGGAAATCTGTATATTACTCACGATGGGGGGCGCTGGTTAGGATTGGGTTGAATGGACAAGCCGCGGTCATCGGAAGGTACAGAAATCTGCAGGGAATTTTTTACGCAGGTGAAGAATATGATTCACTGCTTTTTTTTAACGATGCGGATTTAGGGCGGCTTTGTAAGCGATGCCTGGATGGGACCACAACGATTTTTTCATCTTTTTCCGGCAAACCGATCGGCATTACCTTAGACAAGTCCGGTCTTTATGGGGGCCGTCTGTATATGTCTGTGACGGACCCTCAGGAAAACTCTTCAGTTTTTGTGGTCAACCCGGATGGTACGGCATCGGTTTTCTGCTCGATGACATGGATTTTAGACTTGGAGTTCGATACAACTTCTGCTGGAGCGTTTGGCGGGTTTCTGTACGGCTGCCGCTCAAGCTGGGCGATCGGAAGGATTTCTCCGGAAGGGCTGTGGACTCGATTTGCTTTTTCAGGCAGTGCAGATGAAGCCATTAAGTGTTTGACTTTCGGGCCGGATAATTCCATGTATGTCATAGAGGAACTTGCCGCCAACCGGGCTGTTGTTTTGAAAATCAGCGTTGTTCCTGAACCGACAACATTTTTCCTGATGGTTTTGGGCGGTTTGGTATTAAGAAAGCGGGCAGCCGGCTGATGAAGAAAGAACAGCCGGATTCTTTGGAGTTGAGCGGATTATTGAATGAGCCGCAGGCCTTTTTGTCGGGCGCAGGCGAGGGCGGTTTCGTATTCGGTTTTTGTCGGGCGGCGGTTCAGCGGCGGATACTCATCAGCATGAAAGCAGGGCCGGTATTGATCCATCACGTTGACGGCCGTATGGGGGGAAATCTGTTCGGCCAGAAAGTCAAAAATCTGTTCACTGCCGGCCAGATTGCCGGGCAGGACCAGGTGGCGAATGAGCAGTCCCCGCACGGCTAGACCGTTTTTGATGACTAAATCGCCGACCTGCCGGTGCATTTGGCGGACGGCCGCCTGGTTGACCTGGGGATAATCCGGTGCATCGGAGTATTGTGCGGCCGCCGATGAATCTGCATATTTCATATCGGGCATGTAGATATCAATCAGGCCGTCGAGCATTGCCAGCGTTTCAGACAGGTCGTATCCGCCGGTGTTGTAAACGATCGGAAGACGCAGTCCCTCGTCTTTGGCCTTCAGGAGGGCGGGCACAATCGCTGCAATCTGATGGGTGGGCGTTACCAGATTGATATTGACACACCCTCTTGCCTGCAGCCGCAGGAAAATCTCCGCCAGGGCCTCAATGGTGATTTCCTTGCCCTGATGCAGCTGACTGATGTCATAATTTTGACAATAGACACAGCGCAGACTGCACCCGGTAAAAAAGACCGTGCCGGAGCCGCCGTGTCCGACCAGCACAGTTTCTTCGCCGAAATGCGGCCCGAAACTGCTGATGACCGGCCGAGGCCCGGTCCCGCAATAGCCCTTTTGGCCAGCCGTGCGGTTGATGCCGCAGCGGCGAGGACAAAGCGTGCAGCGGCTCAGATTTTCCTGAAGAATCGTTGCGGTTTCGGCTGAGCGGTTTTTCATCGGTTTTTGTTTCCTTTATCGGTTTTTTCATCGTATGCTGACTGTCAGCGTAATCGTACGAGGGAAAAAGGTCAATCTGTCGTTATGGGTTCTATTTATCTGATACTGCTGCTTGTGGTGAATGTCTTCTGGCTGGTGCTGGGCTTTTTTTATCTGCCGGGCAATTGGCTGATGGTGCTGACGACGGCGGGGTTTGCCTGGTGGCAGGCGGAACACGGGATTTTTTCCATCTGGACGCTGGCGGCGGCGGCAATGCTGGCTTTGCTGGGAGAGATTGCCGAGTTCTGGGCGGGTCTGGCGGGGGCGCGGAGAGCCGGGGCGGGCCGGAAGGCTTCGTTGGCGGCCGTCGGCGGGGCGATGGCGGGGGCGGTTTTGGGCACGATTTTTATTCCCGTTCCTTTTGCGGGCACACTGCTGGGTGGCTGCATCGGAGCGGGTCTGGCTGCCTGGGCGTTCGAGCGTCGTTCCGGAAAGCCGCAACAGGTCTCCATCCAGTCCGGCATTGGAGCCGGTCTGGGCACAGCGGCAGGAGCGCTCCTGAAAGTCCTGATGGGGGCCCTGATTTGGCTTCTGATTGCGGCGGCGGCGTTTTGGCCGTGACAAAGGCCGGCCGGCTACATCGTTTTGTATTTCGGCCCGCCGTTGGGTTCCGGACACCGCCAGCGGATATTGTCAAACGGGCATTTCCTCTGACAGGTCTTGCAGTGCAGACAATTGGAAGGATTGGCCGGTTTGACGGCGCCCTGAATGGATTCATACACGCCCGCCGGACAGAAGGTGATGCAGGGGGCCTCGAAAAGCGGCTGACATTTTTCTTTGCACACGGCCGCATTGCGGATTGTCAAATGGCAGGGTTGTTCCTCCCGATGAGCCGTGCCGGCCACGGCCGTGAGGGTGTCTTTGTCAAACCGTACGGCGGGTTTGAGCCGGTAGCGCCGTCGGCGCATGGTTTTCCAGTCGGGTTCAACGGAAAATTGGGGCAGCCAGTCTCCCAACACAGACAGAGGCAGCCCCTGCAGGGGCCCGAATTTGGCGACGGTCTGGCGGAAGTTTTTGGCGGAGGCCATTTCTTTTAAGACGCCGTTTTCCTCCAGCAGCCGGGTATAGCATCGGGCGACGGCCGCCGGTGTATCCAGATTCGCCCCGACCGCTTCCGCGGCGGCCAGACCCGAATAGACGGCGTTGTGAATGCCCTTGATTTTGAGCATATTCACGAACCCTGCGCTGTCGCCCAGAAGGCAGACGTTGCTTTTGCCGATGGAGCCGGTCTGCGGGCAGCGCGGCAGGGCATGGAAGCCGCCTTCGGGTATCATCTTGGCGCCGCCTTCGATGACCTTGCCGCCTTCGATAAACCGCCGCACCCAGCGGTGCTGCTTCAAGAGCGTCAAGGCGTCCTGCGGATTAAAATCGTAATACGGATAGTCCAACCCGACAATCATCCCGACGGCAATCTGCTCGGCCCCCATCGGATACAGAATCCCGCCGCCGAACATCCCCGGGCCGATCAGCGGCGTCCAGAGCGGATAGCCCATCGCATGGACGACGCGTCCGTTGCCGAACGCCTCGTACTGCTGCGGTGAAACTTTGATTAGTTCCTTTACGCCCAGCGAGAAAAGCTGCGGGCTTCTCCGCCGCAGCCCGGCCTTTTGGATGAATTGCTCGGCGATTTGCCCGTCGCATCCTTCGGCAATCAGGATAATCCGGGCCGGGATGATTTCCCCGGGCAGAAAGTTGGGCTGCGGGTGTCCTTCTTTATCGAGTCCCTGGTCCACCAGCCGAACGCCCTCAGCCAGATGGGTTTGCTCGTTCCAGAGGATTTCGCCGGCGGCAAAGCCGTGCAGGACCTCTACGCCCGCTTTTTGCGCCAATTCGCACAGCCAGGCGGTCAGCCGGCTCAGCGAGCAAATCCAGTCTCCGCGATGGCTGAGCTGGCCGAATCCCAGTCCCAGTGCTTTGGCCAGATGGATGGCGGGCAGAATTTTGAATGCGGCGCATTTTCCGGCCAAAAAGAGCAGGTCATCCTGCTGAACCTGTCCGATGAGCACCTTTTTGGCCTGTTCGGAGGTTTGCCAATTCAGCTCAATCGGATTCAGCAGCCGCTCGAGGGCCGCGGATTCAACCACGGCGCCGGACAGATTGTGATGACCTGGCCCGGAGGCTTTGTCAATGACAACCACGTCCAGTTCCGGATGGTTCTTTTTCAGATGGATGGCCGCCGACAGGCCCGCCGGTCCGGCCCCGATAATCAAAACCGAAACAGGATTTGCCTGCGGTGTGCTCATCCCATTGTCCTCAATTCTTCCGCCAGTTGGGGGATAACCTGTTCAGCGCTGCCGATAAGGTAATAATCACACTGTTTGAAAATCGGTGCGTGCGGGTCTGTATTAATCGCCGCAATCGTTTCGGTATTGGCGATGCCGATCATATGCTGAATGGCGCCGGAGATGCCGACGGCGATATACAGCTTGGGGCCGACGGCCGTACCGGTCTGGCCGACCTGATAAATCCGCTCCGCAAAGCCCTGTTCGACCGCCGTGCGGGAAGCGCCTTTTTCTACAGAGACGGCAAACCGGTCCCGAATCGCCGTACAGAGCAGATTCAGGAGCCGGTCGTAATTATCTCGGTTCTGCATTCCCTTGCCGCCGCTGACGATGCAGTCGCTGTCGAAATGGACCTTTCCGGTGCCTTTTTCCGTCCGCAGAATCTCCAGCGAGCGGTCTTCTTCTCTCAGCTGAACCCAATGGGAAACGATGGTTCCCCGCCGCGACGGATTGTCGTCCAGTCGTTTCATCACACCCGGGCGGGCGGTGGCCATCTGGCAGGGGGAATCTTTTGTGCAGATGGTTGCCATCACATTGCCCCCGAGGGCCGGACGTGTCTGGAAAAGGATGGCGATTTGTTTTTTGCGGCTGCTGTCGCGGATGTCCAGACCGGTGCAGTCGGCCGTAAGCCCGCAGCCGGTTCGGTAGGAAACCATTGGGGCCAGAACCCGCCCTTGCGGCGTGGCCGCAAACAGGACAATCTGCGGGCGGTATTTTTCCCAGACGTCTGAGACGGCCTTTCGCCAGACAAAGGGATCAAAGGGTTCCAGCAGAGGGTGTTCGAGCAGATAGACCTTGTCAGCACCGGCGGCAATCAGCGAATCAGCCAAAGGCCGGGCAGATTTGCCGGCCAGCACGACACCGGTCTGGACCTCCAGCGAATCCGCCAGCTCGCGGGCCTTGCCGAGCAGTTCGAAGACCGCCGGATGGATTCCGTTTTCGTCCTGCTCGGCGACTACCCAGACCTCTCCTTTGTAGGTCGGGTCTGTCAGCCGATACCCTTCAATCATATCCTCGAGGGCTTTTTTGTGAAAATCCACGCGGGGATCCTGAAGGATTTTTTCGCAGACCTGATCTGTGATTTCTTCCAGGCGGGTAATCTTCATTTCCTGAAGGATTTGGGTGAGGACCTGAAAATCTTCCAATTCCTTGGCGGTTCCTTCGAAGGAGCGGTCAAAGGGGCTTTTTCGTCTGGCGGGCAGAAGATAGGCCGCCCGGCCTTTTTCCTGTGCCTGTTCGCCGGCGGAGGCCTGCCGCAAAGATTGGGCGATGACCTGGGCAAGTTCTTTGGCGGAATGAACCGGCTGACATTTGCGGGTGGTTTTGCCGGGCGGAAAGACCCGAATCACCCGGGTTTTTGAACCCTCCACACCAACGGCCTTGGCTTGAATGGTTCGGGCATCCCATTGAATCAAAGGGATTTTGGAGGCTTGACGGGTTCTTTGGAAGGAAGCAAAAAGGGGATATTCGTATTTGGCTACCGTCAAAACCGCCGGCATCCGCCGCAGCTGAACGGTTTGGCTGCCGCCGGAGATGATTCGTGTAAAAGTGAACCGCCCCTGCTGAAAGTGAGCATCGGTAATGTAGGAGACACAGGGAATGTTTAACTCTTCGGCAATCTGAGGAGGAACCTGGGCGGTATCGCCGTCCACGGACTGCATACCGGCCACGATATAGTAGTCCTGCGAGTCCTGAAGCATTTCTTTAGCGATTTTTCGGATGGCCCAGGCCAGCGGGTTGGCTGTAGCCCATGTGTCAGCTCCGCCTAACGCCTTGTCCGTCAGGAGGATGGCGATATCTGCACAGCGGGCCAGGCTGTAGCGAAGGACGTCTGTGGCCATTGGCGGCCCCATTGTCAGGGCGATAATCCGGGCTTTTTGGTCGCCGGCCAGGAAAGCCATTCGGCGGGCAAAAGCAAGGGCCTGGGCATCCAATTCGTTAATCACACTCGGCAGGCGGGTTCGGATGAGATTGCCTGTGTTGGGGTCAAAGGCATTGTCCGTTATTTGAGAGACATCCGGTACTTGCTTGACTAAAACGATATAGTCGCTCATGTTTCCCTGCAATAGCCGTTTTCAAGCCCTTTTCAAAAACTGCCATATCTTAACAGCAGTTTTTCACGGGTCAACCCAAAACGTGAAGTTTCTGATTCGTTCTGGATCAGAAATGCCCTTGCTTTAGCTCTTTTTGGACTCCATAATCCTTAGAATGGCGATTCAGGTTGAACATCCGGCTTTGCGGCAGTTTTTGGAACCTTTTCAGAAGGTTTCCCGCCAGCAGCAGAGGAAGATTCTGGACAATATAGAAAAACTTCTCCTTCTTCTGGACCCGCGTAAAGAGTATCCGTTCGATTTCATTGTTTTTCGACTCAGCGGACGGCGTATTCAAGGGGCTCTTCAGGATCTTTTGATTCCCGGGCGTCGGCTTTTGGACGACTTGCGGGTTTTTTCAGTGCAGTTAAGCCGCCAGATGGAGTTGTCTGCAACGGAGCAAAGCGAGCCGCTCTATACCGTTTCTCAGTTGGCCCGGCGGTTTTCCATGTCCGGCAAAACGATTCGCCGCTGGCAGAAACAGGGACTTTTTGGCAAACACTACCTTTTTCCGGATGGACGGAGGCGGCTGGCATTTCCGGAGTCTGCGGTCAATCAGTTCGTTTTGATGCATCCGGAGTATTTGGAGAAGGCCAAAAAGTTTTCCCGTCTGAGTGAGGGGGAGAAAAAGGCGGTGATTGAACTGGCTTTCCAGCTGCAAAAGGCAAAGCCGAGCCGTGCAAAAGAGCCGATTTTGCGGGAGGTCGCCCGGCGTCTGGGAAGGGCACGGGAAACCGTGCGGTTGATTTTGGCCGAACACGACCGGCGGTTTCCGGAAAAAGCCGTATTTAACCGACCGTTCGGCCGTCTGGGTCCCAAAGACCGCGCCGCCCTCTACAAACTTTCCAAGCAGAAGACGCCGGTCCGGCAGCTGATGGAGCGGTTTGGGTTAAGCTGCAGCTCCGTTCATCGCATCATCAATCAGCAGCGGGCCAGAGAACTGCTCGGGTTGAAACTGGAGTATGTGGACAGCCCGGAGTTTCATGCTCCGGATGCCTACCGCACGATTGTTGAATCGACGGATACTCTGTTAAAAGAGCTGTCGGCGGCGCCTCCTTCAGTGCTGAGCCGAGCGGAAGAAACGGCACTGTTTCGACGGTACAATTATTTGAAATACGTGGCTTTCACAGAACGGTCGCAGGTTCAGCTGACCCATCCCTCCAGCCGGCAGCTGGGCCGAATTGAAAAGTACCTGGCAGCAGCCGAACAGACGCAGCATTTTCTCCTCCAGGTGAATATGCCTCTGGTGATTCGGGTGGCGGGCAGACACAGTCAATTCGGGGCTTCTGTAGGCGATTTGGTGGGGGAAGGGAATCTGTCCTTGATGGCGGCACTGGAAAAGTTTGATTACACCAAAGGGTATCGTTTTAGCACCTATGCGGCTTTAGCGATTGCCAAGGATTTTGCCCGCCGCATCCCCGCAGAGACCGCCCGTCCGGATCGAGCCGGAGGTTCCGATTTGTCTCGTGTAGCCCAGCCCTCGCAATCTGCGGCGGCACCCAATTTCGGAGCTGTGGAACAGGCCCATCGCAGTCTGCGGGATATTATTGAGCGGGAGCTGGACGAGCGGGAGCGATTTGTCGTGCTGAATCGTTTTCCGCTCAGCGAGGGGGTCATTCCACCCAAGCCCAAAACCCTTAAGGAAATCGGGGATGTACTGGGCTTGAGCAAGGAGCGGATCCGCCAGATTGAACTGCAAGCCCTTCAGAAGCTCCGGCGAACGCTCAGCCCGGAACAGTTTGACTTGCTGACGGGCTGATGCATACAATAGCCCGAATAGTGTCCGAATAGAAAGGCTGACAAAATGCAGAAAAAAACACTCGGATTCATCGGCGGCGGGAATATGGCACAGGCCCTTCTGAAAGGACTTTTGCAGCAGGGGATTTATCGGCCGGAGCAGATTTGGGTCTCGGATGTCCTTGCGGAGCGGCTGGAGTTTCTCCGGCAGGCCTACGGGGTTCACACGTCTGCGGACAATCGGACGGCGGCCGGGCAGGCCGACATTGTGATTTTGGCCGTCAAACCCCAGCAGATGGCCGCTGTTCTTGAGGAAATCGCCGGCCGTATCCGCCGCGGAGCGCTTGTGATTTCGATTGCCGCCGGGGTTCGAACGGCCAAAATCCGCTCGTCTCTGCCTCAGAATCCGGTTATCCGGGTGATGCCCAATACACCTTCTATGGTTTCGGCGGGAGCCGCTGCCCTGTATAATGCGGGGGCTTTGCCGGAGCAGATGCAGGAAGCCCTGCGGATCTTTGAATCAGTCGGCAAAACGGTAGTGGCGGAACGGGAGGAGATGCTCGATGCCGTCACAGCGGTCAGCGGGTCGGGGCCGGCATACTTTTTCCTGCTGATGGAGGAAATGCTCAAGGCCGCCGCGGAACTGGGACTGGATGAGACGACCGCCCGAACCCTTGTTCTTCAAACGGCTAAAGGGGCAGCGCTTCTGGCAGAGGAGGCCGCCGGCCGCGGGGAAACACCGGATATCCTGCGAAAAAAAGTGACGTCGCCGGGCGGGACCACGGAAGCGGCCCTGAAGGTTTTCAGGGAGTATTCCTTCGGTCCGATGGTGCGGCAAGCCCTTTTGGCGGCGGTCCGGCGTTCCAAAGAATTGTCGGTCTGAAGACGGGGATTACTCGACAATGATGGCTTCGACGGGGCACTCATCGGCGGCTTGCTCGACGGCTTCTTCGTAGATTGGCGGGACGATCTCCACCAGCACTTCGGCCTTGTCCTGCCCCATTGTGAACACCTCTGGACAGGTATTTACACACAAACCGCAAGCGGTGCAGTTGTCTTCAATCCTCACTTTCATGCCGAATTACCTCCATTTTTTCTGGGTTTTTCATCTTTTCTGCCAGTCGGCTTCCAAATTCGGAAATATTGTAGTCTGGAAAAGCGTTTTAAGGAAACTTGTTTTTTGTGGAAATTTTGCCGTCGGGTCTTTATAGTAGAATGGCCCTTGAAGCAAGAAGGGGCTCATCCAATACGGTTTTTTTGTGGTCGGGTCCCATGCAAGCACCGCGCGTGAACCGGGTCAGGCGGGGAACCGAGCAGCCCTAAGCGGCAGCGGGGCTGTGTATGGCAAACCCGGCCACCTTTTTTGGTCTTCACATCGATGAAGAAACAGGCAGGAGAATCGGATGGCTTATACGGTTTTGGCAAGACGGTACCGCTCGCAGACCTTTGACGACGTAGTCGGGCAGGATGCCGTTGCGCAAACCCTCAAAAACGCCATCTTGTCCGGCCGGGTGGCTCATGCGTATCTGTTTACCGGCACGCGAGGAGTCGGCAAAACCACGATGGCCCGCATCCTGGCCAAATCGCTCAATTGCCTGAAATCCAAAGAGCCGACGGTCCGCCCGTGTCTGGAGTGCGACAGCTGCCGGTCGATTCATACCGGTGAGGATATCGATGTCATTGAGATTGACGGGGCCTCCAACAACAAGGTCGAGCATGTTCGGGAGCTGATTGCCAACGCCATTTACCGGCCGGCCCGGGCACGCTTCAAAATCTACATCATTGATGAAGTGCACATGCTCACCTCCAGCGCCTTTAACGCGCTGCTGAAGATTCTGGAAGAGCCGCCGGACTATGTAAAATTCATTTTTGCCACTACAGAGCCCAATAAGGTCCTGCCGACGATTCAGTCACGCTGCCAGCGGTTTGATTTTGCGGCGATGAATGCTCAGACCATCACGGCGCAGCTGCGCAAAATCCTTCAGCAGGAGCAGGTTGAGTACGAAGAAGATTTGCTGGTTCATCTGGCGCGGCTGGCCAACGGTTCAATGCGGGATGCGCTCAGTCTGCTCGATCAGCTGCTCAGTGTCGGTCAGCGGCCGCTGACGGTGGCGATGCTGATGGAGTGCATGGGGCGGCCGGACCGCCGGCACCTGCTGAAACTGGCGGAACAAATTGCCTCGCAAAGCGCGCAGGGGGTTCTGACAGAGACGGCACGGCTGATTGAAACAGGCCAAACGCCCGCAGCAGTTTGCGATGCTCTGATTGAACTTTTTCGAGACCTGATGGTGCTCAAGGCCGCCGGAGCGGACAGCGGCATCCTGATTCTGACCGAAGCGGAAAAGAAGACGCTGGATGGGCTGGCGGATTTGTTTGACCTGCCGGGACTGATTTACGCCGTGACCGCCCTCGAACGGCTTCGATGGATGATTCGCAACAGTGAAACAGGCCGGTATCTGCTGGAAGCGGCTGTTTTGCGGCTGGCCCTCAGCGAGCATTTTATCGGCCTGGACCAATTGGTTTCGGGCAGTTCATTTTCAGCGGGCATAAAAAAAAACGCTCCGCTCCCTAACCCGGCAGCTGTAAGCCCTCTGCCTGCATCACCGCAACCTCCTTCAGGCCCTGCAGCGATTTCGAAGGGTCCCCTGACGGAGGAAATTCTAAAGGACCGGTGGAAGGAGTTTTTGGCCGCCTTGGCACAGCGGAGCGGTATGCTGGCCAATTATCTGACGCAGGGGGGGATTGCCGGCTTTGCCGATTCGGTTCTGACACTTCGCTTTTCATCGAGGGTTCTTTTTGCCGCCGAGTTCTGCCGGAAACGGCAGGAGGAAATCCAGAGGACTCTGCAGGAGTTTTTCGGCAGCCGGCTGACCGTTCGTTTCGAGCTGTCCGGCGAGTCGGACGCAGGGTCTGCACCTAAGCCCCCCGCTGCAGCGGCCCCGGCGACCCGGCAGCAGCGTATCGAGGTTCTGGATGACCCCAAAGTTCAGCTGATTTTGAAGGAGCTGAATGCCACACCGACGGAAATCGTCGAACTGCCGCCGTCCGAGGAGGAGAAATCGGAACAGGAAGCCCGGGAAAAATCCCCGGAAGAAACCGGCCCGGAACCGACGGAGTCTGAAGAATGAATCCGGCTTATACCAAAAGTCTGAACGATTTGATTGAGCAGTTCGGCAAACTGCCCGGCATCGGCCCGAAGACCGCCGAACGGCTGGCCTTTCACATTCTGAAAGCCGACAAGACCGAAGCGATGGCGCTGGCGGAGGCGATTCGAAACGTCAAGGAAAGCATCCGTCAGTGCCGCATCTGCTGTAATCTTTCCGAAGAGGAGATTTGCGGCATCTGCGGCGACCCGCGGAGGGACAAGAGCACGATTTGTGTTGTCGAGCAGCCCAAAGACCTCATCATGCTCGAAAAGACCGGGCTTTGCAAATGGGTTTACCACGTCCTCAACGGACATATTGCCCCGCTGGAAGGCATCGAGCCGGCGGATTTGACCATCGATGCACTGGTCAAACGCGTTCGGCAGGGGGGCATTAAAGAGGTTGTGATGGCCACCAATCCCAATCTCGAAGGAGACGGCACGGCCCTGTATATCCGCTCGCTCCTGACGCCGCTGTCCGTCAAAGTGACCCGCCTGGCCAGAGGTCTGCCGAGCGGCTCGACAATCGAGTTCTCCAGCGGCACCATTCTGGCGGATGCAATTCTCGGCCGCAGCGAACTTTAGAGCAATCATGTGAAAAATTTTTGCCTTTCTGGTACAGAATTTGTACAATAGGACTCGTTCGGCTTTTGGAACCCCTGATTTGGACAACGGAAACAGCCTATGAATATGCGGATGAATCTGAGCGGGCAGATGCGGATGGAGCAGCGGATGAAGCTGGCTCCCCGGATGATTCAGTCGATGGAAGTGCTTCAGCTTCCTTTGCTGGCCCTTCAGGAAAAAATTGAAGCCGAACTGAACAGCAACCCGGTTCTCGAACGGGTGGAAGAAACCGCCGAACAGGCCGCCCCGGCGCAGGAGCTGTCGGAAGAACCCCTTCCGGAAAAAGAAATGGTTGTTTCGGAAGACCCGGACCGACTGGAGGATTTTCAGCGTCTGGACAGTCTGGATGAGGAGTTCGAAGAATACATTTCCAACGGGGATTTTTTCCGCCGCGGCGCGTATGACCCCTCGGAGCCGGACCGGAAACTGGAGGCCATTCAGAATACGCCGGCGGCGGGCCAGTCTCTTCAGGAGTATCTGAAAGACCAGTGGCGTCTGGTCGACGCCCCGGAGGAAGTCAGGGCCGCCGGTGAGCAGATTCTCGAAAATCTGGATGAGAAAGGGTACCTGACGGTTCCGCTGGAGCAACTGTATCAGAAAGACAAGTCTCCGTTCACGCTCGAGCATCTTCATCAGGCCCTCGGTTTGGTTCAGCAGCTGGAGCCGACGGGTGTGGGGGCCCGAGATGTCCGCGAGTGTCTTTTGATTCAGCTGCGGCAGTCTCCGGAGGACCGGAGTATTGAGATTCGTCTTCTGGAGAATCACTGGCAGGAACTGCTCGAAAACCGCCTGCCGCAGATTGCCAAAAAGATGAACTGCTCCCTGGAGGAGGTCAACAAGGCCATCGAGCGGATGAGCAAGATGGACCTGTCGCCGGGATTGCAGATTGGACGCAATGACAATCACCCCATTACTGCCGATATTGTGGTGGAACCGGATGAGTCCGGCGGATTTCGGGCGGTGCTCGTCGAGACCGACCTGCCGAATCTGCGGGTCAACCGGTTCTATCAGCAGATGGCCCGGAACCGGCGCATCGATGAACAAACCCGTCAGTTTCTCCAGAAAAACATCCGGTCGGCCCAGTGGTTTATGGATGCGATTGCCCAGCGCCGCCAGACGCTGCAGAAGGTAGCGCAGGCCGTCGTGGATTATCAGCGGGATTTCTTTGAAAAAGGCCCGCTGTACTTAAAGCCGCTGCCGATGTCTGTGATTGCCGAAAAGGTTGGAGTCCACGTTGCGACGGTGTCCCGTGCGGTTGCGGGCAAGTACGTGCAGTGCCCGCAGGGCATTCTGCCGCTTCGCAGTTTCTTCAGCGGCGGGCTGGAGGATGAAAGCGGACAGGAGCGCAGCTGGGATGCCCTGAAGGCCAAGCTGCAGGAGCTGGTGGACAGCGAGGACAAATCCAACCCGCTCAGCGACGACCAGCTGCGTCAGAAGCTGGCCGAAGCGGGAATGGGCAATATTGCCCGCCGCACCGTCGCCAAATACCGAAAAATCCTGAATATCCCGACGGCCCGTTTTCGAAAAAAGTATTAACACGTTTTCTTCGAAAAGCCGGTTCCACGGAGGATGCCGGAAAAGTGTTCTTTGTTTTGTAGAGCTTCTGAAGGGCACAAACGCGGTTTCTTGAGCGTTTTTACCGGATGCACTGGTAAATCACGGCGGGGGGGAGGTTTCTCCAGACGGCCGGAGAAATCGTCACGCGGCGGAAGAGCGATTTGATTTTTCTTCGGAAGGCAATGCCGCTGGGCAGCACCAGACCCGTCAGATAGGCGAACGTGGCAAACACGCCGCCGGGACGCAGGGCCTCGAGAGTGGCCTTCAGGAGCCGGTCCTGCAGCTCTTCGGAAAAACTGCTCCAGGGCAGTCCGGAGACAATGCTGTCGGCATGGGCAAACTGGAACTGCCGAAGAAGCCGGGGCGTTTCTTCTACACTGTTTTCAAGAATTACCAGATTCGGAAAGCGTTCGCGGAGAATCTGGATAAGGGCCGGGTTGCTTTCAATTGCCAGAAACGAAGCCTCGGGTTTTTTGCAGCGCAGAATTTCTTCTGTGAAAGCCCCTGTGCCGGCGCCGTATTCGACAATGATTTGGCTTTCGGTCACGTTGGCCAAACGCACAATCTCTCGGGCCAGCACCCGGCTGCTGGGAGCCACGGCTCCGATTCGGGTCGGATTTCTCAGGAACTCCCTGAGAAAAAGCCGACCTGTCGGCCTGTGGACTTGCGGTTTGGCTGGATTTGTTGTATTCGGCATAAAGGGATAAAATACCGACAATAGAGGTAGAAAACAAGAAAAAACTGATAATCTTCTTGCAAACAAGTCAACCTTCTTTTATTTTGTCCGTATTAACAAAGACGTGTCAGGGGAGCGCAAGGCATTTGCCGACGCTGAGAGGTCTTGAAAAGACCAACCCTTTGAACCTGATCCGGCTAATACCGGCGTAGGGAGGCACAAGGTTGAAGAGTGAATGCGCTCCCGAATGCGGGAGCGTTTTTTGTTATAGAAAAGGCCCAACAATGACGCCGCCTGTCTTTTATGAATTGAAATCAGCTGTTGTCGGAATCGCCGGACTCGGCGGTCTGGGGTCTAATGTGGCAGAAGCCCTTGTCCGGATGAAAATCGGCAAGCTGATTCTGGTTGATTTTGACCGCGTTGAGGCCGGCAATCTCAATCGCCAGAAATATTTTTATGACCAAATCGGCCGATGGAAGGTCGATGCCACCATTGAAAATCTGCTTCGAATCTGGCCGGAAGCCCAGTTGGAAGGGCACAAAGTTCGTCTGACGCCCGAAACGATCCAATCGATTTTTGCTTCTGCGGATGTGATTGCCGAATGTTTCGACCGGGCGGACCAGAAACAGATGATTGTGGAGACAGTTTTGTCAAAAATGCCCGACAAGGTGATTGTTTCGGTCAGCGGTCTGGCCGGCTGGGGGGCCAGCAATGAGATTGTGACGCGTCCTATCAACAATCGGCTGATTCTGGTCGGCGACGGCGTCAGCGGAATGGGTCCGGGAATTCCCTTGACGGCCGCACGGGTCGGCGTGGCGGCCTATCATCAGGCCAACGCCATTGTCGAAGCCCTGATGGACCTCAAGCATGGGCAGTTATCACGAGGTGCACGATGAGCTGGACATTGAAGATTAACGGAATTCCGCAGACGTTTGAACCGTCAGAGCAGCCGGCCGCATTGGCGGATTTATTAAAGCATCTCCAGATTGACCAAGCCGCTGTTGTTGCAGAGGTTGATGGTCAAATTGTGCCTCGAGCTGATTTTGAAAAGACCCTTCTGCAGGATGGCCAATCCATAGAACTTATTCGTTTTGTCGGCGGCGGATAAGTCATTTGAATATTCAAAATAAGGTGCCCTGATGGACTTATTAGTGATAGCAGGCAAGTCTTTCCGTTCGCGATTGTTCGTCGGCACAGGCAAATTTGCCTCCGCAACTGTCATGGCGGCTGCCATTGACGCCTCGGGTACGGAAATGGTCACGGTGGCTCTCCGACGCGTGGACATACATAACCCCTGTGATAATATGCTTTCGGCCATCGACCGGACACGGTACCAGCTGCTCCCGAATACGTCCGGGGCCCGCGATGCGGCGGAGGCCGTTCGCCTGGCTCGCCTGGCCCGTGCCGCCAGCGGGATTCACTGGGTCAAACTGGAGGTAACCCCCGACCCCTATTATCTCCTGCCGGACGGCACGGAAACCCTCAAGGCCGCTGAAATCTTGGTCAAAGAAGGATTTGTAGTCCTTCCGTATATCCACGCAGACCCAATTTTGGCCAAGCGGCTTCAGGAAATCGGCTGTGCAACGGTGATGCCGCTGGCCAGTCCCATCGGGTCCAATCAGGGAATGCGGACGAAGGATTCGATTGCGATTATCATTGAGCAGGCAACGGTGCCTGTGGTGGTAGATGCAGGGCTGGGGGCGCCCTCGCATGCGGCTGAAGCGATGGAGATGGGGGCGGATGCCGTTTTGGTTAATACCGCAATTGCCACGGCGGCCGACCCGGTTCGGATGGCGGCGGCCTTTAAGCAGGCCGTCGAAGCCGGCCGTCTGGCCTATGAGGCGGGGCTGCCGCCCAAGAGCACAACGGCACAGGCATCAAGTCCCCTGACCGGGTTTTTGCGCAATGAGTAGGCGGGCGATGGAGAAAATCCGAACCATTCTGGCTCAAAAAAATCTTGACCATGACCGGCAGGTCTGGACCGAGAAAATCCGGCAAGTTCGTCCTAACGAGGTGCTGGGGGAATTATCTCGGCCGGCCGGCAAGTATTCTTTCCAGCGTCTTTTGACCCTGATCAGCCCCGCCGCAGAAGATTTTCTCGAAGAAATGGCCCAACAGGCCGCCCGTCTGACGATTCAGCGCTTCGGACGGACAATCCAGTTATACGCCCCCTTGTATGTCTCCAATGTCTGTGTCAACAGCTGCCGCTACTGCGGATACAATCACCATACGATTTTCGAGCGGACACGCTTGTCTATCCAAGAAGCCCTGGCAGATGCCCAAGTCATTGCTGACGAAGGATTCCGTCATCTTCTGCTGGTCAGCGGAGAGGACCGTGCGTTTGTGACGACGGCGTATCTGGCGGAATTAGCGGCTCGGCTCCGACGCCGATTCAGTTCTCTGAGTGTTGAGATTTATCCGATGACTCAGGAGGAGTACCAAATCCTCTTTGAAGCGGGCATCGACGGTGTGACCCTCTATCAGGAAACCTACGATCGGGCGGCCTATGCGTATTATCACCCGGCCGGTCCGAAACGGGATTATGATTGGCGGCTGCTGGCGCCGGACCGGTTTGCAGCCGCCGGCATGCGCCGGATTGGGCTGGGGGTTCTGCTGGGGCTGACGGATTGGCGTCTGGAGACGCTGGCCCTGGCGGAACATGCCGCCTACTTGATGAAACAATACTGGCGATCTCAGGTTTCTTTTTCTTTCCCGCGGCTTCGACCTGCCCAGGGTACGCCGGCGGAATGGCCCCATCTGCTTTCGGACCGGAATCTGGTGCAGATGATGCTGGCGCTGCGGCTGTGTTTTGCCGATGCGGGGATTGTGCTGTCCACCCGAGAGCGTGCAGAGCTTCGCGACCATCTGGTTGACCTGTGCGTGACAAGTATGAGTGCCGGTTCCAAAACCAACCCCGGCGGTTATACCGGCCATGACGACACGGCGGAGCAGTTTGTTGTGGCTGACACCCGAACGCCAGCCCAGGTTGCTCAAATGATTCGCTCCAAAGGCAAAGACCCCGTCTGGAAGGATTGGGACGCCGCCTTTCTTCAGACGACAGTTTCTCGATGAAAATGCTTTACTTTTTTCCCTGCTGCCGTACAATCCTTTCAAAGGGGATGGGATCTTCCTCCAACCGTTCCCTGGGAGCTGTTGACTCCTACGGGGTGAGGGTCTGTGGGAGTCGTTCGGTGTTGAACGGATCCCTTCATCCTGCCATAAAGAAAACGCAGGAGATAAGAGTATGTGGCAAAAGGTTTGTTATTTAGCTCTGGCCGGCGCTTTGGGCACGCTGATGCGATATTGGCTTGCTGGGTTTGTTCATCGGTTGGCTTCTACTGCATTTCCTCTCGGTACGGCGGTCGTGAATATAATCGGATGTCTTTTCTTTGGGCTCGTATGGGCCCTGTTGAATTTGCGTTTGAATGTACCCATTCAAATTAAAATGGTGATGTTTATCGGTTTTTTCGGCGCCTTTACAACTTTCTCAACTTTTGCCTTTGAAACGGCTCAGCTCTTTGAAGATTCTCAGTGGTTCTGGGCCTTTGGCAACTTGTTTTTGCAGAACGGGCTGGGGCTGCTGGCCATGATCGCAGGACTGACAATTGGCAAATGGATATAGGAGTAAGGAGACAAGTATGCAATTGCCTTCAGAAGCACAGTTGCTG
>CALEDR010000028.1 GCA_937949545.1 uncultured Phycisphaerae bacterium
CCGCATACGGCGCACACGGTCGGCGACGTGCCGTTTATTGTGGTGGATGAGGAGTTCCGTCATCGGAAGATGGCTTCCGGCGGGCGGCTGGCGGATGTGGTGCCGACGTTTCTGGAGGTGATGGGGCTGCCCAAACCGGAAGAGATGACCGGTCGGAGTCTGCTGCTCTAAGCCTGCTGGGGCGGTCGGCGGACGGGAGTGATGCGGCGTGGGCAAGATTGCGGTTCTCGATGACAACCTGGTCAACATGATTGCGGCCGGCGAGGTTATCGAGCGGCCCGCCAGCGTCGTCAAGGAGCTGATGGAAAACAGCATCGATGCAGGGGCTCGGCGGATTGTCGTCCAGGTCGAGCAGGGGGGGCGGGACCTGATCCGCGTCAGCGATGACGGCTGCGGGATTGCTTTTGAGGATTTGCCGCTGGCCTTTGAACCGCATGCTACCAGCAAGATTCGCACGAGCGAGGACTTGCTGCGGATTGCGACGATGGGCTTTCGGGGGGAGGCGCTGGCGAGCATTGCGGCGGTTTCCCGACTCGTGATGGTCAGCCGTCCTGCAGACAGCATTCAGGCCGGACGGATTGAAATTGACTGCGGACAAAAAAGCCTTCCGGTGCCCGCTGCCGGGCCGGTGGGAACCGCTGTCGAGGTTCGGCAGCTTTTTTATAAGCTGCCGGCACGCCGTAAATTCCTGCGCTCGGCTAATACGGAAATGACGCATGTCGTCGAGCAGTTTACCCGCATTGCCCTGGCTTATCCGGAACTCGAATTGGTGCTGGAGCACGGAGGGCGAACGGTGTATTCTCTGCGGGCCGGACGGTCGCCGGCGGAGCGGATCGGGGTTTTGTTTCCGTCGGCAGTTGCGGAGGATTTGCTGGAGGTTCGGCGGCAGGAGAAGGCGATTGCAGTTCAGGCCTTGCTGGGCCGGCCTGACCGGGCGCGAACCAGCAGCAGTTATCAATATATTTTTCTCAATCGGCGCTATATTCGGGATAAGTTTATCCTGCATGCCTTCAAAGAGGCCTACCGGGGATTGATTGAACCGCAGAAGCACCCCGTCGTTTTTTTGTTTCTCCAGATGCCGCCGGAACTGTTCGATGTAAATGTGCACCCGACAAAGACGGAGGTGCGGTTTGAAAATGCCAACTGGGTTTATTCGCAGGTGCTTTCGGCGCTGCGCGACAAGCTGCTTTCGACGGAGCTGCCGACCGCCGGAACCGTGCCGGCTTCCGCCGCCTCGTTTCACACAGACGACCCGCTGGAGGAACTGCTTCAGAAAGACCGCGAAGGCCGGATTCGGCAGGCGATGAACGACTTTTTTCAGTCGCATTCAGCGGGGACGGCCGTTCAGAAAAAGCTGCCTTTTTCACCGGTTCCCCCGGCTGATTGGAAGCCGACGGAAGTCGGAGAATCGAAAAATGAGTCTGTCCCGTTTGCTTGTCTTCAGATTCACAACAGTTATCTGGTGCTGCCGACAGCGGACGGCTTTGAGGTAATTGACCAGCATGCCCTTCACGAGCGAATCTTGTATGAACGATTGTGTGCGGCGGCAGAGGCCGGTCCGCTGGCTTCCCAGCGGCTTTTGGTTCCGGTGATTCTGGATGTGTCCGATGCTCAACTGGATGCTTTAAGACGGGCCGCCTCCCTGGTAGGAAAACTGGGGATTGAATGGGACTTGTTCGGCCCCCGGAGCATCGCCGTCCATTCGTTTCCGGTTTTGCTGGAAGGTCTGTCCGTCGAAGAGTATATTCAGGATATGCTCGATGCGTTTCTGGACAAAGGTTCGGACGTGGATGAAGAACAGCTGCTGGCGGAGGTGCTGGAACGTGCGGCCTGTCGGGCGGCAGTCAAGGCGGGACAGCCGCTGACGGCGGCGGAGATTGAGCAGCTGCTGGCGGATCGCAAACTGGCCGAGACCCCCGGACGATGTCCGCACGGCAGACCGACCTCGCTGGTCTTTACTCTGAAAGAACTTGAGAAACAGTTTAAGCGAACCGGTTTTTGAGAGGCCTTCGGTGTCAAACTTCCGGAAAATGCTGGTGTGGTTTTGCCTACCGTTGTTCGGCCTTGTTTTAGCGGCAGCTCTGGTTTCCTTTCGGCGGACAGCCTTGAAACCGCAGTCTTTGCAGCCGGAGGAGGATTCCCTTCGTATCGTCTCGCTGGCTCCGAATCTGACGGAGATTCTGTTTGCCATGGGGCTGGGCGAGCAGGTGGTTGGGGTCAGCTCTGACAGCAATTTCCCGCCGGAGGCCGCCCGCTGCAAAAAGGTCGGAACGTTCTGGAATCCGGATGTCGAGGCGGTTCTGGCGGCTCGTCCGACCCTTGCGATTACACTCGGATTTGAGCAGCAGGCAAATCTGGCTTCTTTGCTGGAGCGAAGCCGCTGTCGGACGCTGCGACTGGATGTCGATACGATCCCTCAGTTATTGAAAGCCATTGAGGCAATCGGCTCGGCCGCCGGATGTCCCCAGGCGGCAGATGATTTGGTGCGTCAGATTGCCGAGGGGCTGGAAGCGTTTCGAGGAAAAGCGAGTAATTGTGCTCGGAGAGCGGTCTGGGTTATTCAGCGTCAGCCCCTGCGGGCGGCAGGAAAGAAAACCTATTTTACAGAACTTTTGGAGATAGCCGGAGCCCGCAATGCCATCGAGTCGTCTCTTTATTCATTTCCGCCCATCAGTGATGAGCATTTTTTGGCCTGCGGGGCGGAGGTAATTTTCGAGACTGCCGATACCCCGGCGGATCTGGAGCGGCAGAAAGCAACGGCAAAGGCCTTTTACGGCCGCTTTCGCGGGGTTCCGGCCGTGGAGCAGGGACGGATTTATGTGCTGAACGGAGATTTGCTCTGTCGGCTGGGGCCGCGGCTTCCGCTGGCATTGGAAGAGATGGTCCGCTGTCTGTGCGGACAGGCGGAGGGGGCCCTATGATTACCGCTGGACAGCTGCTGAAAGAAACGGTTATCGGCCTTTGCGGGCTGGCGCTGGTGGTTTTCTTGTGTGCATTCGTCGGTTCAGAACCGATTTCTATGGAGGGAATCGTAAAAGGCCGTCAGCCGGATGCGCAGATTTTCTTTCAGGTTCGGATTCCCCGTCTTCTGCTGGCGGTTTTGGTGGGCTCATCCCTGGCAGCGGCCGGGGCGGTTTTTCAGGTTTTGCTCAGAAATCCGCTGGCGGAGCCGTATCTTCTGGGGATTTCCAGCGGGGCGGGGCTGGGGGTCATGACGGCGGTACTGGCGGGCTTTCATTGGAGCGGCTGGGGGCTGTCGGGGGCGTCTTTGCTTGCTTTTGTCGGAGCGGCCGGAACCACTTTGCTGGTCTGGTGGCTCGGAGGATTTACCGGGCGAACGGCGGGTCCCGGGCTGATTTTGGCTGGCGTCATCGTGAATGTTTTCCTTTCCGCAGTGATGATGCTGCTGGCCTCGATGATTCCAGGCGGTCAATTTCAGACGACTCTCTTTTGGCTGATGGGCAGTTTGAGTTCTTATACGGATTGGCCGGTTTGGCTGGGGAGTGTGGGGCTGGCAACAGCGGGGTTTGGAGTGCTTTTCCGATTGAGCCCGCAGCTGAATATTCTTTCGCTGGGCGCCGCGGAAGCCCGCAGTCTGGGCGTGGTTCCGGAGCGGCTTTTCCCGGCGGCTCTGGCGGCGGCAGCCCTGATAACTTCGACGGCTGTCAGTTTGAGCGGTTTGATTGGTTTTGTAGGACTGATTGTCCCTCATTTCGTTCGGCTGCTCTTTGGGGCCGACCACCGGCGGCTTTTGCCGATGTGTGCATTTTTCGGAGCGGTATTTCTGGTAATTTCAGATACAGTTACACGGATTCTTGTTCATCAGGTCCAATTGCCGACGGGGGTTGTTACAGCCTTGGCGGGTGGCCCCTTTTTCCTGTTTCTGCTTGTTCGACAGTCCAAAAAGATTTACGGGGAGAACTTTTGAGTTTTATTCAGATCCAGAATCTGGCATTCTCCTATGGGGGAATTGACGTTTTCAGGAATCTATCTCTTACGATAGAGCAAGGACGGTTCTGCGGACTGGCAGGTCCGAATGGGGTTGGGAAAAGCACACTGTTGAAACTGATTGGGGGACATTTAAGACCTTCTGCAGGGACTATTCAAATAGATTCTTTGAAGGAAATATCGAAAAGGGCCGCTTATCTGCCTCAAGAGTCAGCACCAGTATTTGGGTATACCGCATCTGAAATCGTGATGATGGCCCGCTATTTTCGCAAAAAAAGGCTGTTTTTTGAGGAAGAAGAAGATTTGAAAGCTGTACAAGAGGCGATGCGTCTGACTTCGACAGAGCAGCTGGCCGCACGGCCGATTACGCATTTGAGCGGTGGAGAGCGACAGCGGGTCTATTTAGCTCGTGCCATTGCGCAAGACACTTCGTTGCTGCTGCTGGATGAACCGGTCAGCCATCTGGACCTGAAACATCAGATTCGCATTTGCGAGGTCTTACATCGGCTTCAGACGGAACAAAACAAAACTGTAATCATGGCGACACATGATTTGAATCTTGCTTCTTTATATTGTGATTGGATGATTCTTCTGGGACCAGAGAGTCGGCTGTTCAGCGGGCCTGTCTCGGATATTTTGACAAGGGACAATATAAAGGATATATACGACATAGATTGTTCTGTATATACGACAGACCAAGGCCGCTTTTTCGTACCCCGAGCGGAAAAGGGGAGAAATCTGGAGGATGACAGATTTGACTAAATATTGGAAAAATAAAGAGATAGTTCGCGTTCAGCAATAAGTTTGAATTGCCGATACATCAGGAAGTATTTGCTTTTCGAACGGGTATGGTTTGTGTAAGATATGCAGATTAGTTAGCAAAAGAAATGAGAGGCAGAAACCGTGGCGAAAAAGACATCTAAAACCAAGGTCGGAAAGAAAAAAGTATCCAAAAAGCCGACCACTTCCCAAAAAGCCAAAAAAAGCAGTCCTGGTAAAGGCAAAACCGGCGGGAATCTTGCAAACCGAAACAAGAAACCCGTTTTGGTGAAAACCAAACCGGCCACCAAGGGTTCCGAGAAAAACTCTTCTAAAATCCGGGGGTCTTTGACTCCGGAGGAAATTGAGTATTTCCGTCAGCTGCTTCTTGGGAAACTCAAGGAAATCACCGGAGATGTTCATTGGCTGGAAAATCAGGGGCTTCATCGATCCCGTCAGGATTCGGCGGGGGACTTGTCCAATATGCCGATTCATATGGCGGACATAGGGACGGATACGTATGAGCAGGAATTTTCGCTGGGGCTGATGGACAGTGAACGTCGGCTCGTCCGGGAGATTCTGGATGCCTTAAAGCGGATTGAGCAGGGGACATACGGAATTTGTGAGGGGACCGGAAAACCTATCCCGAAAGGACGTTTAGAAGCCAGTCCTTGGGCTCGCTATTGTGTGGAATATGCGTCATTACTGGAACAGGGCAAGGTCATAGAGCACCGCTATTCCGGTCCGATTCGTTTTGCTGACGGTTTGGAGGAAGAAGCGGATGAACAAGAGGAGGCCGATACGTCTGAAGAAGGAGCGGAAGAGGAGTCTGATTTGATGGCGGGGGGAGTCGAATCGGATGAGGAAATGGAAGCGGAGGATTTTGAAGAGGAGGACGAATCGTTTTTTTAAGCGGAGGGGTCGGGCGGGTGAGTTCTGAGGCAAAGGAGAGGATGAAAGGGAACAGCTGTCCAATCTGCGGCAAAGAGACATTTTATCAGCAGGGAACGGAGAAGAATCCGTTTTTCCCATTCTGCAGTGAACGATGCCGCTGGGTTGACTTGTCTCATTGGCTGGACGGAGCTTATCGGATTCCGGGGGAAGAAACCTTGCCGGCTCGGGAGAATGCGGACTCGGAAAAACCGGACGCAGAAGAACAATGAAATCCTTGTTGGTCTGCGGAGAAAACCGTGATAAGATGAGACCGGGTCAAGTTGTATGGAGCAGCCAGACCAATCGTCCGGGTGAGGAGAATCGTGATGGTTCGTGAACATTCCATTCGGCAAATGTGGGATGATTTGGCTCTGCCGGAGCTGACGCGGACTTTGCGTTTGGCCATCGGGCCAACCAAGATTCTTTTGTCGTTTGTATTTGTTGTGCTCCTGTGCGGGGGCGGTCTTTTGATGGATTTGCTGACCCGCTCGGTGGTTGTGCTTCCCGTTCAGGCGGGGGCTGCGGTTCCGGCGGATTCGATTTTCCGCAAAGCCGATGAGCTGGCGGTGTATCTGGAGAATCCGTCGCGGACGGAGGAGTATATTCGGCTCTACCGCGACTATACGGAAGGCCGTGGGGTGTTTCAAACCCTCTGGACTCATTTTGCGGAGCGGTTCAATCATGCCACGACGCGGCTGCTGGATTTGAGCTCCTCCAATTTTTTTGCGAATCTGGCCAATGCGGGTCATAATCTGTGGCTGTGTCTTCGCTCGCTGGTGTGGGCGGTTACATATCATCCGTTTTACAGTGCGGTTTATTTTACGTATGTGGGACTGCTGATTTGCTTTTTCGGCGGGGCCGTCTGCCGGTGCGCGGCCCTCGAGTTTGCCCGTTTCGAAAAGCCCGGGATGGGCGAGGCCCTTCATTTTGCCCGGGAGCAGTGGAAGTCCCTGCTGACGGCTCCTTTGGTCCCGCTGGGAATGCTGACGGGGATGGGAGCGGTGATTTTTCTGGTTGGGCTGGCCGGCAATATTCCCTGGTTTGGGGAGCTGCTTCTGGGGCTGCTGATCGGCCTTTTGTATCTGATCGGACTGGCGATGTCGATTCTGCTGCTGGCGACGCTCACCGGCGGATGGTTTTTCTTTCCGGCGGTGGCTTATGAGAAAACCACGGGGCTGGATGCCATCGGTCGGGCCTTCAGTTATGTCATCAACCAGCCGCTTTGGATGCTTTTTTATACCGTCGTGGAGCTGATTTTGGGCACGCTGTTTTATCTGGCCATCCGCCTTTTTGTGTTTTTGTTTTTGCGGCTGACCTATACGCTTGTGAGTTTGGGATTTACGAAGACGCAGATTGAAAAACTGCACCGAATCTGGGCGGAACCGACGTTCTTTCATCTGCTCGATTCCCCGATGAAGGCAGCCAACTGGTCGGAAAAGATTGCCTGGGGAATGATTTACGTCAGTCTGCTTTTTATTGTGGCGGCGGTGATGGCGCTGGTTGTCAGTTATTTCTTTTCCGCGATTACGGTTTTGTATGCCTTGATGCGGAAAAAAGTGGACAAAATCGGAATCACTCAGGTGGAAGGTCCTGCGGAAACCTGCTCGGGAGAATCGAAGGATTCATTATGAGTTCAGAGCCCCAAGTTTTGCATTCTGAGAAGGCGGAGTTTTCGGGGGGAGCTTCGAATTCATCCAACGGAGGTTGGAAAGCTTTTCTTTTGTTTTATCGCAAGCCGCTGATTGTCCTGGCCCATGTGATTGTTTTTGTGGCTGCGCTGACGCTGGCGTTTTTGTTTGCCTTTAACATGCAGCTGCTTCGGCGGTGGGCGGTTTATCCGTTTCCGATTCTTCTGGCGGTGATTCTGCCGGTTAAACTGCTGGTGTTTGCCCGATTCGACCAGTACCGGGGGTGGTGGCGGTACGTGGGGATGTCGGATTTGCTTCAGATTTCCAAGGCTTCTTTGGTCTCCACAGTCATCCTGATGGCCCTGTGGTATTCATACGGGTGGTTTGGATATACCTTTGTGCCGGCTGCCTCGGTTCAGTCGGTTCAGGAGAAGTTGCACCAACTGGAGAAACAGCTGTCGGAAGCCCTGACCAGCGAGGAAACTCTTCATCTGCGGCAGCAATACTACAATTTGAAGGGGCTGGGGAATCTGCTGTCGGTCAGTCAGCTTTCCGTTCTGCGCAGGGAAGCGCAGAGACTGGCGGTCAACTGTCAGGAACGGCTGCGTCTGGAGCTGGAAATTGAACGCTGTGTGGAGTTCCAGAAGACCCTCGAAGGCGTGATTATGCTGGACCTGTTTACAACCATTATGCTGTTGTCAGGTCTTCGAATGCTGATTCGGCTTTATCATGAAGAGTTTTTTGCTGAAAGCCGAAAGGCACTGCGGCGGTTTTTAATTGTGGGGGCCGGGGATGCCGGCGAGGCCCTGCTGCGGGAATTGATGCGCCACAAGGACAGTCCCTATCAGGTGGTGGGCTTTGTGGATGATGACCCGGCCAAATATCGGATGAAAATCCACGGTGTGCCGGTACTCGGAAATGTCGAGCAGCTGCCGCAGGTTTGTCAGAAATACAGTGTGGATGAGATTGCGATAGCAATTCCCAGAGCCACCCCCAAGCAGATGCGCCGGATTGTTCAGATTTGTCAGGGAACCAAACTGCGGTTCAGCACCGTGCCGTCCATTACAGATATTGCCTCCGGCAGGCTGCGGGTCTCTCAGATTCGCGATGTGGACATCAACGACCTGCTGGGGCGCGAGGAGGTGAAACTGGACATCGAGGGCATCCGGCGGTTTTTGACAGGCAAGACCATTCTCGTAACCGGGGCGGGGGGCTCGATTGGGTCCGAAATGTGTAGGCAGGTCTGCGGCTTTGCTCCGAAATGTCTGCTGCTGGTGGAGCAGGCGGAAAACCCTCTCTTTTATATTGAAGGGGAACTGCGGAAGGCCTATCCGAATGTGCCGCTGGAAACCCTGATTTGCGATATTACAGATCGGATTCGTGTGGACCAGATTTTTGACTGGTTTCGTCCGGAAGTCGTGATCCATGCCGCAGCCCACAAGCATGTTCCTCTGATGGAAATTAATCCCGGGGAGGCCATCAAGAACAATGTAATCGGGACCATGAATGTGGCGGATGCGGCGGACCGAATCGGTTCAGAACATTTTGTGATGATCAGTACCGATAAGGCCGTCAATCCCACGAGCATTATGGGCTCGTCCAAACGGATTGCCGAGATGTATATTCAGGACCTGAATAACACCAGCAAAACGCATTTTGTAACGGTGCGGTTCGGGAATGTGCTGGGCTCGAACGGTTCGGTGGTGCCGATTTTCAAAAAGCAGATCGCCGAAGGCGGACCGGTGACCGTGACGCATCCGGAGATGCGGCGGTATTTTATGACCATTCCGGAGGCCAGCCAGCTGGTGCTGCAGGCGGCGGCCATCGGAAAGGGGGGAGAAATTTTTGTTCTGGACATGGGCGAGCCGGTGAAAATTATGGATCTGGCTCGCGATTTGATTACCCTGAGCGGGTTTCGTCCGGGGGAGGATATTGAGATTGTCTTTACAGGCCTGCGGCCCGGTGAGAAGCTGTTTGAGGAATTGTCGATTGCAGGCGAGGATATGATTCCGACGGTGCATCCGAAGATTGCTGTTTGGAAAAATATCTCCAGAGACCGGCAGTTTTTACGCACCCATATTCAGAAGCTGATTGAGGCGGCCTATACACAAGACCGCCGGCGCATTGTGGAACTCATTAAGATTTTGATTCCCCAGTATATGGGGGAATCCGGAGGCGGCGCATCGGCATCTGTCTGAGGGGGCCGGTTGCCGGCCGGGTGACTTACCGAACCGCCGAGTGCACCACTTCTTCCCGCGGATGGGCATTCTGATACTGCTCTTTCATCCGGCTGGTCGTTACATGGGTGTAGATCTGGGTAGTGGACAGCGACTGATGTCCCAGCAGTTCCTGAACGCTCCGGAGATCTGCTCCGTTGTTGAGCATGTGTGTGGCAAAGCTGTGCCGAAGCGTGTGGGGACTGATGGATGGATCCAGGCCGGCCTGAATGAGGTATTTGTCCATTTTGCGGCGGACGCTGCGGGTGCTCAGCCGCTTGCCGTGCTTGTTGGCAAAGAGGACTTTTGTGTCAAAACTCGGATCGGACTGAATCCGTTTGTTGCGGAATTCAATATAATGCTGGATGGACTGCAGGGCACTGGAGCCGATGGGGCAGATGCGTTCTTTCTTGCCTTTGCCCCGCACGTGAATGACCTCGCCCAAAAAGTCCACATCTTCGAGATTGAGAGCCACCAGTTCGCTGACCCGCATTCCGGTGCTGTAAAGCACTTCGAGCATGGCCCGGTCTCTGGCCCCCAGCCAGGTATCCGCCGGCGGGGTGTTCAGCAGTTTCTGCACCTGTTCGTATTCCAGGAATTTGGGCAGTTTCTTTTCCTGTTTGGGGGTTTTGATGGACGACACCGGGTTGTTGCTGAGCTGCCCGCGTTTGACCAGAAATTTATAGAAACTGCGCAGGGTTGCCAGTTTTCTGGCTGTGGTGGATTTGGTGTAATGGCGTTCATTCAGGAAGGCCATAAATTTGCGTACGGTCTGAACGTCTACAGACAGCAGAAGCTGGTCCGGCCCGGCGGAAGGAGCATCCGGGTTGGCTTTTTGCTCATCCTGAAGGAACTGAACGAATTGTTCCAGGTCGGCGCCGTAGCACTTGGCGGTGTAATCGGAAAAATGCTTTTCCAGTTTGAGATACGTGATGAAATCCTGAATGATTGCCGCGTCTTTCATAATCGTTCCTTCTTTCTATCTTTCCTTGCGAAAGGTTATTCAAGGTCTTCGCTGTCATCCAGAGGTTCGGAGGTCTGCATAGGAAGAGGAAGGTCTTTATACAGAAGCTGGTCGGCCTGACCGATTAAGGATTGAGTCAGGCGAAAACTGAGAACGGCGGCGTCAAACCAGTCAAAATCCGTCCGCGGGTCCGTTGCACACGCCACCAAAGCGTCCAGAAGAGGCCCCTCCTGTCCCGGTTCATAACGGAAAATATATTTTTCTCCGCCTTTGTTGAGGACCAGTTGTTTTTTTTCTGTATTCATAAATGACGTTCCGATAAGTGAAAATCTCTACATCTTTTATCGGTCGGAACGACGGTTTCTAAAGTATTTTTTTGTTTTTTCAGGCAAAAAGAAGGGCTCTTTCGAATTCGGCTGAAACAGGACCGATAATAAAAATGATTTGAAGATAAAGAAAATCAGGAAACAGTGCGGGCAGGCAGAACCTACTTTACACAAAAGTAGGATTTCCCATCGCGGTTTTCAATCCGGACCTGGTTGCTTTCCAGAAGACGCTGCAGATATTTGGCCGCAAGAGAAGGGGCAATCTGGAGACTGACGGTCAGCTCTTCAAGAGCACAGGGGCGACGCTTGAGGGTTTCGAGGATTGTCTGTTCGGAAAAGTGTTTTTGTTCGTCCGTTCGAGCTTTGGGAAAATCGGCAATCACCTCGGCTTTTGGATGAAGCTGGGGGGCTAACTGCTCCAGAATAGGCAGGGGGACGGCTCGGATGTGCGGATGAGCGGTCGGGCGGACGGCGGTGTTCAGTTGGACTTTGTCCGGATTAATTTTTTTGATAAGGCGATTCAGATTGGTAATGGAATCGGGGTTGGTGTTGAGCCCTTCACAAAGGAAGACTTCCAGCCAGATCGGGCCTTTGTATTCACGGCGGAAAAGAATCAATCCTTCCACAAAGCGTTCAAATGGAATGCTTTGATGGGGCTGGTTGATTTTTTTGAATGTTTCCGGGTCACCCGCATCGAGGGACGGAAGGACCACGTCGGCCAGAGAGCACTGTTTTCGGACCTCCGGGTCCCAGAACAGGGTGCCGTTGGTAATCAGAGCTGCCGGAATTTTCGTTAGATGATGAATTCCTTCAATAATTTCATCAAGACGGCTGTGAAGGGTCGGTTCACCGGAACCGCTGATCGTAATATAGTCCGCTGTAATTCCTTCCGTCAGCCACCGGCGGATTTCTTCAAGAATGTCTTCAGGGGGAACATAATTTTTTCGTTCGAGAGTCTGGATGGCGTCTGTCCCTAATTGGCAATATAGGCAATTTTGTGTGCAGGTTTTGAAAGGGACCGGGTCCACGCCGAGACTTCGCCCGAGCCGCCGGGATGGGACCGGACCAAATAGATGGCGATATTTCGGAGCCGGATTTTTCATACGGTCTGGCGAACAATCTGATAGATTTGATAGCAGGTTTTTACGAGGGGTTCGACCTGTTCTAACGGCAGCATACAATCGGCATCGCAAAGGGCCTTTTGCGGGTTCGGGTGCACTTCCATAAAGAGACCATCGGCTCCGGCGGCCGCAGCGGCCCGGGCGAGAACAGGGGCTAAATCCCGCCGACCCGCACTGGCGGTTCCTAATCCGCCGGGTCTTTGTGTGCTGTGGGTGGCATCGAAAATGACCGGACAGCCGAGGTTCTGCATAGCCGGGATGGCGGTCATATCGTTGACCAGCCGGTTGTATCCGAAAAAGGTTCCCCGTTCCGTAAGGAAAATCTGTTGCCCGCCGGCGGCCCGGATTTTTTCAACGGCGTTCTTCATTTCTTCCGGACTGACGAACTGGCCTTTTTTAACATTAATCGGCTTGCCGGTTTTGGCACAAGCCACAAGAAGGTCAGTTTGACGACACAGAAAGGCGGGAATCTGCAGACAGTCCACAACTTGAGCAGCAGGAACGACCTGTGAGGGCTCATGTATATCAGTTAAAACAGGCAGACCCGTTTTTTTTCGGACTGTTTCGAGCACTTGAAGACCTTTTTCAAGGCCGGGGCCGCGAAAACTTTCGATGCTTGTCCGGTTGGCTTTGTCAAAACTGGCTTTGAAGACAAAGGGGATTTGGGTTCGTTTTTGGATTTGGAGGAGCGCATCCGCCACGTCCAGGCACAATGACTCACTTTCAATCACACAAGGCCCGGCGATGACGAAGAACATTTTCCCGAGCTCGATGGAAGCCGATCCGATTTGATAGATGGTTCTGTTTTGCATAGAGATTATCCAATCATTCTTCTCAGTCGAGTCCGAATACCGGCAGGTTTTGCACCGGGCGGAACAAGCACGTTGATGGCCTGCGGGATAAGCTTAATTTCAGCGGGGGGTTCCGGTCCGGGGTCGCCGTCAATTTGACAATAAATCGGTTCTTTGGCCAGAGATTCGACGGTAATTACGGTGCCCTGCTTATAAAAAACATCTTTGCCGTGTGTATGCATTTTGAAGATAGTAGCGGCGGCGTGTTTGAGCAGGTGGGCCTGATGCCGGCATTTGTAGATGCATAAATCCAGTTTTCCGTCTCCGTACTGGGCATGCCTGCAGATTTGAAGACCGAGAGCATAGCGTGAGATATTGCCGACAAAGACCAATCCCTGTCCGGAAAAACATTCCTGGCCGTCAATGGTCACCCGCAGGGGAGGAAATGTATGAGCCCAAAAACATCTCCAAATCGGCCAAAAATAATCCAGATGGCTGATATGGCCTGTGCGCCAGCCGTGAATTCGATGTATCACATCTCCATCAAAACCAAAACCGCAAATGGAGGTGAAGCACTTGCCGTTGATGGTTCCTAGGTCAAGAGGGCGAAGCTGCCAGGCCTCGTACGTTTTGATAAGGGTTTGAGGCTGGAGGTCATATCCCAGTTCGTTGGCCAGCAGATTTTCGGTTCCGGATGGGATAATCAGCAGGGGTTTGTCGCTTCCTTCCAGACCGTGAATAACCTCCCGAATTGTGCCGTCTCCGCCTGCAGCGGCTACCAGGGAGCAATCATAATCCACAGCGGCCTGCTGAGCCAGTTCACAGGCGTGGGCCAGCGATTGGGTGAAGAAGGTTTTCATCCGGCATCCGGCTTGATGAAAGTAGTCCTGAAGACAGTTGACCAGATGTTTTCGGCTGCTGGCGCCGGATTTAGGGTTGATAATCAGAAAGATGTATCCGTTCAGTTTCGGCATGGTTTTCATCGGAAGAACAGGTCAGATTTGTTTTTTCAGGAGAGCTCCGGCCAGGAGTTTGGCATATCCTTCCGAGAGGTGGTGTTCTCCCTGAAGGCCGAGGTGAGCCAGGGCCTCTTCGACTTCGACTTCCGTGGGGGCCTCCACTTCGACAAAACATCCCATCGGAGGAACACGGTCCAGGCAGATATGACAATGTTTCCATGTCCAGATTTTTCTGGTTTTTTTAACAATGATGCCGGAGGTGAAGCCCAGTCCAAAGAAGATTTTTTTGGCGGCTTCAAAATCGCTGATTTGAACTTCGGCTTCGGGGCGCGTTTTAAATCGCCGTTTTTCTTTGGGGCCTTTGAAGGTCAGGAAAAATTTTTCCCCTTCCGATCCGTGCTGTCTGCGCAGCCGCAGGCCGCAGCCCCGTTTAAGCGGGTGACCGTGCGTTCCTTTCAGATACAAATCCGTTTCTCGGACTTCTTTGAGAAAAACAGCATTCATTTTTCGCAGTCGCGCTTCGAGCGGAGCCAGCGACGGGACAGCGATTTTGGCTTCAATTTCAATTTTCACAATCCATGGAACCCCATCAATTTACGGGATTATGTTTACCAGCCGGGATTTTACAATGATGACTTTTTTGGGTTTTTGTCCATTCAGGACGGCCTGAATTTTCGGATGAGCCAGGGCCAGCCGTTCAATCTCCTGTTCATCCGCATCAGCGGAAATGCAGAAGCGGTCTTTGATTTTTCCGCATACTTGGAGGGCCAGCTCGACCTGTTTTTCCTGCACCAGCTGGGGGTCAAATTGCGGCCAGGGTTCATAAGCCAGCGTGTTGGGATGGCCCAGCCGCTGCCAGAGTTCTTCGGCGATATGAGGGGCAAACGGCGATAAAATCAGGATGAACGGTTCGAGAATTTGTCTGGGACGGACGGTTTGGCGTCCGAAGTGATTGACAAAAATCATCATCTGGCTGATGGCGGTGTTGAAGGCGAAGTTTTCGATGTCTAAGGTCACTTTTTTGATAGTCTGGTGGAGCAGACGCAGGGTTTGTTCATCGGGCTGTGCATCCTGAACAGCCGAATTCAGATTGCCGGTTTCGGGGTCCACCACGAGCCGCCAGACTTTATGAAGGAAGCGGTGAACGCCTTCAACTCCCTGCATGCTCCAGGGCTTAACGGCTTCCAAAGGCCCCATGAACATCTCATAGAGCCGCATGGAATCAGCGCCGTATTGGGCAATCACGGAATCGGGGTTGATGACGTTTCCGCGGGATTTGCTCATTTTCTGGTTGTCTTCCCCCAGAATCATTCCCTGATTGATGAGTTTCTGGAAGGGTTCCGGTGTCGAGACATATCCGAGGTCGTAGAGCAGTTTATGCCAGAATCGGGAATAAAGCAGGTGAAGAACGGCATGCTCGGCCCCGCCGATGTACAAGTCAACCGGCATCCAGTATTTTTCGACAGCGGGGTCAAAGGGGGCTTTGTCGTTTGCGGGGTCGAGGTATCGCAGGTAATACCAGCAGCTTCCGGCCCATTGGGGCATTGTGTTGGTTTCGCGTTTGGCTTTTGTTCCGTCCGGGAGGGTGACATTGACCCAGTCTACGGCCTTGGCCAGGGGCGGCTCTCCCGTGCCGGTGGGCTTAAAGTCGTCCAGTTTGGGCAAGCCCAGCGGCAGGTCGGCTTCAGAAAGGGCGATGGTGCGTCCGTCCTCGGTGTGGAGGATGGGGAAGGGCTCGCCCCAGTAGCGCTGCCGGCTGAAGAGCCAGTCTCGCAATTTGTAATTGACGGCCTTTTTGCCGAGTCCTTTTTCTTCGAGCCAGGCGGTGATTTTTTCCTTAAAAACCGGTGTGGGCAGGCCGTCGAACGGACCGGAATTGAAAGCCGTTCCGTCTCCGGTGAAACAGACTTGTCCGGCCTGGACCTGCTGAGCCAATTCCGGGTCTTCGGGTTTGACGACGGGGATGATGGGCAGACCGAATTTTTGGGCGAATTCAAAGTCGCGTTCGTCATGGGCTGGCACGGCCATAATGGCACCGGTGCCGTAACTGATAAGGACGTAGTCGCTGATCCAGATTGGAATCTGTTTGCCGTTGACGGGATTAACGGCAAAGGCCCCTGTAAATTGACCGGTTTTTTCCTTGGACAATTCCGTACGGTCGAGGTCGCTTTTTCGGGCGGCCTGTTCTTTGTAATCCTGAATAGCCTGTTTGTATTCCGGGGTTGTGATTTGGTCCACAAGCGGATGTTCCGGGGCCAGAACCATATAAGTGGCCCCAAAGAGCGTGTCGGGGCGTGTGGTGAAGATGCGAATTGTGGTGTTATGGCCGACGACGGCGAAACTGACTTCCGCACCGACGCTGCGTCCAATCCAGTCTTGCTGAAGTTTTTTGATGGATTCCGGCCAGTCCAGCTGGTTGAGGCCTTCGAGGAGTCGTTCGGCATAGCGGGTGATGCGAAGCATCCATTGCCGCATCGGCTTACGGATGACCGGATAGCCGCCTCGCTCGCTGACGCCGCCGACAACCTCTTCATTGGCCAGCACCGTTCCGAGGGCCGGACACCAGTTGACCGGGGCTTCGGCCTCGTAGGCAAGCCGATGGTCGTCAATGTATTTCTGGACGGCCTTTCGGCCCTGAGCGGCGATTTCTTCCGGAATCGGCAGCTCTTCAATCGGCCGGGCCTTCTGGAGTTTTTCATCGAACCAGCTGTTGTAAAATTTCAGGAAAATCCATTGGGTCCATTTGTAATAGCGGATATCGGTGGTATCAACCTGACGGTCCCAGTCATAGCTGAAGCCGAGGGCCTGAATCTGGCGGCGCATGTTTTCGATATTCCGCTGGGTGGTAACAGCCGGATGGGTTCCGGTCTGGACGGCGTATTGTTCGGCGGGCAGTCCGAAGGCGTCCCAGCCGATCGGATGGAGGACATTGTATCCCTTCATTCGCTTGTATCGTGCGACAATATCGCTGGCAGTGTATCCTTCTGGATGGCCGACGTGGAGACCCTGTGCGGACGGATAGGGAAACATATCGAGAACGTAGTACTTGGGGCGTTCGGAAAGCGGAGTTTTTGGGTCGGGCTTAGGAGGCTTCTGGCCTTTTTGAAGGGGGCGGCCGTCCGGGGCCTTAAAGGTTTTATTGCGAAGCCAATATTCCTGCCATTTTTTTTCGATTGCGACAAAATCGTACCGGCCGTTTTCCATAAGAATTCTCAATACTTGCCAAAACCTATATTCTTTATCAGCCATGAATGATTTGATTGAAAACGTACATTATATCCAAATTTTATCCGCAAGCAACTGCGAGCATTTATTTCTCGTCATTAGTCTTGCGCAAGTCGATAAGGAATAAGGATGCGGCAGGCAGATAACTGAGGGCTTCACGGGTCAGATTGAACCAACCGGGGCACTCGTCTAAAACGGCACTGTCGCTTGTAGCAACCGGAGATGGGGTTTGTCGGAGAAGCTGGTCCGGGTTTTGATGGATTTCGACCTTCCAGGAGAGGTTTTTGTTTTTGAAGAAGTCTTCAAGAAGGATTTTCAGTCGGCCGGAATTGGAAACAGGTCGGTCCAGGAGCCAGAGGACTTCTTTTGGATTGAACTTTTTGAGAGTTTCGGCAGCCAGTTCGACCGCCGGAAGGGTTTCCGAAACTTTCCTCCAGGTACCATGAAGACCGGAGAGGTCTCGGATGCATCCATCCTGACCGATGAGAAGCACTCCGCCGCTGAGGGCTGCCTCCAGGGTGATAAGGATATTGTATCCATCCAGCAGAAGTGTGCGGTCGGCAAGGTTTGAAAGAGGGATTTCCTTCTGTTTTCGCAGGATTCGCTGGGTATCGGTACAGGCGGAGCGCATCACGGCCAGCCGCTGCCGGCTGTCGAGAGAAAAATGGTCACCCACCAGTTTCAAAGCGCTTGTCTGTGCATATCCGCGGGTCAGAAGCCAGGAGTAATGACTGACCGCCTGTCGAAGGAGAGGGATTTGGTCGGAGGCAAAAAGCCGCTTGTCTTCCGGATGAGGGCCGCGATGAGTTCGTTTATCAGGCATTCTTTCAGGATACCGACTGGAGAAGGGCAGTTCAAGGGAGGAAAAAGTTGACAGAGAAGGTTGTTTTTTCTACGATTTGTTTTTTTTAGGAATTTAATATGCCCAGTCATAATCTGGCCCACATACAAATAGGTAATCTGGATGTTTTGGGGTATTCGGTTGCCGGCGAGGAAACTGTGGTTGCGCTTCCGCAGCTGGATGTTTGTTTTGACATCGGCAAGGCCCCTGACCAGGTGATTCCGATTAATCATGTGCTCCTGACGCATGGTCATATGGACCATGCGGCGGGGATTGCCTATTATCTTTCGCATCGTCAGTTTTGCGGTCTTTCGCCGGGGACGGTTTTGGCCCCGCCGAATACGCTCGATCCGATTCGACAAATATTGAATGCCTGGAGCAAGCTGGACGGAAGCCGGATTAAAAGCAATCTTGTTCCTGTCGGCCCGGGGGAGGAATATTCGGTAAAGCCGAATCTGTTTGTGAGAGTTTTTCCCACCAAGCACACGGTTGGTGCGGTTGGGTTTTCTGTTCTTGAGCGGCGCAAAAAACTTCGTTCAGAATATCAGGGGTTAACGGGTCCGCAATTAGTGGAATTAAAGCGGCAGGGAATTGAGATTGACAGGCCGCTGGAGATTCCGCTGGTCAGTTATCTGGGGGATACACAGTATGTGGATTTTTCCCAGCTGGACTATATTTCCAACAGCCGGCTGTTAATTGCGGAATGCACCTTTTATGAGGAAGAGCATGCCGGCCGAGCGGAGGCGGGGCGGCATATGCATATTGAGGAATTGGGGCCGCTTCTGGAAAAGATGAACAATGAGTTTGTACTGCTGACGCATTTGACCCAGCGGACAAGCTTGTCGGATGCCCGGCGAATGCTGAAGCAGAAGCTGCCGTCTTCGGTATTCCGCAAGGTTTTTTTGCTGATGGATTATCTGTCGACCAGGCGAGTTCGAAAGAAGACGAAGAAATCCAATTCCTCAGAGGAGGGGACTCAGGACGAAGCGGCCTGCTGAAGGAGCAGCCAGATGCGCAGAACTTCAGCGACGCTCCAGGCTTGGGCGGGGCAGCCCCGGGGATAGTGCGGCGGGTCGCCGTCGAAGATTTCTGAGATGCTGCCCAGACAGGCGCGATTGGCAAAATGATGAATTAAGGGAGAAAGCATCGCGGCGGCCTGTTTTCGGGCCTGGGGAGTCTTGTTGTGGACTTTCAGAAAAGCTTCCAGAAAGGCGCCCATCAGCCAGGGCCAAACGGTTCCCTGATGATAAGCGGCATCGCGGCGGAACATATCTCCTTCGTAGCGTCCGATATACCGGGGGTCGCGCGGGCTGAGAGTCCGAAGGCCGTAGGGGGTCAGCAATTCCTGCTGGACAATTTGAACAACACGTTTTTGGCGGTTGGGTGACAGGGGACTGTGGGGGAGGGAGACGGCGAAAATCTGGTTGGGGCGGATGGACGGGTCGGGCGTGCCGTCTGGAAGGATGCAGTCGTTCAGGCAGCCGGTGTGTTCATTCCAGAAAAGCCGGCTGAAACTCTGTTTGACCAGTTCAGCGCGAGCTGAGAAAAACTCAGATTTGGAGCGGTTTTGGTCTTTGAAGTAGTCGGCCGTTCGGCAGAGGATGTCATACCAGAGGGCGTTGATTTCCACGGCCTTGCCGTATCGAGGCGTAAAGACCACATCGCCGCATTTGGCATCCATCCAGGTCAGCTGCGTTTGCGGGTCGCCGCCGGTGATGAGACCGTCGGCGTCAGCGTGGATGCCGAAACGGGTTCCTTCCTGGTATCCGCTGAGGATTTGCAGAACGGCGGGCAGAAGATTTTTTTCGAAAAAGGATTGGTTCTGGGTCTGTTGAAGCCATTGGTAGGCGGCTTCGACAAACCAAAGCGAGGCGTCGATGCTGTTGTAATGGGCCGGTCCGCCGTAGTCATCAAACCGGTTGGGAATCATCCCTTCGCTGGCGGCCTCGGCAAAGGTCTGCAGGACGCCGACGGCTGTATCGGTTCGGCCCGTACTCAGGCAAAGACCCGGCAGGGCGATAAAGGCATCACGTCCCCAGTCGAGAAACCAGGGATAGCCGGCCAGGATGGTCGGGCTTGTGCGTCCCTGAATGGTTCGTTCGACCACGAATTGCGCCGCAGAGATAAACAGGGCCTTCTGGATGGGGTCTCGCGCAAAGGCGCTGCGGCAGAGGTCTTTTTGGCGGCTGGAGAGGGCTTCGAGCATTTGCTCAAAGTCCGGCGGCACGAAGGCAGAACCGGCGGGCTTCAGGGCGGCCCAAAGGATAACTGAACAGGGTTGTTCAATGCGGCAGGAGTACCAGCCGGGTGTCCAGAGGTCTTCGAAACAGTCCTGTCCCCGCTGTGCTTCGATGCGATAGTAAAAGCGGTACCACCAGTGGGGTTCCGGCCGGAAAGTCATTGAAGAGGCGACGATATGTAGCTGAAGGTCGTCTTCGGAGGGACCGGAAATTCGGACGGCGTGAGGGCCTTCGGCTTCAGCGGTTATCGGTTGAGAGGCGTTTTGGAGGCCGTGAAAATCCCGCATGGCCGCCAGCGGCAGCAGAGAAAAGGTAAACGGGCGGACCAGATGGCTGAAGGCGTACTCAACAGCGACAATGTCTTCGGTGGGATGCAGATAGACGGATTTGGTGCATCGGGCCAGACCGAGTTCGTATTCGAAATGGACACCAACATCCCGTGAGAATGCGGTTAGGTATTCGTGGCCCCTCGGGTGGAAGGTTCGGTCGAATTCAAAACAGCTGAATTCCAGCGAATCTTCTTCGAGGGAGATTTTTTCAAGGCAGGCGGCCAGGCCGAGAAACCGGGCGGCGGGAGGATGCGGGGTTCCGATGAGCAGGCCGTGATAGCGTCGGGTATTGCAGCCGGCCAGGGTGGAAAAGGAAAAACCGCCCCGACTGTTGGTCAGGAGCCATTCCCGGCTGAGCATCTCCTCCAGCAGCAGGTCGCTGAGGTTTACGGCCAGGATGGCTTCTTTTTGCAGTTCCATTGCATTTCTTCAGGCCGAACGGTCGTTTCAGGAGGCCTGTTCGGTGACGGTTTGCTGGGTCAGGACCTGTTTGCAGCGTTCCCGCAGATGATTGAGCACGTTCATATAATTGATATAGGAATCATAGGGCGACTCGTAGGGATTGAAGTATTTGTGGACGTCGCCGTCGGAGAAATACTTGGTGCACATATAATAGAAATGGTCGGAGGTCAGCAGTTTTCTCCAGTCTTCAAGTATCAGGGGATCCTGGGTCTGCTTGACGAGTTTCTCCATTTTATAGACTTCATGGAGGGCGTTGGACTGCATGGCGTTGCCCAGCCAGGCGGACAAGTCCCGCTCCATATCGGCCCAGCTGATGACGTGAGGGACATCCACGACGTCCATGACCGGATAAGAGCGAACTACTTCACTGGGCGTCATAAAATTGTTATCGGGGTGGCGGAGGATGTATTCGGGCAGATGGTACATAAAGTCGAAGATGCCGGTATCCTCCCACTGGTGTTCACCGAAGGTTTCATAATCCATAAAGAGATTGACGGTATGGCCGCAGCCGTTAATCTGGTCAATCCAGCGGGCGAACTTGGGGGCATCCAGCGGCCATTCCTCCCAGCCGCGGTTGCTGAAGCGGAAGGCGATATCATCGGACAAGGAGTAGTTTTTCAACAGCAGCTTCAGATGTCTGCAGTTGGGGGGACGATAGACGAAGTTGGCGTTGCGGTGACCGAGAATGCGGTCGGCCCCCTCCGTGATGACGGCGTCAAACTGATTTAAGGATTCAATGGTTTCCGCCAGCTGGTTGTTGTAAATCAATTCCGTATTGCGGAAGATGCGGGGCGTTTGACCCCAGAGTTTCTGCATCAGTTCAATATGCTTTTGAATCTGTTCGAAAAATTCATTGCGGGAATATAAGAAGCTGAGACTGTGGTAATAGGTTTCTGCCAAAAACTCGACGCATCCGGTTTCAGCGAGTGCATCGAAGGTGCTGATAACCTCGGGACAATATTTCTGGAATTGTTCAATCACGACACCAGTGAGACTGAAGGAGACCTTGAAGCGGCCTTCATACCGGCGAATCATCTTGAGCAGAAGCCGGTTGGAAGGCAGGTAGCATTTGTTGGCGACCTTCCGGCAGATGGAGGCATTCTTGAATTCGTCGAAATAGTTTCCGGATTTGTCGAAGACGGTATAGTGCCGAAGCCGAAACGGCTGATGCACCTGGAAATAAAAGCAAACCGACGGCATACGAAACCCTCACCTTGCAAGCAGTTTTAGACCGCGACTTGTGTGACTTCCTGGTAAACCTTCAGACATTTCTTGGCCGCTCCGGACCATTTGAGTTTGCGTACTTCGAAGTTTCCGTGTTCCCGCAGGGTCATCTGGAGCGGCGGATATTTCAGGACGGCGATAATTTTGTTGGCCATTTCCTGAATATCCCAGAAGTCCACTTTGAGGACATGTGTGAGGACTTCGGCAACGCCGCTTTGTTTGCTAATGATGACGGGCACATCGTGGTTGAGGGCTTCCAGCGGAGCGATCCCGAAGGGCTCGGAGACAGAAGGCATGACGTACAAATCGGCCATCTGGTAAACTCGGTTGACATCTTCGCCCCGGAGAAAGCCGGTGAAGAGGACTTTGTGTCCAATTCCCATCTGGGCTGCCATTTCGATGATGCGATGCATCATATCGCCGCTTCCGGCCATGACGAACTTGACGTTTTCCATCTCTTCGAGGACCTTGCGGGCGGCCATGAGAAAGTATTCAGGGCCTTTCTGCATGGTGATTCGGCCGAGGAAGAGGACGATTTTTTCGTCGCTGCGGATGCCGACCTGCTGTGCGGAAATCCGATTGCTGTCTTCCGGTTCGACACCGTTGTAGATGACCTCAATTTTATCTCCGAGGGCTCCGTAGCGGGTCATCAGGATGTTGCGAGTCAGATAACTGACGGCGATGACCTTTGCAGCGGCATGAACGCCGCGGCGTTCAATGTCGTAAATCATCTGATTGACGTGTTCGCCGCTACGGTCAAATTCTGTAGAGTGGACGTGGACGACGAGAGGTTTTCCACTGACAGCCGCGACGGCAATACCGGCCGGATAGGTCATCCAGTCGTGTGCGTGAATGACGTCAAAATCCTGCTGGAGGGCCAGTCGGACGGCGGCGGCGGCGTAGCGGTGCACTTCGGTGTACATATCTCCGCTGTATTGGCCAGGACCGACAGAAATTCCTTCAATTTCCTGTTCGAGCCATTGATCGAGCATCTGCTGTGACTGGGCCGAAAGAAGCTGCTTTTGACGGATGATTTCCTCCAGCCGCTTTTGATACTGCTGGGGGGTTGTATAGGGCTGAAGAGGAGAGCTGACGGTATGGAACTGAACGTTCTTGAGTTCCTGCGTGGTTTCAGCGGATTGAGTGACTGTCCGCAAGGCCCGGCAATGCTGAGGCGTGAGCATCTGGACATGAGTAGGCGTTTTCGTTTCGATCGGTTTCGGGAGGACGAAGGTGATTTTGACTCCCAAATCGCTTAACGCTTTGGTCAGTCCATGGCACGCGGTACCCAAGCCCCCGCTGATGTAAGGCGGAAACTCCCAACCAAGCATGAACACTTTCATATCAGACCCCGTTTACTCACACAATTTTTCAAAAAGATTCAAGATGTATTCTCATCCTACCACCTTCTGACAATAAATCAATTATAAAATAAATCTGCAAAAGACCTAATGAAATTTACTGAAAATGGGGGAAAAAAGTTCAGGATATCGGGAAACAGACGGATTGGCGAAAATTTATCTATCTTGACAGAAGGGGGTTCCAGACAAAAAAAAGCCACTTCTTTGGAGGAAGCGGCTTTTGATTCTTTGCCTGCCGACTGCCTGCGGCATGGAGAACCTAAGCAGTCAGGACTCTTACAGGTCCTGCGGCTTGACAGTGCTGCGCCGGTTTGCCTGGGTGCGGCAAACGGCCGCATCGAGCAACTGATAAATTTTGTCGTTCAAGGCTGCGATTGAATCACTGGCAGTCATCATGCTCTTGGATTTGATGTAGGCCTTGACTTTGCTGGCGACGACCAGCATTTCCGACTTGCCGCCTTTCGGGGCAGCTTTCTTTGCAGCGGCTTTCTTCTTTGCCATACGGCACCTCCGTGTAAAAGGTTACTTGGTTCCTATAAAAGCAGCACGCACGTGCCGCTGAACGACGTTTTGGCGTATTGTGGCTGTATTTGACCGACTTTGCAATAAAAAATTTGCGAAAAAACGCAAAATTTTGCATCGAGAGGCCCTATAGACGCAAAAATCCCTATGAACGCTTTGCTCCGTTTGCCCCTTCCGCCCCGTCTGAAGGAGAGGTTTTTTTCTCCGGGAAAGCGCTTAATTGGGTGTGCGGCTTGGTCGATGAAAGGGTCGATGCAGTCAGACAAAAACCCAGAACTGCCCGTGTTTGGAGCGGAATATGTCGGAGTCGAAAAAGCCGAATAAACCGATTCAGAAGACGTCGCTCGGGGAATTGGTGACGGTGGCCTTTGCGGAAGATATGGATTTGGCCCGTCACTATAAGAAGATGCTGGAGGAGAACGGGATTCCCGCCGTAGTCCGGCAGCCCGAAAGCGAGGGGAGTGCGTCGCCTGGGATAGCGGTCCTGGTGCCTGAAGAGGTGCTCGATGAAGCCCATTCTCTGATTGCGTCGCAGGCGCCGTTTGAGCATTTCTTTGATGTTTTCTTTCACGGCAGCGGCTGCTGGCTGGAAGATGACAGACAGGATGAGTAAACGGCAAAGAAACGGTAACCCACAGTTTTTTACAGGTGTGATGAAATGACGGAAAAGATAAACGAGAATAATCCGCAGGAAGAAACGGTTCAGGAGCGTCGGACTTTTGTGGATCGCCGCAAGAATGTTGTGGACCGCCGGAGCGGGTGGGACCGTCGGCGCGGTCCGGGACATCGTCGGACGGAAGAACGCCGGATGGCCGAAGAAGGCCAGATGACGGATGAGCAGTTCGAGTTTCTGATGGCCATTGACCAGTATAAACGGGCCAACCAGCGTCCGTTCCCGACCTGGACGGAGGTGCTGGAAGTCATTAAGGCCCTCGGCTATCGGAAAGTGGCCGAGCCGCAGTCGCTGGAGTCATTCTGCAAGGCCGATAAGGCCGTCCCCTCCGGAGTTTAGGCGTCGGCTTTTGCCGTCGGGTTTTTAGGGGGCAGGGCGGCTCGAACCTCCGAAAGAAACCGAGTAATATTCTCCCGTAGTTCGTCCGGGTTATCGGGGGTTTCTTCGATAAACTTTACAATTCGGCTGCCGATAATCACTCCGTCCGCGCGGGCCCGGGCGACCTCGCAGGCATGCTGAGGGGTGCTGATGCCGAACCCGACACAGACGGGCTTGTCGGTCAGCCGTTTCAGCCGGGCTACCAGGGGACGGACGGCCTGGGAAAGAGCGTCTCGCTCACCGGTTGTTCCCAACAGAGAGACCGTGTAGATAAATCCTGTGGTTTTTTCGGCGATGCGGCGGAGCCGGTCGTCGGGGGTGTTGGGGGTGGCCATAAAGACCGTTTCGAGCCCTGCGTTTTTTGCCGGCAGGGTGATTTCATCGGCATCATCGATGGACAAATCCGCCACGAGAACGCTGGTACCGCCGGCTTTTTGAAAATCCTGCAAAAAGCGCTCGGTTCCGTACTGAACGAGAAGGTTGTAATAGACCAGCAGGCCGATGGGGATGGGTTTATAGGCGGTAATTTCCCTGATAAACTGGAGGGCTTTGGCGGGTGTGATGCCGGCCTTCAGGGCCCGCAGGTCGGCTTTTTGGATGGTAGGTCCGTCGGCTACGGGGTCGGAAAAGGGGATGCCCAGTTCGAGTATGTCGGCGCCGGCATCGATTGCGGCTTTGACCAGAGCCAGAGAAGTCTCGTACGAAGGGTCGCCGATGACAAAGAAAGGAATCAGGGCCGCACGGTTCAGTTTGGAAAAGCAACTCTGATAGGGATTCATAAGGACCTCGCAGTCAAGGGTCTGTGGTGTTCGACGATATCGATGTCTTTATCGCCCCGTCCGGATAGGTTGGCGACGGCGATGGTGTTGTGCGGCAAGAGTCCTTTTTGCTGCCGGAGCCAGGCAAGTGCGTGGGTGCTTTCGAGGGCCGGCAGGATGCCTTCCATTCGGGAGAAGAGGAAAAAGGTATCCAGAACCTCCTCATCGCAGACGCTCACGTAGCGGGCGCGGCCTGTTTCTTTCAGATAGGCATGTTCAGGACCGACGCCCGGGTAGTCCAGACCTGCGGAGATGCATTCGGTGTCGCGAATCTGTCCGTTTTCGTCCTGCAGCAGGTAGGTACGGGCCCCGTGAAGGACGCCGACCGTGCCGGTACAAAGGGTTGCACAGTGCTGAGTAGTATGAAGGCCTTTTCCGCCGCCTTCGACCCCGACCAGCTGGACTTTGGGGTCGCTGAGAAAGGCCGAGAAAATGCCGATGGCGTTGGAGCCGCCGCCGACACAGGCCGTAACGATGTCGGGGAGACGGCCGGCTTTTTCGAGGCATTGCCGGCGAGCCTCTTGTCCGATAGGTTCCTGGAAGTGCCGGACAATAGTCGGGTAGGGATGGGGCCCTCCGGCTGTACCAAAGAGATAGAATGTATCTTCGACATGGGCTGTCCAGTATCGAAGGGCTTCGTTGATGGCGTCTTTGAGGGTTCCAGTGCCGCCTTCGACGGGGATGACTTCCGCACCGAGGAGTTTCATCTTGTGGACGTTGACGTTCTGGCGGGCGACGTCGGTTGCGCCCATAAAGATTTTGGTTTCCATTCCAAAGAGGGCTCCGACGATGGCGGTTGCCAGGCCGTGCTGGCCGGCGCCGGTTTCGGCGATGAGTTTGGTTTTGCCCATATAGCGGGCTAGAAGTCCCTGCCCTAAGGTGTTGTTGATTTTGTGGGCGCCGCCGTGCAGGAGGTCTTCCCGCTTCAGATAGACAGTAAACCCGACGGCTTCGCTGAATCGGCGGGCGTGATAAAGCGGAGTCGGCCGCCCCGCATAGTCGGTGTACAGGGTGTTTAAGTCTTTCAGGAAGGTCGGGTCTTGCCGGAACTGTTCGAAAGCGGCCTCAATTTCCTCAAGGGCCGGGATGAGCACTTCCGGTACATAGTATCCGCCGAAGGGGCCGAATCGTCCTTTGGATTTCATACGCGGACCTTTCCGCCGTGGATACGGCTGATGGAGTCAAAAAGCTGTTTGAGTTTTGCAGGGTCTTTTCTGCCGGGGGCGCTTTCGACACCGCTGTTGACGTCGATGCCGTAGGTTCCGACTTCAAGGGCCTGACGGATATTGTGGGGGCCGATTCCGCCGGACAGGAAGATACGCCGGGGCGGATAGTCGATGAGGGACCAGTCAAAGGTCTGCCCGGTTCCGCCGTACAGCCCGTCGGTGTAGGTGTCCAGGAGGACCGCATCGGTCGGATATGTCAGGGCCTTGTCGATATCGGAGCGGTCTTTGACCCGGACGGCCTTGATCAGCTTGATGTTGAGCCAGTGGAGAGACTGGCAGAAGTCGGGGGTTTCGTCTCCGTGAAGCTGGACCCAGTTAAACCAGCCCTGCTGGGCGGTTTCCTGGACCTGTTGAAGGGTCGGATTGACAAAAACAGCTACGGTATCCACAAAGGTTGGGATTTTGGCGATGATGTCCCTGGCGTTTTGGGGGTCAATGTATCGGGGGCTTTTGGGGTAGAAAATGAATCCGAGCAGGTCCGCCCCGAGTTCGGCGGCGGTCAAGGCATCATCCAAGTTTGTGATTCCGCAGATTTTGATTTTTGTAAAGATCATTTTCGTCAGTGATTGCTCAGTTCAATGAGTTTTTCGAGGCATTCGGCGGCCTTTCCGCTGTGGATGGCCTGGTCGGCGCGTTCAATGCCTTCGACGAAATCTTTGGCCAGGCCGGCTACTATTATAGCGGCGGCGGCATTCAGGACCACAATATCTTTTCGGGGACCGGGGGCTTTTTCGTAAAGGATTTCACGGATGATATGGGCGTTGGTGTCGGCGTCGCCGCCGGTCAGGACGTCAAATTCGGCTTTGGGGATGCCGAAGCGTTCGGCGTCGAGGATTTCTTCGGTGATGGAGCCGTCCGGCAGCAGGTGAAGAATCCGGGTGGGGCCCATTGTGCTGATTTCATCCAGGCCGTTGCTGTGGACCACCATCGCCCGCTTCAGGCCGAGGGCTTTAAGGGTCTCGGCGATGCGGGGCATCAGGGACACATCGGCGACCCCCATGACCTGCGCCTGGGCGCGGGCGGGGTTGGCCAGGGGGCCGAGGATATTGAAGGCGGTGCGGAAATCCAGCGACTTTCGGACGGGCTGGACGTGTTTCATAGCAGGGTGATATTTTGGAGCGAACATAAAACCAATGTGGGCCTGGCGAATGCACTCGGCGACCGTCTCGGGACCGGCTTCGATATTGACACCCAGTGCGCTTAACACATCAGCGGAGCCGCAGATGCTGGTGATGCCTCGGTTGCCGTGCTTGGCGACATAGACTCCGGCCCCTGCGGCTACGAAGGCGGCAGCGGTGGAGATGTTGAAGGTTTTCAGGGCGGCCCCGCCGGTTCCGCAGGTATCCACGAGGTTGTCAATGCCGACCCGGACAGGTACAGCGTGTTCGCGAAGAGAGGTCGCCAGCCCCGCCAGTTCGCTGACGGAGGCCTTTTTGACCCGCATGGCCGCCAAAAAGGCGGCGATTTGGACTTCAGCCACGTCGCCCTTGAAGATGGTGTCCAGCAGCTGCTTGGCCTGTTCGAAGGTCAGATCGTGCCCTTCGAGGATGATTTCGAGATACTCGGTGATTTTGGTCATATCGGCTCTCCTTTTATGTGTGTTTCTTTTTCTGGTTGAGGGCGATTTTAAGGATGTTTTCGATTACTTTTCCGCCGGCGGGGGTCAGGATGCTTTCCGGATGAAACTGGACCCCGTAGATCGGCAGGGATTTATGCTGGATACCCATAACAACGCCTTCGAAGGAGGCGGTTTCCTCCAGGCAGTCGGGCAGAGTGACGGCACACAGACTGTGGTAGCGGCCGGCGTGGAGGGGATTTTCGAGGTTTTCAAAGACCCCTTTGCCGTTGTGGGTGATTCGAGAGGCCTTGCCGTGCATGACGCAGGGGGCATGGCTGATGGTGCCGCCGAAATACTGCACGATGGCCTGATGGCCCAGACAGACGCCGAAGACAGGCAGCTTGTTGTGGAAATAGTCGACGGCTTCGAGGGTGACGCCTGCGGAGGACGGATTTCCCGGTCCGGGCGAAATGACCAGCAGGTCCGGTTGAAACTGTTCGGCGGCGCGGACCAGCTGGGACAAGGGAGTATCGGCCCGATAAACCAGCGTAGGGCATTTGCGTTTGGCGAACTCATCGACGAGGTTGTAGGTGAACGAGTCAAAGTTGTCGATAAAGAGGACACGTACGGGTTCCATTGCATCTCCTTACGGCTGAAGTTGTTTGGCGGCCTGGGCACAGGCCAGTCGAACGGCTTTCAGGCAGGATTTGGCCTTGTTTTCGGTTTCTTCGAATTCGACGGCCGGAATGCTGTCATAGACAATGCCGGCTCCGGCGCGGATGTAGGCGGTATGGTCCCGAATCTGGAGACTTCGAATGGTAATGCAGCTGTCGAACTGGCCGTCCACAGTCAGATACATCACGGCACCGCCGTAATAGCCGCGTTTGTTTTTTTCCAGCCGGCGGATGATTTTCATCGCCTCGATTTTCGGAGCGCCGGTGAGGGTGCCCATATTCATCGTGGCCAGGTACGCGCTGAGAGCATCCAAATCCGGACGCAGTTTTCCTTTGACATTGCTGACCAGATGCATCACGGATTCGTAGCGTTCGACTGTGAGCAGTTCATTGACCAGACGGCTGCCGGGCCGTGAGACGCGGGCAATGTCGTTGCGGGCCAGGTCCACCAGCATCATGTGTTCGGCCAGTTCTTTGTGGTCCAGCTGAAGCTCCGCCTCGTAGCGCATATCGGTTTCGGGGTCGATGACGCCGTCCACCCAGCCGCGGGGTTTGGTGCCGGCAATGGGGCGGATTTCCACGATGCGGTCTTTTTTTCCGCTGACGCGAAGATTCAGTTCGGGGCTGGCCCCAATCAGGCAGGTGGTGTCGGTATTCAGATAGAACATATACGGAGAAGGGTTGAGCAGGCGGAGCCGGCGATAGACGTCCAGCGGCTCGGCGGGGCACGGTTCCGTAATAGTCCGGCTTAAAACGACCTGAAAGATGTCGCCGTTGCGAATATGCTCTTTGGCGGTGCGGACCATCTGTTCGTATTCCGACTGGGGGGTGTCGGTTGCAGGAGAAGGCAGCGGACCATCGTAGAAGGAAGGTTCGGGGCGATCTGCCCGCATTTGTTTCAGATAGGAATCAAAACGGGCCATGGCTTCTTCGTAGATGGCCTGACGATTGCCGTTGGTGATGACAGCATTGACAATCAGGTATCCTTTGCTTTGATGGTGGTCCATCAGAAAGATATTGTCCGCGAAGTACAGCTCATAATCCGGATTGTTCAGCAGGTCGTTCTGATTGGGAGGGAGGGTTTCAAACTGGTCGATAAAATCATAACTAATTGCTCCGAGCAGCCCGCAGGTGACGCGGAAGGGGGGGCTGGCCAGTTCAAAAGCAAAGGCCACGGCTCGAATAACATCCATTTGACTGACATTTTTGAGGCGGGTATGTTCATCGGTTTTTCCCGACGGCCGCTGAATGGTGCCGGTTACGGCCTCCGGTGCAAACTGAATTGTTCGGCAAAAGGCAAATCGCTCCGGGTGTTCGGCGAGGTATTGAATCATTCGTTTCCCGGTCAGGCTGAGGGCACGGATTTCGAAGCGGTCCTCTCGGCCGGTCAGATAGAGGGCCGGGTCGGCGGTCCCGAACGTCAGTTCATTGCCTTTGGCCTCTGAGAGGTAATCGCGGGATTCGAGCAGACAACAGTGACGGGCCCGGCCGTAGTCGCTCAGACGGGCGAAAAACTCGACCGGGCAGGACAGTTCAATTTCTCGGACCATCGGAATGATTTGTCCGGGTTTGGCCTGTTCGATTCTGGTTTTATAATCTGTCATTTGTACAAATTCCTTATTTTTCAGGTTTCGGGAATAAAAAACGACCCGGTTTGAGGCCGGGTCGAAGAGAGGTTTCGGGAAACGGAAACAGAATTCCTGCCGACCGCTGGCCTATGCCTGCGGCCGCCGCCAATACTCCTTTTGTGTCACAACGATACTATTCATAGAAACGAGTATATCGGTTTTTGACATCCGGTTCAAGAAAAAAAACAAAAAATTTAAAAGAAAAACAAAAACTGAAACGGATGCGGGACATCCGTTTTTAAAGAAGGGTTACAAAAGAGGAATATCTCCGACTCCGCTGAGGATGTAATCGGGTCGATAGGGGAATTTAGAAATATCCTTTTCCTGAGTGATGCCGCTGAGAACCAGGACTGTATCGATTTCGGATTCAATGCCGGCGATGATGTCGGTGTCCATTCGGTCGCCGATGATGACGGTTTCCTCCCGTCTGCAGGCAAGCCGTTTGAGTGAATGCCGCATAATCAGTGGATTGGGTTTTCCGATGAAATAGGCCTGCCGGCCGGAGGCAATTTCTATCGGAGCGATGAGAGCGCGGCAGGCCGGTGCAATGCCGGTTTCCACGGGACCGCTGATGTCAGGGTTTGTGCCGATGAGTTTGGCGCCGCCGAGGACGAGATTGACGGCCTTTTCTATCTGGGCGTAGTTGTAAGTGGCAGTTTCCCCGATGACGACATAATCCGGATTCTCTTCCGTCAGGCGAAAGCCCTGTTCCAGAAGAGGCTGCCGCAGACCGTTGTCGCCGATGACATAGGCGCTGCCGCCGGGTTTTTGAGAGGCCAGAAAAGAAGCTGTGGCAATGCCGCTGGTCATGAAGTGCTCCGGGGTGACCTCGATACCCATCCCCGCCAGTTTTCGGCTTAATTCCTCCGGGGTTCGAGAGGAAGAGTTCGTCAGGAAGAGGTATTGTTTGCCCTCCTGTTTGAGCCAACGAACGAATTCTTTGGCGCCTGCCAAAAGACGGCTTCCGTGATACAACACTCCGTCCATGTCGCAGATAAAGGCCCGTTTTTGCCGCAGCGGATGCATTTATTGAATTCCCGCATGGTAGGATTGAAGAGAACGGACTGTTGATTCACGTGCCTTTCTGGCGGCGATGCCTTTGACGCTGGCGGCCGCCGCCGCAACGGTGGTGATGTACGGGATTTTGTACTGAATGGCGGCCTTGCGGATGTAGGAGTCATCCGCAGCACTTCGTTTGCCGATGGGGGTATTAATGACCAGCTGAATTCCTTTATTCTTGATGACATCCAGGATATTCGGACGGCCTTCGTACAGTTTGAAAATCCGTTCGACTTTGATGCCCTTTTTCCGAAGGTAGTTACAGGTTCCTTCGGTGGCAATGAGCCGAAAGCCGATGTCGGCAAACTCTTTGGCGACCGGCACAACGGCTTCTTTGTCGGAATCGTTGACGGTAATCAAAACCGTTCCTTCCAGGGGCAGGGGCTGCTGCGTGGCCTCCTGTGCTTTAAAGAAGGCCATTCCGAAGGAATCGGCCATGCCGAGCACTTCGCCGGTGGAGCGCATTTCCGGGCCGAGAATCGGGTCCACTTCGGGGAACATGTTGAACGGAAAGACGGATTCTTTGACGCCGAAATGAGGAATTCTGCGGTGTTTGAGATTCATATCCCTGAGTTTTCTGCCCATCATAATCTGGGTGGCGATTCGGGCCATCGACAGACCGCAGAGCTTGGAGACCAGCGGTACGGTTCGGGAGGCTCGGGGGTTGGCCTCCAGCACATAGACCACATCGTCAGCGATGGCATACTGCATATTCATCAGGCCGACGACGCGGAGTTCGGCGGCGATTTTGCGGGTGTATTCGCAGATGGTGTCAATGTGTTTTTGGGGAATTGAGACCGGCGGAATCACGCAGGCGGAGTCGCCGGAATGAATGCCCGCCTGTTCGATGTGTTCCATCACGGCGGGGATAAAGACGTCTGTTCCGTCGGCAATAGCGTCCGCTTCGGCCTCGACGGCGTTGACGAGGAATTTGTCGATTAAAATCGGGCGTTCCGGCGCAACATCCACGGCGGCGGCCATGTATTCACGGAGCATCGTTTCATCGTGAATGACTTCCATCCCGCGTCCGCCGAGGACATAGGACGGCCGGAGCATCAGGGGATAGCCGATTTCCTCTGCCACGCGGAGGGCTTCTTCGATGCTTGAGGCCATTCCGGCTTTCGGCATCGGAATTCCGAGTTTTTCCATTCTGGCACGGAAACGGTCGCGGTCTTCGGCCAGGTCGATGCTGTCCGTGGAGGTGCCGAGGATGCGGGCGCCCGCTTCTTCGAGCTGGCGGGCGATGTTCAGCGGGGTTTGTCCGCCGAACTGGACGATGACGCCCAGCGGTTTTTCTTTTTCATAGATGCTCAGGACATCCTCCACGGTCAGCGGCTCAAAATACAGTTTGTTGGAGGTGTCATAGTCGGTGGAGACGGTTTCCGGGTTGCAGTTGACCATGATGGTTTCGAACCCTTCGTCCCGGAGGGCAAAGGCGGCGTGTACGCAGCAGTAGTCGAATTCGATGCCCTGGCCGATGCGGTTGGGACCGCCCCCCAGTACCATAACTTTCTTGGGGTTGGACGAAGAGATGACCTGGTTTGGAGCATTGTATGTAGAGTAATAATAGGCGGCATTTTCCACACCGCTGACAGGAATAGGTTCCCATCCTTCGACGACGCCCAATCGGGTCCGATGTTCCCGAATCTGGTCTTCTTTGACGCCGAGCAGTTTGGCCAGATAGCGGTCGGCAAAGCCGTCTTTCTTGGCTTGACGAAGCAAGTCATCGGGAAGCAGTTTCCCTTTGTATTTCAAGATTTTTTCTTCCAGCTCAACCAACTCGGCCATCTGCTGAATGAACCATTCTTTGATGGCGGTTTTTTCGACGAGGGCTTTGACGGAGGCGCCTTTGCGAAGGGCTTCGTACATCAGGAACTGCCGTTCGCTGGTGGGATGATTGAGCCGGAGCATCAGCTCCTCTAGGGAGAGGGAATTAAAGTTTTTGGCAAAGCCCAGCCCGTATCGGCCGCTTTCGAGCGAGCGGATGGCTTTCTGGAAGGCCTCTTTGTAGGTCTTTCCGATGCTCATGACTTCGCCGACGGCTCGCATCTGAGTGCCAAGTTTGTCTTCGATTCCCTTGAATTTTTCAAAGGCCCAGCGGGCGAATTTGACCACGACATAGTCGCCGGATGGGGTGTATTTTTCGAGTGTTCCGTCTCTCCAGTAGGGGATTTCGTCGAGGGTCAGGCCGCCGGCGAGCATCGCGGAGACCAGGGCAATGGGAAAGCCGGTTGCTTTGGAGGCCAGAGCCGAAGACCGGGAGGTACGCGGGTTGATTTCGATAATGACGACCCGCCCGGTTTTGGGGTCGTGCGCAAACTGGATATTGGTTCCGCCGATGACCCCGATGGCATCCACGATGTCGTAGGAGTATTTCTGAAGCTTCTGCTGAAGGGCTTTATTGATCGTGAGCATCGGAGCGGTGCAGAAAGAATCGCCCGTATGTACGCCCATTGGGTCCACGTTTTCAATAAAGCAGACGGTGATTTTCTGTCCCTTGCTGTCCCGGACGATTTCCAGCTCGAGTTCTTCCCAGCCCTGCACGGATTCTTCGACGAGGATTTGGTGAACCAGACTGGCATCCAGTCCTCGGGCGGCGATGGTGCGGAGTTCATCGATGTTGTAAACCAAACCGCCGCCGGTGCCGCCCATGGTATAGGCGGGACGGATAACCAGCGGAAAGCCCAGTTCTTTGGCGATGTCTTCGGCTTCCTGCACGGAATAAGCCGGCTTGCTTCGGGGCATATCGATTCCGAGGTGTTTCATCGTGTTTTTGAATTCAATTCGGTCTTCACCTCGTTTGATGGCATCGACCTGGACGCCGATGACTTTGACATCGTATCTATCGAGAACACCGCTTCGGGCCAGTTCGGAAGCCAGATTCAGACCGGTTTGCCCGCCTAAGTTCGGCAGAAGGGCATCGGGGCGTTCTTTTTGGATAATTTTTGTCATGGTTTCCAGGTTTAGAGGTTCGATATAGGTAACATCCGCCATCCCGGGGTCGGTCATAATGGTGGCGGGATTGGAATTAACCAGAACGATTTGAAAGCCGAGTTTGCGCAGGGCTTTGCAGGCTTGAGTTCCGGAATAGTCAAACTCGCAAGCCTGTCCAATGATGATAGGACCTGACCCGATAATCATTACCTTTTTGATGTCATTCCGCTTCGGCATCTTTTTTTTCTCCATGCAGAAAAGGGTGAGACGTTCTGATTTGAGCGGATAAAGTATCCGAAAACGTCAGAATATACAAGATAAAAAAAGATGATATTCAATATAAGCCATCGTCATAATGGGTTTGCATTTCCAGGAGATTTCGGTGAGTTTTGCTGTTTATGTAACTAACTAAAAAATAGAATGTTAAGTTAAGTTTCGAGCCGAAAGTGCTGATATGGTTAATACGTTGGCACGGAGGACAAAGAAACGGGTAAGAAGAAACAGAGTTTTGGAGATTTCTGCAGGAGTTTTAGAAATGAGGCAGGGTTATTTTGGGAATTTGTTTATCTCTGTGTGTTTCGCGATACTCCTTGCGTTTTTTCCGTTTTATGATGCCTGCGCAGAAGAAACGGTATTCGGCGATTTTGAGAACGGATTCGACGGCTGGACCGGCGCCTGGACCGGAACAGAAGATTTAAGCACCAGTCCTAACGGAGCAACACTCGGCAGCCGCAGTCTGGCGGTTCTCGTTGGGCCGAGCGAGTTCTGGAAACTCGAACGAATCGGGGTATTGAATTTAGCCGGGGCGGCTCGCATTACGATGGATATTACATTTATTGCGGCGGAATGGCCCGCTGAGACCTGGTGCAATATCAACAAGATTGCCCTGATGGACAGGACAGTCTGGAACTGGCAGGAGATAGACCGCGACCAGATGGTTGTAACCTCCATCAGCGGAGCAGCCCCGCCGGCAAGAGATGGGGGTGGAAATGTGGCCTGGTGGGGTCCCTGGATGGGGGATGCAACCTGGCAAGTCAGCTGGCGGCTTGGGAATATCGTGAAAACCAATGATGTGTATGAATTTCGTTTGGCGCTTCAATGCAACATTAACAAGGGACAGGGGGGCTATTTTTATATTGATAACGTCAGGGTTGTAACGGAAGATGCACCGGTGCCGCTGCCGCGGCTGTATGCCGATGGGAACAAAATCAAACAGGTCGGAGGTGGTGAGGTCACGCTGCGCGGCGTGTCTTTAATTGACCTTGGTTTTTTACAAAGCTGGCAGGGCGGCGCCGTTCAGATGATCAACCGACTGACGGATCAGGAGGATATGAGCTGCGGCAGCGTCGGATGGAAAACCAACGTGATTCGAATCCCGATTTTTCCGCCGCATCTGGTTCAAGGCTGGCCCTATTCTTTCGATCCGGAGAATGAAGAATTGTATACGCTGCTTCGCAGCGTGGTGGATTTCTGCATCCAGCGGGGGGCGTATGTCATTTTGGACTGGCATGACATCAACAACACGTTTGACACCCTCCCGCAGGCCGTTGAATTCTGGGAATATATGGCGCCGCGGTTTGCGGATGATACCAATGTGATGTTTGAGCTGTTTAATGAGCCCATCAACAATATCGGCACGGATGACGAGAACTGGCAGAGTGTCAAGGCGGATATGGAGGTTTTGATTGAGGTTATCCGAACGTATGCCCCGGAAACGCTGTTGTTCGTCGGGACGCCGCGATGGTGTCAGATTGTCGGACCGGTGGCGGACAATCCGCTGACGGATGACAATGTGGTCTATACGGTGCATCTTTATCCGTATCATTGGCGCACAGCCCATTCTTACTATACCTCGGAGATAAGCCGGGCGGCATCGACTGTTCCGGTGATTCTGGGAGAGTGGGGCTTTATTGAAGGCGACCCTGGTATTCTTGACGGAACGATTGATAATTACGGGGAGCCCCTCCGGCAGTTTGTAGAGGAGCACGGCCTGGGTCATATTGCCTGGGTAGCCAGTCATGACTGGCAGCCGCCGATGTTTGATGCAAGTTGGAATCTGCTTGACGGACAAGGGTATATGGGCTGTTTTGCCAAAAATTGGCTTTACAGCAGCTGGCAGTCGGAGCAGGATTTGGAGATTGCCCTGACTATCAGCCGCTGTCAGGTCACGGCCGGGACGACAGCCGGGCAGGATACGATAGAGATGTCAGGCACGTTTGAGAGGGTTCCCTCCGATCTGCTAGGGATTCCTCACGTGGAGGTGGTAATCAGTTCTCTGAAGGACAATGCGGTGATTTACAGCGAAAACTGCAATTACATCTGGGATGCAACCGGCAATCGGTTTATTTGGTCGGAGCGGTACCGCAGGGGAGAGCCGGGGAGGATTACTCTGCTGATGCTGAATTTTGCACAGCGGAGATTTTTGCTCCGGGCACAGAATGTGAATTTAACCGGATTGGGCTGTCCGCTTGAATTGTCTATGACGGTCGGTCCGTATGTGCTCCGGGGCCAGGCGGATGAATCGATTGTCAATGGGGCGGCGAGAATTCCCATTTGGCTGATGCGAGGCTATGCGAATGAGCTGCGGATCGGTCGGGCAGCGGTTCAGACAGGCCGAAAACCTGATACGGATTCTTTGAGGATTTGGGGAGAGATCGCTGTTCAGGAACTCGGTCGGAACTTACGGGCCGAATCAGTAGTCCTTCAATGGGGGGAACAGACGTTTACCCTTCCGGCAGGTTCGCTTCGGGCTGACCGGAGGGGGATGGTCTATTCCTGTTCGAACGTCCGCACCTCAGAAGGAGCCAGGGTATGGCTGAGAATAGACCTTCAAAGGTGTCTGTATTCCGCAAGAATCTCAGGGACCACCCTGACGGCAAGAAACGGCGAGGTATCCTTTGGGCTGCGTTGGACCGATTTCGAGGAAAGTGCCTCTATTACACTGCCGTGATGCAGAGGAGTCAGCGGGTTAGGCGGATAGAGACAACCTGGCCTTGAATGGGCGGCTCAGGGAAATCAGCGGCCGAACAATCCACCATAAAATACCGGTCGCAGCGGCCAGCTGGGGGATTTGTCTGTTCAAGAATTACCCGAACGGTCTGGCCGATGAATTGACGGCGGAACTGTTCCTGAAGAAGGGTGTCCAATTCCTGAAGTCTTTCCGCCCGCCGGCGGATGACGGCTGCGGGTACAGGCGGTTTCATTCTGGCTGCGGCGGTGTCTTTTCGAGGGCTGAACGGAAAGACATGCATTTTTGCAAATCCGACCTGACGGCAAATCTCAACAGTTTTTTCAAAATCCTCTTCGCTTTCTCCGGGGAAGCCGACAATGATATCCGTCGTGATGGCCGGTCGGTCCAACCATTCCTGAAGTTTTCGGCAGATGTTCAGATATTCCTCTGACGTGTATTGTCGAGCCATCCGTTTCAGGATGCGGTCAGAGCCGGATTGAAGGGGAAGATGAAGATGCGGAACCAGATTCGGATATTGTTGATAGACTTCAATGAGTTCATCTGTTACGTCCGCCGGCTCCAGCGAGCTGAGACGAAGGCGTTCAAGATTCGGAAGTCTTAAAATTTTCTTTAAAAGAGGAGGAAGAGGGTTAGGCTGACTCAGGTCCCAATTTTTCCGGCGGGCTGTATTGCGGCCCCATGCCCCCAAAAAAATGCCGGTCAGGACAATTTCTTTATGTCCGGCGGCAAGAAGTGCTTTTGCTTCATTGAGAATGGCATCAGCTGGTTTGCTCCAGAGTTTTTTGCGTATTTTGGGAACGATACAATAGGTGCAGCAAACGTCGCAGCCGTCCTGGATTTTCAAAAAGGCACGGGTTTGGCCGGAAAAACTGTTCAGGGGGCCGAAAGGGTCGATGGAAGGAAATTGTTGTGTGTCCGGGTCGTTTTTGTGCTTGATTTTATAGGAAAAGGGTGCTTTACTGGTTCCGTTGGGCTCTCTGTCTTCAGACGGGCCCAATAAAGAGCGCAGGATATCCAGAAGCTGATGTTTATCGGCGGCCCAGACGGCGGTTTTCGGCAGGTCGGCGGTTTCCTCGACTGGGGCGGCGGACAGGCAGCCGGTGAGAATCAGAAAGGCGGAGGGGTTCTGCTTGTGGAGTTTGCGGACGGCCTGACGGCTTTTGGAAGCGGCGGTTTGGGTGACGCAGCAAGTGTTGATGACAACCAGGTCTGCCGGAGAACCGGGGGAGGCAGGACAGAAGCCGTGAGAACGCAGCCATTGTTCAATCTGGCAGCTTTCGTATTGATTGACTTTGCAGCCGAGCGTATGAATGATAAAGTGTTTCATAGACGGCTTACTATAGAATCGTCGGCAGGCCGGATGCAAGTTTTTTTGCAGACGGCTTCGTCGGATGGAGCATAAGGAAGAAAGGAACATCATGGCCAAAGCGTCGCATGCGGTCTGGGGGATTGATATCGGAACCTGTTCGTTGAAGGCCTTGCGGCTCCGGCGAGGTGCAGAAGGACTGGAGATAGCGGGTTTTGCCTGTCTGGAACATTCGAAAATTCTTTCCACAGCGGATATCACACCGGAAGAACGCCGGGAAACCATTCAACAAACCCTGCGGGAATTCCTGAAAGAAAACGACGTGGGGCGAGAGGAAGTTGCGATTGCCATAGCCGGACAAAACAGTTTTGCTCGGCTGGTCAAGATGCCGCCGGTGGACCCCAAGCGGATTCCCAAAATCGTTCCGCTCGAAGCCGTTCAGCAGATTCCGTTTGATATTAATGAGGTCGAATGGGATTGGCAGCTGCTGAAAAATCCGGACAGCCCCGATACAGAAGTCGGGATTTTTGCCATCAAAAATGAAGTCATCGCAGAGATGCTGGATTTTTTCAGCCGGGAAAATCTGCGCGTCAGCTGTGTGCAAATCAGTCCGATTGCTCTGTATAATTATGCGCTGTATGACCTGAAGGATATCAGTGCATCGGCCGGCAAAGCTGCCATTATTCTCGATATGGGGGCCGAGAACACCACACTGGTGATTGCCACCCGCGATTCAGTCTGGCAGCGCAGCATTCGAATCGGGGGCAACACGTTTACCGAAGCGATTGCGGATGCTTTTAAGCTGAAGTTTGCCAAGGCCGAAAAACTCAAGCGGACAGCCCCGATGAGCAAGTATATGCGGCAGATTTTCACGGCGATGAAGCCGGTTTATACGGATTTGGCCGGTGAAATTCAGCGGAGTCTGGGGTTTTATGCATCCAGCGGAGCCGGGCGGGATAAAGGCTTTTCCCGGGTGCTGGCGCTGGGGGGCGGTTTTAAGCTTCAGGGGCTGACCAAATATCTTCAGCAGAGTTTGGGAATTCCGGTGATTAAGCCCGATTCCTTTGAACGGCTGACACTTTCTCCGGAAGTATCAGCGGCCAAGTTTCATGAAAATCTGTCTGAATTCGGTGTGGTATATGGACTGGGGGTTCAGCTCCTGGGTGAATCGAAGATTGAAACCAATCTTCTGCCTCGCCGGATTGCCCGTGCGATGGCCTGGACCCGCAAAGCGAGGGTCTTTACGGCTGCAGCCGGGGTTTTTCTGGCGGTCAGTCTGGTTTGTCTGCTTTGGACCTTCCGTCTGCTTCAGCAGTACACCCGCGAGAGCAGTGCCCTTCGGACGGTTCAAGCCGTTATGCAGCAGGCCCAAAGCATCAATTCAGCCGTTTCGGAATTTGAAAGCCAAAGACCGATGTTTGAACAGCAGGTTCAGAAGGAGCTGGAATTGTTCAAATATCGGCAGATTATTCCTCTTCTGAATGAGACCCTTTTGAAATGTTTTCCGAATAAAGACAACACGCCCGAAATTGCCGCTTTATACGATGCATTTGTGAACGGAGATATCCGGGCCGTCCGCTCGATACCGCGTGCAGAAAGAAAAATTATGTTTGTTACGCGTCTGGAGATTCAGTTTGCACCGGATTTGGCCTCGGCGGCTTTTCCGCAGGGGAGCCGACGCGGAATGAGCGGTTATGGTCCAGGCGGCGGGTTCGGCGGGGAGATGGGCGGATTTATGGGCGGCCCTGTGATGCGGCCCGGAGGGATGTCGGGAGAGATGTTCGGGGGGCCGGGAATGGCTGGCGGAGAAATGGGATTAGTCGGCGGGATGTCAGCGCCGCAGGCGGGTTTTGTTGTGTTGATTGAGGGCTACAGTCCTTATAGAAATATCGCCCTGCTTCTGGACCCGCCCGGCGTCGGCTCGGACCCGAAACGATGGGGTGTGGTGACCCGGTTTGAGAATCTCAAAACCCTGTTTCCGGATACGCCGTTTGAACTGTTCGGCAAAGGTGATATTCGGCATTTTCGGGATGAATCTGGAGCCGTGGACCCCTCGGATATGCAGATGCCGGCTGGAATCGGGATTCTCCGGGAGGCGGAGCGGGTTCCGTCGGCCCAGCCGGCCGGTGCCGCACCGGGCATGGCAGCCGCGCCGACTCCGGTTATGCCCGGGATGACCGGGCCGGTTCCGACCCGCGTCACCAGAGAAATCGTTCTCATTGACCCGATGACGGAGGAGGAAATCAGCAAAACGCTGGATTATATTACAGCGGAGGACATTAAGAATAATCCGGCCTATACAGACCGGGATTTGGGACGCGTCAAACAGAGTCCCTTTGGAGAACCTCAATATATTGTGCGGGATTCCTGGTTTCGGATTCAGGCCAAATTTGTGTGGAAAGACGCGCCGGCTGTGCCGGAATTGAGTCCAGGCGGCGGAGGCGGCGGATTTTTCCCAACGGCTGTTCCCACAGCCCCCGGCGGCGGAGGCGGCGGCGGGGATTTTTAGGCAAAGCATAATGAAGCAATCATCCAGCTGTGAGAGTAAATCATGAATATGGTAATCGATCTCATCAAGGGGTATTTGAAAAAATATTCGGCTCTTCTGCTGCCGGCGGGGCTGCTGCTGGTCGGGCTGGTTCTGTTTGTTCTGACGATTTTAATCGGGCGAACGGTCGGCGCCAAAAAGCAGGACTGGGAGCGAATGGCTCAGACCCTCGACAGTCTGGCTCAAACGACTCCTCCGAAAGAGCAGGCCGAACAGGTTCAGAGAGTTCTTCAGCAGTATAAGGCGGATGCAGAAGCCGTTCAGAGGATGTCGGTGCAGTCCTCCCAGCGTGAGCTGATTAAATACGGGATTTTTCCGAAATCCGAGGACACATCGTCTCAGGTCTATCTGGATTTCGGGCGGCGGTATCGAGCGGCCGTTGAACAGATGATTACCGACCGTCTGAAAGCGCTGGATGCTCCCTCGGAAAGCGAAATCCGTGCTGCCGGCGGCGGGACGGTCGGGGCGGTTCGAGGCGGAGAGTTTTTGGGAGGAGGAATGACCGGATTCGGTCAGCCGGGTACGGCGGATAATCCGATGGTGAATGCGGTCTGCAATGCCCGGGCGGAGCGAATCGCGATGTATGCGCATCCGCGGGTTTTTGCCTGGTATGATTTTTGGGAATCGTACCAGTTTGTGGGGGCTGAACAGGCCCTGCGTGACTGCTGGTTTGCTCAAACGGCTTATTGGATTTATGAAGATGTAGTGGCGGCGATCGAGGCGATGAACACGGGGTCGCAGCGGGTGGCGGATTCACCCGTCAAACGTCTGCTGGGAGTGAGTTTTCAGCGTCCGGTGTCGGATGTCTCTGCGGGAGGATTTTCGGGAGGGATTGGAGGGATGCCGGGGGTTGTGTCTCCGCGTTTGGGAGGGGTGGGGGGCTTCGGCGGCAGCATGACATCTGACCAGCCGGCTTATGTCCTGCCCGGTATGCCCAGCCCGCTGATTTCGCGTCCCTGGACGGCTCGAATCGGCAACGAGGATATTGATGTGGTTCACTTTGCGGTATCGGTGATTGTGGACAGCCGCTATACGCAGGCGTTTTTGAAAGAACTTTGTTCCAGCAGGCCCCACACTTATCGGGAGGGCTTTAAGGAAAACGGCGAAATTCGTCAGGCCCGCCACAACCAGATTACGATCTTGGCCAGTACTTTTTCCGCGGTGGATAAGCAGAGCCCCTCGCATTTTTATTACCGGTACGGGACCGATGCGGTGATGCGGGTAGATTTGGTTTGTGAATATCTGTTTGTTCGGAAAGCTTACGATGAAATCAAACCGGAACCGGTCAAGGTTCTGCTGGGACAATCTGCTGCAGGTGCCTCTGCTATGCCGTTTGGGCCGGCGGGGTATTGATGACAGGCCGGATGCGGGATGAGCTGTTCGAACGGAAAATGATGAGCACAGGGTATTTTCATGAGCAAAAAACGAGAAAATCTTCTTGAGCAGCATTTGGATAAAATCATTCTGGCCGGAATCGGTCTGCTGAGTCTGGGACTGCTGTGGCTGTTTGTTTTTCGGAATCCGTTTGGTCCGGTGATTGACGGCCGTAAAGAATCTCCCGGTTCGGCCCAGAATAAGCTGGTTCAGAAAGCGGAACGTCTTCGCGAACGAATTGAGGAGGCTTCTTCGGAGACGGTTTCGCTGCCGCTGCCGGATTTTATTCCCTCCTATGAACGGCTTCTTGCCTCCTCTGTTCCGACTCTGAATCTGCAGGTTTACCCAATGCTGCCCGGCATTGGACGTCAGCCGATCGAAACAGACCGGGAATACGCTGTGCCGGAGATTCCGCCGCTGCAGGATGTTCAGATGGCTTATATTCGTTCGGCCGTCTACGTTCCGACGGAAGAGGTTACGCCGGAGCTGCCGTATGACAATGCTCCCGCCCAGATAGGAGATGTGGATTTTGTGACGGTTTCGGCTCGGCTGGATGTACGGCGGATTGTGCAGCAGTTTCAATCCGCATTTATGGGTTTGGGGGTCCGTCCGGCCCACAAAGACCCTGTTTTGGCGGTTCCGGTGGCTGCCCGTGTAGAACTCCAGCGGAGAGAGCAGCTGCCGGACGGCTCGTGGGGGCCCTGGGAGCGTGTGCCGACTCCCCAGACGATTGCCTATAAAAAACTGTTTGACCAGCTGCCGGACCGAACCGAAGACCTCAGCGGCGGGGGTGTTTCTGTTCAGATAGAACAATTTAAAGAACGGATTCGTCAGGCGTCTCTCCTGCAGCAACGGGCCTATGATTTTGCTACGTCGCGGTATCAGTACTGGATGCCGCCGCCGTATCTGGAAGAAGCCCAGAAGCTGCTTCAGCAGCAGCGGGATGAAGCGCGTCGATTGGCGCAGCAGCAGGCGGCCGGTGCCGCGGGAGCGGGTCCGGGCCGGATGGCTCCGGGAGGGATGGAAGGCGGATTGCCGGGTCCCGGAGGAGCGCGGCAGCCCGGACGCCAGCCGGGACGCCAACCGCAGCCGGGACGGGAACAGCCGCAGCCCGGGCGAACCCAGCCGGGCGTACCCGGGGCGATGCCTCCGGATATGGGGGCTCCGGCCGGTCCGGGCGGTGCGACTCGTCCAGGCACGCGCCAGCGAACGTTCGAAGACATATGGCGGGATTATCAGAAGGAATTGCTGACGGATGACTGGTGGAAACGGACCGAGCCTTTGCTGGTTTGGGCTCACGATGACACCGTTCAGCCGGGGAAAACCTATCAATACCGAATTCGTGTCGGCCTGTTTAATCCGATTGCCGGCAGGGACTGGTTTAAGCCGGACCAGCAGGCGTTCAAGAATCAGGTTGTTTTATGGACGCCGTTTGCGGAAACTGTCGCCAAAAAGAATGAGCCGCTGATTGCTTCGATTCCCAAAACGCTCCATATCTTCCCGATGGATGTTTCCAAGACGAACCCGATTGCAGTGAATGTGCGCGTTTCAAAATATTATATGGGCCGCTGGAGAAGTCATGAGTTTGAAGTACTCCCGGGACAGCTTATCGGTTCGGAGGTTGAGGTCAAAAAGACCACCGCCTCTGCGGAAACCGGTGCAGGTTTCGGGATGGAAGGTGCGGTGGGGGCGGTGCCTCCTCCGATGGACGCTGCATTTCCGATGCCTATGGAAGGGGTGGGGGTAGGGACAGCGGCTTCCAGTCCGGAAAAGATTGATTTTACAACGCCGTATTTTTATTTGGACCAGATTGCGGAGGTAGATTGGTCCGGCGCAATGACGTCTCTGCGCCGGCGGGAGTTTGTGAGCATGCTTTATGCGCAGGAGGATGGGATGCTTGCAAAACTGCCCATCCGCCAGGCGAATTGGACAGCGGAGCTGCGGAAAAACTACCGCGATGTTCAGGAGGCGGAGCGGGAGGCCGAGAGTGACGTATTTGTCGGACGAACACCTCAGCCGGGGATGTCGCCGACTCCCGGCGGTTTTACTCCAGGAGGATTTGCACCCGGCGGCTTTGCTCCGGGCGGTTTTCCGCCTCCTATGTCGCCGCCCGGCGGCGGTTTTCGAGGGGAGGGCTAATGTTTCCTTGTAATTCATTTGTATATAATAGCTCCGTTTAGTCTTTTATATTTTATCTCATTTTCTGTTTTTTTATTGCTTTAAAGAGTTATTTTGCTAAACTTGTATTAGTTGTAATAGTACAATAGGAAAGGAAACATTTTGCAGATTACAATTGTTTCCAATTCTGAACGGCCGGTTTATCAGCAGATAATCGACCAAATCAAGCAGGAGATTGCTTCCGGACGTCTCCTTCCGGGTGAACAGCTGCCGACGATTCGCCAACTGGCCGTGCAGCTTGTTATCAATCCGAACACGATTGCCAAGGCCTATAAATATTTGGAGCAGGAAGGGCTCATCAATACCAGACCCGGCGGGGGGTCTTTTGTGTCCGAAATCTCCTCTCGACTGAGCGACTCGGCCAAGAAGGAAATTGTCTGCCATTTTCTGAAACAAGCGGCGGTCGAGGCCGTCCTTCTAAAGGTGGCTCCAGAACGATTGAAGGAGTGGTTTGATGAAACCTTAAAAAGCTACAATATCGATACACAAAGGAGATGACAATGGACACGTATATTGTGCAGACGGAGGGGTTGGTGAAGTATTATGACGGCCGGGCTGTTCTGAAAGGAGTGACTTTGAAAATTCCTCAAGGATGTATTTACGGTCTTTTGGGGCGAAACGGTGCCGGCAAAACCACGCTGATACGAATTTTGCTCGGTTTGGAAAGCCCGACCCGCGGAAGGGCCTTTCTTTTCGGGCAGGATTCGCAGATGCTTTCCAGAAAAACAAAATCACGAATCGGTTATACGGCGGAAGGACATCCTTTAATCGGGACGTACACGGCGGGCCGGCTGGTTCAGTTGTGCAGGGGGGGGGCCGGACGCTGGAATCAGAATCTTTTTGAGGAGTTGGTGGGTCTATTTAATCTGCCGATGAATCGCAAGGTCAAAGACCTTTCTGCCGGAATGAGGGCTCAGCTGAATCTGACTTTGGCGATGGCGGCTGAGCCGGAGCTGCTGATTCTGGACGACCCGACGCTTGGGCTGGATACGGTTGTCCGAAGGCAGTTTCTTGAATTGGCGATTGATGTCATTCAGCGTCAGGGGCGGACAATTCTGTTCAGTTCGCATATTCTCAGCGATGTGGAACGCATTGCGGATCGAATCGGGATATTGGTGAATGGACGGCTGGCGGCGGACTGTACCCTCGAGGGGCTGAAAAGCGGAATACGAAAATTTCGTCTGATTTTTCCCAACCAGGTGCCAGAGCGGCTTTATCTGACTGAATTAATCCGCCAGCACAAAGAGGGCCGAGAGCTGGTCTTCACGGCCGCCAACTGGAATCCGATGAAAATGAAAATGGTTCAGTCGCTGCATCCGCAGGAGATTGTGGAAATCCCGATGAATCTGGAAGAAATCTTTCTGGAATGCACGAGAACGGAGCCGGTCTATCAGACGGTTTAACAGAAAGGAAGGGGCGATTATGTGGACGCTGATACGAAGAGAAATCGAAGATATGTGGGTGTTTTACCTGGTGTTTCTGCTGTTATGGGGCGGTGCGGTTCTTTTGCTTGCCTCCGCGGCTTTTCGGGGGACGGAAGAGGCACTTCGTCTCAAAGAGGGGGTTGTGTACCCGTACCCGTTTCTGTGTGTGGGATTAGCGGTTCTGGGCGTTTCGCAGATGTATTTTGATCGGATGCGCCGCCTGTCAGCTTTTCTGCTGAGCCGAGGGGCTGTCCGTCGGCAGGTTTTTGCGGCTCGGGTTGCGGCCGGTCTTATTCCGAACCTCTTTTTTACAGCAGGCCTGGGCACTGTTTCGATGATTCTGTTCAGGGACTTTGCGTTTTTTAATGAGGCCTTTCGGGATGACCTGATTTCCAATTTGATTTCCGGTTTTTTGGCGGGGACGGCCTGTTATGGGATCGGGCTGGCGGCGGGCTGGACGTCCAGCCGAGTCTTTCCGACACTCGGAACGCTGGGGCTGGTTATTATTCTGCTCAGTTTGCTGGTCATCAAGGGCTTTGATATTCAGGTGCAGATTCTCTTTTTGACGGCGACGGTTTCCTCCGTGCTTCTGGGCTGGGAAATCTATCGAACTTCTTCTCTGTAAGGAGAGGGTTTATGGCATGTACTGGAAATGGTTTGAAGATTTTTACGGCGGGCTTTCTGGTTCTTCTCTTATGGGCCATCCTTCTCTTCTGGGCGGATTGGTTTTGCCTAAAGGGCATTGCTTCTGCAAACTTTCGCCGTATTGAGGCCGTTTGGGTTATGTTGGAAGGTATGGATAGAAAAAATGATCCGAATTTTTTTCCTTGCTCTCTTTTGGTTTCTTTGGGGAGCGACCTTCCTGCGAATGTATTGGGAGAGCCGGCATGGACTCCTTTGGCGGATGCCCGGCGTTCTGTGATTGAGAGAATTTCAACCGGATGGGGTGTTTTCCAGTATGATGCAGAAAGCGGTTTGTTCGAATGTAAATACTATGAGGGGACTCTCCGGCGGCAGAAGGGGGCGTCGTATTATGTAGGGCCCGGAGGCATACATTCTGAAAAGAAAGAATCACTCGGACGATTTCGTGATCCATTCGTCTATGAAGACGAACAGTGGGGAAAGTATTTTATCTATGACAGACAGCTGCGGCAGTTTTTTCGTTTGAATCTGTGCGGAATGGAGCCGCAGTTTTCGGCTGGTCCCGTTCTGGGAGATTCCATAGAACTGAGTCAGTTCGGTTCATTGCAAAAGGGAGAGGAAATTGTTGTTATCGCCAAGGAAGCAGCCCGTCGGTGGAGGCCGCCGAAAGCGGGGCAGACCGGCGATTATGCGGGACAATGGTGGTGGGAAACGGTTCCTTCTGATTTTCGTCTGAATACGGCGGGGCCCTGGCTGCTTGTGCTGGATGCAGACGGACAAATCCTGCGTCTGAATAAAGAAAGTCTCTCCATAGAAGGTCCTGCCGGACGTTTGCCTGCTCCGCTCGGTCTGTTCGGCTCTCGGACAGAGGGCCGACCGGAAAAATTATCTGCATATCGGGTGTATCCTGTGTGCCGCGAGAAAAACGGCCAGCTGGTCTATTGGGGCTGCTGTGCCGCCTCCGCGGCTCCGGAAGGGGTCGGTTTGGCTATCGAGTGTTTTGATGCCCAGGGGCAGATGACAGGTTATGATATGTTTCGTTCCCCTGCAGCAAATTCTGTTTCAGGATATTATCAAGAGGTACTGTTGAGCAAACTTTTCGAACGGGGGGACGGAGCGCTGTCGATAACCGCCCGCTTTTTTGCCGATTCGCTGCAGCCGGCGGTTTTCCATGGTTTGTCATTTCTGTGTGCGGAGGCAATCGAGCCGCGGGCCGGTATGAGGGCGTTGTTTCTCCGTCCTCACAGTTTTATCGGGATTCTTCGAAGGTGTCGGCAGATGGGTCTTCCTGCGCGGCTTTTTTCGGCCTTTTTGATGTTGCTGCCCTCGCTTTTGGCGGGTCTTGGGGTCGGACATCACCTCCGCAAGAAGTCCCTTTCGCTCGGCGGCTCGTCCCGGGCTGCGCGTGGGTGGTTTGCAGCGGGGATTTTGTTCGGGATTCCTGCGTGGATTACATTCAATCTGGTGCGGCCCAGAGGAAAAATGGTCACTTGTCTGAATTGCGGTTCATTGCGGCGGCCGGACCAGATAACCTGTCATGTCTGCCGTGCCGGTTGGGATTTCAAGGGACTGGAATCGCCGGATTGGTGTCTGCTGGAGCCATTGGAGGAGTCGGAATCACCGGTTGGTCCTGCGGTGTCAGAACGGCAAACGGATTTATAAAATGTCCGGTTTGATGAGCCAGTTTACCTGCCAGAGGCCGTCGTCATTTCGCTGCAGGCAGACCACACCGGCTTTTTCAAAAAGAACCGGCTCCGCGTCTGCGCTGCCGCAAAGCAGCAGACCGGCCAGTCGCGACAAAAACGGCAGGTGTCCGACAATCATCAGGTCTGTTTGGGTTTTTTCAATCTCCTCGGCAATCGGCTCCGGGTCATCCTCTGGAGAAAGCCCTTCGTGTTTGTGCAGGGTGCACGGCCCCTTTACAGCAGCGTGAAAGAGTTTGGCCGTCTGAAGGGCCCGCGTTTTTCCGCTGTGCCAGACGGCTCCGACGGAAATTCCCAGCCGCTTAACAAACTCTGCGGTCTGCTGTGCCTGCCAGAATCCTTCCTCCGTGAGAGGCCGGTCAGCATACTGCTCTTTCGGGAAGGCCTGAGCATGCTGAATCAAATACAGATTCATTGCCTGTCCTCGTGCTTTGCTGTTCATTTATACGGAGCATTGACGGATCATTTCGTCGCAGTGACGGCGCCATCCTTCCGGCCCGTGTTCAGCGAAATAGTGAAACGATTCATCGCTGGCCAGTTTTCCCAGCAGGGCTTTCCTCTGGTCGCTGTCAGGGATTGTTTCAATAATGTGAGTGCGGACTTTGGCCAGTTCGTCCACAAAACGACCGTGTGCGTCCGTGAAGATTTCTTCTAATTTCTGCCGGAGATGACCGGCATAGGCCGGACAATGCCCTTCGGTGCCGATGGCAATCTGCAGGTCGCCGCGTTTCACCACAGCCGGCACAAAGAAGTCGCACAGTTCCGGCTGGTCCACCACATTGCAGAGGATTTCGAGCTCCTGGCAGTCTTCATAGATGCGGCGGTTCAGGTCGGGATTGTTGGTGGCGGCAATCACCAGGGCGGCGGAGACGAGGAAATCTTTCCGGTAGCGGCTGAGAATGATTTCTGCATGGAGCTGAATCAGCACCTCCTCGATTTCAGGCAGGATGTGTTCGGCAACCACGGTAACACGAGCTCCCGCCTCTGCGAGCCCCTGTACTTTTCGAAGGGCTACAGGGCCGCCGCCGATGACCACAGCCCGCCGGCCGGCCATTTCCAGAAAAATTGGGTATTTGGCCATAGCTTTATTATATCTTTTCCGGACACCCAACCGCAATCTTTTTTCCAAAAGAAAAAAGGATGCAGGTTCGGATTTCCGGGGGAGAAATTTTGTCGAAAATCCGCCTTGTATCTCTATAATAGGCATTGATGAGTACTTTATCAGAAACAAGAATCCAGACCCCTCTAAAAGACGAGCAAATCAGCCGGCTTCGGGCCGGAGACTGGGTGTGTCTGAACGGGGTTGTTTATGCGGCCCGCGACCAGGCGCATCGGCGTCTGTGCGCCATTTTGGAGGCCGGACAGCCGCTTCCGTTTGACCTGAATGGGGCGGTGATTTACTATGTGGGGCCGACCCCGGCAGCGCCGGGGCGTGTAATCGGCTCAGCTGGTCCGACTACCTCGGCCCGAATGGATGCCTTTGCGCCGGCCCTCTTTCAGGCCGGTCTGAAGGGGACGATTGGGAAGGGATACCGTTCAAAAGAGGTTCAGCAGGCCCTTCGGCGGTATCGGGCGATCCATTTTTCGGCAATGGGCGGCTTTGGGGCGCTCCTGTCCAAACATATTGCCGCCAGTCGAGTTGTTGCCTATGAGGAGTTGGGGCCGGAGGCGATTCGGGAGCTGGTGCTGGAGGATTTTCCGGCGGTTGTAGCATATGATTGTTTTGGAAACAGTGTTTATCCGCGAGGTTGTGAAGAATGAAAGCAGCGGTCATTGGGATGCTTCAGTCCGGCAAGAGTACATTGGTGTCTGCCGTCAGCGGCAAACCGCCGGTTCCGCCGGGAGCCCCGGAGATTCACGAGGTGATGGTGCCGGTGCCGGATGAGCGGCTGGACTGGCTGACGGAATTATACAAACCCGCCAAGACGGTGCATGCGACGATTGATTGTCTGGACCTGCCGGGGCTGAATTTTACGGATGAGCATGGACGATCCGCCGCACGCAAACTGTTTGGGCAGCTTCGAACCGTGGATTTATTTGTTGCCGTTCTTCGTGCGTTTGAGAACGATTCCGTACCGGCGTATCGGAACCGAATTGACCCGCGCAAGGATTTGGAGGAGCTGAAGACCGAAATGCTGCTGGCTGATTTGGAGCTGGTGACCAATCGGATTGAGCGTCTGGAAAAGCAGATGCACAAGCCCACCAAGACCCAGGCCCGGGACAAGGAGGAACTGGCCCTACATCGCAAACTCCAGCAGGTGCTTGAATCGGAAAAACCGCTTCGTCAGGCAGCCTTGAATGCTCAAGAGATTGAGTTGATTAGGCCGCTCGGGTTCCTGACCCTTCGTCCGATGATGATTGTGGTTAACGTCGGCGAAAAGCAGGTCGGACAAACGATGGATTTGGGAGCGGCGGCGGAGGGGGCAGAGGTGATTTGCCTGTCGGCGGAGATTGAAAGCGAACTGGCGCAGCTGGATGCGGAAAGCCGGGCGGAGTTTATGAAGGATTTGGGGATCTCTAAGCCCGCCTCAGCTCAGTTTGTGCAGAGCTGTTATCGAACCTTAGGGCTGATTAGTTTTCTGACTGTCGGCAAAGATGAAGTGCGTGCCTGGCCGATTCGGGCGGGGACGATTGCTCACGAAGCGGCCGGCAAGGTTCACAGCGATATTCAGCGGGGCTTTATCCGGGCGGAGACGATGTCGTATGAAGATTTGCATCGGCTCGGGGATGAAAAAGCCGTCAAAGCCGCCGGACGGATGCGGCTGGAAGGAAAGACCTACGTTGTTCAGGACGGTGACATTATCTGCTTTCGGTTTAATGTTTGATTAAAACTCGAAAAGCAGACCGGCTAGGAGGGAGAGGGTATAGTCTTTTTCTACAATGGGGCTGTCGGTAATTTCGCTGTCCAGCCATTCGAGATTCGCCAGGCCGAAAAGGGACCATTTTTCGGAGAGTTTATAGTTCAACTGCAATCCTGTCAGCCAGCCGAGAGAGCCGCCGACACTATAGGCATCTCGGCCGGGTGCTGATTCGGAGGCCCGCACTCCATAGTAGTAGTCATTTAACTGTTTGTTTCTCCAGTTTAGACCGATGGAAGGGGTGAGATTAAGCGATTGAATATCCAGTATGTCTCGAAAGGTCTTTCTCAAAGTCAGTCGGCTTTCCCAGCCGCTGTGTTTGTCTAAAATGTCGTGGCTGAAATCCAGTGCCAGCACGGCAAAACTTAAATCGTGAAGGTACCGCAATCCAAGTTCGACAGTAGGGTCGCGGTCTGACATTCCGTCTAAATATCGGCTGTCATTGTTGTTATATCCTTCCGTTCGGATACGTGCCAGCCCTTGAAGGGCCCAATGGTCTTCTTCGCCGAAAAGTGAATACGTTGCCACGGGGCCGAACAATGTTAATTTGGGGCCCTGATAAATGATAAGCGGGAGAGCGTAGCATTCTGATTCGACGCCTTTGTAGGGTTTTTGCAGGGTTAGAAACCCGCCGCCTGCCCACAGTTTGCCGACGGATTCAGATTCGCTGCTGTTTTGTTCTGCAGCGGAGACGCCTGAGAGCAAAAGAATGATAAGAAACAGATTTTTCTGCATGGTTTTCTCCTCGAATGTTTCGCTTACGTTTATTCTAAAGAGAAGCGGATGAACTACAAGAAATTTTCTTATGGGGTTGAACAGCGGGATAATCGAGGCGTAAAAGGAAAAAGGAAAGGAGACCGGAGATGAGCAGAGTTCTCTACATTCAGGCATCGCCGAGGAAGGAGCGGTCAAAATCCATCCAGGTTGCGGATGCATTTGTTGAATCTTACCTAAAGTTTCATCCATCGGATTCTGTGGAAAAAATGAATCTTTTTGAGGCGGATTTGCCGTCATTTGACGGATTGACGGTCCAGGCCAAATATACAATTCTTCACGGCCAGACGCACACGGCACAGGAGCGTCAGGTTTGGGATAAAGTGGAGAAGGTTATCGAACATTTTAAGAATGCCGACAAATATGTTTTGGCTGTTCCGATGTGGAATTTCGGGATTCCCTGGCGGCTGAAGCAGTATATCGATATTCTCGTGCAGCCGGGGTATACCTTCCGGTTTGGGCAGAATGGCTATGAAGGACTGGTTCGGGCAAAGCCGGCCATGGTCATTTATGCCCGCGGAGGCAGTTATCCGCCGGACAGTCCCTTTGATTTGCAGACAAAATACGTTGAACTGTTTCTTAGGTTTATCGGTTTTGAACAGATTGGTTCAATTCTTGTGGAGCCGACGCTGGCAGACCCGGCTGAATCGGAAAAAGCGGTTCAGCGTGCCCTCGAGCAGGCTCGAAAAGCGGCGAAAACCTTTTAGGTCTGTCTGATAAAAAAGACTTGCTCTCCGGAGAAATAGGGTTTATCCTTTCATAAGAAGCCGAACTTTGTTGGGTTCGGTGCTAAAAAGGAACCGTGATTTCGGAGGGCTTGTTATGAAATCATCCTTTTTCTGTTCATGTCTGTCTTTTTTTCTGTTGACGGCGGGAATCTCGGCGGTTTTGTCTTTTCCTGCGGCGGCCCAGTCGGCCGGAATGGGAGGACCCGCCAGGGGGCTTTGGGGGGATTGGGAGCTGAAAATCAAGTTTGAAGACCGCGAAATGGATGCTCTTGTCTCCTTCGGCCGGGATGAAAACGGCAATCTGACCGGGGATTGGGTCAGTTTCTGGGGAGCAGCGGAGCTGAAGGATATCCAGTTTCAGGACGGCAAGCTTCGTTTTGAACAGATTGCTCGGTTTCGCGGAGAGGAATATCGGTCGAAATTTTCCGGCACTGTCGAAGAGGATAAGCTGTCCGGAACCCTTTCGGGCGAGCGGGGAGATTCAGAAGTCACAGGCCGTCGGCTCCCGCGCATTCCCAGAGCGGTCGGAACGTGGAATCTCAAATACAAGATCGGTGAGCAGGATGTTGAAGCCAAACTGATTATTCAGATGGATAAAGAGGGCAATCTGGCCGGTCAGTGGCAGTCGGCTCCGGTTGAGAGCGAAGTCTCGGATGTGAAGTATGAACGTGGGACCCTGATGCTGAAGCGAAAAATCAAAATGGGCGACCGCCAGATGGATACGACTTTTGAAGGAACCATCGACCGCCAGAGCGGCCTGCTCAAGGGGACGCTGAAATCGGAAATGGGGGATATTGCTGTGGAAGGAAGCCGCTTTGGGGAAGCCCTGATCGGCAGCTGGGACCTGGAGATTGTTACGGAACAGGGACCCTACAAGCAGCGGCTGCGTGTGAATCCGGACCTGAGCGGTCTGTACGGAACCCTTCCGATTGAAAAGATTGAGTTTGACGGAACAAAAGTTTCCTTTAAGGCCAAACGGGAATTCGGAGAGCGGACGTTTGAAATCAGCCTGGAGGGCAAACTGGCGGATTCAAAACTGACCGGCCAAATCACGACGATGCGCGGCCCCCAGACCTTTGAAGGGCGAAAGATTGTTCGGGCTATGGTTCGTCCGGGCGGTGCTGTTCCGAATTGATTTCTGCCAAACAAAAAGGTCTGCTGACCGGTGTCGGCAGACCTTTTTTATGCGCCGTTGATTTCTCTGATTGCCTCTGTTAAACTGCCGCTATGAAGCTTGTTTGCTGCGGTGTCAGTTTTCGGGATGCTCCCTACGAAGCGAGGGAAAAGCTGGCTTTTTCTGAAGAGTGCCGGAGGGATCTGCTGCGGGCCCTAAAGGGGCATTCATCCGTTCAGGAAGCCGTGGTTTTGTGTACCTGCAATCGGACGGAGATTTATCTGACGGTGGAGAAGACCGCTGACAGTGCCGGTCTGCTGGAAGAAGTGATACGGGGCATGGACCCTTCGGCCGCTGAGACCTGGCGATGTTATGCCAAAGAATATGTCGGTGCAAAAGCCGTAGAACATCTTTTCGCCGTGGCCGCCGGTCTTGATTCTCAAATGCTCGGCGAGCATCAGATTATCAGTCAGCTGAAAGCGGCATATGCGCTGGCCAATGAAGAACAGACTACCCACTACCTTTTTCATCGTCTGATGCACCGGGCCTTTCGCGCGTCCAAAGAGGTGCGGAGCCGGACGATTCTCCAGTCCGGGACTATTTCGCTCGGGGCGGCGGCGGTCGAGCTGGCCTGGAAAGAAATGTCCCTTCCGGGAGCTAAGGTGCTCCTGCTGGGGGCCGGCGAGAATGCGGAACTGGTGGGCCGTCTTTTGGTGAAGGTCGGAATCGGGCAATTGTGGATTGTCAGCCGGCGGCTGGAATCCGCCCGTCAGCTGGCCGCAGCACTTCGTTTTGGTCAGCCGGCGGAGTTGTCTTCGTTAGGGGAATTGCTCAAACAGGCGGATTTGGCTGTCTGCACGACGGCTTCTCCGACCCCGCTGATTACAGCCGCTGACTACTCCTATCTGCTCGCTCAGCGGAGCCGGCCGATTGTTATTCTCGATTTGGCGATGCCCAGAGATGTGGAACCGGCGCTGGGAGAGATTCCGCAGGTCCGACTGTTTAATCTGGACGATTTAAATCGACAGACGGAAGCAAGCCGTTCGATTCAGGTTGAACAGATTCAGCAGGCCGAGCGGATTGCAGCCGAACATGCTCAGCAGTTTATGGCCTGGCTGGATTCGCTTCAGACAGCGGAACTCATCAGCGATTTATCCTCCCGTTACAGGCAGCTGGCTCAGAAGGAGGCCCGGCGCTACCAGCGGTATTTCAGCAAATCGGAGCACGCACAGCTTCAGCGATTTGCCGAATCGCTGGCCTGCAAGATTCTGCACGGCCCGATTTCGTACCTCAAAAACGCCGGCAGCGAAGAACCCTCTGCGGATTTGTTGGGCGTGCTGGATGTGGTGCGGAAGATGCTTCTGGAAGACCCCCCGAAAAAGAGAAAAAAGGAATGAGACCGCTCCGTGCAGCCACACGCGGTTCGAAACTGGCCCTGATTCAGACCCAGCGGGTAATTGACGCCCTGCAAAAAGTCCGGCCGGGTCTGTCGGTGGAGATGCAGATTCTCCGCACACACGGCGACCAGCAGCCGGATGCCCCGCTATGGAAACTGGAGGGCAGCGGTTTTTTTACCGCCCGGCTCCAACGGGCGCTGCTGGAAGGGGAGGCGGATTTTGCCGTTCACAGTTTTAAGGATTTGCCGACGCAGACGGCGGAAGGACTGTGTATTGCGGCGGTGCTGGAGCGGGATTTTCCGGAGGATGTTCTGCTTGCCCGCAAATCCATACAGAAACTTGAAGAACTGCCGCCGGCGGCCTGTGTGGGTACCTCGAGCATTCGCCGACAAGCCCAGATTCTTCGATTGCGGCCCGATGTACGGGTTGAGCCGCTTCGGGGCAATGTCGAAACGCGTTTTCGAAAGCTGCAGGAGGGGCGCTATGATGCCGTCATACTGGCTCGAGCCGGACTGGAGCGGCTGGGGATAACCGGCTGGAACGGGCTGATATTGGATCCTTTGGCTTTCCTGCCGGCGCCGGCCCAGGGTGTCATTGCGGTAGAGATTCTTCGAACAAACGAGCATTTGTTCGAATTGTTTCAAAAAATTCATCATTTTCCGACAGCGGCGGCGGCCCGGGCGGAACGCCGGATTCTGGCTCGACTTCATCCCGGATGTCATGCGCCGGTCGGGGCCTATGCGACAATCGAAAACGAGCAGATGACGCTGACGGCGTTCGCCTCGGGCCCGCGGGGACATCCTTTCCTAAAAGAGCAGATTTGCGGGACAGTTGAGAATGCGGTAGAATGGGCAGATTGTCTAGCCGAGCGGCTGATTGAGCAGGGGGCTTTGGAGATTCTGAAAACGAATGCCTAAATCCAAAATCTATTTTGTTGGGGCGGGGCCGGGTGACCCGGTACTGATTACCCTGCGCGGGGCGCAGCTTCTCCGTCAGGCTGACTGCGTAATTTACGATGGTCTGGTCAATGAGACCCTGCTGGAGGACTGCCGGCCGGATTGCGAATGCCTCTGTGTCCGCAAGCGAACAGGGAAAAAACCGTTTACGCAGGAGCAAATCAATCGGCTGCTGGTCGAGAAAGCCGCTCAATACAGAACCGTCGTGCGGCTCAAAGGAGGAGACCCCGGTTTTTTCGGAAGGACGGCGGAGGAAATCCAGACTTGTATTCAGGCGGGGATTGATTTTGAGGTGATTCCCGGCGTGACGGCGGCTTCTGCGGCGGCAGCCTATTCGGGAATGTTTCTGACCGACCGACAGTTCAGTTCCCAGGTTCTTTTTGTAACCGGTCAGGAAGCCCCGGACAAAAATGAATCTTCGATTGACTGGGATTTCCTGGCCGGATTTCGCGGCACAATTGCCTTTTATATGGCGATGGGCAATCTGGAACAGATTTCCGCGGCCCTTCTGGCAAACGGCAAACCGGCGGATACCCCGGCGGCGGTGATTCAGGACGCCAGTCTGCCGCATCAGCGTCTGGTGCAGGCGTCCTTGAAAAAGATTGCTGCTGTCTGCCGGCAGGAGGGAATGGAAGCCCCGGCGATTGTTCTGATTGGTCCGACGGCAATTTATCGAAAGGAAACGGACTGGTTTCGCCGTCGCCCGCTGGCGGGCAGGACTGTCTTGATTGCCCGCGATGAGGATGGGAATCGTTCATTGAGCCGTCGGCTGAATGAATTGGGAGCCGAAGTGCTGAGTTTGCCTGTGATTGCTGTGCGGAATCTTGCCCAAACTGGGGCGGCGGATACAGCCCTGAATCGGCTGGCGGAGTTTGACTGGATTGTTTTTACCAGCCGGCGCGGCGTGGAGTTTTCTTTGCAAAGATTGGATGAATTGGGGAAGGATGCACGGGCTTTTGGTCGGGCCCGGATTGCCTGCATCGGCCCGGAGACAGCACGGGCACTGGGCGAATACGGTTTGCGAGCCGATTTTGTTCCGAGGACGTTTACCGGTCAGGCGCTGGCGGAGGAATTGTGTGCGAAGGAGCTGCCGGCCGGAAAGAAATTTCTGCTGCTGCGTTCGGCGATTGCTCCGGATGACCTTCCGAAGTCCCTCCGGCGGCAGGGAGCAGTTGTGGAGGAAATATCGATTTATACAGTAGAACCGGCGGAAGTGCCGGTTTGCCGGATTGAGCCGATTCTGGAGCGGTTCAGCCGGCGGGAAATACACTGGATTCTGTTTGCGAGCAGTTCGGCCGTGTCTGCTTTTTTGAAGTTTGTGCCGAGGGAAACTGTGCTCAAAAGCGGTGCGAAAATCGCCTCCATCGGTCCGAGCACGACCCGTCGTCTGCTGGAGGAAAATCTTCCGGCAGCCCTTGAAGCTCCTGTGCATACCCTGGAGGGGCTGACAGAGACCCTGATTCGATATCATGATTAATATCAGCAAATTGTATTGCGGCAAGTCCGGCCGCTCGGATGAGCTGCGTTATCCGCCGCATCGGAATCACAAACCGATTGTGGTGTTTAACTGTACTTGGCGGTGCAATCTGACCTGCCGTCACTGCTACAGCCATGTTCGGGATTTTGGAGGGGAGTCAGAACTGACCACAGAACAGGCCCGATGCCTAATTGACCAGATTGCCGGCTTCGGTTGTCCGGTTTTGCTGTTCAGCGGCGGAGAACCGCTGCTTCGTGAGGATCTATTTGAGCTGCTCGAATATGCCGGCGGCAAAGGACTTCGCACCGTTTTATCCACGAACGGCACACTGATTCAGGATTCAACCGCTGAGTGTCTGACGGCTCTGGGAGTCAGTTATGTCGGGATTTCGCTGGATGGTCCGGCGGAGTTTCACGATGATTTTCGGCAGGTCGAGGGGGCTTTTGCCGCGGCCGTAAAGGGGATTTGCTCCTGCCGTCGGGCAGGAATTCCTGCGGGCGTTCGGTTTACAATGACGGCGGACAATATCAGGCAGATTCCTTTGCTGTTTCAGATTGCGGCGGATCTGGATGTGCGGCGCATCTGCTTTTACCATTTGATTCGGACCGGCCGCGCCGAAGACCTGGCTGAAGCCGTGCCTTCCGCGGCCTTGGTGCGGGAGGCGATGGATTCGATTCTTTCCTGTACGGAGCAAATGACCTCTGCCGGACAGGCGGATGAAGTGCTCACGGTCGGCAACCATGCGGATGGGCCGTATCTGCTGATGCGGCTGCGGCGGCTGTCTTTGGAACGGGCGGCTGATGCGGAGACGCTGCTCCGCCGGGCGGCCGGCAACCGTGTCGGACAGAATATTGCCGCCGTGGACTGGGCCGGGCGGGTGTATCCCGACCAGTTTTGGCGGAGTTATTCCCTCGGGAATGTCCTGGAAAGGCCGTTTGACCAAATCTGGGAGAATCCGGCCGAACCGGTTTTGAGGTATTTGCGAAACAAAAACAAGTATTGTGACCCTCGGTGTCGGCGCTGTCGATGGTTTGAATTATGCGGCGGCAATTTTCGTTCATTGGACGGAAGCGCCAATGTCCAGTTGTGGCGGAATGAGCCGCCGTGCTATTTGACGGAAGAAGAAATTGCGGTGGAGTAAGATTATGGGATTTCCTCAAGTGCGATTGCGGCGTCTGCGGGCTAGTCCGGCTATGCGTCGTCTGACTGCCGGAACTAGGCTGAGCGTGAGTGATTTGGTTTCTCCGCTTTTTGTGTGTCCGGGCGAAAATATTAAAAAGCCCATTCCTTCGATGGACGGCTGTTTTCACTTTTCGCCGGATGTTCTTGTTCAGGAAGCCAGGGAAATCTATGAACTGGGCATTCCAGCCGTCCTTTTGTTCGGTCTGCCTTTGCGAAAAGATGCGCAGGGGTCAGAGGCCTGGTCGGAGGATTCGGCGGTCTGCCGGGCGGTTCGTGCTGTGAAAAAAGCCGTACCGGATTTGCTGGTCATCACGGATGTTTGTCTGTGTGCCTATACGGAACACGGCCACTGCGGCCTCATCCGCGATGGGAAAATTGACAACGACCAGACCCTTCAGTGCCTGGCTCGGACGGCTCTGGTTCATGCCCGTGCCGGAGCGGATGTAGTGGCTCCGTCGGATATGATGGACGGACGAATCGGGATGATTCGCCAGACGCTCGACGAGGCGGGGTTTTCGGAGACGGCTGTTTTGAGCTATGCCGCCAAATATGCATCGGCTTTTTACGGGCCGTTTCGGGAGGCCGCCGACAGTGCCCCGGCCTTCGGCAATCGCAAAACGTACCAGATGGACCCGGCGGCTTCTGTTCGGCAGGCGATGCGGGAGATAGCCCTCGATATTGAGGAAGGGGCGGATATGGTGATGGTCAAGCCGGCGCTGGCCTATCTGGATGTGATTGCGGCCGCTCGGCAGCGGTTTGAAGTGCCGCTGGCGGCTTACAACGTCTCCGGGGAGTATATGATGGTCAACCAGGCCGCAAAGGCGGGACTGATGGACCGACGGGAAGCCATGTTAGAAACCCTATTGGCTGTGAAACGGGCCGGTGCGGATTTTGTAATAACATATTTTGCCAAGGAAGCGGCGGCGCTGCTGAATGGATAAACTGTTAAGAAAACCCCGGGTTGCGGCCTTTGAGATTACGCGGCGATGCCCGCTGCACTGCCGGCACTGCCGCGCGGCTGCCGACGGACATAAGGAGGATGCTTTGACTACAGAGCAATGCATCTCCATCCTTCGGTCGCTGGCCTCCTTCGGGCATTGTGTGGCGATTCTGACCGGAGGGGAGCCGATGGCCCGTGCGGATTTCTTTGAGATTCTTCAGGCAGGCCGGCAGATGGGCTTGCGGATGGCGGCGGCGACCTGCGGCTGGTATCTGGATGAGGCGGCCGCTGAGCGGCTCAAAAAGGCGGATGTGCTGTCGATTTCTTTTTCGCTGGATGGTGCCGATGCGCAGACGCATGATGCCTTTCGGGACAGCCCGGGGGCTTTCCAGACGACAATGAAGGCCGTTCAGACCGCCCGCAAAGCGGGGCTGGATTTTCAGATTAACACGACGATTACCAAGCAGAATCTGGAGCAGATTGACCGGATTGCCCGGCTTGCGGAGGAAGCAGGGGCCTTCTGCTGGAATCCGTTTATCCTCGTGCCGGTTGGGCGGGGAGAGTCCATTCGAGACCTGCTTCTGGAGCCGGAGGAGTACGAATCTCTTCTGGAGCATCTGGGTCGGATGAAAGGCCGGCTGTCGATTGAACTTCGGCTTACCTGCGGGCCGCAGTTTGCCCGTGTGTGCCGAAAGCAGAAACTGCCGAAGGCCGACAGAGTGCCCGGCTGTCTGGCGGGGGAAGATTTTGTCTTTATTAGTTGGCGGGGAGATGTACAGCCCTGCGGGTTTCTGGAGGTTTCCGCGGGCAATCTGCTCCAAAGGGATTTTGCGTCGATTTGGGGCCGGTCGGAATTGTTCAGCCGTCTGCGGAATCTTCGCGGCTACAAAGGGGCCTGCGGGAGCTGTGCCTATTTGACGGTTTGCCGGGGATGTCGAGCCCGGGCTCTGGCGGTTTACGGCGATTACCTCCAGCAGGACCCGGTCTGCCGACTGGCCCGCAATCTCGAGGAACGGAAGCCATGAGCAGTGACTCGCTGACCGCTTTTCAAAAAGACTTGCTGGCCGTCCTCGAAGGGGGCATTGAGGTCATCACAGAACCGTATCATTCGATTGGTCAGCGATTGGGATGTTCTGTGCAGCAGATTCTGGAGGACATTGACCAGCTCAAAGAGCGGGGAATTATCCGCCGGTTTCAAGGGCAGCTCGATTATCGTTTGTTGGGCAGAACGGCTTGTCTGGTGACGGCCTCAGTGCCGCCTGAGCGAATGGAACAAGTCAACGCTGCCGTCCGGGATCTGCCGGGGGTGTCTCATCAGTATCTGCGGGACCATTTGTTTAATCTCTGGTTTACGCTGCAGGCGGAGTCGAAAGAACAGATTCAGCAAATACTGGACGCCTTGTCCAGTCGGTGCGGTCTTGTTTTTTCTGCGCTGCCGGCTATCCGGACATTCAAACTTCAGGTGCGGTTTCTGGCGGCCCCGCCGGCTGATGAAAGAGCGGATAGTGCTTTGAAACCATCAGAACCGGTGAATCTGAACGAGCGGCAAAAACGGGTTCTGATGTTTCTGCAGGAGGACTTTCCGGTTGTTCCGCGTCCGTTCGCCCAGTGCTCTGGTATGGCGGAAATGGATTGTCTGGGCGAGGTTCAGGGGCTGATGCACAAGGGGGTTTTAAAAAGAGTCGCCGCCGTGCTGAATCATTATCGGCTCGGTTTTGCTGTCAATGCGATGATTTGTGCGCAGGTTCCGGAAGACCGAATTGAAGCCGCTGGTGCCGCACTGGCTTTGTTCCGTCAAGTGAGCCACTGTTATCAGCGGCGGACCTTTCCAGGCTGGCCGTATAATCTGTTTGCGATGGTACACTGCCGCAGTGAGGAGGAGCTGAACGGCTGGGTGGAGCAGGCACAAAGGGCGGCGGGGCTGGGCGATTGGGTGATATTAAGGACTGTTCGTGAAATAAAAAAAGAACCCGTCCGGCTTGATTTTGCCTGACGGGTTCCTGTTTTTGTTCGAGATGGGAATTACCAGTTGTCTGTTCGGAAGGAAGAGGCGGGCAGTCCTTCTTTATTGAACAGATTCGGCTGGGCGGAATTGGTAAATCCATAGCGAACAGCAACGGGCTTCGGCACATCCGGGCTGGAAACCACCACGGTATCTCCTTCAATGACAGCCGCAGCCGGCACGAATTTGCGGTCTTCACCGGCAATGGTGAAATGAGTCAGCGGGCCGCCCTTAGCCGTAAGCCCTGATCCGACATGGTCAAAGAACAGACGGATTTTATTGCCTTCAATTTTCATTTCCCGATAAAGCGGTCCTGAATAGACCAGATTTTCGCGGCCGTATGTCTTGGCCAGTGCCCACAAAGCCAGCCGTTTGGCGACATCCAGTTTGTTGGTGGGATGGATATCCTTCGGATTGCCGATGTCCATCGTCACGGCCATGCCGCTGTTGTTTAAGAGAGATAAAATGTGAAACTGGGCTTCACGCAGAAGGGCGCTCATCGGGTCATCCGGGTTGCCGTAGTCATAAGGGGCAATTTGTACATAATAGAATGGGAAGCCGCCTCGGCCCCATTTCTTTCGCCAGTCCTGCACCATGGCGGGCAGGAGACGCTTGTACTGTTCAGCCCGGCCGCAGTTGGATTCTCCCTGATACCACAGGGCTCCTCGGACTCCATAAGGAATCAGGGGGGCAATCATCGCATTATACAGCACTGTCGGCAGGTTCTGGTCCAGCGGCCGCAGGTCCATATAGCCGGGCAGGTCATTGTAGGAGATGCTGAGCTTGTATTTCCATTCTCCAGCCAGCGAAACGGCTTTGTTCGGCTCATCCTTCGGGTAAATCCGCACCTGCTCAGGCCGGCCGTACAGTCCGCCGCCGCCCATATGGTCCCAGATACGAATGGCCAGCAGATTTTTGCCCACCCGCGCTGTGCCCGGTCGAATGACATAATGGCGATGGATGTTGTAAAAATCGGTCTGGCCGATTTTTACGCCGTTCAGCCAGGTAATGTCCGCATCATCAATCGGCCCCAGTTCCAGCACCAGTTCCTTTTGGCCCCAGTCGGCCGGCAGGGTGAAAGTGTACCGATTCCAGACGATTCCATCCAGTTTATCCAGACCGTCCTGATTCCACAGGCCCGGTACAGGCATCGTTTTCCAGCTGCTGTCGTCATACGATTCCGAATACCATTGTCCGGGCAGACCGGGTTCCTTTTGGATGATTTGTTCGTTCCAGTCCTGCTGGAGTTGGCGAATCTGGGCACCGGTAAGCACGGGACGCTTGATTTGGTCCAGTTCTTTGAGTTGCGGCTCGAATTCCGGGAAGGCCTGAATGACATCCCGGCTTGTCCAAGCTTCGGCGGGGGTTCCGCCCCAATAGGTTCCGATCATTCCGACGGGTACTTGGAGTTCATCGCAGAGGATGCGGGAAAACAAATACCCGATGGCGGAAAAGGGAGCAGCCGTCTCCGGCGAACAGACCTTCCACTGTCCGCTGCAGTCGGGCAGTGGGGCGGGAGCGGTGGCTTTGTCTACCTGGAAGAGCCGGATTTGAGGATATTTGGCAGCAGCGGATAGTTCGGATTCGGCGTTGTCGATTCTCGACGTGGGCCATTCCATATTGGATTGACCCGAACAGAACCATACTTCCCCAATCAGAATATTCTGAAGGGTGATTTTGTTTTTGCCCTGAATGGTCAGGGTATAGGGACCGCCGGCATCCGGGGTTTTGAGCATCACTTTCCAAGCTCCGTCCGGACCGGCCTTTACAGTCTGGCTGACTTGAACCTCCGGCTGCCAGGTGTGGGTGATGGTAATCGACTCATCCGGGTCCGCCCAGCCCCAAATGGAGACTTCACTGTTGCGCTGAAGAACCATGTTGTCAGAAAGAATTGCCGGCAGACGAACATCGGCTGAACAGAAATTTGCCAAAACGGCCGCCATCAAAATCCATTTCAACATTTTCTTTGTTTTCATAAGGAGTCTCCTTTGTTAAAACAGGAAAATTTGTTTGGCGGAACCTCATTCTACTTTGTCCAAAAACGTGTATCAAGAAAATATTTACAGGGCGATTGTGTGAATCCTTCTTGAAGAATCAGGACAGCTGCTGTAAAGTGTTGCCAGTCTTGCTTGAGCGAAAGGAAACCGTTTATGAAATGGCGTCAGACTGCGGTTTATTTGATTCTCGGCCTGTCGGCTGTGCTTTTCATTTCCGGTGTTGTTCGTAAAATCAATCTCATGCGGCAGAGGGCGTCCATTTCCAAAACGATTGCCGTTATTCCCAAAGGAACGGCTTCAATGTGGTGGGAGGTTGTGCGGCAGGGGGCCGCCAAATCCGCTCAGGAACGCGGCTATCTGATTTCCTGGACAGGTCCGGAACAGGAAAGCGACCGGGAAAAGCAAATCCAGGCGGTTGAGGACGCCATTGTGAAAAATGTTGTTGGGATTGTTCTGGGGCCCAATGACGCCAAGGCCCTGGCTCGTCCCGTACAAAAAATCAAAGCCGCCGGTATTCCCTGTGTCATTATTGACTCGGCGGTGGAGGCCGACCCGGCGGATTATGTGTCGTTTGTGGCTACTGATAATTATCTGGGCGGAGCCAAGGCCGCCCGTCGGCTGGCGCAGGCGTGCGGCGGAAAAGGCAAAGTGATTTTGACGAAATTTATACAAAACTCTGCCTCTACCGATGCCCGTGCACAGGGCTTTCGAGAGACCCTGGCCCGCGAATTCCCGCAAATGCAGATTGCTGCTGAGCAGTACACACTCGGCACGGTGGAAGATTCCCGCCAGAAGACGGTGGACATGCTGATGCGCAACGCGGATGTCGTCGGTCTTTTTGCCGTCAATCAGCCGACAACAGTGGGGGCCTATAAGGCGCTGCAGAACCAAAATCTGCTCGGCAAGGTGAAAATGGTCGGCTTTGATTCGGACCCGGTGGTGCTGGAAGGGATTGAAAAAGGAGGGGTCGAGGCCCTTGTCGTGCAGAACCCCTTTGCGATTGGATACGAAGGGGTTCGAATTCTGATTGAGGCCGTGGAAGGAAAAACCGTTCCGAAAGAGGTTCCGATTGACAGCATGATTGTCGAGCGGGAGAATCTCGAAGAGATGAAGCAGAAATTTCCGGCGGCCTTGGGATTGTAAGGAGGCGGCGTTTGACGGGCGAACTGCAAATGCGGAATATCGTCAAGACCTTCGGCCCGGTCAAGGCCCTGCAGGGAGTGACCTTTACCGCTCGGCCGGGCACGGTTCACGCCCTATGCGGGGAAAACGGCGCCGGCAAATCCACGCTGATGAAGATTCTGGCCGGCGTGTTTGAGCCCGATGCAGGGGAGATTTATCTGGATGGACAAAAGCGAACCTTCCGCGGCCCCCGGGATGCCTTAGAGGCCGGAATCTCGATGCTCTATCAGGAACTGGACCTGGCGGAAGACCTCACGGTGACGGAAAATCTTTTTTTAGGGCGTGAAATCCGCGGGCGCATTCCGTTCATTCTGAATCGAAAGGCGATGATAGACCAAACGGTTCAGCAATGCCGGCTCTATGGATTTGACCTGAATCCGCTGGCTCCCGTTCGGACCCTGACGACCGGACAGTGCCAGATTGTTGAACTGCTGAAAGCACTGATGCGAAAGGCAAGAATTTTTGTGATGGATGAACCGACTTCCTCGCTGACGGAGGCTGAAGCCCAGCGGCTGTTTGAGATTATCCGCCGTCTTCGCGGACTGGGAATGACGATTATCTATATTTCTCATCGGATGGAAGAGGTGGCTCGTCTGGCCGATGAGATTACCGTTCTGCGGGATGGTGCCGTTGCGGCCTCGGCTCCGGCATCTGAGATGGATATTCCGACGGTGGTCCGGCACATGGTCGGTCGGGAGCTGAAGGACTACTATCCGGCCCGCCGTTCGAACCCCGGGGCGGTGCTTTTTGAGGCGGACAATCTGAAAACGGCGGAGGGAATTGAGGGAATTTCCTTTGCCGTGCGGGCCGGCGAGATAGTCGGAATGGCCGGGCTGGTCGGGGCCGGACGCACGGAGACAGCCCGCGCCGTGTTCGGGATTCAGCCGCTTTTGCAGGGAGCATTCCGCTGGCAGGGCAAACCGCTTGTGATTGCATCGCCCGCCGACGCCATTCGGCAGGGCATTGCCTATCTGACGGAAGACCGCAAACGCTCCGGGCTGTGCACCATTCTGCCGGCCGGCTGGAATATGACGCTGCCGAACTATCCCCGCATCGGAATGCGGTATCTGCTGCGTCTGCGGAAGGAGCAGACGGTCTGTGAAGAGTATGGACGAAAAGTATCTGTCCGATGGTCATCGCCCAGTGTGCGAGCGGCGGATCTGTCCGGCGGCAACCAGCAGAAGCTGCTGATTGCCCGCTGGCTGATGGCCCAATCGCAGTTTTTGATTTTTGATGAACCTACCCGCGGAATTGATGTGGGGGCCAAACGGGAAGTGTATCAAATGCTGGCGGACCTGGCCGAGCAGGGGAAGGCCATCCTGATGATTTCATCTGAGCTGCCGGAGCTGTTCGGCCTTTGCGACCGCATTTTGGTGATGCGCCGCGGGCGTCTTGTGGCCGACCTGGAAACCCGGAAAACCACCCCGGAAGAAGTAATGCACTATGCCGCCGTGGAGGAACCCAGACGATGAATCGTTTTGCCAAACAGCTGCTGCCGTTTTGCTCGCTGATTTTTATCATTTCGCTCTGGAGTTTTCTGGAGCCGGATAACTTTCTGTCTTTCCGGAACTTCAGCAACGTTCTTCGCCGCTCCTCCATCAACGGCATTATGGCAGCGGGGATGACCTTTGTGATTATTGCGGCCGGAATCGACCTGTCTGTCGGTTCGATGCTGGCTTTGTGTGGGATGGTCGGCTCGGCGGCGATGCTGTTTCTCAGCGGGGCTTCCTGGTCGCAGATTGCAGGGGGCAATTATGTCCCTCTGACGGCTTCGGCAATGTTCTGGGGCACGGTTATCGGGGTGCTGTTCGGCGCTTTGTGCGGCTGGGTCAACGGAACGCTGATTACCCGGCTGAAACTGGCGCCTTTTATCGTCACGCTCGGCACGATGAGCATTTTCCGAGGAATTACCTATTTGATGAATGACGGCAAGCCGTTTGCCGTGTCCGATTATACCTTTCTGGACATCGGCACAATTGGACCGTTCCCTGCATCGGTTGTGATTTTGGTGCTGGTGCTTGCGGCGGCGGCCTTTCTTCTGAACTATACCCCCTTTGGACGGTATGTTTATGCGGTGGGGTCTAATCCGGAGACGGCATTCCATGTCGGCATTAACGTGCCGCGCATCTTGACGGTTATTTACACTTTAACGGGTGCCTGTACCGGTCTGGCCGCGATGATTACCACCAGTCGGGCCAGCTCTGCTCAGCCCACAGCGGGCATTTCTCTTGAACTGGATGTGATTGCCGCCGTGATTATCGGGGGCTGCTCTCCCAGCGGAGGACGGGGCACTCTGACCGGTACCATTATTGGAACGTTGCTGATCAGTTTCCTGCGGAACGGTCTGACGCTGCTGGATATTTCCACCAATGTTCAGCTGGTTGTGATTGGAGCGATTATCGTTCTGGCTGTGACGGCCGACCAGCTGGCGACCAAACGCCAGTCCTGACAGGTGCATCTGCGGATTCAAACCTTTAAGTAACTATGAAAATCAGAAATTGTTTAATTTGGCAGCCCTGTTTTTTAAATCAACGTTTTTTGCTTGCGTTTTTGGGTGGTGAGGGTAGAGTTGAGGGGCAAAAACAGAAGGAAAGGGCGATGAAAGAAGACCGGCCGACAACCCATTCCGAAGGCATTGAAAACTGGCTTCGGCTTCGTCATAGCGAAGGGGTCGGGCCGATTTTGTTTGGGCGTCTTCTGAAGCATTTCGGCACGTTTGACCGCATTTTCGGCGCTTCGGTTCAGTCACTCTGTCAGGTTGAGGGCATCGGCCCGCACACGGCCGAGCGAATCGCCCGCACGCGGGACCTCTTCGATGCACCAAAAGAAATACAGACCGCCGAGGCACACGGTGTTCGGATTCTCCATTGGGACGACCCGGTCTATCCGCCTGCGCTGAAAGCTATTGATGACCCGCCGCCGGTGCTCTATGTCAAGGGCACGCTCCAGCGGAGCGACAGTCTGGCTGTTGCGATTGTCGGCAGCCGTCACTGTACCCATTACGGTGTTGAGCAGGCTGAACGATTTGCGCACCTGCTGGCCTCCGCGGGGTTGACCATTGTCAGCGGGCTGGCCCGCGGCATCGACAGCGCAGCACATCGCGGCGCTTTAAGCGCATCGGGCCGCACGATTGCCGTGCAGGGATGCGGACTGGCACACTGCTTTCCCACTGAGAACAAGAAACTGTTTGACAAAATTGCCGAAAACGGGGCGGTCCTGAGCGAACTGCCGATGACCTACGAGCCGCTTTCCGAGAACTTCCCCGGACGCAACCGCATCATTGCGGGTTTGTCGATGGGGGTTGTCATCGTAGAGGCCGCCCCCCGAAGCGGGGCTCTGATTACCGCCAAGGCCGCTCTTGCATACAACCGGGAGGTGATGGCCGTGCCCGGACGGATTGACAGCCCCACCAGCAAAGGCCCGCACGAACTGATTAAGCAGGGGGCACGGCTTGTGGACAGTGTGGAAGAAGTTATGGATGCGCTGGGAATTGTGGGGCAGGGGCTGAAAGAGCACGTTCAGAAAAAGGCCGAACAGACCGTCCAAAAGGTGCAGACGACCCTTTTTGACATTTCTCAACTTAATCTGTCCGATTCTGAGCAAGCCGTTTTTACCGTTCTTGACAAAACCCCCATCCATATTGAGGAAATCATTGCTTCTGTTGAAATGCCCGCCGGCCAGGTCCATGCCGCCCTCATCAGTCTTCAGCTCAAGGGTATCGTCAAGCAGCTGCCCGGCAGTGTATTTGTCAAAAGAGGGGGCTGACATCCCGCTGCTGTTTTGAAAAATCTTTTTTCTTTTCCGGAAAACTACCGAATTGTCCTGTTTTGCGCCATATCTGTAAGAAGGCCTTGTCAAAACGAAAGGAGACAAAAGATGTATCGAAATCACAAGTGCTCTATAAATAAGAAGTTATATTGCCTATTAATCCGTTTTCTATCCTCCGTTGCTTTTTGCGGAATTCCCTTTCAATCGCCCGACTCTTCCCAGCGGCTTTTGAATGACGTCGTGGATATCAGCAGCGATTTTCGCAGTTTTACGAACACGTACTATTGTGCCGACCGTCTGGTTCATTTCAACCCGGACAGCGGTCGGGGCACGCTTATGTATCTGCGATATGAGTATGTTACGCGTTTTGCGTTTAATAATATGTTAGGGGCCCTCAAGCCGGTGGCGGCCAATGAGTTTCCGACGATTGAGTATGCCGAATCACCGGAACTGCCGTTTGCGCTGGAGCTTGTCAGCCCCCGCACCTTCCGGATTCGAGCTTCGTCCCGCTTTCAGGTTCAGCCGGAGCAGCCCTCTTTGATGCTGGTCAACGGCACGGTCCGGCAGGACCGCACCGGCTGGACGTATGAAAAAATTGCGGGCGGGCATCGCTATAAAAGTGCTTACGGTGCTGTTGTCATCACGGAAAATCCCTGGCGGATTACGATTGAAGATGCGCAGGGCAAGGTTCTTACTCAAACGTACCATATGGAGGATACGAGCGAGACCTATACGCCGCTGCTGCCGTTTTCGTTTGTTCGGCGGGCCTCGGATTATTCGACGAGTTTTGCCGCGGTGTTTCGGCTTTCTCCCAACGAGGGCATTTTCGGGTGCGGCGAATCCTATACGGAGTTCAACAAACGCGGACAGAAAGTTGTTCTTTATACGGACGACGGAAACGGGGTGCAGAATGAGACGATGTACAAACCGATTCCTTTTTATCTGAGCAGCCGCGGTTATGGAGTGTTTATGCACACCTCCTCACCGATTACCTGTGATTTCGGCAAGTACTACAGCGGGGCCAACACGATGATGATTGGCGATGACCAGCTGGATTTGTTTTTCTTTTTGGGCCGGCCTAAAGAGATTCTGGATGAGTACACAAACCTGACCGGCAAGGCGGCAATGCCGCCCCTGTGGTCGTTCGGCTTCTGGATGAGCCGCATTACGTATTTTTCCGAAAAAGACGGGCGGACGGTGGCGGCCAAACTCCGCGAACATCAAATCCCCTCTGATGTGATTCATTTCGATACCGGCTGGTTCGAGACGGACTGGCGATGTGATTATCAGTTTTCCAAATCCCGGTTTGAAGACCCGGTCAGGATGATTGCGGATTTGAAGAAGATGGGGTTTCGGGTTTGCCTGTGGCAGCTGCCGTACTTTGTTCCGAAAAACACCCTGTTTCCGGAGATTATCGAAAAAGGGCTTTTTGTTCGAGACCGCAAGGGCAATCTGCCGTATGAAGACGCCGTACTGGATTTTTCCCATCCCGAAACGGTGCGGTGGTATCAGGACAAGATTGCCAGCCTGCTTCGCCAGGGCGTCAGCGTTATCAAGGCTGATTTCGGCGAGGCGGCGCCGCTGGAAGGGATTTATGCATCGGGACGGACGGGTTTTTATGAACACAATCTCTATCCGCTTCGCTACAACAAGGCGGTGGCGGAGATTACCAAGGAAGTTACCGGCGAGACGATTATCTGGGCCCGCAGTGCCTGGGCGGGCAGCCAGCGGTATCCGCTTCATTGGGGAGGCGACCCAGCCAATACGGATACGGCAATGACCGCCACGCTGCGCGGGGGCTTGTCGCTGGGGCTGTGCGGGTTTTCCTTCTGGTCTCACGATATGGGCGGGTTCGTAAAGGCCTGTCCGGAGGAGCTGTATCGGCGATGGGTGGCGTTTGGGATGTTTTCCTCCCACAGCCGAAGCCACGGAATCCCCCCGACGGAACCGTGGGAATACGGCCAAGAGTTTACGAAGGTGTTCCGAGAGGCTGCCGAGATGCGCTATCGCCTGATGCCGTATATCTATGCACAGGCCAAAGACTGCACACAGCGGGGGCTTCCGATGCTGCGAGCGCTGTTTGTGGAGTATCCGGATGACCCCGGCTCGTGGCGGATTGATGATGAGTATCTGTTCGGCTCGGATATGCTGGCAGCGCCTTTGCTGGAGGCCGGAGGCGAACGGAATGTTTATCTGCCTCCGGGTGTGTGGATTGACTATCAGACAGGTCGGGTTTATGACGGCGGATGGCATCGCATCCAGGCCGGGCCGGTGCCGATTATTCTTCTGGTGCGCGAAGGGGCGGTGATTCCGCATATCGGATTGGCCCAATCAACGGCTTTTCTGGACTGGTCCAAACTGGAACTGGTGGTTTTTGCAAAGGAGAAAACGGAGGCGGAAGGGCTGGTCTGCCTGCCGGATGACCAGAAGCTTCAGCGGCTTTCGCTGGCTTCAAAAGAGGGGCGGTTTGAGTTGGCCTCCGACCCGACGGACGGCAGGGTCAAGTGGGCGATTCGGCAGGCAAAGATTGAGGAAAAAGAAAACAATCCGGGAGCCGGACGATGAGACCCCTTGTCAAAACAGGCTGGATTGCTGTTTGGATGTGTTCGGTTTTGTGTCTGGGGGCTCCGGAGGTTCTGCCGTCTGAACCGTATGACTGGAAGCCGGTGCAGATTGTCGGCGGCGGCTTTGTGACGGGTTTTGTTTTTCATCCGACGGTGCCGGAGCTGTATTATGCCCGGACGGATATGGGCGGTGCGTATCGCTGGAGTCCGCCGGAAAAGAAATGGCAGCCGCTTCTGGATGGGGTATTTCTGGATGACGTCAACCTGATGGGGGTGGATGGGCTTGCCGTGGATCCTTCTGATCCGAATCGGCTGTATCTGGCCTGCGGGACCTATACGTCGCCGACCAATCCGAATGGAGCCGTTTTGCGCTCGAAAGACAGGGGGCAGACGTTTGAACGAACGGATCTGCCCTTCAAACTGGGGGCCAATGAAGACGGGCGAGGCAGCGGTGAGCGGATTGCTGTGGACCCTTATGACGGTCGCATTCTGTTTCTGGGAAGCCGATATGACGGGCTGTGGAAAAGTGACGATTACGGCAGGACCTGGAAAAAGATCGAATCGTTTCCGCAGCTTCAGGAAGAACCATCCTCGGGGACCGGGGAAAGGCGGCGGGGCGGACGTCCGCAGAATCCCGGAATCATTTTTGCCCTGTTTGACCCGACCAGCGGTTCTGTCGGGAAAGGGTGTTCCTCAATTTATGTCGGCGTGTCGAGAATGGGGCAGAAAAATCTGTTTCGTACCGATGACGGCGGGCGGACCTGGCGGCCGATTGACGGACAGCCGACACAATACCGCCCGACACACGCGGCGCTGGCTTCCGATGGCGCTCTCTATATCACCTATGGTTCTTCGCCGGGCCCCAGCCGGATGGGCGATGGGGCGGTGTGGAAGTGGAACACGAAGACCGGCGAATGGACTGAGATTACGCCGGATAAGCCGACCGAGCAAAGACGTTTCGGATATGCAGCCGTGACTGTGGATGCATCCAATCCCCAAACCCTGCTGGTCAGTTCCTATTGTCGGTTTGAAAGCGGAGAGGAAATTTTTCGCAGCACAGACGGCGGCAAAACCTGGAGAATGCTGCTGCGAAATTCAACGTTTGATTATTCGAATGCACCTTATGTGCAGAACAGCGTGATTCACTGGATGTTTGATGTTGAAATTGACCCGACAAATCCCAATCATGCCCTGTTTACCACCGGCTACGGCGGGTATGAAACCTTCCATCTGACGGATGCGGATGCTGGTAAGCCCGTTCACTGGTTTGTAATGAGCCGGGGGATTGAACAGACGGTTGCCTTGGATCTGCTCAGTCCGCCTGCCGGGGCACCGCTGATTACGGCCATAGGCGATTATGCCGGCTTTGTTCACTGGGATTTGGACAGGCCGGCGCCGGAGGGCAATTTTGCTCATCCGCGCTTCGGCAACTGTACCGGGCTTGCCTGCGCTCTGCGGCGGCCGGAGATGATTGTCAGAGTCGGCAGCGGTGCCGGCGAGGGGAACAGCAGCATGGGGTATTCCCTGGATGGAGGGCGAACCTGGCGGCCCGCCGAAAAACCGGAGCCGGACAGCCGCGGAGGCTCGATTGCCGTCTGTGCGGATGGTTCCGTCTGGATTTGGACACCGGAACGCAGCGCCGCTTTTCGAAGCGTCGATTTAGGAAAAATCTGGTTCAAGTGTGAGGGATTGCCTGCCGGCAGCCGCGTCACTGCAGATGGAGGCGACCCCCAAGTCTTTTATGCAATGGATTTGTTCAAAGGCAAGCTGTTTGTCAGTACGGATGGGGGGGTGTCATTTGTTGAAAAACCGCTGAATCTGCCGGGCGGACTGCCGAAGCCAGGCGGCTGGCGAGGCGATTGGCGGGGCGGTCAGGACCGGCTGTATGCAGTACCCGGGCGAGAAGGGGATTTATGGCTGGCCGCCTATGACGGACTTTTTCATTCGGCGGACAGAGGGGAAACCTTTCAAAAGATAGAATCGGCTGAGCGAATCTGTGCCTTCGGCTTCGGGAAGGCGGCCCCCGGGCGGGAGTATCCGGTTCTCTATCTGGTTGGGATTGTAAAGGGGCAATACGGTATTTTCCGTTCGGTTGATACGGCTCAATCCTGGGTGAGAATCAATGACGACCGGCACCAGTGGGGGCTGATTTTGCAAATCACCGGTGACCCCAAACAATACGGACGAGTCTATGTAGGTACACACGGGCGCGGGGTTCTTTACGGGGATCCAAAGAACTGACCGGTCGGCCAATCTGTCTTGTCTTTTGACCGGAAAGTTTTTGGTTGCCTCCGAAAGCACTTTCTGCTATAAATTCCCTCTTCTATTGGAGATAAGAATGATGGCAGCCAAAATTGACCCGGCACAGGTTCGGCGGGTGGCCCAGCTGGCTCGGCTGGAATTGAGCGAAGAGGAAATTGCTCAATTCAGCGTGCAGCTTTCAGCCATCGTTGAATACATCGAAAAACTCAACGAACTGGATACGGAACATGTAGAGCCGCTGGCTCATTGCCTGCCGATCTGCAATGTGTTCCGTGAAGACACAGTGCAGCCGTCGCTGAGCAATGAGCAGGCCCTGGCGAATGCCCCGGATGCCGGCGACGGGTATTTCAAAGTCCCCAAAATTCTTGAAGACAATTCCGGTGCTTAACCGCATCAGGAGGTAAGCGGATGAAATTCAACATTTTCATCATTTTTGTTTTGACGGCCGGGGTGATTGGGTTTCTGGCTTCGGCTGAGGTGCAGACCATGAGTGAACCGAAAAAAACACAGCGTCAAAAGGTCCGGCATCTGGAACGGCAAGTCACTCTGACGCTGGATTATCTGCTGTATCTGCCGCCGGACTATGAACAGAAGGACTCCTGGCCGCTGTTGGTTTTTCTTCACGGGGCCGGTGAGCGGGGGAGCGATTTGAACCGCGTCAAGGCCCACGGGCCCGCCAAACTCGTTGAACAGGGCAGGGATTTTCCGTTTGTGATTGTCAGTCCCCAGTGCCCGGAGGGCCAGTGGTGGCCGATTTTAGGAAGGGAGGTTTTGGCTCTGATTGATGAGATGCTGGAGCATTATAAAATCGACCCGGACCGGGTGTATCTGACCGGCTTGAGCATGGGCGGATACGGCACGTGGGCGATTGCCTCCGCCTGGCCGGAGCGGTTTGCGGCGATTGTTCCAATTTGCGGAGGAGGACGGCCTTTTACGGCGGCCAACCTCAAAAAAGTGCCTGTCTGGGCATTTCACGGATCCAAAGACCCTGTTGTGTCGCTCAGTGAATCTCAGCAGATGGTTGAAGCAGTCAACCGGGCCGGCGGGAAGGCAAAATTGACGGTTTATCCGGATGCCGAACATGATTCATGGACCCAAACGTACGACAATCCCGAATTGTATCAGTGGCTTCTGTCGCATCGAAGGGGGCAGGAGTAAAGATGGAATGGACAGTGTGTTCTATACGCGACCGGATTGCCTCCGGAAAACTGAAAAGCCGGGAGGCGGTGGAGCGGTTCTTTGCGAGGATTGAGAAAATCGAACCGCAGGTCGGGGCCTTTCTGACGCTTTTGAAGGAGACGGCTCTGGAACAGGCCCGTAAGGTGGATGAGAAGACGGCCTCCGGACAGCCGCTGGGGCCTTTGGCGGGTGTTCCTGTGGCCGTCAAAGACAATCTTTGCACCACGTTCGGCCCGACTACCTGTGCTTCCAGGATGCTCGAGCATTTTACCAGCCCGTACAATGCTCACGTGATTGAGAAACTGCTGGCGGCAGATGCCGTGATTGTCGGCAAGACGAATATGGACGAGTTTGCGATGGGCTCGAGTACGGAGAATTCCGGGCTGAAAAAGACCTGCAATCCGTGGGATTTGTCGCGTGTGCCGGGGGGCAGCAGCGGCGGTTCAGCGGCGGCGGTGGCGGCTCGGATGTGTGCTGCAGCTCTCGGGTCTGATACCGGCGGCTCTATCCGGCAGCCGGCGGGCTTCTGCGGCGTGGTGGGGCTCAAACCGACGTACGGCCGGGTTTCCCGGTATGGTCTGGTGGCTTACGGCTCTAGTCTGGACCAGATTGGCCCGATTGCGCAGACGGTAGAAGATGCGGCCGTGCTGCTGAATGTGATTGCCGGACACGACCCGCGCGACAGCACCTGTGTTTCAGAGCAGACAGCGCCGGTGCCGGATTATACAGCCGGGCTGGAAATGCCTTTGGAGGGGCTTCGCATCGCGGTTGTGGAGTCTTTCCTGGAAGGAATCCAAACGGAAGTCCGGCAGGCCATCGAAGAGGCCCTGCGGCTTTATCAGAAATTGGGGGCCCGGCTGGTGCCGATTCAGATGCCCCATTTTGAGTATGCGATCAGCGCCTATTATGTGATTGCGACGGCGGAGGCCTCCAGCAATCTGGCCCGCTATGACGGCGTGCATTACGGCTATCGAAGTCCGCGGGCCGGCGATTACATCGAGGTCTATTCCAAATCCCGCGACGAGGCCCTCGGGGCGGAGGTCAAGCGGAGGATTATGCTGGGCACCTTTGCCCTTTCCAGCGGCTATTATGATGCGTATTATCTGAAAGCCCTGAAGGTGCGGAATCTGATTCGGAATGATTTTACACGGGCGTTTGAGCAGGCGGACTGTCTGATGATGCCAGTCAGTCCCACAACGGCGTTTCGCTTCGGCGAGAAAACAGCCGACCCGCTTCAGATGTATCTGGCGGATATCTACACGATTGCTGTCAATCTGGCGGGTGTGCCGGCAATCAGCATTCCCTGCGGGCTGGACCGGCAAAATCTTCCAATCGGGCTTCAGATTGTGACAGCCCCGTTTACGGAATCGATGCTGCTGCAAATCGCCCGGATGTTTGAGTCGCAGACCGACTGGCATACGCGAATGCCGGTATTCGCCGCGGATTAACACGGATTAAAAATGAAATGAATCCTCAGAGGGAATTATTATATAAGGATATAACGGACAAGATCCTGAAAAGTGCCTTTGAGGTTTATAACGATTTGAGATATGGATTTCTCGAAAAAGTCTATGAAAATGCTCTTTTATTGGCCTTGCGTAAAAACGGAGCCCTTGCGGAGCAGCAAAAGGCTGATTATAAGATAGAATTCGGTGGATATCCGTGGCTGAAAAAGAATATACCATAGTCGTTGGGCTGGAGATTCATGTGCATCTGGCGACCCGCACTAAGATGTTTTGTGGGTGTGAACTGTCGTACGGGCAGCCGCCGAATACGCGGGTCTGTCCGGTCTGCATCGGGATGCCCGGTGTGCTGCCGGTGATGAACAGGACGGCGTTTGAGCATGCCGTTCTGACGGCGATGGCCCTGCATTGTCAGATTGCTTCCTTTACCAAGTGGGACCGCAAAAGCTATTACTATCCGGATTTGCCCAAGAATTATCAAATCAGCCAGTACGACCTGCCGATTGGGAAGGATGGCTATATCGAGATTCCAGAGGAAGGCGGCGGAACGAAAAAAATCCGCATCCGTCGGGTGCATCTGGAGGAGGATGCCGGCAAGAATATTCACGATTTGGGCGGCTATACGGCGGTGGACCTGAATCGGGCCGGATCTCCGCTTTTGGAGATTGTCACGGAGCCGGACATGAACAGCCCGGCGGAAGTGCGGGCGATGGCCGAGGAGCTCCGGCGGATTGTCCGTTTTCTCGGCGTTTCGGAAGGGGATATGCAGAAGGGACATATGCGATTTGAACCGAATGTGAATCTGCATATTCATCGAAATGGGCAGATTTTCAAGACGCCCATTACGGAGGTTAAGAATCTTAACAGTTTTCGGGCGCTGGAAAAAAGCATTGCCTATGAAGCACACCGGCAATATGAAGAGTTTCTGGAAACCGGACAGACGCTTCAGATGGGCAACAAGAAGACCTTCGGCTGGGATGATGTGCAGGAAGTGACGGTTCTGCAGCGGGAAAAAGAGGAAGCCCACGACTATCGGTATTTTCCGGAGCCGGATTTGGTGCCGGTGCGGCTGACGGCGGAACAGATGAAGGAATTGGAGAACCGCCTGGGTGAGCTGCCGCTTCAGATGCAGAAGCGTTTTGAAAATCAATACGGTTTGAGTGCTTACGATGCGGGGGTGCTGACGGCCGAACGGGCAACGGCGGAGTTCTTTGACCGGACCGTGCGGCTCGGAGCGGAACCCAAGCGGGTCTGCAATCTGCTTACGCAGGTGGGGCTCAGGATTGCCAATGAATTATCTGTCCGGGTTGACCAGCTTCACATTACGCCGGAATCGCTGGCCAAACTGGCGAAAATGACGGATGAAGGGCTGGTCAGTGCCACCGGTGCCAACCAGATTTTTGAGCAGATTGCCCGAGAAGGCGGCGACCCGGAAGCGATTGCCAAAGAGAGGAATCTGATTCAAAGCAGCGACAGCGGTCAGATTGAAGCGTTGGTGGATGCTGTGATTGCCGAGCAGCCGCAGGCCGTGCAGGATGTGGTGCAGGAAAGCAAAAAAGCCAAAAAAGCCCTCGGTTTTCTGATGGGCCAGGTCATCCAGAAATCCGGCGGTCAGGCCAATCCTAAAATCGTTTCCCAGATCCTCCAGGCCAAACTGGAGGCTCTGAAGAGAAAATTCTGATTCCGGCTGGTAAAGTATAAGCAGAGCCGTGTGAGTCTGGGAAGAACTTATCGAGGGTTGTGTCAGAACCTTTCAACATTTCGAAAAATTATTCTGTTTCCCAAGAGGACGCTTTTGGCCGGAAGAGCGGTTTTGGAGAAAGCCTCTGCAATGATTTGCATCAATCAGATGAAGGAGATTATTTTCCTGGGAAAAGGTTCAGCTGTCTGCGAACGGTTTTTGAGGGGGTACCGAAGATCTGAGGGCACGGATTGATGCCGGCTTGTTCAGCCAATCGGGCCAGGCGTAAACGCCGTTCAAACTTGTCAGTTGTGTGTTTCACAATCGGTAAGAATCGGAGGGCTTGATGTTCATAAGGGATCTTTTTGGGCTTTACACGGCTGGAAAACAACATATTCAAGGGGAAGTTGTTTTCTTATTTTTCAAGTTTTTTAAAGTCTTAAGTTTTTAGGCGGCATACTGGAGCTGTAATGTCGCCAGGCAAAGAGGCGAGCTTCATAAGCTATTACAGCTATTACTTGTCAGCAGATTCTGTCCGTTATGCGTCGAATTCTCTTTGATGGGATACGATGTTTCCCGGCCATTTTGGGCTTTTTGAACTTGGACACTTGACAAAAGAGGGGCGGTTTCGTACTCTTTGGATCAGCTGTTTTCGCGGGCGTAGCTTAATGGTAAAGCCCCAGCCTTCCAAGCTGGTTATGTCGGTTCGATTCCGATCGCCCGCTTCGGGAATAACCTCTTCCTGGATGTGTCGAGCTGCCCAAAGGATTACTGAAGTGCTTCGTTAACAATCCGCAATTCCTTTTGTCTGTTCTGCCGCTTCGCAATTCTATTGGAAAATCGGATATGTTGTTTCCGGCAGTCAAATAGAGGTCGCAATCTTTTGGAAATCATAGTGTATTTTCAATCTTGTTTTATGAGAGCGGGAGGAGTTCTCCATAGCAGAGAGACATTGTCCGATATCCGTATTCCATTTTGTCTAAGAAGGAGGGTAACGGCTCGATTAGAAGACATTTAAAAAGGAGCGGTGCTTCGGGGCATTTGGCCGAACGGTTTGGTTACGGTTGTTGATGTTCGCTGGATTGGGAATTTGGCCATCGAACTGACCTACAAAGACGCCCAGGGAAGGCCGGCCGACGAGCTGGTGTATCGGGACCGAGAATCTGACATTGTCATCAATGAATCAGGGAAACCCTGAAGTTTCAGCGCCGACGGTTCGCTGTTTCGGCTGGTCTCGGAAGCAGAACGCATCCAGTGGGCCCATTTGGTTGCCCCCCATTTGGCCGTTCATACTTCGTTGGTCGAACCGCTTCCGCATCAGATTACGGCGGTCTATGAGCAGATGCTTTCCCGGCAGCCGCTTCGGTTTCTTCTGGCCGATGGCCCCGGAACGGGCAAGACCATTATGACCGGACTGCTGCTTCGGAGCTGATTGCCTGCGGTGATGTGGTTTGCTGCCTGATTGTCTGCCCGGGAAGACTGACGGAGCAGCGGCAGGATGAGTTGTTTCAAAAGTTCAGTCTTCCGTTTGAGGTTCTGACGCAGGATGCGTATGAAGCGGTCCGAACAGGCAACTGGTTCTCATCTGCCGGTTGGACAAACTCAGCCGCAATGAGGAGGTTCAGGAGAAACTGAAGGCGACGGACGGGGACCGGTTTGAAGGCCGGTTTCGGGACGGGGTTCATATGAGCGATGTATCCGATCTGATGCGGCGAATGCTCAAGGAGCAGCTGGTTCGGTTTGACGGAAGGCCCCTGTTCCCGGAACGAAGGACTTATACGGTGGGCTGTACGCTGTCGGATGCCGAGGCGCAGCTGTATAAAGAAGTGACCGAATATGTCCGCGAGGAGTTTAATCGAGCCGATGCGCTGGAAAATGAAGGATGAAAAGGCACCGTCAGGTTTGCCCTGACCATTCTGCAGCGCCGGCTGGCTTCGTCTCCGGAAGCGATTTACCAGTCTCTTCGAAGACGGAGAGATTGTCTGGAGCAGCGTCTGTGGGAAGAAGAGATTCTCAAACGAGGTCAGACCGCCGCTCTTGACTGGGAGCCGGATGCGCCGGTAGCGGCGGAGAAGATTTGGAGGACCTGGAGGACGTACCGGAGGAAGTTGTTCAGGCCGAAGAGAAGCTGGCGGATCGGGCCACCGTCGCCCAAATCATTGCGGAACTGAAGGCGGAAATCAGCATCTTAAAGCGTCTGGAAGCCCTTGCTCTGCAGGTTCGACAGTCCGGCTGTGACCGGAAATGGGAGAAACTGTCCCGTCTGTTGCAGAATCAGGGGGAAATGTTTGACGCCGCCGGGCACCGCTGCAAACTGATTATCTTCACGGAGCACAAGGACACTCTTCTCTACCTGCGGGAGCGGATTGCCGGTCTGCTGGGACGTTCAGAGGCGGTGATTGCCATCCACGGCAGCATGGGAGGGGAACAGGCGGCGTCAGGCTGAGCATGAATTTCTGCAGAACAAAGCAGTGGAGGTGCTGGTGGCCGCCGATGCTGCCGGCGAAGGCATTAACCTTCAGCGGGCTCACCTGATGGTCAATTATGACCCGCCCTGGAATCCCAACCAGCTCGAGGAGCGTCTGGGCCTTGGCTGCCGCCTCGGCCAATTGCTCATCCGTCGCCGGAGGCGGCAAACACACCTTTTGACAGTCTCCTGTTGTTTTCTGTTCCGAAGATTCCAATGGGCTCTTTTTGGAAGGAACCCGATATTCGACCCCGCGAATCCGGTCTTCAACCCAAAGCCCTTCCGGGAATTTAAAGTCCCTGGCTTGGCTGTCAAGGGGGCCGTTTACTTCGACATGTTCAACCGTATATTCCGACATGATAAGCCGCTTGAACTCGGTAAACGTATAGAGCAGGGGTACCCACAATCCGTTGACCTTTGTGAAATTCTGATTCTCCTGACGGAGATACAGCCTTTTATCGGCAAACAAGACCTCTAACATGACCGGAACAAATTCTTTATCAGGAGCAACAAAAATCCGCAGCCATGGAGAATTCTGCTCATTATGGATTGGATATTCATAGACATAGACGTGCTTGTCTTTATCAAAAGAAAGAGTCGCTTTTCCCATCTGTTCCCATAATTCTTCCCATGGATAAGCAACCAGCCCCCAAAGGGCTCTGTGCAAATTATAAAATGGTTCTAAAGGGCGGGAAGATGGGGAAAGCATGCCGATTTGACTGTCAGGCGTTATGACGACTTTTTTTTCATAATCGGGGCTCAGATAATAGAGGGTTTTTTCGTCCATCTTCCGACCACTGAACAGGGACGTGTTTACCTCCAAATAAAGATAGTCGGAAGTTTTTTCTTCCAGGCAAGTCTGCTCTGTCACTTGTTCCAATTTTGTCAGGTTTTCTGACAAGGAATAGTCTCTGTAGATGATAAAAGCTGCTATGGAAACGTATCGTCCTTTCGAAGCCTCCATCAGACGAATCAATTGTTCTTTTGTAAGATCCGCTTGGGCCATTGCTATATACGGAAAATACAGAAATAGCCCGATGCTCACAAAAATTTTCTTTTTTTCTTTCATATTCATACCCTTCAAGAATGAATGATGTTTGATTGGCACTATCGACATTGGGGCACACGGAAACCGCAATCTCGCCCATGAGTTTTTACCACCTCACAAGAACCGTTGACGCAGCTGCCGCTCAAGGGATATGCCGGATTACAGGAATGGGCCGGCATTTCGCAATCGACGGCGCGTGGACCGGTAAAGCCCCGCATGCATCTTCTTCCCTCCGTGGTGTCTGCACAATAAAGATCCCCTAATTCACACTCTGTACCTAACTTACACAAAGGTACAGAGTAGCATCGCTGACCATTCCGAACACATACGGGGTATCCGATGCAACCACCACGAATGGCCTCCCTCTGCTGCCTTGACAATTCTTGATAGTATGCAGAAATTTTCTCTATATCCTCAGAGATATCTGCATCCTCTTTCACGAACCATACATACGCTGCCTGGACGGCCGTTTGCCAGGAGGTTCGCTCGGATACCAACTTCTCCA
>CALEDR010000029.1 GCA_937949545.1 uncultured Phycisphaerae bacterium
GGCCGTAATCAGATTCTGCTGTCCCGTCAAAAGACGCGCCTCTCCGTCATTGAGAATCAGCATATCAATCCGATCCAGCAGCTCCTTCAAATCATCATTGGCCGTGACAATCCAGTGATTCATTGTGTCCGCGGCCACAAACGCCGGACTGCCCAGCTGACTGAGCAGCTCCATCTGGAGGGCCGGAGCTGTATTGGCCAGGAAGACATATTCACAGTCCAGATAACTGTCCGGAATCCGCGGCGGCGCTTCGGCCAGCACATTCAGTTCTACCGACTCCGTACGGGCCTCATTCATATCGCCCTGATAGGAACCGCACCAGCGGAACGTCTTGCTGCCCTTGCGGATTTCCAGCCCCGTCAAATCCACGCGGCGTTCCTGAAAGATTTCCTTCAAATCAAACGGGAAATCCTCGCCGACTACGCCGAGGAACTTGACATCCGTAAAAATTCCGGCGCCCATCGCAAAATGAACTGCCGAGCCGCCGATGCAGTCTTCGTTGTATCCGAACGGCGTGCGCACCGTATCAATTCCAACCGAACCGGTTACCAGCAATGACATCGCATCCCCTTTCTTTACGCATGGCTGAAAAGCTGAATCGCTCGTTCAATCCGTTTCCTTGTCCGCTCCAGCCCCAGAAGATTGACCGCATCAAAAATAGGCGGACTAATCGTCGTTCCTGTAATTGCCACCCGAAGCGGCTGGGCGACCTTGCCCAGACCGACCTGCGTTTCCTCCGCCAGATTCCGCAACATTACTTCCAGCGATTCGGCCGTAAACTCTTTCAGCTGCTCAAGCCGCTGAGCAATCGTTCTCAGAATATCGGCCGCCCCTTCTTTCTGCAACACCTTTTTGACCGCTTCCGGGTCATAGACAACCGCCTCGTCCGGGATAAAAGCAAAGCGGCACTTTTCCTCAATCTGAGCCAGCGTCCGAGCGCCTTCATTAATCCGAATCAGATGCTCCAGCATCGCATCATCCGCCGCCGCCACTGGTGAGCCGGTCGCCTCCAGAAACACCCGAAAATGACGCACCAGCGTCTTCAGCGGCACCCGTTTGATGTGTTCCGTATTGAATGCCAGCAGCTTCTTCCGGTCAAACAGACTGTTGGACTTGTTCAGGCGGCTCAGGTCAAAGGCCTCAATCAGTTCCTGACGGTCCATAATCTCCTGTCTGCCGGCCGGGCTCCATCCGAGCAGGGCCAGGAAATTGACCATCGTTTCCGGAAGATAGCCGCTCTTGAGGAAATCCACCACATTAATTTCCGGCAGATGCACGCCGAGAAACGCCGCCATGGCATCAATGGCCGGCACATCCGGCATTTTCTCCCCTGCCAAAAACAAATCCAGCTCCTGTCGGCTCAGGCCGGCGGCCTTGGCCAACGCGTCCAAATCAACCCCTTTTTTCTCCTGAATTGCTTTTCGGAGGGCCTCGGGTCTTTCCCGTTTGGACAGTTTTCCTCCGCTTTCGCTGACGGTAACGGACATATGCAGGTATGCCGGTGTTCGAAAGCCCAGCGCCCGCTGGAGCAGAAGATGATTCGGGGTATTCATCAGGTGCTCCTGCCCTCGAATGACATGCGTGACCCCCATCAGCTCATCATCCACCACCACCGCCAGATGATAGGTCGGGAAACCGTCTGATTTTAAGATGACAAAATCCCCGATTTCTGCCGGATTGAACACCACATCCCCCCGGAGTAAATCCTGAACCACAATCGGCTCCGTCTCGGTCACAGCCAGACGCACCGTAACGGGTCGCCCCTGGGCTTGTGCTTTTCGGGCCTCTTCCGGCTCCGGGAAATGCGCCGGCCGCGGATACAAAAAGACCTGCTTTTTGGCCTCGGCCTCTCGACGAAGCCGTTCAATCTCCTCCGGGGTATCAAAGCAATAATAGGCCTTCTTTTCTTCTATCAGTTTGAGGACATAATGCTGATAAATCTCCAGCCGCTGCGACTGAAAATAGGGCCCGTTCGGCCCCCCGACTTCCGGCCCCTCATCCCAATCAATCCCCAGCCAGCGTAAATCCGCCAAAACCTGCTGGGTCGCCGTGGGCGTATTGCGCTTCAGGTCGGTATCCTCGATGCGCAGCAGAAACCTGCCGCCGCTTTTGCGGGCCAAAAGCCAGTTAAACAGCGCCGTGCGGGCTCCGCCGATATGCAGATACCCCGTCGGCGAAGGAGCAAACCGTGTTACAATCATAAAACCCTCACATAAGTTCCGGAAAACCCGACAAGATAGGTCAATCTCTCGGCAAAGTCAAGAAGTCTCTGTTCGGCAATGAAAACACTTGATGCCGAACCCAATTTCTGAAACTTTTTATTGAAAATGCCGAAAGATAGTTTAGTTTATCCTTCTATTAGTCAAAGTAATAGAATAAAAAGCCAATAACAGGATACAATAAATCGCAAAACTATGAATCGAAACGAATCCAACAATAATCAACCGCAGCGGATGGACTTCATCCGGCAGATCATCGCCGAGGACTGTGAAAAAGGGACCTGGGGCGGCCGGGTCCATACCCGTTTTCCCCCGGAACCGAACGGCTATCTCCATATCGGGCACGCCAAAAGCATTTGCCTGAATTTCGGCATCGCTCAGGAATTCGGCGGCAAGTGCAACCTGCGTTTTGACGACACCAATCCCTCCAAAGAAGACCAGGAATATGTGGATGCCATCATTGAAGATGTCCGCTGGCTGGGCTGGGATTGGGAAGACCGGCTCTATTTTGCCTCCGACTACTTCCAGCAGATGTACGACTGGGCGGTCGAGTTAATCAAAAAAGGCAAAGCCTATGTCTGCGATCTGTCCGCCGAGGAAACCCGTCAATACCGCGGCACCCTCACCGAACCGGGCAAAAACAGTCCTTACCGCAACCGCTCCGTCGAAGAAAATCTGGACCTGTTCGAGCGGATGAAAAACGGTGAGTTCCCGGACGGTTCCCGGACCCTGAAGGCTAAAATCGACATGTCTCATCCGAATCTGAACATGCGGGACCCCGTGATGTACCGCATTCTCCATGCTGCGCACCATCGAACCGGCGACAAATGGTGCATCTACCCGATGTATGATTGGGCCCACGGCCTGGAGGACTCTATCGAAGGCATCACCCACTCGATCTGCACGCTCGAATTTGAAAATCACCGTCCACTGTACGACTGGTTCCTCGACCAACTGGGGATTTATCATCCCCGCCAGATTGAGTTTGCCCGCCTGAATCTTACGTATACCGTGATGAGCAAACGCAAGCTTTTGCGTCTGGTTAAGGAAAACTTTGTCCGCGGCTGGGATGACCCGCGGATGCCGACCCTGCGCGGCCTGCGTCGGCGCGGCTATTCGCCCGAAGCCATCCGCAATTTCTGCAAGGTCATCGGCGTCAACAAGTTCAACAGCACCGTCGATTATGCCCTTCTCGAACATTGCCTTCGCGAAGACCTCAATAAAACATCGCCGCGCGTAATGGCTGTCCTGAATCCCCTCAAAGTCGTCCTGACCAACTATCCGGACGGACAGACCGAACTGCTCGAGGCGATCAACAATCCGGAAGACCTGTCGGCAGGGACGCGACAGGTTCCCTTCTCCAAAGTCCTGTATATCGAGCGGAATGATTTTATGGAAAACCCGCCCAAGAAGTTTTACCGGCTGGCCCCTGGGCGAGAAGTGCGGCTTCGCTACGGCTACTTAATCAAATGCCAGGAGGTCATCCAAGACAGCGCTGGGAATATTGTCGAGCTCCGGTGCACTTATGACCCCGCAACCCGCGGCGGCGAAGCCCCCGACGGGCGGAAGGTCAAGGCCACGATCCACTGGGTCAGCGCCGCACACGCCCTCGAGGCTGAGGTGCGGCTCTATGAGCATCTATTTACCAAAGAAGACCCGGAAGATGTCCCCGAAGGGCAGGATTTCACGGTCAATATCAACCCGGATTCTCTGAAAATTCTGACCGGCTGCAAGGTCGAGCCGTCCTTGAAAACGACCCAGCCGTTTGACCGCTGGCAGTTCGAACGGCTGGGCTATTTCTGCACGGACCCCGACAGTCGAGACGGACATCTGGTTTTCAATCGGACCGTCACGCTGAAAGATACCTGGAGCAAAATCCAGCAAAAAGGCGACGCGGAATGACATGATCCAGCCGGAGCGGATTCGAACCCTGAACCGCCGACAAGCCCAGAACAGGGGATATGTTCTGTATTGGATGCAAAGCGCTCAGCGGGCGGTCTGTAATCATGCCCTTGAATACGCCGTCCGCTGCGCCAATGAACGAAAAAAACCGCTCCTGGCTGCGTTCGGGCTGACGCCTGCCTTCCCGAACGCCAACCTGCGTCATTATGTCTTTCTGCTCGAAGGGCTTCAGGAAACCCAGGCCGAGCTGGCCCGCCGAGGCATTCAGCTGGCCGTTCAAATCGGCCAGCCCGCGGATGTCATTTCCAACCTTGCCGCCCAAGCGGATTTGGTGATTACAGACGAAGGATACCTGCGCATTCAGCGTCAATGGCGCAGTACCGTTGCGGAAAAAATCGACTGCCCTTTGTATGAAGTCACAGCCAACCTGGTTGTTCCTGTGGAGACCGCCTCCGAGAAAGAAAATTACTCCGCCGGAACACTTCGCCCCCGCATTCATCGTCAGCTCGAACGATTTCTCGTTCCGCTGCAGGAAACTCGGCCGCATCTGTCATCGCTTCCGCTGGGGATAAAAAGCATCCAAATTGAAAATCCCCTTAAACTGGCTCGCTCCCTATGCATCGACAGCTCTGTGCCGCCTTCCCCTTGCTTTCGAGGCGGTTATCAGCAGGCCCGGCGGCATCTGCTTCATTTCCTCCAGACCAAACTGGCCCACTACGACAAAGCCCGAAACAATCCTGTTCTCGACGGCCAGTCCAACCTGAGCCCCTATCTGCACTTCGGCCAGATTTCTCCCCTGGAAATCGCCCTGGCCGCCCGCGAGACAGACGAAAAAGCCGCCGTGCCCTTTCTCGAAGAACTCATCGTCCGGCGGGAATTAAGCCATAACTTCGTTTATTACAACCCGCACTACGACCAATTCGAAGCCCTGCCCCCTTGGGCTCAGCGAACCCTGCGGTATCATTCGCGCGACAAACGCCCGGTTCTCTACACAATCGAACAACTGGAGACGGCATCGACAGATGACCCGTACTGGAATGCTGCTCAGATGGAAATGGTTCTGACCGGAAAAATGCACGGCTATATGCGAATGTACTGGGGCAAAAAGGTCCTCGAATGGACCCGCCGTCCAGAAGAAGCCCTTGAAATCCTCATCACTCTCAATGACAAATATGAACTGGACGGTCGAGACCCCAACGGATACGCCGGGATTGCCTGGTGTTTGGGCAAACACGATCGCTCCTGGAAGGAACGCCCTGTTTTCGGTCAGGTCCGCTATATGAATGCCGAAGGGCTCCGGCGCAAATTCAAAGTCGACCTTTATGTGCAGAAAATCCGCCGTCTGCAGGAAGAACTAAAATAGTCTGCGACCTTTAACGGATTATTTAATATCCCATTTCGAGGAATGCTGGATAAATTTGTGCTGAATAAACATCCCGATCAGGGTCGGCACGATAATCACTGTCGGCAGGAACCACGGATGCAGGTAAACCAAATCCTCAATATAGTGAGTCGGATCCGGCCGGTTCATCTCATATTCATGCAGCAGTGCCAATACACCTACCAGCGTAATCAGACTGCCCCCCAAACTCGTAAAGAGCATTACCGATGCCTTCAGCAGAATAAAAGAAATCATTCCGCCCGCTACAATCCCGATAATCGCCCCCGCCCAGATATACTGCTCCGGCAGCCGGCAGGCATACCAAATCCCGCTGGTGATAATTCCTCCCGCCGCAGCCCCCAGGAAACTGACACACCACTTCATCAGCGGAACAGCCAAAAAAGCAAAAACAGCCGTTCCCGCCAGCCCGCCTGCGGGCACATTCCCAAACCGCTCCCCCGCCTTCATTCCAAGAAACATCCCAATCATCCCAAAGCAAATCACCACCAAAACACGAAAAATTCGCCACCCATAAAGCAAATAAACCACACCAAAGGAAATAGCCAAAACCGCCTGAAACCAGGTTAAAACGGTAATTTGCTCCCACAATAAGTCAATGACCTGACGAACCAGACTCACATCCGCACTTGCCGACCTATGCACCTGTGCGGCAAGAAGCAGCCAATTATCCATCTTTTCATCTCCGAAAAATTTTTACCATTTTAACAGACACTCTCCCCCTTACAATGCGAATATCGGTAATCTATTCGAAAATCCCTTAAAAAAAGAGGACATGACGTATCAAATATGCTCGAAAATCACGATAAGGAAGGAGACAAAATGCGGATGAGAGGAGTCGAACCTCCACGAGCGCAATGCCCACAGGCACCTGAAGCCTGCGCGTCTGCCAATTCCGCCACATCCGCAACAATTGCAAAATATAGCCGGGTTTCCCTATCCCGTCAAGAATTATATCAACAGTTTTTGCCGTAAATGATTCCGAAATTTGCCTCTTATCTTGCGAAAAAATAGCGTTTCCCTATATAGTAATAATCTATACTTACGTGTTTTCTTTATTTTTACCACAAAAAATAAATTTTCACAACTTCATTATTATCAACCACATACGCAAGTACAAAATAATTTTTTATTCTCTTTTCTTTTCTGTAAGTAAAATTTACTATTTGGGAGGAATATACAAAATAGAATGGTTTTATTAAGTGACCCCTGCCTGATCAGGGGGTTGAAGCTTTCCTGAAAGGGTGGACATATGCGATTGTCCAGACGGGATTTTCTCAAAATCGCTGGTGCAGCAGGCATCACTTCGGTTCTTCCGCTCGACCTCATCCAAAAAGCCATGGCCGGCAGCGGAGACCCTCGTGTCATCTGGCTTCAGGGACAAAGCTGCAGCGGCTGCAGTGTCTCCCTGCTCAACAGCGTAAAAACAACAACGATTGATGACATTCTCCTGAATAAAATCAACCTCGAATACCATTCCACCCTTATCGCAGCCGCAGGAGACCTGGCGATAAAGGGTGCCTTGGGGCCGCATCCGAATTTGACGGAACTGGGCGCATTTGAAAATCAGTGGCTGATGGAAGGAACTGAGCTGAAATTTGACCTGGATAAAGACGGGCGAGTCAACCTGGTTGATTTCAACGCCCTCTGCAGGCAGGGTTATATTTTGGTCGTGGAAGGCTCCATTCCTGCAGAAGACGCTGCTTGTCCCGTGAAATTTTGTGATATCGGCGGTCACCTTTCTATGGAGGAGGCATTCAGCATCCTCAGCCAAAAAGCCGACAAAATCATCGCCCTCGGAACCTGTGCCTGCTACGGCGGCATCCCTCACGCAGTTCCAAATCCAACAGGGGCCAAAGGCGTATCAGACAAACTGATTGAACTGGGATACAGTAAACCCCTAATCAATATCCCCGGCTGCCCGGCACATCCGGACTGGTTCGTGCTGACCCTGCTGAAGGTGCTGGCCGGTCAAACAGTAACTCTCGACAGCAAAGGACGTCCGGCAGAGTTATTCGGAGACTCCAGCAGCCAGAAAGTACACGCAAAATGTCTGTTTCATCCCTCCCGCTGGCCTGGAACGGAGCCGCCGAAGGCCGAAACTCTCGGCGATTACGGCTGTCTGGAAACCCTCGGCTGCAAGGGCAAAAACACCTGGTCAAACTGCCCTGTCCTGAAATGGAACAGCGGCAGCCCAGGCCAAAACGGTGTCAATTGGTGCGTCGAAGCTCGAACTCCGTGCTGCGGCTGCGTTGAACCGGATTTTCCGGACGGAAAGACCCCCTTTATTACAGGGTCTTAACCATCAGAGAGAATCAGACCCAGTGGAACTGAGGAGATAAACAATGGCGACAACCTTTACAATAGACCCTGTTACGCGAATCGAAGGACATTTGAAAATTGAAGTGACGGTGGATACCGTCGATAACCAACAGCAGGTTGTCAATGCCAGGAGCTGCGGAGTGATGTTCCGGGGTTTCGAGAAAATCCTCATCAATCATGATGCATTCGACGCCCCGATTATTTCTCAGCGAATCTGCGGTGTCTGTCCGGTTTCCCACGCGACGGCAAGCTGTCTGTCCCTCGAAAACGCTTTCGGAGCGACTCCTCCGGCCAATGGACGCATCCTGAGAAACCTCATACTCGGTGCCAACTATATCCAGTCGCACATCCTGCATTTTTATCACCTGGCCGCCATGGATTATATCAACACGCAGGGCATCCTGGACATGGCCCCTTGGACTCCACGATTCATTACTCCGGATATGATCTCCGGTTCTTTGGCCCAAACACTTGTCAGTCATTATGTTCAAGCCCTTGCCATCCGTCGAAAAGTCCATCAAATGGGAGCCCTGTTCGGGGGCAAACTGCCGCATCCGGCCAGTTTCATGCCGGGCGGATGTCTGGATGTGCCCTCTACAGAGAAGCCAGCGGCCTTTCGGGTTTTGCTGGATGAAATCAAACAATTTATTGATACGGTCTTTGTTCCGGACACCCAGGCATTAAAAGACCTCTTTCCCCAGTATTCAGAAATCGGACGCGGATGCGGAAAACTGCTCGCCTACGGTGTTTTTGACCTGAATGATGCGGGCACTTCAAAACTGCTGGCTCGGGGCAGATACAACGGAACCTCCATTGAACCGCTCGACCCGGCCGTCATTGCGGAAGACGTCAAATACTCCTGGTTCAGCAGTCCCAGCGGCCTGAATCCTTCCGTTGGAGAAACCGAAGCCGACCGTTATAAAGAAGGAGCTTACTCCTGGACCAAAGCTCCACGCTACAATGGACAGGTTTATGAACTGGGACCGCTGGCAAGGATGTGGGTAAACGGTGATTACCGGAATGGAATCTCCGTCATGGACCGTCTGTTGGCACGAGCGCTCGAAGCCCAAAAAATTGCGTATGCCATGGACAGTGCCGATCACACCTCGGGCTGGCTGAACGAACTTTCCGTAGGGGCACCCTCTTACTCAAAACCAACCATTCCGACAGTCCCAAACCCGCTGAACGGAATCGGTCTGACCGAAGCCCCGCGGGGCGCTTTAGGCCATTGGTCAACCATCAGTGCATACATTCCGGCCGGAAGCACCACAGCAAAAGGAAAAATTCTGCGATATCAGGTAATTACCCCGACTTCCTGAAATGCCTCTCCGAGGGATGACCAAAATCAGCCCGGCCCTCTCGAACAGGCATTAATCGGGACGCCGGTGGAGGACATCTCTCAACCGGTAGAAATTTTGCGGGTGATTCATTCCTTTGACCCCTGTCTGGCCTGCTCGGTGCATCTGCTTCGTCCGGACCAGACCAAGGCCCAAACGATTGTTCAGACGGGATGCTGTCTTTGAATGGCGGAAAAACCCCGAACGTTAATTCTGGGCATCGGCAATATCCTTCTCGGCGATGAAGGAATCGGAGTCCGGGTCATTGAACATCTGCGAAATCGTCCTCTGCCGGATTTCGTCGATATCCTGGACGGCGGCACGGCCGGTGCCGACCTGCTTGATACGTTGTGCCGTTATGAGCGGGTGATTCTGATCGATGCACTGGACGGGAACTATCCTCCGGGCACTATCGTGCAGATGACACCGGATGAACTGCTGCCGCCGAACCCCTCTGCTTTATCGCTTCACGATTTGGACTTGCCCCAGACTCTGGCGATGGCGAAAATGCTGGGACAGGCACCCAAGGAAGTGGTCATCGTTGGAATCCAGCCTGAAAACACGACCTGCACTATGGAACTCAGCCCTCGGCTGAAACATTTACTACCGAATATTGCCAACCTCCTTTTGTCTTTGGTGAATTAGCTCCGCCTTTCCAGAAGAAACAGTTCTTTACACTAATAAATCTGCGGAACGAAGTTTTGGTCTGTAATCGGCGGTCTCACGTAGCCCTTATCTTTCTGTCGAGGCGGCAGTTTAATCGGCGGCGGCGTCAGGTCTTTATACGGAATCATGCTCAGAAGGTGGGCAATGCAGTTCAGACGGGCCCGCCGTTTATCGTCCGCCTCCACCACATACCATGGGGCCTGTTTGATGTCTGTATGCGCAAACATCTCATCCTTGGCCTTTGAATATTCCACCCACCGGGCCCGTGACTCCAAATCCATCGGGCTCAGCTTCCATCGCTTGGTCGGGTCTTCCAGACGGGCCTGGAAACGACGCTCCTGCTCTTCATCGCTGACAGAAAACCAATATTTAATCAGAATAATCCCTGAGCGAATCAGCATGCGCTCAAATTCCGGACAGGAGCGAAGGAACTCGCGGTATTCCTCCTCCGTGCAGAATCCCATCACCCGCTCTACACCGGCTCGATTGTACCAGCTGCGGTCAAACAAAACCATTTCACCTGCCGACGGCAGATGGGCGACATACCGCTGAAAATACCATTGTGTCTTTTCTTTCTCTGTGGGCGTCCCCAAAGCCACCACCCGGCAGACGCGGGGATTGAGCTTTTGTGTGATTCGCTTGATGACCCCTCCCTTGCCGGCAGCGTCGCGCCCTTCAAAAAGCACAACAACCTTCAGGCCTTTATGTTTAATCCACTCCTGAAGCTTGACCAGTTCGATTTGAAGTTTTTCCAGTTCCTTCTCATAAAACTTCTTATCAAGTTTTTCCGGCTTTTCAGAAGCTGCTTTTTCGTCCTGCTTTTTCCCTTTGTTTTTTGCCTTGCTCATTTTTCTCTCCTGTGTTAAAGACAAGAGACACAACAAGACTTTCTACATCTTCTTCATCCGCTCCTCAGTGGCTGTTATCGACTATTTTTTTCGCAAAGTTAACAGGGTGATTTCAGGCGGACAAAAAAACCGGACCGAAATTCCGGAGACCCCAAGCCCCCTCGAAGTATAGCCAATCATTCCTCCCTTTTTCCATAAGCCCTTTGCAAATCGTCTGCTGACAGAGGAACAAGTAACCGGTGGGAAGCCGTTCGGCAGGCAGACTTGCCCGCCGTGAGTATGTCCGCAAAGGCATAAATCAAATAAATATCCATCCGTTTTATTTACAATTTCTGGCGAATGTGAGAGGAGAATCTTAAAGCAATCATTCGGTATCCCAGCTAAAGCGGCTTCTAAATCATCCCCCCTGTAATAATGGCAGTCATCGACACCGGCCAGATAGACGCATTGACCGTCTCTTTCCAGGCGGCAATACTCATTAACGAGCATTTGAACACCCCAATTTTCGAGAATGCGGCCCATTTCATACCGATCGTGATTGCCCAAAATGCCGTAAACAAGCACCCGCTTTAAAAGCGGCTTGGCAATCTTCCACATTTGCTCCACGGCTTTTTCCGTGAGGTCGTAATGAAAGGCACAATCCCCACCCAACACGGCTATATCAAAATCAAGCGGTTCCACAGCCTTTATCAAGGCCTCCGGCAACCCTTCGAGAGGTTCGATGTGAAAATCCGACAGCCACAGAACCCGCAGTCCATCAAACGCCTCCGGCAAACGTTCAAAAGCGATTTCGACTCTCTCAATCCGCAAATCGAATAGATTTTGAAAGCCGATTCTATAAAGGCCTGACAGTCGAAGTCCTTTCTCTACAAGACGTTCCAACCGCTCCATATCCTCCCAAGTCAATCCGGCAAACCCGGGACGGCGAAGCTTATACTTTCCCGTCTTCTGCTCTATTTCCACACGATTTCCCGATATCGGCCCCATCAGATTCTCCAAAATAATTTAAGTATAAATCCCCTATTATCAGAGATTTAAAACATTTCCATAATTTTCTGAAAATTTTTATGTCATCAAAGCAGAGGATTGGCGAGCTTCTCTCGCCGCCTTTTTTCGTATAATTCGCATCATTTTAACACGGATTGAATCAATCCCCCCGTCTTTCCAAACATCTTTTCCTAATGCTGGAATCAGTCGCCCGGCTACGTTATACTGGCTGGTTCTGATGAACGGCAAAAAAATACATCTGAAGAGTTTCGGCTGCCAGATGAACAAACTGGACTCGTCGCTTCTGGCCGCCGCCCTGACCGAAAACGGATGGGAAATGACCGATTCGCCTGCCGAGGCCGACGTCGTTGTCATCAACACCTGCTCCGTCCGTGAGCACGCCGAACAGCGGGTGTTCTCGCATTTGGGCCACCTGCAGCACCTGAAAAAAAAACACCCGCGTCTGCTCGTGGCGGTCATCGGCTGCATGGCCCAGCGGCTCGGGCCTCAGCTGCTTGAACATCCGGTTGTTGATTTGGCCGCCGGACCCGAACAGCTCCACGAAGTCCCCGCCCTCCTTCAGCAGGCCCTCGAGGAGCGTTGCAAAATCCTTGCTGTTACCGAAAAAATCCGCCGACCAGCCGACAGCCCGGACGTCCATACTGTCAGCGAGAAACTGGACGAGTTTGAAGTTGCCTATGATTCAGATGACAATCATCTGAAATCACAGGCCTTTATCCGAGCCATGCGTGGGTGCAACAATTTCTGCACCTTCTGCATTGTCCCTTACGTCCGCGGGCCTGAAGTGTCCCGACCGCCCAAGGTCATTCTGCAGCAGGCCCAAAAACTGGCCGAGCGGGGCATTCAGCAAATCACCCTGCTGGGTCAGACGATTAACTCCTACCGCTATACCGAAAACGGCCGCACTTATACTTTGGCCGACCTGCTCGAAATGGTCAGTCAAATTGATTCGATCCGGTGGATTCATTTTATCACCAGTCATCCGGCCCAAATGGATGACTCTGTTTTTGAGGCGATGGCCCGACTGCCCAAGGTTTGTCCCTATCTGCACATGCCCGCTCAGAGCGGCTCCGACACGATTCTAAAGGCGATGAACCGCGGCTACACGGCCCGACAATACCTGGACCTGATTGAAAAAGCCCGGTCGATTGTCCCCAATCTGGCCGTCACCGGCGATTTTATCGTCGGCTTTCCGGGAGAAACGCAAGAGGATTTTGAGGCCACGGCGGACCTGGTCCAGAAAGTCCGCTACAAAAACTGCTTTATCTTCAAATATTCCCCTCGCCCGGGCACCTATGCGGATAAGCGGCTTGAAGACAATGTCCCCCCGGAAGTCAAACAGCAGCGAAACATTCGTCTGCTCGAACTGGTCAACAAAATCGCGGAAGAAGACAACCGGCGTTTCCAGGGACAAACTCTCGAGGTGCTTGTAGAAGGTCCCAGCAAAAAGCCCCATCTGAACAAGGCCGAGTCCGCCGACCAGCCCCAACTGATCGGACGAAGCGCTCACGACTACATTGTCGTGTTCAACGGCCCTGCCGACCTGACCGGACAATTTGTCCAAGTCAAAATCACCAAAACCTCCGCCCTGACCCTTTTTGGGGAATGGGTCAATCAATCCAGGGAATAGGGGCAGTTTTGAATGGCAATTCGCCGCTCTGTCGGTCCCACATGCGAAAAATCAATGCGGATATACGCAAGGCCGTCCAGAGCCGCCAGCACCTTATCCGCCCACTCGATTAAAAGAACTGCATCCGGCCCCAGATAATCCGAAATCCCCAGATTCTCGAATTCCTCAATCGTTCTGAGCCGGTAGGCATCGATATGATACACCGTCAGCCGTCCGTCCCGGGCGCAATACTCATTCATCAGGACAAACGTCGGACTGCTCACCGCTCCCAGCCGCGCTGCCCCCAGTCCGGCTGCAACCCCCTTGATAAAATGCGTCTTGCCCGTCCCGAGTGTCCCAATCAAGGCGGCCACTTCGCCCCCTTTCAGCGCCGCCCCGAACCGCCGGCCCAGCTCTATCGTCTCTTCGGGCGAATGCGTAATCGTTTCAAAAAGGTTCGCCTCTGTCATAAATGGTCATACCCCCGCGGCACCAGCGGTTCCACCCGCCCATCCGGCATCCGAATCTGCATCCGGCGGCTGTCCGTAATCCTCCCAATGACAGTCAGCGGAACCATTGAAAAGCCCTTCAGTTTTTCCCATTGGTCCTGCGGGAGTGTAAAGAGCAGTTCAAAATCCTCCCCGTCATTCAGCGCCGCCTCGAGCGGATTGGGCATTTGTCGGGCCGCATCCGAAATCGGAATCGCCTCCGCCTCCAGCAGAGCCCCGACACCGCTTTGTGTACAGATTCGGTTCAGGTCTGTGCTCAGACCGTCCGTGATATCCATCATCGAATGAATCCGGGCCAGCCGCGTCATCTCCAGCGCCTCCCGCACCCGCGGCACAAACTCCAGATGCTTGCCCAGAATAGACCCGCCCAGCGTGCCGGTCACACAAATCAGGTCTCCGACCCGGGCTCCGCTCCGCCGCACCGGCGGATGATGCCCGCTGGGCCGGCTGAGCATCGTATAGCAGAGAACCAGCTTGCCCCCCGGATGCCGCCACTTCGTAATATCCCCCCCCACCACTTCGCAGTCAAAGGGCTCTCCCGCCTGCACGCGTCCGGCATGCAGCTGTTTGAGATGCTCAATGCCGAAGTCCGTCGGCAGCGACACCGCCGCCACGGCACAAAGGGGCACCGTCGCCATCGCCGCACAATCGCTCAACGAGGCCGCCATCGCCTTATAACCCGCCTGCTCAAGCGTACAGACAGACAGGTCAAAATGCACCCCGTCCATCAGCGTATCGGTTGTAATCAGAACCGATACCCCCTCCGCCAGCTGAATTTCGGCCATATCATCTCCAATCCCAATCGGAAACCGCTTCGGATCCAGCCGACTCTGCGCCGCAAACCACGATGTAATCTGATCTTCGCAACACATAAAGACCGTTTTCCCTTCTCTGCTTTCCTCCATTACTGGGCTTTGATTTTTTCTTTCCAGTACTGAATTTGGGCGCGGGTGTTCTCGAGGCCGCCGGCGCCGAGCGTTTTATAATGCCGACACACGCCGGCTGGATTCAAAACATCATACACATCCCCGCCAATCACTCGGCAGACAGCCTGCATCTGATCCAACGACAGATGCGAGAGTTTGACCTTGCCTTCTTTTTCGCACTGAGCCACGAGGGTTCCGACGATTCCGTGCGCCTCTCGGAACGGAACTCCTTTGCCGACCAGATACTCGGCCATCGCCGTTGCATCCAGAAACCCTTCCTCCAATCCCTGCGCAATGCGCTTCGTCTGAAACGTCGTATGTTCGACAATCGCCCGGGCCATCTGCACACACGCCTCTGTCACATCCGCCGCTCGAAATACATGCAGTTTGTCTTCCTGCAAATCACGATTGTAGGTGGACGGCTGAGCCTTCAGAATCGTCAGCATCCCCACCAGAGATCCATAAACCGAACCCGTTTTGCCGCGAATCAGTTCAAGCATATCCGGATTGCGCTTCTGCGGCATCATACTCGAAGAGGTGCAATAGGCATCAGCAATTCGGACAAAGCCGAACTCGGTTGTCGCAAACAGAATCCAGTCCTCCGCCAGACGCGACAAATGGGCGGCAATCAGAGCACAGCAGAAAATAAACTCTGCACAAAAATCCCGATCCGAAACCGAATCGATACTGTTATAGGTAATGTCGGCAAAACCGAGTGATTTGGCTGTCATTTCCCGGTCCAGCGGCAGGGTCGAGCCTGCGACAGCCCCGCTGCCCAGCGGACAGACATTCAGACGTGCACGGCAGTCTTTCAGACGGCTCCAGTCTCTGGCCAGCATCTCCACAAAACTGAGCAGATAGGCCCCGATTGTCACCGGCTGTGCCCGCTGCAGGTGTGTATAGGCAGGCATAATCTCCTCCGCATACTGCTCCGCCTGTTTCACCAGCGCCCGCTGCAGGTCCGTCAGATACGCCTGCAGAATCTCAATCTCATCCCGCATCCACAGCCGCAGGTCCGTCGCTACCTGGTCATTGCGGCTGCGTCCGGTGTGCAGTTTCTTGCCCGCCTCGCCGATTTTGGCAATCAGCGCCGCCTCCACCGCCATATGAATATCCTCCTGCCGCTTGTCAAACACAAACCGGCCCGAGGCAATCTCCTCAGCAATCTCCAGAAGCCCCTTTTTGATGTCCACCAGCTCGGCCCGGGTAATCAGACCCCGTGCGGCCAGCATTTCGGCATGTGCAATCGAACCGGCTATATCGTGCTTATACAACCGCCTGTCAAACGACAGAGACTCAACAAAATCCACCGCCAGTTCATCCGGTCCGCCTGCCAGCCGCTTTTCCCAGCTTTTTTCACCTTGTGCCATAGTCAGTCTCCAGACAGAATAAAAGACCTCTTGTGTCTATTTCGAATCATAGACCGCCGCAGAAAAACTGTCAATTGAAGATTTGTTTACTCCTGCTGGTTTGATTCAGACGAGCAACCGGCCACCGACAGCTCCTCCTTCGGACGGGTCTTCCAGCGGCGGTGTATCCACCAATACTGCGTCGGATCTTTGCGGATAAACTCTTCCAGAGCCCGCGTATACTCCTGAGCCAGCCAGCTCAGCGGATCCTCTTTATCCTGCCATTCCTGCGGAAGGATAATCCGGCTGCACTCCATCTCAAAGAAAAACCGGTTTCCTACCCGACGGCTTCCCCCAATCACCAGCGGCAGATTGTAATGAATCGCCAGCAGGGGAATGCTTTTGTAGGAACTGGCCTTGCGTCCGAAGAAATCCACAAAAATGCCCTTGCGTCCGGCGTCCTGGTCGGCAATAAAGCACAGCGTGGCCCCTTCTTTGACCAGCTGTTCCATCTGCTCGGAGGCCCCGAACTTATCAATAATCTTCTGTCCATGACGCTGACGAATGCCGTACAGATAGCGGTTGATGTAGGGATTATCCAGAGGCCGGGCGATGCTGTACACATTAAAGCCCCACTGACCGAGCATATACCCGATAATCTCAAAGTTGCCGTAATGGCCTCCGGCCATCAGGAGCCCCTTCTTTTCCTGCATCATCCATTTGACCCGTTCAATATTGATCAGACGGGCATAACTGGGCCACCGCTCTTTGACCACCAGACGAGGCGTAAAAAACACATCCATCACCAGCATCACCAGCTGCTCAAACGAACGCCTTCCGACTTCTTCATGCCAATGCGGATCTTTGTCCGGATAGGCCGCCCGAAGATTCTCCAAAGCCCTCATCCGCCCCCGATGATAATACGTCCACAGAAGCCGCCCCAAAAAACACGCCAGCCGCAGATTCCATTCAATCGGAAAAAAGCCCAGAACAAAAAAGAGAATCCGCAGGACGGCATATCCCAGCCAGTCTAAAAACAGATTTCGTTCCTTTTTCTTTTTTTTCTTGCGCAGCAGCACGTTTTCTTGATTCCTGACCCAAAAACAAGAAGATTTCATTATTTCAACAAGACTGGATTTGTCAAGAATCGTTTCTTGACTCTTCTGTGCATACTCCTTACAATTTTCCAATTAAAAGTTATTTTTCGGAAGGATTTATTATGGATTTTGACAATTATACACCGGCAGAAGCGCCGCAGTCGGGCCCAATTCCGACAGCGATTCCCCTGCAGACTCCCCCTCCGCCTCCCTCTCCTCGCAAAAAAGGACTCGGCTGGAAAATTTTCTGGGGAGTGGTGCTGGTTCTCTCCATCCTGACCAATCTGCTGCTTCTGCTGGCTTTAGGAGGAATGGCCGCTCTCGTTTCCAGCACGGCCTTCAGCGGCTACAAGCAGACGTTTGAAGAATCCGTCCTCATTGACGGCCCCCGCCACCAAACACTGGCCGTTATCAATCTCAAAGACCTCATCGATGAAACCGCCAGTGAACTGGTCCGCAAACAGATCGAACAGGCCGCCAAGGATTCCTTCGTTCGCGGCGTCATCGTCCGCATCATCAGCCCGGGAGGATACGTCTCCTCCAGCGACCAAATTTACAATGAAATCAAACGCTTCCGTGAAAAAACCGGAAAACCGGCTGTAGCGTTTCTGCAATCCGTTGCCGCTTCCGGCGGATATTATTCCGCCGTGGCCTGCGACAAAATCATCGCTGAACCAACCGTCATCACCGGCTCCATCGGCGTCATCCTGAGCCACTTGGTGATTCAAGACCTGCTCGAACAGAAACTCGGCATCAATCCCGTCGTCGTCAAAAGCGGGGAGAAAAAAGACTGGCCCAGTTTGTTCCGACGCACCACAGAAGAACAAACCGCTTACTTAAAGGAAAAACTGATTCAGCCCGCCTTTGAGCGGTTCCTCGAGGTCGTCCGTGAAGGCCGACGGGATGTGCTAACCCCCGAAGAAGTACGCCGCCTGGCCGACGGCAGCATTTATCCCGCCCCCGAAGCCCTCCAAAAACGGCTGATCGATGAAATCGGCTATCTGCAGGACGCCGTCGCCCTTACCGAACAATTAGCCGGGATTCAGGGCGCCCGTGTCGTTGAATACAAGCAGCGTTTCGCTTTCTGGGACCTGCTGACTGCCCAGGAAAAAACCGCCTTCAAATTCGACGCCAAAACTCTTCACCAATGGACCACCCCTCAGCTGATGTACCTATGGGACGGACGACCATGAACTTTGACTCATCTTGCAACAGAAAGAAAAACCCCTCAGGGGGGCATGGCTGCCGCTCGGACTGCCTCTGGTCCTCTCTCTGTCTGTTTATATAGCCTATTTTGCCGGCTGGACAGCTTTCTATGAGAAAAGGATCCACGAAATTCTGGCACTGCCGATTCTGGCTGCGGCTTTCTTTGTTTTTTTCGCCAGAACCTGCCGGGAACGTCATCCGCTCTTTATCCTCCTAACGGCTCTTGCAGGAGCATTCTTTCTCCGCGAATGGCACTTCAGCGGCACCAGCAAAGGCATCTATATTGCACTCGTTGTTCTGGCTGCTTTGGCATGGAAATGGAAAGAAGCCCTGAAAGTCCTTCATCAATGGCTCCCTATGAAAGTCTGGCTTCTCACGGCTTTTCTTACGTATGGTCTTTCCCAATTTACAGCACGCCGAGGATTTCGCGTTCTCCATCTCCCCCTCGAATATGAACTGCACGTCGGACTGGAGGAAGTGCTCGAAACGGCCGCTCACCTGATGCTGCTGTACATCAGTTTTCTGTCCTGGCGATTCTCGGCCAAACCGCAGGCTGAGCTGCTCACTTCGGCCCCAGATTCAGCCGAATCAGCTCAATAAACTCTTCCGGCCCTGCAACCCGAACGGCTGGTTCCAGCCGCTCGATGACCGCATAGACCTCATCCAATCCCCGGCTCCAGGCGTGAACCGTCACAAAACTGTACCCATCCGGACTGTCTGGATTTTTCGGCATAGCATTCAGAGCCGCCGCAAGCTCCTCTGGACTTGAACGCACGTGCGGATAAAACTTTTCCTGTCGGAAATCAAAACGAGCCGTCACAATGGGTTTTTCGCCGACCCAGAAAATCTGCCCTTCTGAATGAGCGTATGCCATGTACTCCAGATAGAAAAACCCCCGCAGGCAGTCGATTTGTGCAAAGGGCTCGATGATACGGGCATAATCCTCCGTCAACCGTTGGGCGGGTTCCAGGCGGTCAATCAGCAGAAGCGTCCGCAGGTCCGCCCGCTCCAGATATCCTTTCAGCCGCTCTGCATGCACATCCATAGCCGGAAAATGACTCGGATAAAAATAGCCCAGTCCGCAGTATCCGACAAAGGCATCCTGTTTCGTCGCCTTCTCATACCACATCTCCACCCCGCCGGGGGATAACTCGACCAAAGCCGGGGCCATTCCCCAGCCCATCGGAAATTGTCCCCGATGAGGATTACGGTAAAACCGGCGGTTCGAGAAGAACGAATGCGTTCCGATTTCCGTTAAAATATTGTCCATATCGCTTAGGATAAAGGTGACGGTATGAACCCCTTCCCGCCGTACGGGCTCTTTTCTTTCGGCCTTTTGGACAAACCGCCGCTCCTTCATCACCGGCCCCAAAGAGGCGTGAACCGACAGATTCACCATCCAGTCCGAGGGAATCTGGAAAAATCCGGCCTCGGAATGCTGCTGAATCGTCACCCCTTCATCGGAGGAATTCGGGGACTGCCAGCCGTACACCGGTGAGCAGAGAGCGATTTTCTGATAGACCTTCTGCGACAGCTCCTTATCCGGATACCACCAATCCAAAGCCTGCAGCGCCGGCCCCCAGTCTCGCAGAAAAGCCGCACTTGGATGCTGACGGCGGGTATGAGTATGAATGAGAATCGCCTCCGGATTGAGCTGCTCTATATAATTCTCATACACCCACCGGCAGTCTTTCTCCCGCACATCGAGAGCCATCGTATAGCCGGCCTTTTCAAACACCTCTTGGAGACTGACATCCGCCGCCGGCGCATCCAGAAGCCCCGCCATCGTTGTCGCCGCACTCAGCGAAGCCCGCTGACGCAAATCATACAAGACATACCGCCCGCTCGTGCAGGACTTCAGGGCCGCAATGAGCCCTGCAAAATCTTCTGCATAGGTCCGGTCCAACACAATCTGGTATTTGGCGGAAAGATAGTCCGGAAATGTCGGATCTCCCAAATCAATCCAAATTCGAGGTCCGGTCGTCCGAGCCGCTATCCCCTGCAGGGTTTGCACGGCGACAAACTGACTGTCCGGTGTATCCGCTTTTTTGGCAAATACATAAATAGATTGTCCTGCCTGAAGCGGCTTCACGGGGCCATACAGAGGGCTTCGTTCAGCGGGTGCTTTTTGAGCCGACACAGCGTGTACCGTACAGCCGCCCAGCCCCAGCAGAACAGCTGACAAGACAGAGAAGTTCATCGAATGGTCCTTATATTTCTCCCAGTTTCAGCAGGTCCGGATGCTCGTGATAAACCTTCAGAATCAGTTCGCCGAAGAGCGTGTTCGCCCAGGCGAACCAATCTCGCGAGAAGTCCTTAGGGTTGTCCTTATGAAACGATTCATGTATAAATCCCGTATCGGCATCCGTGGTTTTAAGCCAATGCAGACACATCCGAATCTCCTGCGGGTCCTGACTGGTCAGCGCCCGCAGAATGATGCCCATCGGCCAGATATGCGTCTTGCCGGTATGCGGACTGCCGGCTCCTTCCGCGGCCTTGCCTTTCAGATACCACGGATTCCATTCGCTCAGGAGAAACCGCCGCGTCCGCTGATACAGCGGGTCGTTCGGACGGCAAATCCCCAGATACGGCAGCGACAGCAGACTGGGCACATTCGAATCATCCATAAACAGAACATTGCCGAAGCCGTCCGCCTCATAGGCGTAAATTGTCCCAAATTGCAGGTGTTTGGCCGTCCCACATTTCATAACGGCCTTTTCAACCTCGTCCGCCAGCCGCCTGCAGTCCCGTGCAAACGCTTTCTCCATTCGCCCTTTTTCGTAAATTTCCGCTGCCTGACGGAGCGACTGGACCGCGAACAGATTCGACGGGATCAGAAACGGCAGCACCGTCGCATCATCCGAGGGACGGAACATTGAGGAAATCAGCCCCACCGGACGCATCGGCTGGCCCGTCCCCTCAAAGACCGGCGCATCGGTCATTCGCGACGTAAGCCGGATAAATCGGTAGGGGCTTTGACCGTCTTTCCGCTGTTCCGTTTTAAATGTGGAGACAATCAGCCGCATCGCCCGGTCCCAGTCGGCATCAAAACAGGACATATCTCCTGTTTGCCGCCAATATTCATGCGCCAGCCGAATCACATAGCAGAGCGAATCCACCTCCCATTTGCGCTCATGAACGCCCGGGCCCGGTGCCGGCCGGTCGGACGCCCAGTGAGAGGGACGATTCATATCTTTGTAAAACGCATTGGCATACGGGTCCAGCAGAACGCACTTTGTCTGCCGACGGATCAGCCCCGCAATCATCTGACGCAGGTTGGCATCTTTTTGAATCAGCGGCATATAGGGCCAGACCTGGCAGGTCGAATCCCGCAGCCACATTGCATCGATATCACCTGTAATGATGAAAGTGTCGGGTTTTCCGTCAATAACTTCAAAATCCACCGTCGTATCCAGCGTGTTCGGATAGCAATTCTCAAACATCCAGGCCAGTTTCGGGTCTCGAATCTGCGGCTTGACCTGCCGAATGGTCTCTTCCACCGCCTCGCTCACAAACGTCCGTTTTTCCACCGGCGGACGGCGGGAAACATATCCGTCAGCCGCCTGCGAAACCCCGCCCGCCGTCAATCCCAGCAAAACCGTCCATTTAATCAATCCGCTTACGGCTTCCAACCGAATCATCTTCGTTTCCTTTCCTGATTCGTCCAATTATCCGTTCAGCTGACTGAGGGCAAATGCGTACGCCCCTACCGAAACAGCCCGACTGGTTTCCATCACTGCCCTCCCAATTCCGATTCGTTTCATCGAATCATAGCAAATCGTTCGATGAGAACCCTGCACAGCAATCTCCTTGACCCGGCCGGCCAGAAAGGCCCGTCGTCCTTCCTCGCTTTCCAAATCAAAGCAGTGCTGCACCAGCCGATTAAACTTCTTGCCGCTGCAGCTTTCCAGCTGCCCGTTCATTTCCGTCAGGACTGCTTCAATAAACAGAGGATACGCCGCCGACAGCCCGCCTCCGATGACAATCAGTCCATCCAGCAGCGTGATGGCGTTCGCCAGGGCATCGCCGAGCACCTCGCCCAGTTCCGCATAAGCCCCGAGGGCCGCCGCCTGATTTCCTTCCCGCTGTCCTATCCCGATTTCATAAATCTCCTTGGGGCTGGGGGTCTGGTCAAACGGAATCCCCGCCAGCCGAGCATAGGAACCCCGCACCGCACGGATACTCACCCCTTCCTCTGCAAAACTGTTTGGATGTCGTTTCTGGCGGACAATCCAGATTTCGCCGGCTGCGGAGTTGTCCCCGACATACAGCCGGCCGTCCGCCACAATCCCGCCGCCGAATCCCGTTCCGAGCGTCACACCGAACAGTTTTGAATACCGTTTCGGAGAGCCGGCCTCCTCAAGCATCCGATTGACCTTCGGCAGGAAACCGGCAATGGCCTCTCCGTATGCAAACAAATCGCCGTCATTATTGATAAAAACCGGAATCCCAAAGGTCTCTTCGAGAAAGTCCTTCAAGGCCACACCGCCCGCATACGCCGGCAGATTCCCGACATTATCGATAATCCCATTCGGATAATCCGCCGGCCCAGGAAACGCAAAACTGATGGCCGCCGGCTTTTTTTTTAATTGGCCGCTCACCTGCCGAAAACCGGTGATCATCGTTTCCAGGCTCTTGGCAAGGTCATTCGCATGGGCGGGCAGACGAATCGGCTCGACAACTTCCTCAAAGCCCTGCATCGCCGAAAAAACAAAGTTTGTACCGCCCGCATCGAGCGTCAATACCGTCCTCGGGTCTTTTTTCCAATTCTCCATTTCCCTTTCTCCCAAACGCAAGGATTAGGCACAAACCGCCTCTTTTTTTGCTTCTTTCCACAGCGACAGCATCAGCAGGTACACAAAACAAATCGCGGGAACCAAAAAGGCATTTTGTCCCCAGCCGCTGTCCACAAATTTGCCCATCAGCAGCGGCACAACCGCCCCGCCTGCGATTGCCATACACATCAGACCGCTCAGTTCACTGCTGTGTTTGGGGTCTTTTTCAACCGTAATGGAAAACAGCATCGGCCAGATGTTTGCATAGCCTAGTCCGGCCGCCAGAACACCCACTGGCGCCAGCACGGCATTGCCAAACATCAAAATCACTGCTCCGGCAAGTCCCAGAACCGCTGAAATCACAAAAAACACCCGCGGAGCAATCCAATGCAGCACCACCGGCCCCAAAAGCTGCCCGGCCGTGAGCACCAGGAAAAAGAATGCCGGCCCGAACTTCGAAGCCGTTCCCTCCGCTACCACCATCTCTTTCATCAGCGGCAATAAAAACCGCCCCATACACACCTCTGCCCCCACATACAGAAATATCCCAAAGACGGCAAAAGCAACAAACGGTTTGCCCAGCAGGGCCAAACTGGACCCGATGCTCGGCGGCACCTCCGCTTTGGTTTCCTCTATCTTCAGCAAGGCCGCCCAAATGAAGGTAATCAGCATCAGGACAAAGAAAATCGGGAAGACCGCCCGCCAGCCCAGACGCTCCAGCAGAAAAAACCCAGCCGCCGCCGTCACTAGATAGGACGAAATCGTGCTGCCGACCCCCTTGAACCCCTGCGCCAGACTCAGATTCCGGCTGTACTTTCCTTCGGCACTGACATCCCGCATAATGGGATTGCCCGCCACCTGCAGCAGGGTTGTGCCGACCCCGAGCACAAAAATACAGCCCAGGAGAAAGGCAAACCCAGGCTCAAACAGACAGGGAATCAGCATAGCGGCCGCATTCAGCCCCAGCCCCAGCAGCAGCAGATTCTTCTTGCCGATTTTGGCCGCCAGAACCCCGCCCGGCACGCTGAACACCGCAAAGGCGATAAATACAAAGAACGACAGCAGCGTCGCCATCACATTGCTCAGCTGATAATTCTGACGGACGGCCTCCGAAAACGGCCCCATCGCATCCGCAACCCCCATCACAAAAAACGCCAGGTAAATCACTCCGGTTTTGTTTTTCATAAGTCCCTCTTCTTTCGCTGAGTAATGCGTTTCAACCAAGTTGGAAACCTGTTCCTATTTTTTCCGAGACATTGAATACGGCGCATCCTCCGGCCTGCTGCCCCATTTTTCATTGGGCACCGGCCCCATCTTCAGCTCCAGCCGGCCTCCCTTCATCAGCTCCTCATGCTTCAAATAGGTTCGAGTTATGGTTCGCCCATTCAGTTTGGCCGACTGAATGTACCGATTGTCCGGAGAGTTCCCCCGGGCTACAATGATAAACTTTTTACCATTCGACAATCGAACTACCGCTTCTTCAAACAGCGGTGAGCCCAGCACATACTCGCCCGTCCCCGGGCAGACCGGATAAAACCCCAGCGCTGAGAACACATACCACGCCGAGGTCTGCCCATTGTCTTCATCCCCGCAAAGGCCGTCCGGCGTCGGGTGATACAGCCGCTCCATCACCTCCCGCACCCATTTCTGCGTCTTCCAGGGCTGTCCTGCATACGCATACAGATAAATCATATGCTGAATCGGCTGGTTTCCGTGGGCATACTGGCCGAAATTCATCACGGTCATCTCAATAATCTCGTGAATCGGGAAACCATAATAGGAACAGTCATACTTGGGGGGTGTGGCGAAAACCGCATCCATTTTGGCGACAAATGCCTCCCGCCCGCCCATCAGGTCAATCAGTCCCTGCGGGTCATGGAAGACCGACCAGGTATAATGCCACGCGCAGCCCTCTGTAAAATCGCCGCCCCATTTCTCCGGAACAAACGGACTGGCCCAAGTGCCGTCTTTGTTGCGTCCGCGCATAAAATTCGTGGAGGAATCGAACAGATTTCGATAATACTGAGCCCGCCTGCGGAACCGCTCGATTTCCTCCTGCGGACGGCCCAGGGCCTGCGCCAGTTTCCAGATGGTAAAATCATCATAACTGTATTCGAGTGTCCGTGCGGCGCTCTCCCGAATTCCGACATCGGAGGGGACATATCCGAGTTCATTGTAATACGACACCCCCAGACGTCCGACAGAGCCGAGCGGCCCGCTGTTTTCCGTGTTTTTCAGAATCGCCTCGTACAGCGTCTGGATGTCGCAGCTCCGGATTCCTTTCAGGTATGAATCGGCGATAATCGCCGCCGAATGCGAACCAATCATGCAGTCGCGATGTCCCGGGCTGGCCCATTCCGGCAGCCATCCGCTTTCCCGGTACGTATTGGCCAAGCCCTCCATCATTCGCGCATTTTCCTCCGGATACAAAAGCGTTGTCAGCGGGAAAGCCGCCCGGAAGGTGTCCCAGAAACCGTTGTCTGTGTACATCGGCCCCGGCAGAACTTTGCCGTTATAGGGGCTGTAATGAACGATCTGACCCTGCGCATCCACCTCTGTAAAATCCCGCGGAAACAGCAGGGTGCGATACATTGCCGTATAGAAATTTTGATGCTGCTCTTTCGTTCCGCCGCGAACCTCCACGCGTCCCAGATGCTCATTCCAGACATCCCGCGCCTTCCGACAGGTCTGGTCAAAGGTATCGCTTCCAATCTCCCGCTTCAAATTCCGTTCTGCCTGCTCCAGGCTGATAAAGGACGAGGCCGCTTTGAGACAAACCGGCTCACCGCGGCGGGTCTTCAGGCGAACCGCCGCCATCACATGCTCGCCCTTCTGCTCCGGAGCCCCCTGGTGAATCTGCCCGTCACGCCAGAACGTCACTTCTTCAAAATCGCGGTCAAATACCACCACAAAATAATCGGCGAAATTGTCCGGCACCCCGCCATTGTGATTGCGGCAGTATCCTACAATCTTCCGCTCTGCCGGGACAGCCTTCACCCACGAGCCCTTGTGAAAACCATCCACAATCACATAGGAAGCCTCTGAATCGGGAAACCAAAAACGAAATTGCGCCGCCCGCTGGGTCACCGTCATCTCCGCCGTCGTATCCGGATCCGCCAGATACACCTTATAATAGTAGGGCTTGGCAATCTCTGTCTTGTGCGAAAACCAGCTGGCCCGCTTCTCTCCATCAAAAACCAACCGGCCCTCCAGCGGCATCAGAGCAAACGCCCCGTAATCATTAATCCACGGGCTGGGCTGATGCGTCTGGCGAAATCCGCAGATCTTATGTGCATCATGCTGATAAATCCACCCGTCGCCCATTTTGCCCGTCTGCGGCGTCCAGAAATTCAGTCCCCGCGGCAGCCCGACCGCCGGATACGTGTTGCCCGTCGAAAACCCAAACCAAGAATCCGTCCCCACCAGCGGATTGACATAATCAACAGGCTCCATCATCTTCTCTTTTGCCGCCCCGCAAACGGCCTGCAGGACAAAGATCACCGCAATACCGGCTCCGTTCCGCCGCATCTTCCATCCCGTCTTCATCTTGACTCCCGTTTTGATTGGTTGGTTTCCTTTTTTCCGTAAGCCGCCGCCAGAGCCCAATATCCCCGGGCCGCTGCCGACGGATACAGCAGTTTCCATTCACGAATCGGTTCCGGATTCGGCCGGTCCCATCGTTTTGAATAACGCCCCTCTGGGTCCCGCACCTGCTGATGAACATACTCCATCCCTTTTCGGGCCGCCTGCCGCCACTCTTCCTGACCGGAAATCTCCCCCAATTCAATCCATGCCTCAATCAGGGTAAAAGCAAACATCGCTTCACAGCGCAAGGCCCCTGTTTTTTCATCCATCCAGCGCTCTCGGGCGGCCAGCGCTGTCCGCCGGGCCTTCTGCAAATACTCTTCGCGCCCCGTCAGCCGATACAAAAGGAGCCAGCCGCGAATCGGCATAGCAGAATTGTACGTCCATTTCCTGCGGCCGAGCCGCCCATCCTGCCGAATATGGTCGAAAAACAGCCCATCCTCATCCTGGAGCGTGTTTTCCAGCCAATCCAAAAGCCGCTGTGCCGTTTTTAGAAAGCCCGTGTCTTTCGTCAATTCGCAATAGCGCAGACACGCAAAGGCCGTCGGCGCCGTCGAACAGGCATTTCTTCCGCGTCCGGGGGAGGCCGGTTCTTGACGCCACCAAATGCCGCCCTGCGGCGCTTCGCCGCTCAGACAGAACTCGATGGTTTTCCTCGCCTGCTCCAGAAAGTCTTTCTTTCCGCAGGCCTCATACGCATCCAGCAGCCCCATGGCAATCCAGGCGTTGTCATCATAATACCGCTCGACCTTCTTTCGCCCTTCCGGAAGACAGTCATATCCGCCGATGCCGTTTTCCTGAACCCAATACGACTGGAGAAAGCCGATGAGGTCCTCCGTCTTTTTGCAAAAAACGGGATCCACTTTTGCCGCCTGAGTACAGGCCAGCAGCAGAATTGAATATCCCCATGCATAGGCCGGTGCCGTGCGGCTTTGGTCTTCTGAATACCCGCCGTCCGCCAACCGATGGTCCCGTTCGATTGCCTCCAGCGTCTCACGTCCCCACTGCTGAAACACCTTGCCGGCCGGCAGGTCTTCTCCGCGGGCATACGACCTTACGCCCGGGCCTGCAAGCCCGACAAGAAAGCACAGTCCCCAACCCATCCAGAAAGATTTGTATTCTACTGCACCTTCCACTCGAGAATGCCTCCGGAAAAGCCGTCCTGCAGCTGCACCTCCAGCCGAACCGTCCGCGTCTGAACCGGCTCAAACGCAACGCGGCTCCAGCCGTCTTTGACAATCGGATAGTCCCCTGAAACATACACCGGCTTCCACGCGGCCCCCTCCAGAACCAGCAGACGCCATGACGCCGGCACTCGACACTGTCCGATGCCCGTATCATCGAACCAATAAACTTCAGCTTTTGAAATCATTTGCGGTCTTTCAAACCAGAACTGGACCCACTCCGCTGTCCCTTTCCGGTCCCACCAGGTAAACCGCGGAATGGAATGGTCTGCGGAACGGCTCGGCTCAAGGCCGTCGCACAGGGCTGATATTTCATCGTGTACGTAAGAAGCCGTCACGGAAGTCAGCGGCGGTCTGGGAAATGTCTGGGGTTTCCATTTCTTCGCCTCCGCGTCTTCTCCAATCACCGGAAAAGCGGATATCCGCAGCCGTGCCGCCCCCATCGGAATCAGGGTCACCGTCTCCGACGGCTCATTGGACCGAACGGGACTGTCCTGAAGCGGACTGCATAGACCATACTGATCCAGCGTCCAGCTGACAATCTTTTTCGCCGTGGTTTTCAGCTCCAGCGGCACCGCCTCCGGCGTAAACGGAAAATCTTCGGCCGGCCATGGTTTTCGAATTATCTCGAACCCTTCCTCCGGCTTTGTCTCCTTCAGAACCAGACCGTAATTCCACGCCGACGCTGGGTAAATTTCATAGGAAGGCCATTGTTCCTTCCTGACATCCGCCCGCCACTTGGAATCCCAGACAGCAGTCTTGGTGCTGTCCGCCCGCACATACAGTTCCTGAATCTTCAGCGAAAATGTCAGCGGCCCATAGGAAACGCTTGCACTGTTGTGATTGGCCGTCCACCGCTGCACCCGCAGCTCCATCGGCAGATTCAGCTCCACCCGGTCTCCGTCCCGCCAGGTGCGCTCTATCCGGATGTACCGGCCCGACTTTGGTTCTATCGACACACGCTGTCCGTTGAGCTGCACAGAGCCCTTTGAACACCACGAAGGCACCCGCAGATAAAGCGGAAACGCCGTCGGCTCAGACACCCGCACCGTCAGCCGTACCTGTTCGTCAAACGGATAGTTTGTCTCTTCGTCAATGCTAACCTCAATCCCCATGCCGACTTTGGCCTTGACTCGGCAGGCCGCATACAACGCTGCACAAAGCCCGCTGTCCGGGGTCGCCCACCAGAGCGACTTGGCATAATTCGGCCAGCCGTGCGAATGGTTATGCTGACAGCACCGGTGGCTGAACGGATTCATTATCAGAAACGGGCCCCTGTTATCCACTCCCGGATGGTGATCCGCCCCATCGCTGACCGGCTGATTCGGCGCCGTCAGGTACCGCAGAGCCCGGAAATCCGGCATCACCGCCGCCGGGTAGGTATTCAGCGCAACCTCCTCGCAGTGGTCCGCCCAGAACGGGTCCCCCGAGATGCGCATCATCATTCGGTCGGAAAACATCTGCTCGACAATCCCGCAGGTCTCAATGCACTGCCGCGGGTCGTCAAATCCGACTCGACAGTTCTCATCTCCGCCGAACATCCCGCCGGGCACCTGCCCGAAGCGTTTCCGCACCTGCCAAAAATTGTTGTAGGCAAACTCCAAATCTCTCGGGACTTTGCTCATCAGAAAATAAATTGCCGGTTCCCGAAAGCCCTGAGCAATATTCACATTGTGCCAGCTAGGCAGGTCGCCCTCCATCCGCCAATCAGCCGTCCGACGATGAATCTTTTCCGCCAAATCAAGCAGCTGTTTGTCGCCCGTCCGATTGTACAGCCACAGCACACAGTACAAATTGTCTCCTCCGCGCATTCGTTGCCAGTAGCCCGTTAGGAACTTTTCCTCCGGCACAGTCAGCTGATAAGCGAAATACCGCCGCATCAGGTCCAATACCCGCTTATCGCCGCTCCAGTCATAATACGACTGCAGACAATACAGCATCACCATATTGCCCCAATAGTCCCGCGAGCCGTCCTCCAGCCGCATATCCGGCCCGAAATCCCCGTCCGGGCGCTGACTGCGGAGCACCCCCTCTATCCAAAGCTTCGTCTGGGCAATCATCCTCGGTTCATTCAGAAGGTATGCCAAATCCTGATAGCCCCGCAGCCAATAGGGTACCTCCTCCCAGCCCCATTTGCCCTTACCGTCCGGATTCAGCCAGGCATTGTCCTCCTTCTGGAGCCAGGCACTGATTTCCTCCAGATGCCCTGTCATCCCGTCCCGCTGCCTCCGCAGGTATTCCCTCAGCCAGCCTTTCGGCTCAATCGACCCGACCGGCAGCTCCAGAAAATAAACCGGCTTTAGAGGCGCTCGGCTGCCGACATAATGCGAATTCACCGAAGCAATATCCGGACGCTCAACAACCATTATCGAATCCGCTGCCGCCAGCCCCGCACAGAGAAAAATTCCCCAAAAACACCTCTGGATTGTCATAAATGAATCCTTCATCTTCCTTTCTGCATCCTTTTTATCGACCGTTCTGAGAAAGCGGAATCCGCACCGTCTTTTTCCCTCGCGTCGGCCGGATAACCCTCCCAGACGAGATTTGTGCAGGGAAGTGTCACGAATTGTCTGCTGCAAGAGGCCAAAAAACGAACATCGACCGCTGCCGCCGTCCGAAGAACGCATCGCCTCATTTCCACACATCCTTTGTGGTGAGTTCGAATCTCCTATTCTCCCCTTGCAGCGAGCTGCCTGCTGCTCCTACTCCTGCTCGGTTACGTAGGCAAAGCCGGCGTCAATATATTGGCCTCCGCCGGTTTGTCGGCAGGCAATCGCCAAAACATTGTTTCCCGGCCGCAAAGCCGCCCGTGCCTCCGGAGAAAGAGGATAGATAGAATAATCCGTGGTGTACCCATCCAGTCGGGCCGCTAGGATACCATTGATATACACCTCGGCGTCTTCATCGTGATGAATCATCAGGCACAGGTCCGGACGAATCTCCTGGTCGAGTGCAAAGGTCCGACGCAGCCAGATCGTCGGCGTATTCCACTGGGTCCGCACCCGGCCGCCGGGCGTGCCGCGTGTTCCAAACCCGCCGGGCCCGCGCTTCCAGCCCGCCGAGGCCGCATCAAAACGCACCTGCATCCAGTTCTCCGACGGCTTCTCAAACGTATAGAACCAGACTTGTGCACTGTCTCGCGAGGTCGGAACCACTTCTGTAATCACCGGCGGCTTCGGCAACGGAGCCCAGGTCCCCTGCACGCGCTCGGCACGAGAGACCCACTTCTTCCAGACCTCCGGATTGTCCATCAGCCGAATAAAAACCCCACCGACAACAGGCCGGGCCTGAAACCCCTGATGTCTGGCGTTGTGCGTCCAGTACCAGTCCGTCATCGGTACCCGGTCCGGCGTCTCATTCAGAAACCGCACAATCGGCGCAATCAGGGCTTCAAAATCTTCCTGTTTGCCCGTCAGACACGCCGTCCAGACTATCCAGTCCAGCTTCGTATAGTCGCTGCGGTTATCCAGCGGCAGCCCGTAGGGCTTCTGAATCTTCCGATAGAACGCCATTTCCTTTTCCGCTACCGACGGGGGAAACAGATTCAGTTTCAGCAGCCGGTCCCACACCAGATTGTACTTCTGGCTCCAGGTGCCCGGCTTGTCAAACGCCAGCCGGTAGTGGTCCCCGTCATCAGCCATCTGCATCCATTGTTTGGCATATTCTTCCGCCGTTTTGCGATAGACGGCCGCTGTCTCTTTCTGCCCCATCATCTCGGCCATCTTCGCATAGGCCCCCAGCGCCGTAATCGCCTTCATCGACAGGTTGACGTTGCGGGCCAAATGCCCTGCGAAATCATCCGTACACAACTGATTTTCCGGGTCCAATCCCTCGGCCTTCAGATACTCCGCCCAGCGGGTCAAGATGTCCCAGTACTGACGGGCAAACTCAATATTTCCTTCGGCCTCGACCACCGCCGCCACCAGGAGCAGCATATTGCCGCACTCCTCCACCGGCATTTGGTTCTCTTCCGAATACTCGCCTCCCCCGTACACCTGCCCCATTGCATGCGGATAGGTTCCGATATCATGCGGAGCAAACGGGAATTTCCACCGCTCGCTGCGTCCGTATTCGAGAATCGGCACAAATGAGGCCTTCGCCAGTGTCGGGTTCAGCAGCAGCACCTGCGGGGCAAACGGATAAAACACATCCACCGTCCCCATACAGCCGTTGCTGAAATTCTCCTTGCTGAACATCAGGGGCATGCCGTTTTTGTCGGCCGCAATTTTATTGGCCCCCAGCGCCTGCCGATACGCCAGACAGCCGATGGCGACATAATCGGCCCCGCCCGCCTTGTACAAATCTTCCATCAGCTCTGCATCAAACCGTTCACATGCCTGGACAAGCGACGCATACAATTTATCCGACTCCTTCAGCAGCGTCTGAATGGTCTTGCCGTTCCGTTTCCAGTAGGCCGGCAGCCGCTTGCCGAAATACAGAATCGATTCAATATCATCATAGGCCAGAACGGCCTGACAGATTTTGCCGTCGCCGCCGACCTTGCCCAAATCAAACTGCATCGCCATCACCGGCGCATTGTCGCGAACGGGCCGCGGCATCTGCTGGTCCATCTGGGTCGGCAGTGTTCCCTTTTCCATAAATTCTCTCCGGCAGTCCTCCGCCTTGGCAATGACGGTCTGCACCGGCTGCTTTTCGGATGCCGCCAGATAGAAATACCCCCAGTCAATCCGTACGTCATCGCCCTTGCGCCCCAGCACATTCTGCTGTTTGGTGCCGGCTTTTAAGACCTTCAGGCCTTCCATCGCAGGCGTCTCCCAGACAACCTCCTGGGAGGGCTCATTGACAACCAGTTCCATCCCGGCATCCAGGTACACACTGACGGTGTGATTCTTCCCGTCCAATGCGGAACATCGCCATGTCAGATAGACTACCGGCCGGCTCATCAGGTCAATATCATGCGGCAGGGCCGCCTGCAGAAACTCCATCTGGAGCCGAACGCCGGCCCCTTCAAAGGTATAAATCGTTCGAGTCGGCAGCACCGAAAGGTGTGTCTGCTTGAGCACCGGCAGCGCCGCGGGCTCTTTGCCCATCAGCCGATAGGTCGTTCCGTCTATCCGGACCAGCGACGTGAGCGGATGAGGCCGTCCGGTCCAGTGCCGTGTCAGATCTCCATAGAGCGTATCCGAAGCCGACCAGATGCTGAAGTACGGATCACAAACCGCCAGCGGCACCGAAGGCGGACGCACCAGGGAAGAGGCCGGAAGTCCCCACGCAGAGGCAAACAGCCCAAGCACACAAATCGCCGAAATAACCGAAAAACCGACTCCCTTCTGTTCTGCTGTACTCATTCGAACCATTCTCATCTCCATCGTTTCTTTCCCGTTTTTCATCCAAATTCTCATATGTTTTGCAAACCCCAACACTCACAGCATCCCGAACCATTCCGAGGCCAGCATCGCCAAATCCCCGAAATCCACTCGGCAGTCCTGATTCAGGTCCGCATACGGATACCCCCGCTGTCCGCAGGCATCCGATGTCTGCACGGTCTCGAGGGCCAAACCGACATCAATAAACTGTCCGCCTGTCGTCTGACGGCAATGTACGGCGATCAGATTGGACTGGCCGGTCCGCAGGGCTGCCCGAGCCGCCGCGGTGATCGGAAGATAGACATAACTGGTCGTATAATTGGTCGCCGCGGCCGCTAAAACGCCGTTCAGATACACCTCAGCATCTTCATCGTGATGAATCCGAAGCACAAGACGATTCATCTGCTCCGATGTCAGCGACGGCAGAGAAAACGTTCGTCGAATCCAGATATCCGATGTATTCCACACCGTCCCCACTACGGCCCCCGGCGTGCCTGTCGTGCCAAATCCCCCGGGTCCCTGCGACCAGCCGGAATCATTAAATCCTTCATTCATCCAGCCGGACGCCGGCTGGCTCGTTGTACAGCGCCAGGTCTGAGCTGTTTTTTCCGATGTCGGAACCACGCTTTCAAAGGAGCGGTTCATTGCATTGGACCGCCGAATCGCCCCCACATCGGCCTTGATGACTTTTCGGTCATACGTAATCAGACCGTTGATTTCCACTTCAACATCCGTAATCTGGGTATAAACACCGGCACTGAGCCCCAGTTCATCCCGCAGACCGGCCAGCTGCTGAATGTACGCATCATACAGCACAGCCAGCTCCTGGCCCGTATTGACCATGGTGTAGCCCCAGGAATTGGGATTCCACATATGCCCGTCCACCCGCATGCCGATGCCGCCGTATTCCCCGCAGACACTGGCTCGGGTTTCGGTCGGCGCCAGCCCGCCGGGGGCCGGGTAGCTGTGCGTATCAATGATGTGTCCGACCGGATGGTCCACCCAGCCGCTGGCATTCGAAACCAGCCGCGACGGATCCTGTTCCATCACCTTCTGCGTCAGACGCACCGTATCATACTGGCCCCATCCTTCGTTGAACACAATCCACATAATAATGGACGGATGATTGCCCAGCTTCTCAACCATCTGCTCCAGCTCCCACTCAAACTGGGTTCGCAGGGCGCCGGACGGTTCACTCCGCATGCTGGGCATATCCTGCCAGACCAGCAGGCCCATTTTATCCGCCCAGTAATACCAGCGGGCCGGTTCAATCTTCACATGCTTGCGGACCATATTGAAGCCGAAGGCCTTAATCATATCCAAATCCCACTTCAGCGCCTCGTCCGTCGGAGCCGTATAAAGCCCGTCCGGCCACCAGCCCTGGTCCAGGGGGCCGATCTGGAAGATAAACTTGCCGTTCAGCAGAAGCCGCTGGACGCCGTTGACCTTTCCGATGCCGACTTTGCGCATTCCAAAATAACTCTGCACCTCATCGAGTACCTGGGAACCCTGTTTAATCCGCACTTTCAGGTCGTACAGGTACGGGTCGTCCGGCGACCACAGCCGCACATTTCGCAGCCGCAGCTTCAAGTCTTCCCCCGCTGCCCCGCTCACCTGACCGGCTTTCTCGGTTCCCTGATAGGCAGCGGCTTCCACCGTCAATCCCTGTGCAGAACCGCGGACAAATGCCTTCACCCGCACCAGCTGATTGTCCACGTCCGGCACAATTTTGATGCGTTCAATTGATACCTCCGGTACCGGCTCCAGCCAGACCGTCTGCCAGATACCCGTGACCGCCGTGTACCAGATGCCGTTCGGATTCAAATCCTGCTTGCCGCAGGCAATCGCCTGACTGTTGGTCGGGTCATACACCCGCACAATCAGTTCCTGTGGTCCGCCGGATGTCAAATGCGGAGTAATATCAAAAAAGAAGGGGTCATACCCGCCGCGATGAATCCCGACCGACGTTCCATTAATGAACACCTCTGCCTCCCAATCCACCGCTCCGAAATGCAGCAGAATCCGGCGTCCCTGCCAGCCCGACGGCACGGTGAAAGTCCGACGATACCACAGACGCTCATGATGCTCCATCACGCCGGAAATCGCCGATTCCACCGGAAACGGAACCAGAATCTCGCCCGAGAGGGTTTGTCCCGCCGGCACCGGGTCTCCTGCATTGCCCGGCTGATACTGCCAGAGCCCGTTCAGATTCATCCAGTCCGAACGAACCATCTGCGGACGCGGATACTCCGGCAAAACGGCAGAGGGTTCAACCTGCTGCGCCCACGGAGTCATCAGCGGGGCCTGTTTGAGCGTCCAGGCATGTCCGGCTGCTCCCAAGAAAGCCAAAAGAAAAATCGACGCCCATCGTACTGAACATTTGCACATTGCTAAATCCTTTCCCATCTGTTACCAATCGGCGGGTTTATCGTCCGCTCAAATTCATACATTCATCAAAGCCGGGAAGTGTGCAGGAAAGCCATCCTTCCGCCAGATAAACCAGATCGTTCATATCCATCACACAATCCAGCGTAAAGTCAGACACGGCATACCCCAGCGCGCCGCATTCATTATCGAGAACCGTCACAATCACCGGCTCGACCTCCAGTCCGTCATACTCCGGATCCGAGGCGCTTTCGACAGTCACCGAAAGAGCGATCTCCTGCCGGTCATTTTCCAGTTCATTGTCATCCACCGCCGATACCCAAACCGTCTGCGGCACATTCCAGTCCAGCGGTGTAAAGGTCAGAGAGACTCTGTTCAGAAGCACTTGCCCCCGCTGCTGCTGTTCAGTCAGATGCACTGTCACAGTTCCGGCAGGCGGATTTTTCAGAGAGAAGAACAATTGTCCCTGTCCGCCGTTTTCAGGAATCGTCAAGTCCGCCGGTTCTGCAAGGATGCCGGCATACTTGACTTCATAGAAGAGAAACTCCGATACATCCAGTGCTCGGCTGCAAATGCGAACTTCATCAATCAGGCCGAAAAATCGGTCGGTATGTGTTCCGTTGTACAACCCCCGCGCGACCGACCAGCCGCCGCCGTGCCAGTCCGCCCCGACCGAATCATCCGCAACCAGCCGTGTATCCGGGCTTCCGGAAGCCGCCAAATCTGTTTCGGCGACCAGCTGATAGCCGAGCCCGGAGGAGACATCATTCAAATACAGCCGCAGCCGCTGCCCGTCACAGACTGCCGCCATATGGTACCACCGGCCGTCATAGCGTATCAGCCCCGGCGCCGAAACCGCCTCGTGCCAGTACCCCGAGACATCCGCAAATTTAATGGCGACGGCATCTGCCGGAAGAAGCTGAAAATACAGCGCCGCCAAAGAACCATTGACCGTCGCCACATTCCTTCCATCCCGCCCTACAATCGTCCGATATCCGCTGCCGCCGGGCTTAAACGACGCCTCAATCGTAAACGCAAACGGCTCCCACGTCTCCAAATCCAGCAGAACATCCGACCGCCCGGTCGAAGAGGTAAACAACCCCGGAAGCGAATCCTCATTCTGAAGACTGAACTGATTGGCTTGCTGAATCTGCGGAACCTGCGAAGCGGGCACCTCCGTTCGATACACATGACCGGCAAACGCATCCGACCAGCAGGATAAATGATTCCCGTTGCCGGAAGCATCCAGAACCGCCGGATAAAACGCGCCGTTGGCCAGTCCGCCGTGCGGCACCCGTGCATCCGCAGGGCCTTCCTCAAACCGCCAGCAGGCCATCACGCCGGGCATGCCGCGCCGGCTGCACAGAAAATCCTCCGGCGGCAAAGCCGCCTGACTGATGCGCACCTCATCGACATAGCCGTAAGCTCGGTCTGTATGTCCGCCGTTATAAAGTCCCCGCCCAACCGACCAGTCGCCCGCATCCCAATCTGCGCCGTCACCGGCGCCGGCCGTCAGGGAGGTATTCGGACTGCCGCTGGCGGCGATGTTGGTCTGCGCAATCAGCCTGTAGGCCGAATCAACTCCCAGCTGCATCAGATACAGCGACAGGGTCTGACCGTCGCTGACACCGGCCATCGCATACCACGGGACCCCCGCTCCGTCCGGATTTGTCGAATAATCAAAACCGGTAAAAATATTCGTCGCCGAAACCGTCTGATGCCAGTATCCTGATACATCGCAAAACTTAAAGGCCAGACGATTATTCGGCGTCGCCTGGAAATATAACGCCGACAACGCGGGCGTACCCGTATTCGTCCCGTAACTGTCACGGCCCACAATCGTCCGATATCCGCCATTTTCCAGCTTAAAAACCGCTTCAACTGTGAAGGCCGGCGGCGTCATCGTCCACAGGTCTTGGGCGGAACACCACATCGCCGGTCCGCCGCCGGTATTCTTCACACTCAGCAGGTTTGAAGCACCCGTCTGGGGAATCGGAGAGACACCGACTTCTGAACGGTAAGCATATCCGCCGCCGCCCCCCGTCTGCCAGACACTCAGATGGTTTCCTCGCCCCGTCACATCCAAAATATCCGGAGCGTACACTCCCTCGGAAGCTGTATGAACGACAGCACTGCCCGGTGTGCCGTCCTCAAACTGCCAATATGCTGCCGCCCCCGCATTCTCCTCTACAGTCGGCGCCGGCTGCGGTACACCCCGTGTAGCAATCCCATGCAGAACACCCTGGCCGTCAAACCACATCGGGTCCAGGCAAATAAAACGATTCCAGCTGATTTCCGTATCCGTTTTCTGATGATAAATATGCCACAGATTGCCGCGGGCATCCTTCACAATTGCTCCATGTCCCGGGCCGTAAACCCCGCTGCCGCCGGAAAGAATCGGGTTGCCTGCATACTTCGTATACGGCCCCATCGGATTCGCCGCTGTCGCATATCCGACCGCATAATACGGCGAATCCGCGCCGCTGCCCGAATAGACCAGATAATACATCCCGTTGTGCTTGAGCACCCAGGGCCCTTCCGTGACAGACCCCCAGCGCATTTCCCACGACTGCGACGGCTGGAGAATCATCTCCCGAGTGCCCGTCAGCTGCGTTGGACTGGACATTCGCTGCACGTAAATATGCCCGACATCGCTGAAATACAGATAAAGACTGCCGTCATCATCCTGAAACAGATGGGCGTCAATAAACCCGTTCAGCAGGATGCCCTGATTCACAAACGGCCCTGCAGGCTTGTCTGACGTCGCCACCCCGATTTTAAAATCCTGCGTATAATAGAGATAAAATTTTCCGTCCGCCTGATTGTAAAAGACATCCGGCGCCCAGACATTCACCCCGCCGGGCACAAAAACCTTCGGCCCTTTGCTCCAATGAACCAAATCATGTGAGGTGTAAACATGATAACTGACGTTATCCCCCGTCGGATACAGATAATAGATTCCGTTATAATAAAGGACCGTCGGGTCCGCCGGACCGATTTCCGAGATAATCGGATTGGTGTAGGACACCGCCCCCTGCAGCCCCGCTGAAAAAATCGAACCCGTCAAAACGATTGCTGTCCACAGGATTTTTTGATTGCTGACTTGAGCCATACTCTTCTCCCGATTTCACCCACCTGCCGACAGAGGGACCGCTTTGCCTTTTCAGAATTTTCGCCTGGTGAGACGAAAATAGACCTGAATACCCCCCATCTTCATGAAAACATTTCTACTTTTTTGAAGAAGCGGATGGAGGTTTCCCTCCATCCGCTTCTCCCATCGCCAACTGGATCCGCCTTTACCGAAAGACGTTCCTTACAAACAATCCGGATACAGACCGCAATTGAGCCACTGAGCCGCAATCTGAGCCAGGTCTCCGAGGTTTACAATGCAGTCGCCGTTTAGGTCATACTTGGCATCCGGACGAGCGGAAGTCACGCAGACCGACCGGCCGGTCGTCAGATTGTAAAGCCCCGCTATCTCCATTTCCGACAGCGGATAGTTATAGAGCTTCACCTCATCGATCTGACCGGCAAAGAAATTCTGATTCGTCTGTAAAGACCCCATCCGCAAAACCTGCGGTTCGTCCTTGGTACCCAGCGGAGCGCTGCCGGCCGCCTCCAGGGAGCCATCCACATACACCCGAATCTGACCGGTCTGCGCATCGCGTGTGGCCACGCAGTAATGCCACTGACCGTCATTCACAACTTTTGCGGACTGAACGTTCCCGTAAGCACCGCTGACATCTCCGACCCCGAAGCAGAACACACTGCCCCGAAGGGCTGTACCAAAATCATTGCGATTGTAGCCGGTCATCTCACCGTCCACCAGACCCTGTCCGTCAAACCAGCCGTTGCCGACGCCGGCCGTCGAGGTCGTCTTGATCCACATTGCAATCGTCATACCGTTCTGAATGGTCCGCGGAATCTCCACTGCTTCGTCAACCCCGTTCAGCGAAATGCACTGTCCCTGCACACCGGCTGTATACGTCATCGGCAGCTTGACCGCCGTTCCGTGATAACCGCCGACCGAATCATTCAGATCGTTCTCAAAGGAATACCAGGCAACCAGCCGCTTGATCTCCAGATAAGCCGGCGAAGAGACCGCTGTGTACGGGCTGCTGTTGCTGACCACACAGTAATAGAATCCTTCATTCGCCACAGACACGCTGGAAAGCGTCAGCGTCGGACTGCTGCTGCCGACCTGGACATCATCCGCCGGCGTGGAATTGGACTTATCCTGCGACCGGTACCAGCGGTATGTCGGAGCCGTAACGCTGCTGGCTGTAATCTGGAAGACCGCTGTTCCGCCTGCATCCGCCGTTACACCCGTCGGATGAGCTGTAATCACCGGCTGGCTGGGCAGCGACTGAACCGTCCAGGTTCCGCTGATGGGGTTATTGGGGTCCACATTCTTCAGCGTACTGACACCCGGTGTGAACGACTGCTGATGGCCGGCCAAAGCCGCTACAACCGCCCACTGATACGTTGCATCAAAATCCCAGAGCATCTGGAACGATGACTCCGGTGTATTCCCCGGGTCAACGCCGGTCGCCCCGACGTAATAGAGATTCGGGTCCGGAGTCGATACTTTCCGGACGAAAACATACTGATCCGCCACCGCCGGGTTGACCAGATACGGAGAATTCAGGTCCGGGTCCCGCGGGGCCTTCCATTGCAGCGAGGCTTCGACTTTTCCAAGTCCCAGATTGGCTGTCAGCGACACGGAAGGATCATAAGCACTCGAACCCATCAGGAAAGCAGACGGCGGAAGAGCAGAAGTTGTAATCCGCACTTCATCAATATAGCCGTATGCCCGGTCCGTATGTCCGCCGTTGTAAAGTCCGCGGCCCACCGACCAGTCGCCCGCATCCCAGTCCCCGCCGTCACCGGCGCCGGCCGTCAGGGCCGTATTCGGGCTCCCGCTGGCCGTCATATCCGTCTGGGCAATGAGCCGATATTGTGTATCAACCCCAAGCTCCATCAGATAGAGGGACAGCGTCTTTCCGTCACTGACGGCCGCCATCGCATACCACGGAACCCCGACGCCGTCCGGATTCGTCGAGTAATTAAAACCGGTGAAAATATTCGTTTGAGATACGGCCTCATGCCAGTAGCCGGCCACATCGCAGAACTTAATCGCCAGCGCATTATTCGGAACCGCCTGGAAATACAGCGCCGCCAGCGCCGCATTGGTTGGGGTACCAGCTGTATTGGTTCCATAACTGTCCCGACCCACAATCGTCCGATAGCCGCCGTTTTCCAGTTTGAAAATGGCCTCTACCGTAAACTGAGCGGGCGTCATATACTGCAGCCCAGGGGCCGAACACCACATTGCCGGCCCGCCGCCGGAGTTCTTCACGCTCAGCAGATTCGCCTCTCCGGTCAGACGAATCTTCGATGTGCCCACTTCGGAGCGGTAGATATATCCGCCGCCTCCGCATGTCTGCCAGACACACAGATGATTGCCGTTCCCTGACACATCCGGAATATCCGGATAATAAACGCCGTTCGACCCTGTATGAACTACACAAGAGGCCGGCGTTCCGCCTTCAAACCGCCAATAAGCAACCGTGTTGGCCAGTACAGGCGCACCAACCAAACATAAAATTACCGCTGCCGTCCACACCTTTTTCATATCTGTCTCCTGCAAAACTTTCCGTTTTCCCTTACTGCCTGCGGCGAAGCAGTCCCAAAGCACCCAAACCAATCAAAACAATGCTGGCCGGTTCCGGAATCAGAAATTCACTGACCGACAGAGCCGTATCCGAAATCCGAACCTCATCGAGGAACCCGTACGCCCGGTCCGTATGACCGCCGGCATACATTCCGCGGCCGACCGTCCACGTGCCGGCAATCCAGTCAGAGCCGCTGCCCTGTCCCATCGTCAGCGCCGTATTCGGACTGCCGCTGGCCGTCATATCCGTCTGAGCAATCAGCTGCCAGCCGGTGCCGGCCCCAATCTGCAGCAGATACAGCGAAAGCGTCGAACCGTCGCTCACGGCCGCCATGCTGTACCACGGAACACCGATGCCGTCCGGATTCGTGCCCCAGTCAAATCCCGTAAAAATGTTCGAAGCCGAAACCGCTTCGTGCCAATAGCCCGAAACATCACAGAACTTGATTGCAAGGCCGTTGCCCGGAATCGCCTGGAAATACAGTGCCGCCAGATCCGGATTCCCCGCATAAGCCCCGCGGCTGTCTCGCCCTACAATCGTCCGCCATCCGCCGTTTTCCAGCTTGAAGGTCGCCTCAATCGTAAAGGCCGAAGGGGTTATGGTTCGAATTGAATCATCCGGATTTGTAAACAGAGTCGGATATCCGCCGGTGTTCTTGACGGCAAACTGATTGGGCTGGCCTGTCCGCGGAACATACGAAATCCCTACATCACTCCGATATTGATATCCGGCCCATCCTTCTGCCCACACAGAAAGACCATAGCCGTTGCCGGAACTGTCGGCTGTTCCTTCATAATAGACACCGTCCGGCAGCCCGCCGTGCGAAACCTGCGCCAGGTCCGGACCTTCCTCAAACCGCCAGTACGCAATAGTCGATGCCTGAACCGACATCGCCGCAATACACATGAGTCCCAATACTGTAAGAATCCTGCTCTTCATCGCTTCTTTCCTCCAAAAAAATAAGGGTTCATGAATTCACTTCTCCCAAACTCCTCACAACACACTCCACTTCACACACACTTCACACGTCTATCACATCTGTACACAAAAACGTCCTCACATCTCCAGCCGCGGGTTCCCGAACACGCACCAGTCTGAATCCGTCGCCCGCATTCCCGGCTGGTCCGGATGGTCCACGTCTCCGCCGTCCGTGGTCACCAGCGTCAGAAACCGCTCCGTCTCCTTCAGCTCAATCCGAATCGGAACACACAGGCTCTTGTCCTGAAGACGCGTACGGAACCGAACCTGACCGTCCACCAGCACCCAAACCTCTGCATTCGGCGTTCGATCAATATCTGAAGACAAACCGGCCTCCGCCGCAAAATGAGTAAACCGAAATCCTGTCGGCAAATCCCGCCGGATCGCCTTCAAATCAAATGTAATCCCCAGATTGGCGTGCATGAAAAGACCCGGATAATCCGCCGTCCCGAATTCCCGTCCCCCAATCTGACAAGTTGCCTGACGATAAATTGCCGTCGTCAGGTCCCTCGCCGCTCCATTCACGATTTCTGCAAAGAAAATATTATTGGTCGGCGGACATTCCTGGAAAATATGCCCTTGACTGCTGACAACCTGCGGCCGGCTGCCTTCCGGCACAAAAACCCCGTCAATATACTGTTCACCGGGAAGCGGTCGATATTCCCGGCTTCCTTCCCGGTCTTCACCTCGAATCTCTCCGCGTTTGCCGCTGCGTGGGTCAATCCCGACTTCGGGAGTTCCGGTCCCCCATCCGTTGCCTCCGCCGACAATATCCGCCAGACTCAGGGCCCTCTGTCCCCGCCAAATCAGATTCGCCTTCGAATTGATCTGACGCACAAAAAGGGACTCCGCCAGCGGAATCTCCTGAACCTCCGAGGTCAGACCGCACACCCGCCAGCCCATTCCCTCTCTGGCCTCCACACTGACCTTCCGCTGTTTATCGCCGGACAAAAGCCGCGTCAGCCCGCGGCTCACATGAAGTTCCGTCGTCCCATTGAAATCCGCCTGGACGCCGAACTCAGTGCCCAAATCCACCACCATGACTGTAGGCGTCACAACGGAAAAACCCAGGGCCTCCTGCGGCACGATGCAGTAAAGACGTCCGTACTGCATTCGAATTCGGTCCTCGGACACGAGCTCGAATTCCGCCGGCCCTTCCACGGTTACGACTGCATTGTTGTCAAATTTCAGACTGGCAACCCCTCCCCGCAGGAAATGGCTTCTGCGGGTCGTCAGACGCAACCCGGCCTTGAGTCCCCCGTCTGATTCCCCCCATTTGGCCTGGATGCTGTCCTCCAGCGTTGCCACCTCCACCCCCCTGCGGAAGGTGACCAAATGGGCATAGACCACAACTATCAAAATCGCCGCGGTGGAAAGGAGCAGCGTATAAATGGACAGCTTGCTCACACGCGGTCGCGTCTTTTGAATCGCTTTCGAAGGGGCGGATGCGGCATCAGGGGTTTCTTTGGATACCGGAACCTCCGGTGCCGTTTGTTCATCTTCGGCCAGGGCCTGCCATAAATCCGCATTCAGCAGGCTGTCCGCCGGTCCCGTCGAATCCGCAGCATCCAGCCGCGACTCTTCGTAAATCTTCACGGCTGTATAATTCTTGATAAACTCCCAATAGTCCTCCGCCGCACCTGAAGTCTGAAACCAGCGTTCCAGCTCCGCCAGACCCGCATCATTCAGATCGCCTTCAATCAGCCGCAGCAGCAGCTCATATTTTCTGTATGGTTTTAATGAGTCCGAAGGATTCATAAAGCCCCGCCGGCAACCTTTCGCTCAATGCACAACTTCAGAAAATGAAGAATTCGAGACAGACTTTTGTACAGCGAATCCGCTGAACGGCCCGTGTACTGCGAAAGCAGCTTCACCGGGATATTTTCATGAAACCGGAAGGAAATCAGCTTGCGGTCCACATCCTTCAGCGTCTGCAGACAGGATTTCAGCGCCGAAACCCGCTGTCCGATATCGTCCCGCCCCCCTTCGGCAATCCGAAGAATCTGTCCGTATACCGAATCCGAAAACAGTTTCCGAGACCGCTTGTTGGCCCGCAGATATTCCAAAACCTTGTTGCGGGCGATTCCCAATGCCCAGGCGGCAAACGGTTTGTCGGGCTCATATGTTTCAAACCGTTCCCACAAAATCACACTCGTCTCCTGGAACAGCTCCTCCGCATCATTGCGGTTATGAACCACCGACAAAATAAAGGCAAACAGCTTGGTCTGGATGCCCGCATACAGCCGTAAAAATCTTGCATGTTGGGAACTGCTTGAATTCATTTGCACACTCAGGACTTCAGTCGTGTCCTCTGTTTCTCACCACCAGAACCACATGCCGATCTGGATGCGGGGGTTCATCCGGGCAAAACTCCGCCATTCCACATGCCCGTCCGCATAAGCAATCATTCCCCCTTCCGGCAGCAAAGACGCATTGTTCCTCTGACGAGCAAAATGATTCGTATTGTCCCACAAATTGCCGCCGCTCAGCTCATCAATCCCGCCCTCCGTCAGCTGGTCAAAACTGCTGCCCTGACGGCTCGTCCCGTTGCTGATCACCGCATCCAGAATCATCTCTCGTGTACCGGCCGATTTCAAATCGGAAATCCGACGAATCCAGTGTGCAGGTTCCGATGGGTTGGACAGCGTGGTGTACTGCTGAGAACGATAAACCGGGGTCGTCCCGTTCATATACATAAATTGGCCGGGCAAAAGAACGTCTTATTGTCGTCAAAACCTGCATAGTGAGCCATTTGATTGGTGGTTTCAAACAACATATCCCACAGCCACCACAACCTTGTCCCGCCCTCCGGCTGGAACGAAGGCAGCTTGCTGTCATTGTCATTGGAATACAAAAGGGCCCCTAAGGCCTGTTGCTTGAGATTGTTCGTGCACAACGTTTTCTGGGCATAAGTCTTGGCCCGGCTCAGAGCGGGAATCAGCACTGCCAGCAGCAGGGCAATAATCGCAATCACCACCAGCAGTTCAATTAATGTAAACCCTTTCGCTCGTCCCTCCTTGTCCCGCTCATATTTCGAGAACCTTCTTTTTCCCATTCGTTCCAATCCCTTTCAATTTATCCTTAATTGTGGAACG
>CALEDR010000030.1 GCA_937949545.1 uncultured Phycisphaerae bacterium
CCGTTATCAAACTGAAGCACAGCAATTCCTTCTCGCAGCCAGAGGGGCTCCGTCTGCGTGTTTAATCGCATCCCCTCCCGCAGCCCCCGTTCCGGAGAGGCCCAGCGGGCGTTCAGGGTCTCCGTCAGCGTCGCGACTTCTTTGCCCTTGCTGCCCGGAACCAGCATCGCATACGCAATGAGAAATACCAATGCCGCTGTGGAAATCAGGAGGGAATAGAGCGAAAACTTGCTGACAACCGTCGGCGTAGAAGCCGCCGGCTTTCGTTCCGGTTCCGGCAAAACAGGGGCCGGTCTTGCAACCTCCACCGCCTCCGCCTGCTGTTCAAAGACCGACAGGGCCAGCCAGAGCGACGTTTCCAGAACCGGCGAAACCGTCTCCTCAGGCAAATCCACAATCGCAATATCGCCCGGCTGCGTCAGGGCGGAATACTGCATCATATATTCGACATAGTACTCCCTCGCCTCCGGGTCTTCCCGAAGCCATTGAGTCAGACGCCGTCTTTGCTCCGGTGTGCTGACTCCCTCGAGCATCAACAAAATCAGCTCGCCAAGCTGGTACTCCGTCGAAATATCTTTTTTCATCGAAATCCCCACTGATGAATTGTCTGGTTGACGCAGCGGTGCAGGACTGTATGGATGCGTGCCAAGGCCTTATAGAGTCCCTGAACCGGACGTTCAATCCGCTCCGCCAGCTCGGTAATCTTCAGACCCTGCTCATAGCGAATCTCAATCAGTTTTTTATCTCGCTTATCCAGCTTCTTCAGACACTCCTGCAGGGCACTGATGCGAATCTTCATTTCATCCATTTTTCGATGATAGCAATCCGAAATCTGCGTTAGAAGCGACTCATCAAACAGCTCTTCATCTCGACTTTTGGATTTGAAATAATTGAGAATCTTAAATCGGGCGATTTTAATCCCCCAGGCCCCGAAGTTGGTCCCCCGCTCAAATTCATCAAAACGCTCCCACATCAGGGTCATCGTTTCCTGCATAATATCATCTGCATCGGGGCAGTTATGGACCATCGAGAGGATATAAGCATAAATTACCTTTTGGTTGTTCATCAGCAGTTTGAAGAACTCATCGCTTCGAGACTGTTCACGTCTTTCGAGGTTCATAAAATCCCTTTCGGAATGGCCGATTCCCTACCCATTCCCTAAATTATTTCTCTATTTTAAAAAAATGGAGGGCCTAATTTAAAAAAATCTCGCTGGATGGGCTAACTGGGGGGTCCGATAAAAAAAGGGGCCATAAAACCCGGTTCCTTGACCTAAAAAACGGAGTCAGCCCGGAAAAGCACTGAGCCGGAATGAAACTTTTTTTGAACAGCTACTAATGAAAACTCCTGAAAATTACAAACAGAAAGGATTAGCCGGGTCGCTGCATGCCATCCATTGACGCATAAAGAGAGCCAGATCATCCAGATTAATCACTCCATCTGACGTCAGGTCGGCCGGGCGGATCGGCTGCGGGATAACCTGATAGGGCTGCCCCTGTGCCAAGTAAAGAATTTGCGCCTCGGTGAGAGGTGTGTCATAAATGCGTACTTCGTCGATATTGCCTATCCAGTTCCGTGCAGATGTGGCATTAACGCGGCTTCCAATGTAAACAGGGTCGCTGGTTGTATTCACGAGCCCTGCCGAGGATTCGGCCTCCAGCCGGCCGTCAATATACAATTGAATTCGGCTTCCGGTATAGACACCCGCGATATGATGCCATTGTCCGTCCAGAACCGGCGTCGTTCCGTTGGCTTGATACTCTCCGCCGCCGGCTTTATTGAAATGAAAAGAGACCGAATCGGTTTCATTGTTGCGAATCAGCCGCCAGGCATTGACCCCTTTGGTTACCACAGAGGCCCAAGGGTCCGTCATCCCGCTGCTTTTGACCCAGGCACAGACCGTCGCCCCCGTTGACAAATGAAGTCCTGAACTGTTCTGACAGTTCAGATAACTCCTATCATCTGTGCCGTCAAAATACACCGATTGACCTATGCGGCCGTCGTCAAAAACCGGACTGCCGCCTGAAACGGCGGTGTATCCATTGCCCGTTCCATCTTCAAACGTCCCTTCCATCGGCCAGCAGGCCATCAGGCGGCTGGTCCCCGGGTCCGTCGGCTGGATAGTCTGTCGGTAATCTTCCAGCCACTGACGGGCCATTTCCTGCAAATCATACAAATCCACCCGGCAGTCGGGTTGTCCCTGCGGACCGTCAAAATCGCACGCATAGCCGCAGTTGACGGAGCGCCAAAAGGCACAATCCGGCGACAGGTTGGTATAGAACCTGACCTCATAAAAACTGGTCCACGTCGGATAAGGTCCGGTATTGCCGTATCCGTTGATTCGGATATAACGGGCCGTCGTATCCGGAACATCCAACTCCTCCAGACCGCGTGTGGTTCCGCTGCTCTGAGCGGATGAAATCAGCTCAATCCAGCTGCTCTGGTCACTCGAGGCCTCCACGCCGAACGTATAGCGCCGCTGCTCGCCCAGATAAAAAGCAATGGCAATCTTCTCTACGCTCCGCGGCAAGCCGAAATCAAACAGAATCCACGGATAATTATTGCCCGCCCATCGGGTTGCCGAATTGCCGTCCACCGCATTCTGCGGCGGATTGGCCGCTTCATAATGGCTGGCCGAAACCGCCGCCACCGCCAGCGTATTGTCAATCTCAAACCGCCAGATGCAGGAATCCGCATATTCCTGACCGTCGGAGATCCCCACCGCTCGAATTTCATTCTCCCCGACTTTCAGATGAATCGTTTCCTCCCACAAAAAGATGCGGTCGCTGCTCGTGCGGGAGCCGTACGAGCGGCCGTTGACAAACAGCTCCACCGACTCACAGTTGGAATAGACCTTGACATATTTCGGACAGGTCGTCCGAGGCGTAAACCGTCTGCCGGTGATATACACCATCGGCTCCGTCGTCCAGTTGGCTTTGTACCAGTAAAAGGCATCCTTTTTCAAAGTCCTGTCACGGGTCACCATCCCTTTGTCGTTCAGACCGGGCTGGCCGCCTTCGTTGCGGCTGTCCACAGCGAAATCAAACCCGTTCCAAATGGTCTTGCACCACAGGAACGGACGGACTTTCATCGCCTTCCAATAGATTTCGTGAAACGTGCACTGATACTCCTCCGGATGCCACGGACCGCCGGGGGAAGGCCAGGCGGCGTACTCTTCGTGCTGATAGGGATTGGCGCCGGCTCCGTATTCCATAATCCCGATTTTGCCGCTCGAGCGGCTGGCATGAATGCTGTCCGCCCAAACGGCGATGTAAGAAGCAGGCGTGCTGCCGTACCAGCCGAAATACCGGTTGTAGCCCAGTGTATCCGTGATATACGACCAGGCCGCCGTATCAGATGTGTTGTTGTGAGCAACAGAGGTCAGGCGGGTCGGGTCTTCGGTCTGGGCCAGATTGTGCAGCTGCTGGATAATGCTTTCTGAGCCGCTGGTTGTCAGTTCGTTATAGAGCAGCCAGAAACACACCGACGGATGATTGTAGTTCTGTCGAATCAGCTCCCGCAGCTGGTCTTTGCAGTTTTCAATGAACGCGGATGTAAAAACCACGCTGTCCACGATCGGGATTTCAGTCGAAAGGACCATGCCGAGTTCATCCGCCAGATCGTAGATTTTCTGAGCATGCTGGTAATGACTCAGACGAATCCAATTGCATCCCATCTCGGCCATCAGCTGCATATCTTCCAGGCGGTCTGGATCGCTGATAGCCCGGCCTTTATTGGTGCGGTCTTCATGAATGGCAACCCCGTGCAGATCCAAATATGACCCGTTCAAGAAGAAGCCCTCCTTCGCATCCACCCAAAAGAAACGGAAGCCGAGGGGCTGGCGGACAACATCCGTAATCCCCCCTTCCGATTCGATTTCCGTCCGCACGGAATATAAATACGGATCGGCCCGACCGTTCCATAAATGGGGCTGCGTGATTTGGGTATTCATCACGACTGTTTGGGTCGTACCAGCTGGAATCGTCTGCAGGGTTTGGAGTGTATCAACCAGATTCTGGGCGGCATCATAAATCTTTGCCCGCACCGTTACCGTTCGGGGGGCAGCGGCGGCATTCCGGACCAGCACCTTCACCTGCAAATCCGCCGAAGCGGCGCTGACATTGGTCGGAGTCAAATAGACTCCCGGGGAGGCATAATCCAAAAGCGTAATATGAACCGGTTCCGTAATTACCAGCTTCACCGGACGGCAGATCCCGCCATACTGATTGAAATCACCCGACAACGGGGCAATCTGCACAGAACTGGAATTATCCGCCCGCACGGCAATCAGGTTTTCGCTGCCGAACAACACCCAGTCCGTTATGTCAAAACAAAAAGCCGCGTAGGCCCCTTGATGGGTCCCAACCCGTGTGCCGTTGCAGTACACATCGGCCTTTTTGCCGACGGATTCGAAAAACAGATACACTCGTTTGCCGGAATACTCAGAAGGAACGGTCAGGCGTTTGCGGTACCAGGCCGGCCCGCGATAATAATTGCTGCCTCCGTCTTGGCCGTCGAGGGCGTTGTACGTATGCGGAACCGTCACAACAGACCAGTCGGAATCGTCAAAGCCCGGCTCAGCTGCTCCGGCGGCATCGGCTCGGTAAAAACGCCAGGAATCATTGATTGGGATGGAAAGCCGGTCCGCCCAACTTTGTTGGACCAGACCGCCGGCCAATACCACAGCCCAGACCTGTACCCACTTTTTCACAGGAAATCTTCCTTTCTGAGTTATTGGACAGAAGGCGGATAAAGTCCATCTGAAAGCCAGTAATCCATCATCCCGACAATGTCGGTCAAATCCACGGCACAGTCCCAATTCAAATCCATCTCTTCCGGATAGGGATTCATACAGTGGGCCGTCTGCTGATACAAAGCCAGGATTTCCGCATCCGTCAAGGCATAATCGTAGATTCGGATTTCATCCATCATCCCTTGATAGAAGGCATCGGCTGACCAGTTGCTTCGTCCTATATAATTTTTCGTCCGCAGCAGCCCCCACGGCCAGGTAGTAGTGCCTGTCTGAATGACTTGGCCGTTTTTGTAAATTTTCACAGCGCCGGAGGTGTTCACAGTCGCGGCAAAAAACTGCCAGCGATTCAGCTCGATGGCATTGGCGGCTGTAACCGTTCCATCGGAGGTATTCTTACCGTACACCTTAAACAAGAGGTTATTGCTGGTGCCCGAGCGGGCCAGAATAATATTGTTGGCCGCCTCCCCATTGCCCAAATCGATAAAGCGGGCATAGTTTTTGACGGCGGTCGGCTTGGCCCACAGAGCGACGGTAAACCCATTGTCAAACTCATCAAATCCGGCAGGCAGCTCGATGTAGTCATCCACCCCATCGAACTTCAGAGCCGTTCCGAGATTGCCGTTGACGCGTCCACTGTCAAAAGAAAACCCGCCCTTCAATTCTCCATGCATTCCCTTGCCGCTGGAGTCAAAGGCTGCGGTTCCGCTGACTTCATCCAGCGTCCAGCGTCCAATTATCTCTTTGACGGTATCCTGAATGCGCTGCCAGACCCGCACCCAGTCAATTTTCATCTGGACCAGCGAGCTGGTCGGCGCCGGCCACGTAGCGGGGTTGGGATTGGCCCAAACCTGGCCGCTCCAGTCACCGCCGACATAATAATCCAAAATCAAATACATACTTCCGAAATTGTTGGATGGCTCAAAATCACTCAGACTGCGGACAAAACTGTTGTTGAAGTAATAGGCCACATACCACGGACGCCAGTCCAGCGCATAAATATTGTATCCGGAGGACAGGTCGCTGCTCCTCCAATGGGTACCCATGCTCGATTGGTTTGACCCCCAGTGAATATTGGTAATATAGCGGTACCGCTGATTGTTGTCGCCTTCCACATCATCCAGCGGAAACTCGGCGATATCAATCTCCGGCGGCCACCCGTCCGAGAGCATCCAGAAATTGGCCCAGGAGCCCCGGGCGCCGGGCATTTTAATCCGCGCCTCCGCATACCCGTATTTAAAGCGGAACCTGCTGTAGCCGGTGGAAATCGCCCCTGACGTGAACGAATAGCCCTGATACGATTCCGCCTTGGCCGTTATCGTCAGCACCCCATCAGCCACGGTGATATTCTCATCCCGGTTGTAGGCAAGCCCCTTAAATGTCCGCCCCCACGGGTGCTGGCTGATCCACTTGGAGCGGTCCAGGGCGATTCCGTCAAACTCATCGCTGAAAACCAGTTTCCAGCTGTATCCCGGTCCGGGCGGCGGGTCTGCCGGAACAGACAGAGAAAGCACCCCCATCCAGACAGACAGCCCCAAAAGATATGTTCGCATAACCACCCCCTGAAATAAGGTTACGGCCAGTAGCTGCTGCGCAGCCAGCCCAGTACAAATGCCGCCAAATCTTCCATATCAATCACACCGTTCAGCACCAAATCCGCCGGACGGGGTTCCGAAATAATCCGCAAAGGCCCCAGCCCCGCCAAAAAGCGGATATTTCCTTCTGTCAGCGGGAACGTATAAAGTCGAACTTCATCAATCCATCCGGTCCAGTTCCGATCAAAAGGGCGGTCCACTCGTCCTCCAATCCAGACCGGGTCCGCCGTCCCATTCACCGGGTTCGGGGTCGGACAGGCCGCATCCAGCACCCCGTCCACATACAAGGCGATTCGGCTGCCGTCATAGACCGCCGCCAGATGATGCCATTGATTATCGAGAATGGGCGTCGTTCCGTTGGCCTGATATTCTCCGCCACCGGCGATATTGAAATGAAAAGACACTGCACTGCTGACATTGTTTCGAATCAGCCGCCAGGAACTGATTCCCTTGCTGACCACCGAAGCCCAGGAAAAACTTAAACCGCTGCTTTTGACCCAGGCAGTGATGCTCCCGCCCTGCTGCAGTGAAATAGAACCGCTGTTCTGACAGGCCAGATAAGAAGCGCCGTTGAAATAAACCGACTGTCCGCTTTTGCCGGCATCAAACACCGGAGCGCCCCCCGCAACGGCATCATAGCCGTTCTCGGTTACATCCTGAAACGTTCCTTCCATCGGCCAGTAGGCCAGCAGATTGGCCGCACCGGGGTTGGTCGGCGTGACCGTGACAGCATAGTCCTCCATCCAGTCGGCCGCCAGCAGGGCCAAATCCTCCAAATCCACTTCGCAGTTGCCGGTGAAATCTTCGGCGGCACCAATACATTGGAGCGGCATCAGACGGATATTGTCAATACGGACAGTTCCCTGTCCGCCGGCAGAAGAGGCAGATGGACTGCCGATGCCGACAGTCAGTTTCACAATCCGCGTGCAGTCAATCCCTTCAAAACCGGACAGCGGAAATCCCAGCTCCATCCACACGGCCGTTCGAACAAGATTCGGGTCGGAAGAAAGCGTCTGGACAGCTGTTCGCCCCTGCGCATCCTCCAGACGGACATAAAGCACATCCGAGACATTGCCGGCCCTTCCGCGCATCAGAATCGACAGATACGCCGAACCGTTCAGGGTAAAGTCTTTGGGGGCGGCAAAAGCCCTCTGAATCTCGGAACGATACGGCGTTCGATCGTTGCGGTAGGTCATTTGCAGAAATTTATCCCCAAAAGTTCCCAAAGCAATTTCGGAAGCCGTGCCGTTGGCCGAGCCGTCCTGCCAGACGGCCTTGAGCTGAGCATCCGTTTGATACGTTTCGAATAAATCGATCGTCGTGGGGTCTTTTTGAAGAATATATTTTTGAACCTCACTGCCGGCCAGCAGGTACGCCCCAACACCGAATACATCTGTGGTTGTCGAAGAAGTAGGAGCGGGTCCGGCACCAACCGGCTGCACCCAGCCCAAAAGACCATTGGGCTGCACGGCCGACTTCAGGGCCTCCCAGCCGGCCTCTACAGCAGACCAATAAGTCTGCTCATCCAACAATCCGTTATTGATGCCCCAAGCAATTCCATAGGTAAAAAAGCCCGTTCCGCTGCTTTCCGGATTGTTATAGCGTTCCGGGCTGAGCAGGTCTGAATGCCAGAAACCGCTGGGCTGCTGAAGCGTAATCAGCTTGGCCGACATCTCCTGCAGCAGGGTGATATACCGGGAGCGAAGGGGGTCATCGGTCGGCAGATACTGAAGCACACGAGCCGTGCCGGCCAACACCCAGCCGTTGCCGCGTGACCAGAAGACCTTTTTGCCGTTATAGCGAACCGGAATGAACGTAATATCGCGGAAAAACAGCCGCTCCTCTGTATCATACAGACACGCTTGTGTCTCGCCCCACATCATATGCATCAAATCCGCATACGAGGAGCTGTTCAGAATCCGCCCGAGCCGCACAAAGGCCGGCGGAGCCATAAACAGGGCATCGCACCACCACCAGACATTGCTGCCGGAGGCGACGTTGCAGTAAAAATGCCGCGGGTCGTTGACCATGATGTCCGCCACATACTTAAAATGAGCATACCGGACCGGGTCGGGTTCATCCAGCAGATACAGTTCCAGATAGGTCTGGGCACAGGCCTGATTGTCGGCATGGCGGGAATCGGAGGCCATCCGCCAGTTGAACTGCTGGGCCCACTGACGGCTCTTGTCCAGATACTTTTCGTCTTTCGTGGCCTCATAACAGGCCATCATTCCGGCGAACAAAGCCCCGCGTTCCCAGCTGACGGAACTGTTCCAGGTGCTTTGGGTCAGCTGCCAGTCGGCGACTTTCTTCATCCACTGGATATAAGAATTGGACAATTGGGAGGCAGGCCGAACTTGGGGACCTTCGGCATAGACGGTTGACAAGGCAAAAATCGTAAGGAAAACTTTGCAGAACAATTTCATCTTTTAGAACACCCCCGAAACAGCACATAGCATAGGAAAAAACCGGAGTCCTTCTGCTAAAGACGGACTCCGGTTCACTGTTTACAAAATCCCTCTCACAACCGACGGTTAGGGATAGAGCCCTTCGGCCAGCCAACTGCGGGCAAAGGCGGCAAAGTCTGCCAAATCAATGCGGCAATAGGATGTGCCGGTATTATCAAAGTTGTAGGCATTGCCTTCAAAAGCCGGGTTGATACAGGGCTTAATGCCGGTGGTGCTGTAGTACTCGGAAGCAATTGAATCGGCATCTACTACATAGTTGTATACCCGCAGATTGTCGACGGCACCGGCCAGAAAGTTCAGCAGGTTGTCGCGGTTGGACGAATCCCGGCTGGCCCCCAGCAGAACCCCGCGCTGCCACGGCAGGAAACGAGCGGATGTGCCGGCTGCGGCAGAAGCTACCTGCTGACCGTCCACATAAATCCGCAGCGTGCCGCCCTGCGACCAAGTGGCGCCGACCAGATGCCACTGGCCGTTGTACATCCCGAATTCCGGACGGGTCGGACGCCCTTCGGAGGTCGCGATTTCCTGATACTCACCCGCCGGACCTTCACCGCGGACATTCAGACGGGCGTTCTGGGCCGCATTCACTGAGAACCCCAGACCGGTTGTGGCTCCATCGTTGTAGTTCAGCCAGATAGTTCCGGCAGCCGTCGGCTTGACCCAGCAGAGGATGGAGCCCTCATCCAGACCGCCGCCCAGACCGTTCGTCAGCGGGCCGGCCTTCGGATAGGCGTTGGGGCCAAAATCCACATACTGACCGGCGCCGTCCAGCACCACATAGTACCCGTCAATCCCGCCCACATTGCTGAAGGTCGGCAGAAGACTCGGATTGTTGAAGTTCATCCCGACACCGTGATTGTTTTCCACAGCATCAGTGAAGTTGTTCTCGAACTGATACTGCGCCACCATCCGCCCGACCTTCAGCCAGACTGCGTTGCTGTACACATCCGGACTGGTGCCGCCGCCGGAGATGGTCGCATTGTTCCAAATCCGCACGTAGTAGTACCCCTGATTCGCTACGGAGGCATTGACAATGGTCAAATTCGGCGAATCGGTTCCGACCATGGTATCTCCGCCGATCTGGTCATCTGCGGAATAATACCACTGGTAATGTTCCGGCGTTGTGGAAACGACGCTCACCGTAAAGGCCGGGGAGGCCGTCGCACCGAGCATGACCGTCTTATTGGTCGGCTGGCTCAGAATCACCGGAATGCTCGGAACCGTCTCAAAACTCCAGGTATATCCAATCAGATTATTGGGGTCCCCGGGAGCATATACGCCGCCCTGACCGTTGTCTAATCCCTCCTCAATCATCCAGAAATACTGCCCGCCGGAGCTGAGTTTCGGATTGGGAACAAACTGAACATCAGTTACAGAAGGACTCGTTTGGTCCACGCTGCCGGCATAATACAGGTTGGGATCATTCGGATAGACGGTTTGATTCTTCGAAATGTAGACATAATGCTTCTTGATGGCCGGATTGACCGGATAGGTGCCGGTCAAATCCACGCCGGCTTTCCACGAAAGCACCAAATCCACCTGGCCGATGCCGCTGGGCACCCCAACCAGTGTCGCTCCGTTCGCCGGAGTCGGGAAATGAGCCCGCTGCTTGGCGACCGGCGGCACAACCAGCGACTCGCCCGGCATAATCGCAATATCATCGACAAAAACTTTCAGAGCCGCGTTGTTGCTTTGGGCTCTCCAGTAAATGCGGTCGAGGGCTTCTGTGGTCGCTGCGCGGAAACCGAAGGACGTTTGGGTTCCAACGGACAGGATATCGGCTGCTGTTGCGTCCGCAATCTCTTCTTTCAGATAGACTTTCAATGTATCTGTGGCATTATTAATGACCATCCACACACAATACCACTTGTTGGCCGTGATGGGTCTCAAATCTCTCCACGTGCCGCCGTCACGAACCCCCAAAATCCCGCCCGTCCACCGAATTTGAGGCCGGAAAGCCCCCCAATCGGTTCCTCCGGTCGGGGGAGTATCTATGTTTGTCATTCCAAAGGCCTGGTCTGTACTTCCGTTGGTACGAAACCGTAAAAACAGGGTTTTCGTCTCCCCCTCAGGAATAGAGGTCTCAGAGGAAAGGATACAATAAGCCGCCGACTGCTGAGTGGGAGCTTGCGAAAGACTCATCACTTTATTATCAGCGTTGGCTGGATCCAGTTCGATGACAGCATCGTTATCGGTTGTATTGGCTTTCCAGTTCGTTGTGGCAGTATCCACAGGCCCCAACTGATAACTTTCAAAATCATCCACCCTTACGGCTTTGCTCAAGCCGATAAGCGCAAAGAAAGACAAAATAAGGACAAATTTCTTCATTTCGTTCTCCTTTCCAGATTAAAAATATATTTTATATCTTTTGTTGTTCGTGCCCTTTGAAACCGTGCATAATAAAAACCATCGGCCCGTTTAAGGGTCTTCTAAATACTTCTATCCGCTAAACTCCCTTTTTTACCTAAAATCACACTTTTTTTAGAAAAAACGAAAAACGAATTAAACTGTTCTTAACCCCTATTAACAACAAAGAGTTATAAAATATCCAAAAAATAGGCCTTCTAGATATAATAGCCATTTCAGGACACAGATAATCTGGAAAAGACCACGTTCTTGAAATGAAAACACAGGAGTATATGGAGCTGGATTATCTCTCGTGAATGATTCTGTATAGCCAGCCCTGGTTTTTCGGGTTGCCCCCGGACGGTCTGCTTCGGCTGCTGGGCCGGATTGACTAATCCGCACGGCTGGAAAACGAAGCGCTGCCGGATATCAGGCCCGACGCGGAAGCCGTCACGGTAATCAGACCCGGCGTTTCGAGAACCCGAATCAGACCGGTTGCAATCCCCGCCTCCGCCCGAATCGAAGCCGGTGAAACCAGTTCTGCCGGCCCGGAGACAGACAGGGTAACCATAGTACTCGAGGCCGTCGGAACCAGCGTACCATTGGCATCCAGGATGGAGACATACACAAACACCAGCTCCGAACCATTGGCCGGTACATCGGTCGTATCAAAGGCCGGCGACAAAGACCGGGCTGTGCCGGGGGTCCGCACCTGATGCTGGGCGACGACTTGTCCATTGATCAGTCCCTCAGCCCGCAGGACGCCCGAACTCCACGTCAGCCCGCTGAAGGTAAACGGCGGATGCGGCAGATTCGTCCCCGTATCCGGAGAGCGTTCCTCAATCCATACATCATTCAAATACAGCCGCACCCGCTGACAGTTGCTGTACACCGTCACCGTCGTCGGCGAAGAAGACCGCCAGTAGTTGGCGATAAAGACCATCGGCCCGCCGCTGACCCCTTCAATTTGTACATCGGGGTCCCGCTGGCTCTTCCAGAAATAATATGAAAACTTCGGCAGCCGATAAATATCCAGTACCCCGGACGGATACGGCCCGTAGTCGATGCCCACCCACAGCCCGTCACCGCACAGGTAGTTCATCCCGAGATTTTGGCTGTAGCCGTCCATATGATTGACGACCTGCGCCAGCATCGCCGTTTCGCCGTAGGCATATTTATCCCCTACCAACCCCCTCCGCACATCGCTGGCACATCCGTCGCCGCCGTATTCCCAGTGGCCGTATTCGCTGATGACCAGCGGCTTGGAACCGCTGTAGGTCCGTGCACCGGCCGTGGGAGTGGCAATAAAAATGTCGTAAATCCAGTCATACAGCCAGCCGCTGATATACGCCCCCGGGTACTCCGCCCGTCCGATATTGACGGCGGTCGAAGCATATGTCGAGTTGAAATCCGTCTCGTTGAGCGACAGCTCCCAGACAATCACCGAAGGCCGGCTGCGGTCCCGCCGAATCATATCCCGCATCATCTGATAGGAATGATTGCGAAACGTCGTGCCCCCGATGTACTGAAAGCCCGGAATCGCATTCATCACCAAAATCCCCAACTCATCGCAGGCGTCCATAAACGCCGGGTCCTGCGGATAATGTGCCGTGCGGATATAGTCAAAGCCCGCTTCCTTAAGCTTGAGGGCATCGCGCCGCTGCCCGACATTGCCCATCGCATAACCGACAAACGGATAATCCTGCAGCCGGTTAGCCCCCCGGAATTTGAACGGCTGGCCGTTAATTCGAAATCCGTCGGCCTTGCTGAAGGAAATGCTTCGGATGCCGATTCGCGTCTTCTGCCAGTCCGCCGGACGCTCCCCGTCAAACACTTCCGTATAGAGCGTGTAGAGATACGGACTGTGCGGATGCCACAAATTCGGCTGCTGAACGGTCATTGTCTGTGTAACCGTGAAGGCCGCTCCGGCGGCTATGCTTTGAGCAGAGGAGACCTGGGCAACAATCCGCTGCTGCTTGTCTGCAAGATACGTTCGAACCGTGAAGCTCCGTGCGGTTCCGTAGTCATTTTTCACCTGGGTCTTGACCTGCACCTGCGCAGCGGAACTGCTCACCGACGGATACGTAACAAAAATTCCACCGCCGGCCGGCGTATTGGCATAGACGGCATCCGTCACATAAAGCTTGTCCATATAATGCAGCCAAACATCCCGATACAACCCGCCCCAGTTAAACCAGTCCGCCTTGCCGATCGGCACATCCGGATTGTCTGTATTGTCCACTTTGACAGCGAGGACATTTTCGCCGCCGTAAACCAGATACCCGCTCAGGTCATACAGAAACGGCAGATATCCGCCGTAATGTGCAGCCAGCTTCGTGCCGTTTATCCAGACATCCGTAACGGTATTGGCCCCTTCAAACTCCAGAAAGACCTTGCCGCCTGCCGCCGCAGGATCCAACAAAAACCGCTTTCGATACCAGCTGACCCCCTCATAACTGTAGTTCGGCCAGGCCGGACGCAGCGGGTCCGGACCCGTCTGGCCACTGATGGGCGGATTATGCGGCAGACGCACGGAAACCCAACCGCTGTCATCATAGGAGGGGGCAGAAGCCGCATCCCCCGCAATCTCTCCCTTATAAAACTTCCAGCCGAGATTGAAGGACACTTTCTGTCGGCGGGTCGAGATGGGAACATAGTAAACATCGGCCGGGTCATCCAGCCACTGAAAGGCAAACACCGCCAAATCCCCCATCCCCACCTGTTCATCGCGGTCCAAATCAAACCGGGCATCAAATTCCGCCTGTCCGCCTGCCGTCCGCCAGACACAGGCCATCTGTCCGAGGTCGGCGATGCTGATTCTCCCGTCTCCGTCAAAATCCGCCGTCAGCGGTCCGGCGCAAACTTCTCCCAGCAGCCAAGCAGCCAGCAGAATCGTCCACCCTGTCTGTTTTTTCATGGGCACACCCCCAAATGAAAAATCCGAAATCCGAAAAAATTACGGCTCTTGTTGGGAAGAACAGACAAGAACAATCTCCTCGATTTCCAGTGCATGCGGTTCGTTGGCAGCTTCCGGAAAGAGCCGCGCTCCAAAAGAAACCTGCACGGCCTCCAGCCGGCTCCAGTCAGCCGGTCCGCCGTTTCTGTCCGGCTGGTCCCAATAATCCAACCCCACCGTCGGATAAGGCCGCGGCAGCCAGCTGGCCGTCATCGGCTCCAGACGGCTCAGCGGGATTTCGTACTCTTTCCATTCCCCGCTCAGCGGAATCTTCACTCCGCGCACCCAGCCGTCCCGTCCAATGAAAATCAGTTCCATCTGCCGTGTCTTGGGCTGCACTGCCCGGGCCCGCACCCGAACCGCATCCAGCCTCTTTAAATCCTCCCGGCGAGGTTCTATTCTCTCATCCAATATCAGACGAAACGACACATCCTGCGGCGCCGGACGAAACGTCGGCACCTCGACCCGCAGCGCCGCGCCGTCCGCCGTCATCCCGCGAGTCAACCGCCGCGAAAAAGGAACCCGATGCTCTGAATTGGGGAAAATCAGTCGGTCGCTGTCCGCCGACGCCTCAAACAGCACAAACTCCGAATCTGCCGCAATCACCGGCACCCGCCAAAGAAGCGGTGAAGGCCGTACGGCAATCTCCTCCAGTTCAAACCCATGAGTCCGACTTTCGGCTCCCGGAAACAGCCAAGCCCCAAAGGTCAATCGGGCCGTCTTGAGATTCGCAATGCAGACATCTTTCAGATGAATCTCAGTTCGGCCTTTCTGTTTGTCCAGACCAATCAGATGCTTGTCCTGCATTCCGTAGCGGTCAATCAGCACAAGCTCCAACCGGTCGGTCTGTTCACTCAGCGGCCGTCCCTTCAAAATCAAAACGGCATTTTCGTAGTATTCCTTCTCAAAAACATCGGAACCTTCAGACGGCATCGGACTGTTCAGCGCAAGGTCAATGCTGACAGCTCCGTTGCTCTCAAATCCGGCTGTCAGCACGCGAAGCCGACGCCGACCGCCTTCTTCCGGCAGCGAAACGGATGCCTGACGGGCGGACCACTGCTTCAGGTCGGGCGTCTGAGAAACCGCCGCCGCATCAAAAAGAACCAGCGGGGACGCCTCGGCCTTCATTGAAGAAGTCGGCGGCCCGACAATCCGCGCCGGAAACGTAAGCATTTGTCCGTCCTGAATCACACTCACCGCGTATTCGATGAGTTGCCCCGCTTTGCCCTCTATCGGCGCCTCATAGTCAAACCGCGAAAGCGGCTTCATCGGAATCTTTTCAAACTCCGCCCCCGCCTGTTTTCGCACCCAGCAGACCATCTCCTGCGGCTGTTCGTCCCATACCCCTTTGACCCGAATCACAAAGGGTCTTTCCTCCGCAATCTGCCGAGGCGGACGATGATGAATCCCAACCGGATTTTTCTGCCGAGCCGGTACAATATACTCGCAGCTGAAATCGGCTTCCGTCAAAATCGAGGGGTCTCTTCGGAGCCGATACACACCCGACTGAACTTCCACCACACCCTGTGCGGCCCTGCCGCCAAGCGAATTGCCTTCATTGAGCCCCTCAAAAGAAAAAGAGGTCCCCAAATCCGGCACGGCAATTGTCATCCGCCTTGTCCCCCAAACCAGATAGGCCGCCTGACGGCCCCGGCTGGGCCGGCCGAACGGGTCGCGAATCCACACGACATCCGGATAGACCTCCAGCCGCCACAAGCCTTCGGCCTGTTTTTCCAGAAAATATGAACCGGTCCCTTCATACTCCAGCATCGGTGAACTGCCGCAGCCGATAATCCGCTCCAGCTGCGCCGGTTTGGGCGGGACGGTCCGGGTTGTATTGGAATAGAAGAATTCCCGCTCCGTGACCAGCTCGCTCAAGTCCTCCTCAAAGCTAACCCGCACCGGCCCGAAACGGTCGGCTTCCGAAGCGGCAAAATCCCTCGGCAGACGGCGGAAGGCCTCGGCCGCAATCAGCAGACTGACCGCTTTGCCGGGCGTATAGACCAGATTCAGACAATGCGTCTGGTACTCCAGATTTCTCGAGGCCAGCGGCAGCGGGTCATAGGAAAACATTGCGGCAAACTGAGCCCCGCCGCTGCGAAATGTGCGAGCCATCGCCGGATACAGATACGAACCCGCCACATCCGCTGCATCAAATTCATAGATGACCTTGGGCTTATTTTTCAAAGCCGGATCAAACAAAAGTCGATAGGATTCGACCCGCGGCAGAAAATTGCTCGGGAGCGTAAAGCCGCTGACCAGTCCTGTTGGATACCAGCCGAACGTAGCCCCATCGGCCAGAGAATCTCGGACCGCCGGAGCAATCGCCATATCCTGACTGACATTGAAAACTATCGGCTTGCTCCAACCGGCGTCCCGAATCGCCTGAACCAGCGCATTAATGTATTCCACCGGCTTTTGTCCCGGGTGATGATGCGGTTCATTGACAGGTTCTATCAGTACGATAGCCGGCTCATCTTTGTAGGCCCGCCCCGTATAACGATTGACATGCTGAACAATCTGTGAAAGATACCGCTGCTGAACGGCAATTGCCTCCGGATTGATGCCCAATTCCCGCTTCGAGAAAAATCGCGGGAATCCCTGGCAGGTGTTCATCTCCTCCGGCTCCGGCCAGACCGGACTGTACAGGGTAATGGGCGTCAGCAGAATAGATATCCCCCTTTTTCCGGCCTGAGCAATCACATAATCCAGCAGTTCCAGATGCTCATTATCAATCAGATTGCCCTGCCGGTCACTGTTTTCCCAATCACCCCAGAAGCTGAGCCGAAGCCCGTCCAGCCCCAGCCGAGCCAGATGGGCCATATCCGCCTCCACCGTCTTTTTGCGGTCCGCTCCGACATAGCCGGCGGCCCGGAAACTGTACCCGGACGGCAGACAGTAATTCACCCCAAACAGGGCGGCCTCCTGCTGCGTATCCCGCCAGCGCAGCACGCCTTCCGCATCTATAGAAAGACCCCTCTGGGCTTCAGACCGTCCTGCTCCTTCAGTCCCCAATACACAGACCGCTGACATCCAAAGCAGAACAAAGATCGTTCGAACTCCCTTTGCCATTTTGCCTGATTGTATCATCCGGAAACCTCTCGCTCATCAAAAAAAGTCCCCGTCTGTGCTCAGACAGGGACAATACCGCTCCAAAGAAAACTCTCCCCCATTTCAATAATTAAGAATCCGGATAACGTTTCATCCAGTCCGGCCACTGGCGGCTTTGATTGTTGTTCCACCGCGTGTTCCACTTCAGCCGCCACAATTCCTTGAGGCCGACCTTTCGGCTCTGCCCATCGACAAACAGCCAGTTGGGACCGCCGTTGTGCCGGTCCAGACAATAGGTGCTCAGTCCGCCGCTGTTGTAGGCGTTCTTGCCTGCCTCGACTCCCCGCGACGGCGGCGGTGAATCCGTATCGAGCGCATTGGCTCCCTCCCACATCCCGCCGCCCATCAGCGGCACGGCGGACGGCACACGGATGCGGCTGACCTTCCGCCAGTAATAATCCCGCCAGGCCGGAGCAATGTTGTATGTGCCCGGCACGCCGACATCCAGCGGATTGTGCGCCCAGCCGTTCACGGAATAACTGCCGTACTGCCCGTGTTCTCCCCAATAAGGCACAGGAATGCCGCCGTACCCATACCGGCCCCAAGCCGTAAACTCATCCGGCACCTGACCGGGCACCGTATCCAGAAAACGCGCGGCCCGCGGGCAGAGCCGCAGGTCATCCGTATGCTGATAATACGACAGCAAATCCGTCATCCACATCGTGCCGCCGTTCCAGCCGACCGGAAGACTCGACTCATTATCCTGTGCATAGAGGGTATAGAGGATTCCCCACTGCTTCAGATTGGAAAGGCAAATCACCCCTTGTGACTGCTCCCGGGCCTTGCGAAGGCTGGGCACCAGCACGGACAGCAGAACGGAAATAATCGCAATCACCACCAGCAGTTCAATCAGGGTAAAGGCCCGTACTTTTTGCTGCGTTCGAACTTTCATGTTTTTGCCTTTCCTTTTTGCCCGCATATTTCCTATGAAAAGGGAGGGCTGTTCAAACAGCTCCTCCCTTCCGGTTTCAATCAGGATAAACAGCGGCCTGAAGCCACAGTCGAGCCAGTTCCGCCGCATCCTCTAAATCGATGCGGTTATCGCCGTTGACATCCGACGGTTCAATGAGCGGCTGAAGCATCGGACTGGAGGCCGCACCGCCTTCCTGAGCCAACCAGAGCACCTCTTCCGGCGAAAGGGCGTAATCATAGACGCGGAAGTCATCAATCCAGCCGTCCACGAAACCGCCGGCGCCGCCCGACCACCGCCAGGCCCCGATGGAAATGAAGCCGTTTGTATCGTCCACGGCCGGGGAATACGTGCTGAACGCAGGCATTTCAACGACCAATCGGCCGTTCTGATAAATCCGCATCAGGCCTGCCGAAGCACTCTTGACAAAGGCGTAATGCACCCATTCGTCCTGCGGATGAGACGGATTGCTGTACAGGTCCGCAGCGGAAGAATAGCGGCTGCCTGTCCAAATAAGCGTATCGCCGCCCGCCTCATACTCAAACTTGCCCGTTGTATTCATCCAGTTGCCCAGAACCGCCCCATCCTGGCCGATTTGGAACAGTTCGCTGTCGGCATCCGTCTGACCGGGGTCTTTCACCCAGAGTGAAATTGTGGATTCGGCTCCCAGCGCCGGCGGGACAGAATTCGGGTCGCCGATATTGGCCGCCGCCGCAGGCACCTGCACATAGGCCCTGTTGTTCAGATACAGACTGTTGGAACCCCCGATGCCGCTGCCGACACCGCCCCAGACCGCATTGGGGTCTCCACCCGGCACAATCGTGCCGTGATAGCCGAAACCCGACCGGTCGATGACGGTTGCACCGGCTCCTTCATCAAAGGCATACCAGAGCACCGGCCCCCGCGAAGGCATCCGGGCCGTTACCCAGCTGCCCTCCTTGAGCCAATTGGTGGCCAATTCCACAAAATCATAAATATCCGCCACGCAATCCTGATTGATGTCCGCCGGCACATACCCCCGCAGACACATCGGAGTGCTCAGCCGCAGATTGTTTACGAGAATCGAACCAGCCCCGCCGGGGGTCGGAGACGCTTTCGTCCCAACACCAATGATAATCCGGCTCACGGCCGTCAGGTCCACTCCCTGTGCCGCGAATTCCTGCAAATCGATGGGCCAGAAATGGAACCACTCATAGTCCGCCTGCTGATTGAGTTCTCTCACATCACGATATTGAACGGTGCCGCTCTGGGCTCCGCCGTCGGATTCAAGCGTCACATAAATGGAATCGACCATATTATCATGGCCCTTGACGTCCAGCGTCAGCAGCCCATTGCCGCCGCGTGTCCAGTCGGTCGAACAGCTCAGCAAATCCGCATCCGCCGCAACTTCCGTCAGATACGGACCGGCGGTGTGGTCATAGGCAATCTCCATCGCCCCATTGTTCAAAACCGCCCCGCTGCCCCAAACTGCCTGCAGAGCAGCCGTCGAAGCATAGTCAAACAAATCCAAATCCGTAAACGGACTGATGGTAAACCGCCAGACACCCGCCGCTTTGACGACGCCGCTCGGTGTGGTTTCATCCACACGCCAGTAATAGGTCTGCCCCTTGACCACCTGACTGAGCGAAAGGACATAATTCGGGTCGCCCAGCGGAACCGTCCCCAGAAACTCCGGAGAGGAGGTTGTGGCATTCGCCACCGCCTCTGCGCTGGTTCCCAGATACACATAATGAACGCCGGTCGCCTCCTGGGCCGCTTTCCACCGCAGCGTAGGCCCATAGCCGCATCGGGCCGGGTCCTCCCACGGAATCGTGCTGTTGTTGGCCGGAGAAAGCCACTCCGCCTGCGTCGTTCCGGAGTAGCTGAGAGAAATATTATCCCAATAAACACCTTTAAGCCAATCGGAGCCGCGCAGCACTAATACGGCCTGTCCGGCACCCGGCGGAACGGAAAAGTCATGATGATAGGCTGTCCACACCGTCGGCACCGGATACTGATTATTCGCGAAAAGAATGAATTCATCATACGCCAGATACGTTCCGTTCGGCTCACGGTAGGTAATCTCGACCGTGGCATCCCCCCAGTTGTTCGAGCTGTACCAGCGCGTAACGACCACACAGCTGAAATGGAGAACCGAAATCGAATTCGGCTCAAAATAAACCGTTTGTCCCAGCTCTACCCCCGGCCATTCTTCCTGGCTCGGATACATCACCGCACAGGGACTTCCGTCATATGTAAAAGACGTTTCCATCGCAAACCAGGCATTATTGGGGTTGGCGATGTACACATACCAGCCGTCCGGCACACCGTTCGTCCAGCTGTTCAGATTCCCGTTAACCAGCAGTTCCACCGCTCCGGCCTGAGCCGCCAACATCACCGCCAGAACAGCCAGCCCCATTTGTATTCTTCGCCTCATAACACACACCTCCTAAAACCTATTCTCTTTTTATCCTGCCGGAAAACAGGATTCTGCATTGACAGATTCTCTCTTTCCACCCGTGTCCTTCGCTGACCACTTCGTTTTTTTAATGCCGGCTGCGGCCGTTTTTCCTCCCCGCAGCCGGCTCTTCTCATCGTTCGATTACTTGCGGCGCACCAGCGCAAGTCCGCCCAGTCCGAGCATCACCAGGCTGGCCGGTTCAGGCACCACGCTCACATTGTCCACATACAGTGTGCCCCATCCGCCCATCGCAAACTTCACTTCTGCATAAGCCGCACCCGCCGGCGTCGTGAAGGTCTGGACAAACGAGGTCCACTGACCCGAATTCGGCGGCGTCAGCAGGGTAATCCACTGATACCCCACATAGCTCCAGCTCGAATCCCAGTATTTCAGATTGATGCCCGCATTAGCCCAATCCGTAGCGCTGTACACCAGACTGAGCACATAATCCGCTTCAGCCGCCACCGCAAAGGACTGCCCCATCTCCTGCCAGGCCCCATCCGTCGCCGACCACATCTTTGCATTCGGGGTTCCGTCATACGTATAGGCGGTCTCAATCGAAATGGACTGGTTGACCGAATCCGGCACCCATGTCCACCAGCTGCTCAAATCACCCGTGTTGAAATCCCCGTTGGTCAGCAGATTGGCCCAAACGGAGCCGCCCAGCATCAGCCCGGCCGCCAGCAAACAAACCATTCGTTTCTGCATCGTTCACACCTCCTCAATTCAATTGGTTTTTCTTTCCATCCAGTCTCACACACACCACACTTCACACTTTTGATCGGGAGAAATCGGCCCTGAAGCCGTTTTCTTCTTTTTCGTCAGTTTTCCATCACCAGTTCCAGAACCGGTTCGACAAAAACCACCCAGTCCGCACCGAGACTGTCACCGCTGTCCATCACCGCCAGTGTCAGAAACCGCTGCGTCGGTTCTATCAGAATCTCAATCTGTTCCGATTCGGAAAACCGTGAAAACGACCGCTTCTCAAATACAGTCTGACCATCCAGAAGCACAAACACATCCGCCAGCGTATTGCCGACCGTCAAACGAGAACTTTCCTCCGGCGACAAACCGCAAACGGCCCGAAACGTTCGTACCTGACAGCCCGGAACGGCCCGTCGAACCGCTTCCAAATCAATCGTAATGCCGGCATTGCCGTAAATGCAAAGGGCCGAACGGTTTCTCGCTGCGGGACTCTCCTCCCATACCAGCCGGAAATATTCTTCTGCTCTGTTCTGTTCAACCCGTCCGCAGTACACCCCTCCGAATCCAGCTCCGCTGCTGAATGGAGCCTGTTCAAAACGAAGCCCCGTGGAGCTGACAACACCGCCGCCGGAGCTCATTCGGCCCGGAACGAATACTCCATCCACAAAAGGATACTCCGGCGTTCTTACAAACATCGCAGGCCGATTGTTCTCAAGTCGGGCATCCTGAAGCATCGCCGCCCGTCCCGTCTGGGCGCTCAACCCCCACCCCGACCGACCGCCGCCGAAACCCGTCCCCCCGGAGACCGCATCGGCCAAATCCAGCCGCTGCCCTCGCCAGACCACACCGGCCCGCGAGGAAATCTGACGGGCAAACATATCCCTCCGAAGACGAATGTCCTGTATCACCCCCTCCGGTCCCGCCTGCTTGGCTTGTCCCTCCTGCACAAGAACACTCTGACGCGGTCCTCCTTTCATTCCGCCGACAATCACCGACGCCTTGCCTTTAAGCATATGAACCTGAGCGCTGCCGACCCCGCTGACCTTTACCCCGAACTCCGTGCCCAAATCAATTACCTTCATAGAAGGTGTGGAAACCGAAAAACCGGTTGCGGAAACCGGACAGCGTACATAGACCTGCCCATATGAAAGCCCCAGTTCTTCCAACCCCTTAATCTGAAACCGGGCGGGCCCTTCAATCACGGTCTCCGCTCCGTCTTCATACGTAAGCCGAACATATCCTTCTTTCAGCACAAACGGCCCGCTTCCGGCATACAAAAGCCCTTCCGGTTCCCGTATGCCGGCCCCTTCACTGTCCCAGACGGCCCCGAGTGTGTCGGCAATCCGCGCCGCCGGTTCTTCCGCATCCGCCGGACGCAGTTCCAGCCAGACCAGCAGAAGCACCATCGCCGCCAAAGCAGCCGCCGCCGCGGCCAGCGAAAACCGGCTTGTCCGCTTTCGCACCTGTCCAGTCGTCTTCTCTTCCGTCGGCGCCGCGGGTTCCTGCTCCTCAATCTCCACCGCCGGTGCTGTTTTTTCATATTCACCCAAGGCCGCCAGGAATTGCGTATCTTCACCCGATTCGCTCTGCATTGCCTCTGCATACAGCGATTGAGCCCGCCACATCAGCGCTGCGGAGTTCATCACCTCCTCCAGATACTGCTGAGCCGCCGAGGGGTCCGACTGAAGACGCTTTTCCAGCACCGAAAACCGCTCCGGGGCAATCTCCCCTTCCAGTGCCTCCACAATCAAAAGCCCCAGTTCAAATTCATCGCGGCTAAAAGCCTTCATCTTTCTCCTCCTTCCGCCTGCAGATGGGCATTGACGCAGTGCCTCAGGAAAAGATGGATTCGGTTGAACCCTCGGTACAGACTGTAAACAGACCGCCCCAACTGCTGAGCAATGTCCTTGATAGTCATCCCCTGTTCATACCGGCGGTAAACCAGCGCCCGGTCCGACGGCTCCAGCCGCTTCAGACACTCCTCCAGCCATTGAACCCGCTGGTCAATCCGGGAAATCTGCCGGCAGGTCTGCTCAAAAAGCATCTCCATCGTCTCGCTGGAAAACTGGACACGGCTCCGCCGCTGGGTCTTGCGGATATTGTTCAATTCATAGCGGGCTATCTGAAGAGCCCAGGCCAGAAAACTGGTTCCCGGCTCGAATTCCCCAAATCGTCGGCACATAATCATCACAACCTGCTGGAAAAGGTCCTCCGCATCCGCATAGTTGGGCACCATCGCCAAGATAAACCCGTAAATCCGCTTCTGATAAACCAAAAGAAGACGGACAAACTCTTCATTTTGTGATGAGCCGTTTTGTGCTTGGGGCGAATAATCCATAAAAGACTTTCCGAACCCTTTCTAAATAGGATAACGTACAGTCGGAGTTTTTTTTGCGGTTTAAATTTTGGAATGACCGAAAGAAGAGTTTTTCAATCCCCTTTTGCCTGTTTATGGCCGATTAAAAAATGTCTTTCGGCTTGTTCCAGCTGGCTCGGCAAAGCCGATCATTGATTGTCCGTCCGATGCCTTCATTGGGCACCGCAACAGCAATGATTTCCTCCAGCCCGCAGCGGTCCAGCCGACGCATCGCCGCATACAGATTGCGGGCCGCTTCTTCTAAGTTCCCCGATTCCGAAAGCACTTCCGCCGCAGCAAAATCCCCCGCATCCGCCGCAGGCCGAAACGTCAGCAGTCCTACCCGACGCCCTTTCGGGGGATGTATCAGCTCCGGCGCCAGAAACAAAGGCGTCCGCGGCGCATAATGATGCTCCAGACGGCCCGGCGCCTGCGGAGTATGCTCCGTAAACCCCACACGCTGCACCGGTCCGATAACTTCTTCAATCTGTTCGGCGGAAATCCCCCCGTACCGCAGCAAGAGAGGCGGCCGAACAGCCAGCGATAGAATGGTTGACTCTACCCCCACCGAACAGGGCCCTCCATCCAAAAGAAAATCCACCGAATCCCCCAGCTGCTCCCGAACATGTTCGGCACAGGTTGGACTGACATACCCGAACAAGTTGGCACTCGGAGCCGCCACCGGTACCTCCGCCCGGCGCAGCAGGGCCAGCGCTGCCGGATGCGCCGGCATTCGAATCGCCGCCGTCGGCAGCCCGGCCGTCACAACATCCGGCACAATCGCCTCTTTGGGCAGCACCAGTGTCAGCGGACCGGGCCAGAACCGTTCCGCCAGCGACTCCGCCTCCCTCGGAAAATCCCGCACCAGCCGCCGGGCCTGTTCAATCGTACCCACATGCACAATCAGCGGGTCAAAACTCGGACGTCGTTTGACTTCGAAAATCCGCCGAACCGCCCGTTCATTCAGCGCATCGGCACCCAGTCCATAAACGGTTTCCGTCGGAAAGGCAACCAGTCCGCCCCGACGAAGACAATCCGCCGCCCGCGCAATTTCCTCCTCAGTCGGCAAAAACTCCTTCCAACCAATTCTCCGGAGAATCCACTCGGCCGCTTGCCCGATATGCCGAACGATCGGGGTCCCCGCCGGCACCTCCTCGCGGTGCTGCTGTCCATGGCCGGTCAGCACATAGACTCCTTCAGCACCGGCATTTCGGGCCAGTTCGATATCGTGAGGATGGTCTCCGATGCAGAACGAACGGCGCAAGTCTATTGAATACTCCTTCGCGGCCTGCTGCAGATAAAACGGACGCGGCTTGATGCATTCACAGCCTTCCTGCCGCTGATGCGGACAGACATAGACCTGCGTGATGACAATCCCCGCCTCCCGCAGCGTTCCCGTCACAAAGCGGTTGACGCTCTCGACCTCCTCAGCACGGAGAATCTGCTGGGATATCCCCGGCTGATTGGTCACAACAAACAAAACAAAATGCTCCTGCAGACGCCGAAGCGCCTCGAAGGTTTCGGGGAAAAAAACAACCTCGGACGGTTGACGCACATACCCGATGTCTTCAATCAGGGTGCCGTCCCTGTCCAAAAAAACCGCCGGGCGACATGTTTGACTCATTCCGAATTCCGTGCTGGCTGTCTGACCACTGCGAGCGAGAGGAGTCGAACCCCCACGTCCTTACGGACACAAGGACCTAAACCTTGCGCGTCTGCCAATTCCGCCACGCTCGCCTGTTTATCCTTTCATCCAATCGCTGTCTTCCTCCTCTTCAGGGCCGAATTCTTCCTCCGCCTCCTCGTCAATTTCCCTCGCCAGGGCCTCCCGTTCGGCCTCATCCGGGCATGCAGAGGCCTTCTCTCCTGCGTGCACTTCTTCAATCTGGGCAATTCGCTTCTCGGCTTCCTGAAGGATTTGTCGGCAATGGGCAATCAGCCGCATCCCTTTTTCGTACTGCTCCAGGCTTTCCTGCAAAGGCACCTGCCCGCCTTCGATTTTTTCGACAATCTGGGAAAGGGCCCGAATCGCCTCTTCAAAACTCAGTTTCGACAGGTCATTTTGATTCCCGTCGGTTGTTTTTTTGGCCATGGGTTACTTCTCCTGCTTTGCCTGGCCGCAGGCTTCCACCCGGCTCGTAAACTGCTGCCTTTGGGCCAGTTCCGTCAAAATGACATCGCCGACATGAACCTCTTCCAGCCGGCGAACCACCAGTCCGGTCCGCGTGTTGATTGTAATCGTATAACCGCGGCGGAGCACGGCCCGCGGGTCCATCGCCGTCAGTTTATTTTCCGCCGCCGACAATTGCAACCGCTTTTGCTCAAGGACTTTAGACAGCCCATGGCGGGCCGCCGCCTGCATCCTCTCCAGACGAATCCTCTGGCCGGCAATCAGCCGAACCGGTTCGAGACGCCGCACGATGTCTTTGGCCTGCTCTAGCCGGCGCCGCAGACGCTCGAACCGCTCCCGCATCACACTGGCCAGATAGAGCCCAGCCATATCCACACGCTGCCGGGCCCGTTCAACCATTCCCTGCGGTTCACGGAAGACCCGGCTGGCCAGAATTGTCTGCAGCTGCTCGCAAGCCGTCCGATGCGCCGAACGCATCGAGGATATCAGCCGACGCTGAACCATCTCCAGCTGTTTGAGGACCTCCCGTTGGTCCGGTACGGCTATCATCCCCGCTTTGGTCGGTGTGGAGGCACGGGCGTCTGCAACCAAATCCGCAATGGTTGTATCAATCTCATGACCTACTGCACTGATAATCGGGATTTTTGAGCGGAAAATCGCTCGGGCCAAAACCTCTTCATTAAAGGCCCACAAATCCTCCATGGAGCCCCCGCCGCGTCCGACAATCAGCAAATCGAGATTCAGCTGCTTGTTATGGCGATTTATCCAATCCAGTTTCCGGGCAATTTCCTCCGCTGCCCCCTCTCCCTGAACCGGCACATCAAACAAAAACAGCCGCACAATCGGCCAGCGATGCCAGATGCTGTCAGCAATATCATGAACAGCCGCCCCGCTTTTGCTGGTGACAATCCCAATTCGTTGCGGAAAGTGCGGAATCGCCTTTTTATACCGGTCTTCAAAAAGCCCTTCCGCCTTGAGTTTCTCATACATCTGCTGGAAGGCAATTTGCAGGGCCCCAATTCCCGCCGGCTGCAATTCTTCAGCGCAAAATTGATATTTGCCGTGTGGAGAATAAACCTCGACATGACCGGTCGCCAATATCTCCATTCCGTTTTCCGGCTGAAATTTGATTTTTTGATATCGACTTGCCCACAAAACACAGGAAATCTGAGATTCTGTATCTTTTAATATAAAATAACAGTGCCCCTTTTGGTGTCGTTTCCAGTCGCTTACTTGCCCTTTGAGAATAAAACGCGAAGGCAAATGCCTTTGGATGGCATCATTTACTAACGCATTGACCTGTGAAACAGACAAAATGCGTAATTGTTCTCGTTTCATAATCAATATTATACACGATATCGGATTTTGAACAATCTCTATCTCTGAAGACAGAATATTTGTGCACCACGAATGTTAAAATGGGAAAAACCTGAAATCTTTTTCGGATTATTAAAGAATCTTTCGTTTTTTCTATCAATGGACCCTTTGTCAGAAACGACTTAACTACAGAAGGTCCACGCCTACCAAGCGCATGTGCCAAACCTTCACAAGGCCGAAACAATCGACACGATTGTTTCGGTTTTTTGTTGTGCTCTGCCTTCTTTGTTCAAAATCAAAACGGCACAAAGAGAATTACGACTTGTATACCACCTTGAAAAACCGGCTTTTTAAGCAAAAAATCCGGTTTTTGCCACAAAAAAACCGCTCGCTGCTTCTCTGGCACATTCCTTGCACATCCTCCATTCGACTGATAGTGCCTTTCGGGAGAATCTTCGATGATTCAGGACAAAACAATGATGAATCTGCTGGAAGCGGGAATGAAGGCCGAATGGCTTCGCCAGCAGACTATTGCCAATAACATTGCCAATATTAACACTCCCGGCTTTCGTCGCTCCGATGTCAAATTTGAAGAGGTTCTCAATGAGATGCTCCTGAAAAAAGAGTCTCCCGAGCCGGATTCGATAAAACCAGAGATTTATCAGCCGCAGAACACCCCGCTGAATGAATTCGACAATGATGTTTCGCTGGATACAGAAATCGGCGAAATGATCAAAAACTCCGTTAAACACAAGGCTTATATGCTGATTTTGAAGAAAAAATATCAGCAGATGGACGCCGCCATCAAAGTATCCGGCTGATTCGGAAGGGCTGAAGGATGAAAATCGATCAGACGAATGTGTTCAATCCGATTGACATCGCCACTTCGGGTCTGCGGGCCTACAACAAGCAGATGGAGGTCATCGGCTCCAACCTGGCCAACATCCAGACGACAGATGCAGGCGACGGCCGACCCTACCGCCGGCTGGTGGCGGAATTCAAGGCCAAAGAGGAAGACAATCTGGCGGGCGTTGAACTGAGCGACATTATCCAGGACCCAAACGCTTTTCAGCGGGTCCTGATGCCGGGTCATCCGCAGGCAGACAAAGACGGCTACGTCCTGATGCCCAACATCAGCTGGTCCACGGAAATGGTGAATCTGAATCTGGCCAGCCGGGCTTATCAGGCCAACGCCGCTGTGTTAAGACGCTACAAACAAATGGTGGAAACCAGCCTCGAATTATTAAGGTAAAAAGGATATCGTATGGCTGTACAATTTAATCCGAACATTCATTCCCCCAATCCGGCGATTCCTGCCGCCCTTCAATCTCCTCTGCTGCAGGAATCCAAAACGCCGTCGTTTACCGACAAGATTCTCGAATCGCTCAATAAGGTCAATGACCAGCAGAATCAGGCCAATCTGTCGATTCTGGACCTGATGGCCGGCAAGCAGCAGGACATCAATACGGTTGTTGCCGAGGTGGCCAAGGCGGACATGAGCTTTAAGCTTCTTGTAGGCGTGCGCAACAAACTGGTTGAGGCCTATAAGGAAACCATGCGGATGCAGGTGTAAAGGCTTTTCGCAGACTTCCTCGATGACGGAACGCTATGGGGCTATTCGATAAAATCAATGCAGTCTGGCAGAAAGTCGGCCTGGTGCAGCGGGCGCTTCTGGCGGCGCTGGTCCTGACATGTATTTTGACGGCTGTTTTGCTAACCCGCTGGGCCGCACGCCCCGAAATGCGTCTGCTGTTCGGAAACCTTTCGCTCGAACAGGCCTCCAAAATCACCGACAAAATCAGCGAACAGAATATCCCCTATGAAATCCGCGGCGGGGGCAGCAGCATCTTTGTCCCCGCCGATAAAGTGCATGAACTGCGGGCTTTGGCCGCCCGCGAGGGCCTGCTTCCCCGAAACGGCGAGCCCGGCTACGAAATCTTCGACAACGAAAAACTCGGCGTCAGTCCTCTGGTTCAGAAGATGAATTACAATCGGGCCCTGCAGGGGGAGCTGGCCCGCACGATTCAGGTCTTTGACGGCGTTCAGTATGCCCGCGTGCACATCGTCCGGCCTGAACAAACTCTGTTTACCGGCAGCGAGCAGAAGGCCTCCGCCTCGGTGATGCTCCAGCTCAAACCCGGCTGGCAGATCAGCCAATCGACCGTCGCCGCCATTGCCAACCTGGTCGCCGGAGCCGTCGAAGGGCTCACACCCGACCAGGTCACCGTCGCCGACAGCCAGGGACGCATTCTCACGCAGGCGGGCAAGCTGGACAGTTACGCCGCCGGCGCCAATACCTATCTGGAATATCAAAACGCTGTTGAAATTGAGATGGCTAATCGGCTGCAGCGGGCCCTCGAACGCGTGCTTGGACCGAACCGCTCCACCGTGATGGTCAAGGCCACCGTGGATATGAACAGCGAATCCATCGTCCGAAAAACGTACGAAAAAGGCATTCCGAAAGAAGAAACCGTCGACGAAACATCCACCGTCAAGCAGTCCGCCAAAAGCTCGGAAGAAGGAGACAATACCCCCTCCTCCACAGAAAAGAAGGGAACCACCACCACGCAATATCAGCTGCCGGAAACCATTACAACCCAGACGAAAATCCCCGGGCGTGTTACGGCCTGGTCGGTCTCGGTGATTGTGGACCTGTCCAAACCGTCCTCCGACAATCCGGCGGGGGGAACCGACCAGAACCAGCAAACCACACCCGGAAATGAAAACAACCTGCTGATGTCTCTGGAAGACGTCAAAGAAATTATCCGCACGGCCATCGGACCGGATCTGCTCAGCGAGCAGAATCTGACCGTCAAACATGTGCCGTTTTATCGTCCGCCGGCCGAGCCCGTTCAGGCAGGTCCCAACTGGGACAGTCTGATTGAAATCGCCCGGCAGCTGTCGATGGGCATTTTGGCGGTCAGCGCTCTGCTGGTGCTGCGCATCTTCACCCGGGCCGCTGCCAAAACCGCCGCCCCGCCGGCGGCGGGTGCTGAAATGATGCTCAGCGGCGGCGGAATGCCGATGCTGCCGGCCGGATTGGATTCCCCGGCGGCCATGCGGCGAATGATTGCCGCACAGCTTCAGCAGAATCCTGAACAAGTACGCACGCTCTTCAGCAGTTGGCTTGCGGAGGAACAGTAATCCATGCGTCTGAAGGGGATTCAGAAAGCGGCTTTGCTTCTGACCAGTTTGGATGCGGCTACGGCCAAAGAACTGCTTAAGGGCCAGCCCCAGGAAGTAATTCAGAAAATCGCTATGGAGCTGTCCCAATTGGATGCCCAGGGCAAACAAAACAGTGAACAGGCCTTTCAGGTGGCCCGTGAATTCTGCGGACACCTTCAGCAGGCCCAGACAGGCACCCTGCATATCAAAAGCTTCGTCAATTCGCTCATTCACGGCACAGCCGGCAAAGAAAAAGCCGCTGAACTTCAGGCCCGAATGCAGCAGGCCGTGCGGGAAAAGGACCCCCTCCTGGTCATCGCTTCCGCATCGCCGGCTCATATCGCCGCCGCTCTCGAAAACGAGCCGCCTCAGGCCGTTGCCTTAGTTCTGTCGGCTTTGCCGCCGAAAGTCAGCACCGAAGTCCTGAACCGGCTCCAGCCCGAAAAAAGTCAGCAGGTCATCTGGCGAATGACCCAAGCCATCGAAGTATCTCCCAAAACCCTGCGGCGCATCGGCGAAATCCTCTGCAAACGAATTATGGACCTAAACCGGGAGGAATCCCCGATTGTCAAAGAAACGGTTCCAAAAGAAATGCTGCGCAAGGTGGCTCTGGTTCTCAGCGGACTCGATAAGGAAAAACGGGATGCTCTTTTGAAAGAAATTGAAGCCCGCGACAAGGAAACCGCCAAAACCGTCAAAGCCCTGATGGTAACCTGGGAGGATATTGTCAAGATCGAAGACCGCTCTCTGCAGCAGGTTCTGCGGAATGTAGAGCCGACCGTTCTGGCCAAGGCCCTGCACGGAGCCGATCCGGCGATTGTCGCCAAAATCCGTTCCAACATTTCTGAACGGGCCTCACAGATGGTTGATGAAGAAATCTCCCTGATGGGCGAACCGCGGAAGAAAGATGTTCTGGCGGCCCGTGAAGAGGTTGTCAAGCCGCTGCGGGAAGCCAATGAGACAGAAGAACTGCTCTTTATCGAGGAGGAAGGATGAAAACGACGGTTGTCCATCTGCCCTCCGGGGCACCGATTTCATCCGCCGCCCTTGTGGCCCGTCCGACGCGCCCTGAACCGCAAGCCCCTCGGCCGGCACCGACCCCGCCGAACCGGCAGATTCAGCAGGCCCTGGCTGCTCTTCAAAAGGCTGCCGAACAGATGCAGGAAACCGCCCAGCGGCTCTTCGCCTCTCACCGCGAACAGCTGATCCGGCTCAGTATCGAAATTGCCGCTAGAATCCTGGCTAAAGAGATTCAGGACCAAAACTATCAAATCGAGGCAATTCTTCGGCAGGCCCTGGAGGGGATTGGACCGGATCGGCCTATGACCGTTCGGCTCAATCCGCAGGACCTGCAGACCCTTCAGCAAACCGGCGCAAAATCCGACGGAACGGATACGCCGCTGATTCGCTGGATTCCGGACCCGACAATTCAGCCGGCCGAATGCGTCATCGAAACCGAAGAAGGGATTATTGAGTGGATTATTGAAGAACATTTACGGCGAATTTCCGACGCCCTGCTGAGCGGGGTTCAAACGCATGATAAAAACGGAAATAAAAACCTGCTCGATTGATTTTGAGCCGCTCTGCCAAACAGTGCGGACGCTTCGTCTGGCCGAACCGAAAGGCGTGCTGGTTCGTGTCTCCGGCCTGATCCTCGAAAGCAGCGGCCCGTCCGTCGGTCTGGGCAGACTGTGCCAAATCCGGATGCGGTGCGGACGCACCATCGAGGCCGAGGTCGTCGGATTCCGGGACGGCCATGTCATCCTGCTTCCGCTGGATACCCTCGACGGAACGGCCCCGGGCGATGTCGTCACCGCCCTGGACAAGCCGCGGATGATTCCCGTCAGCCGCTCCCTGCAGGGACGCGTATTGGACGGGCTCGGACGGCCCATTGACCACAAAGGCCCGATTCCGGTGGAGGAGCTTCGTCCTCTGCAAAGCACAAGCCCCGACCCCCTGCAGCGGAAGATGATTGACCAGCCCCTACCGCTGGGCATCCGCGCCATCGACGGGTTGCTGACCTGCGGGAAGGGACAGCGCATCGGTGTCTTCGCCGGCAGCGGCGTCGGCAAGAGCGTGCTGCTGGGGGAAATTGCCAACGGCAGTGCCGCCGACATCAATGTCGTTGCCCTGGTCGGCGAACGCGGACGCGAAGTGCGGGAGTTCCTCGAAAAAGACCTCGGCCCGGAGGGCCGGGCCCGCAGCGTGATTGTCGTGGCAACCTCCGATTCGGCGCCCATCCAGCGGGTCAAAGCCGCCTTTACTGCCGTCACAATTGCCGAATACTTCCGCGACCTGGGCTGCAGCGTCCTGTTTATGATGGATTCCCTGACTCGGTTTGCCCAGGCGCAGCGGGAAATCGGTCTGGCCGCCGGCGAGCCCCCGACCACCAAAGGATACTGTCCGAGCGTCTTTGCGATGCTGCCGCGGCTGATTGAGCGGCTTGGGTGCTGTCCGCACGGAAGTATTACCGGCATCCTGACGGTTCTGGCGGAAGCCGATGACCTCAACGACCCGGTGGCCGACAGCGCCCGTTCGCTTCTGGACGGACACATTGTCTTAAGCCGAAAACTGGCGGACCGTGGACATTATCCGGCGATTGACATTCTCCAAAGCATCAGCCGGCTGATGCCGTCGGTGGCATCGGAAGAGCACAAAAAGGCCGCTTTGAAACTGCGGGAAATTTATGCCACTTATACGGATGCAGAAGACTTGATTCAAATCGGCGCTTTTGCTCCCGGAAGCAACCGCCGCATCGACGGCTCGATTGCCCTGATAGACCGCATCCGCCATTTCCTCATTCAGCCCATCCGCCGCCGATGCCCCTTTGAGCAGACTGTCCAGCAGATGAAGGAGATTGCGGACGCCTGGGACCGGCTGCTTTCTGACGGAGCCGCCGAGAAAACCGCCGCCAAGCCCAAAGGCCGGCTGAATCCGCCTGCGGCAGGAGGTCCGAAATGAAAAAGTTTGTCTGGAAGCTTCAGCAGATGCTGACCCTGAAGGAAAAGCAGGAAAATGCCCTGCGGGCCGACATCGTCGCCCTGACGGAACAGACGATGGTCGTAAAAGGACGCATTCGGGCGATGCAGATGAGACTGCGGGTTCATCAGCAGGAAATCCAATCTCTGCCGGAAGAACAGCGGATCGCGGCTCAGGCCCTTTACCTGCAGCAGGCCCCTGTGGCAGATGCCGTTCTTCGGCAGCTGGCCGAACAGGCCCGGGCTTTGGAGCAGCAGCGCCGCCGGAAGCTGGATGACTATCTGCAGGTCCGAAAATTCCGCAAGGGGCTGGAGCGGCTTCGGGAAAAGGCCCGGCAGCGCTACCAATACGAAATGCTTTTGGAAGAACAGAAACAAGCGGATGATTATACCCATCTGAACTGGAACCGTCCGGCGGCGGCTTCTGCCTAACCTTTATCCGCCCGAGGACAGGAGACAAACGGTATGAAAAAACTTCAATTGCTGATTCTGATTGCGGCCGGCATCGTATGCTTTGCGACGGCGTTCGGCATCAGCTGGCATCTGAAAAAAAAGCGTGCCGCTCTGGCTCAGCCGCCTGCGGCGGGGGCTCCGGAAAGCCCCGCTGTGGCCGCTCCAAAATCAGGGCCTTCGTACCTCCTGGCGGTCCCCCATGATGATTCCCCCGGTTTATCCGAACGGCAGCTGCAGAACCTGATGGAAGAACTTCGCGCCCGCATGCAGGACTATCGAGCCAAGGAAAAACAGCTGGCTCAGGAGGAACAGCGGATTCAGATGGCGCACCAAACTATCCAGAAGGAAATCGACCGGCTCAATCAGCTGCGTGCCAAACTGGCTGTGCTGGCACAGGACATCGAGCAGAAACAGCAGCAGCTCCAGAACAGCATCGTCCGGATTGATGCGATCGAGCAGGCCAATTTTCAGCGTCTGGCCGCCACCTATGACAAAATGGATACCACTCAGGCCGCCCGCATTCTGGCGGCAATGGCCGCCGGACCCCAGGCCGCCGACGCCGTCAAAATCCTCTACTACATGTCGGAACGAACCACTGCCAAAGTCCTCGGAGAAATCGGAACGGCCCAGCCCGAACTGGCTTCCGCCATCAACCTGAAACTGAAACGAGTTGAGGAGATTCGCTGAACCCGTATGGATATTGCAACTATCATCGGTTTGATTTTCGGCTTTGCCGTCATCATCGTCTCGATTGCCATGGGAGGCGGGGCGATGGCCTTCGTCCATATCCCCTCCATGTGCATCGTCGTGGGAGGAATGCTCTGTGCCACCATGATTCATTTCTCGCTGCCGCAGTTTCTGGGCATCTTCTCCGTCATCAAAAAAGCCATTTTAGTCAAAGTCCCTTCTCCGAATGAACTGATTCAGCAAATAGTCAATTATGCGGCCATCAGCCGCCGCGACGGCGCCCTGGCCCTGGAAGAACACATTCGAAAAACCGACATTCCCTTTCTGGCCAAAGGGCTCCAGATGCTCGTGGACGGCCAGGACGAAGAAAAGATGCGGGAGATGCTTTCGCTGGAAATCGATGCACTGCAGGAGCGGCACGCCCGCGGCAAAAAAATCCTCGAGTTTATGGGAGCCTCCGCACCGGCCTTCGGCATGCTCGGCACCCTCATCGGCCTGGTGCAGATGCTCCGCAACCTCACCTCGCCCGACCAGATCGGAGCCGGAATGGCCGTCGCCCTCATTACCACTTTTTACGGAGCGATTCTGGCCAATCTCATCTTCATCCCGCTGGCCGGAAAACTCGGGCTGTATTCGCAGGCGGAAATCACCGCCATGCAGATGATTCTCGAAGGCATCTGCACCATCAGCCGCGGCGAAAATCCCACCATCGTGCGGGAAAAAATGCAGGCGTTTCTGGCTCCCAATCACCGCGAGGAAATTAAAGCCAATATCTGACCTATGGCCGCTGTCAAAAAAAAAGTCGAGGAAGAACAGGCGGGCGCTCCCGAGTGGCTGGTCACCTTCAGCGACTGCATGACGCTGCTGCTGACCTTCTTTGTCCTGCTGATCAGCTTTGCCACGTTCGAAAAAGAAACGTTCGAATCACTGGCCCAATCTTTCGCTCAATCCCTGCCTTCTATCGGATGGACCCGAATCAGTAATCGCGACTCGTTCCAGAAAAAACAGCAGACCAAAGACCAGGTGGACCAAATCAAAGGAACCGAAATCCGCACCAACATCACACGATTGACCAGCAACTTCATGAAGGAAAAAAAGCCGCTGGACTTCCGAAACCTGAAAGTGTTTACGGTCCCTTCGGACCAGTTCTTCTGGGGACAGGGCGCCGCCGTTTCCCAATCCGGACGGGAAGTTCTGACGGCGCTAGCCAAATTTCTCGGCTCCGTCACCGGACGCATCGTCATTGCGGAAACCGGTCCGGAGGAGAAAACCGAACTGTCGCTGGCCCGCTGTATGGCCGTCCTGGACTACCTAACCCAGGAAGGAGGGCTCCCTCCGGAACGCTTCAGCATCTCGCCGGCCACCACCCAGCGAACTCCCCCGGCGGTGCGGCAGCTGGAAATCACCCTGCTGGAACGGAGCATCTACGAATGAGTCAAGGGAAAAAACAATCCAGCTCCAGCGGCGGCGGGGCCCCCGCCTGGATTGTCACCTATTCGGATATGGTTACCCTGCTGCTGACCTTCTTCGTAATGCTGATCAGCATGGCCAGTTATCAAGTCGAACAGCATAAATTCCTGGCTGGGACCAACTCGTTCCGCCGTGCTCTGACCGATTTGGGCTTAAGCGGCTTTCTGATTGAAAACAAAAGCAGCCAGGAATTCGAACACCCTAAGCCCACCTACAACATCGATGAGGGCAAGGATGAGGAAAAAGACCGCTCCATCGACGCCCGCACGGAAATGCTCCGCCGAATCCTGTTCGAAATTGAACGCAAAATGAAAATTTCCCCTTCGCAAATTGACGGGGTTTCCAAAACCTTCCTTCCTATGAAAATCCAGTTTGCTCCCGGCAGCGCCGCACTGGATGACAAAGCCCAAAAAGACCTTCAGACAGCCTGGAATCAAATCCGAATCTCCACCACCGGACGAAAGGCCATGCTTTATATCCTCGGATTAGCCGCCGATGAAAAGACCCCTGCCGCTCAATTCATCCTCTCCGCCCGGCGGGCCAAAGCCGTAAAAGACTATCTGGAAACCCTGAATCCCTCTGATAAAAAAATTCCTATTTTCTGCTGGGGAGCCGGACGCGGCGGGGAATGGACCAGCCGGAACGGCTTAATCACCCCCCAAACTCAGATTTTAATAACCCTGATTATTGAAAAATAACTCGTAAAACCCTTGTACAACTTTGTTCGTTTTCCTGACGCTGGTCCTTCCCAATCGCCCGGAAATAGCGAAAAATGCCCTTTTGTCCCGTCGGCACAGATTTTGCACACTTTCTGCAGCAAACACGTTTTTTCCCTGCAGGAAACGGTTGAATGCTGAAAAAAAGATTCATCGGGCTCGGATTGGCCTTTGCCGTATGTCTGGCTGGACAATGGGTCCTGTCCGCCCATCCAAGCGAAGCGTCCGGACCCGCCCAAATCGCTTCGCCGAACTGGCGGGAGTCCCCTCAAACGCCCTCTCAACCCCAAAATCTGGACAATCTACATCAAAACCTTGTCCGACAACTGATAGTAATGACCCTCATCGTCGCCCTGTTCGGCGGCGGGCTCTGGTGGTTTGTCCGCAAATACAGCAAAGGACTTCTCGTCGGCAAAGGACGATTCATTACGATCCTCGAAACCATCCCTCTGGGGCCTCGAAAAACGGTTCATTTGCTCGAGGTCGGCCGCAAAAAACTTCTGATCGGCAGCACGCCGGACAGCATCCGCCTTCTGGCTGACCTGACAGAACCTGACCGGCCGGACTCTTCTCAAAAGGATTCCTCGCAATGAGACGTATTGGATTCCTTCTCTGTCTGCTGGTATGGGTTCAAAACGTCTGGGCGGCACAAAGTCCCGCCCCGACGCCTGCTGTTGCGGCCGGTCAGACCGCCATGCCCACCCTCGAAGACCTGCTGAATCTGATTGACAAGGCCTCGACCGACCCCCAGCAACAAACGCCGACGCCCTGGAGCGGACCGATTCGTTTGGTCTTCCTCTTTACGCTGCTGGCCCTGCTGCCCAGCATCCTGGCGATGATGACCTCCTTTACCCGAATCGCCATCGTGCTCGGGTTCGTCCGGCGGGCCTTAGGCACCCAAAACATCCCGCCGAATACCGCTCTGCTGGGGCTGGCGCTTTTCCTGACCCTCTTTACAATGGCCCCCACATTTTCCAAGATCCATCAGGAAGCCATCCTACCGTATCTGAACAATCAAATGGAGCTTCCGCAGAGCACCGAAATCGCCAGCGCCGCCCTGAAAGACTTTATGCTGCGTCAGACGCGAACCTCCGACCTGGCGGTGTTTGTCAACATGGCCCGCATCAGCCCCCCCGCACAGGCACCGGACCTGCCTTTGCATATCGTCACACCGGCCTTTGTCATCAGCGAGTTTCGAACCGCTTTCGAAATCGGATGCCTGATGTTTGTTCCCTTCCTCCTGCTGGACCTGGTGATTTCGAGCATCCTGCTCAGCGCCGGAATGATGATGCTGCCGCCCGTAATGATTTCACTGCCGTTTAAACTGATTCTATTTATTCTCGTGGACGGCTGGGGAATCCTGGCCCAGGGATTAAGTTTGAGCTTCAAATAAAGGAACAGACAGATGACAGCAGACTATATCCTCTACCTCGGACGCCATACGATGGAAACCGCCCTGCTGGTCTCGGCACCGATTCTGATTGTCTGTGCCGGACTGGGCATTCTGATCTCTCTGTTTCAAACCGTCACCTCCATCCGCGATATGACGCTGGCCACAGCCCCGAAACTCATCGGCGTGGGCATCACCACGCTGTTCTTCGGACACTGGATGCTGCAGATTCTGATGAAGTTTACCTACGAAATCTTTACCCAAATTCAGACCTACGGACAGTAGCGTATGGACCTGTTCGGCGGGAAACTCTTCGGTTTTTTTCTCATTCTGACCCGATTGGGGGCCTTTTTTGCAGCCGCTCCCATGTTCAGATGGGAAGTGCTTTCGGTCCAGCTGAAGATTGCTGTGGCGGTCGTCCTGAGTCTGTTTTTCACTCTGCTGGCTCCCGCACCGGCGCCGGCCGCACCCGCCCCTATCGAAACGGTTTTGCTGCTCAGCCAGGAAGCCCTCTACGGATTGGCAATGGGAATTACCGCCTATTGCCTCTTCAGTGTAATCCACATGACCGGTCAATACATCGAACAGGAAATGGGCCTGAGCATGGCCCAGATCTTCGACCCGTTCACCGGCGAAGAAGGACACCCGCTGGCCCTGCTGCTGGAGGTTCTTTTTATCCTCCTTCTGTTTACCACCAACAGCCATCTGCTGCTGGTGCAGATTCTCTCCCGCAGTTTGGAAAGTTATCCGCCGACGAGCACGCCCCATCTGGGCCGGCTGACCGAAAGCATCCTGCAGGCCGGCTCGGCGATGTTTCTGCTGGCCCTGCAAATGGCCGCACCGCTTCTGGCGGCCTTTATGCTTCTGATGGTCGTTTTGGCCTTTATGGCCCGGGTCGCTCCCGAATCCAACGTTCTGTTTCTCAGCTTTCCCCTGCGAATCGGAATGGGTCTGATCATGCTTGGATTCTTTGTTCCCTATCTCCATGACTATCTGCAGCACTTCGCCCGGTGGCTCGATCGCCTGCTGCCCCTCTAAAACCCTATGTCCGAACTCAACCGTACAGAACACCCAACCCCGCGGCGCCTCGAGAAGGCCAGAGAGGAAGGACATTTCCCCCAGAGCCAGGAAATGCTCTCGGCTGTCTCGCTGATTGCCCTGACCCTTATAACCGTCCTTTGTGCCCCCTGGCTTATCCGTTGGTCCAAACAGCAGCTTTTGTCGGGGCTTTCCTGTCAGACACTCTGGCTGGACAACCCGCAATCCTTTCTGAAATTCGCCGACTCCCTCGTCCTCGAAGTCCTGAAAGTGACCGCCCCGTTTCTGCTGGTTTTGACGGTGGCCGGAGCCGCCGGATGCATCGCCGTCAGCGGCTGCGATTTTGCCCCCAAAGCGCTGGCCTGGAAACTGGATAATCTCAATCCGATGCGGGGCCTCAAATCGCTCTTTTCCCCTGAATCCCTGATGCGGCTGGGGCTGTCTGTTGCGAAAATCCTCTTTTTAGCCCTTATTGTCTGGCTGTATGTACACAATAAACTTTCCTCCCTGACCACCTTTCAATGGATGCAGCCCGAACAGATTCTGGCCTCCATCGGGCGGCTGCTCTTTGGGATTTCCATCCGCATCTGCGGAGGCCTGCTGGTTCTGGCGATTCTGGACCTTCTTTATCACCGCTGGCGATTCATCGAAAACCTCAAAATGACCAAACAGGAAGTCAAAACCGAGCACCGCGACACAGAAGGCGCCCCGGAAGTCAAATCCAGAATCCGCCAAAAGCAGTTTGAAACCGCCATGCGGCGGATGCTTCAGGAAGTCCCGAAGGCCAATGTGGTCCTTGTCAACCCCGACCACGTCGCCGTCGCACTTCGATACGACCCATCCAAAACCCCCGCCCCCATCGTGGTCGCCAAAGGGGCCGACCACCTCTGCGAAAAAATCAAAGAAGTGGCCCGCGCCTACGGGGTACCCATCCTGCGGCGTCCACCTCTGGCACGCGAGCTGTATGCTACGGTCAAGCTGGGCCAGCCCATTCCGGAAAAACTGTACACCGCCGTCGCCGAAATCCTCGCCCTGCTGCATCGGCTCCGGCACAGCAGATAATCCTTGCCCGCTCCCGCCGGCCGGCTATACTGAGGGCAGTTTTGAACGAGGAAAATCCCGATGAACGCCCCGTTAACCGGCATACCCATCGAAGACAGAGCCGGCTGGAGCCGCACCGAACGGCTGTTCGTCAGTACGGCTGCCATGCTCCTTGTCGGCATTCTTCTGCCCTGGTCTTCTCCGGTGCTGGATATCCTCTGGATTCTTCATCTGTCCCTGACGGCGGCCGTAATTTTGACCTGCATCGGGGCCCGAAATACCAGCCAGCTGGACGGTTTTCCCCTGCTGACAGCCGCCGCTTCCATGCTCGGTTTTCTGACGGTCGCCGGCTGCCTGAGAGCCGTTGTTTTTCGCCGTCAGGCCTGCGGGCGGCTGGTCGGGATGCTCGGAGAAGCCCTCACCTCGTTCGAACCCCTGCTGGCCCTGCTGACCGTCTTTGTCCTCGGTTTTTTTCTGCTGTATCTGGTTCGGCTGGCAGGGCGGCGGATGCACGCCGCCGTCGAAGACTACTTCTTTCGGGTGCTTCCTTTTAAAAAGGCCGGACTGGAAACAGACTGCTCTCTGCAGCTGCTTTCGGAGGAACAGGCCCGTCTGCTGGCCGACAAAATCCGGCAAGAAGTGCGATTCTATGCCTCCATGGAGCAAATTCGCAAGCTGCTGCTGGCTCAAATCGCCGTCCATATCTTCTTGCTCCTGACGGCCTGGCCGCTGGCCTGGACCGCCGAATGGCTTCAATCCGCTTCCAGTCCTCCTGGACTGTCGCCCCTTGCTGCCGCAGCCGCCGCCCTGACGGGGACGGCTCTGCTGGCCTGGATTCCTCCGGCTGCCGCGGCCGCCGCCTGCGCCGCCCTGCTGTCCAAAGACTCACTGGCCCTGCCTCGAGCCGACAACCCGGAACAATCCGCTCAAAGCCGCACCATACGAATCCAGTCCTCTGTTTCAGGCCGAACAGAAGAAATTGAAATTCTGAATCCGCAGTCCCTGCAGGAACCGCCGAAAAACCCTTCGGTCCCTGAGCAAATTGCCAATTTTGAGCCCTCCGGTTCGCCGGATTCCTCCGGCCCCCTTCCGGAAATTCGTTTGCTGACGTTTCAGAGCACCTGCCCGGAAGAGTATTATGCCCATCTGGCTGAGCTGTTCAGCCGGCCTGAGTTCCGGCAGTCTTATCTGCTGCTCACATCCGAATCCGTCAAAGACCTGCCCGTCAACACGGCGGTTCATCCGGCCCTGCATCTGGCACGACGGCAAAAGAAAGTCCTGCTGCTGGATGCCGACCCCCGAAATGCCGCCGCCAAAGTCTTTGCCCTCCGGCCGGAAACGCTGACCATTCCGACAGCCGTTCCTCGCCTCAATCATTTTTGGCTTCAGACAATTCAGCTGGAAGAATGGATGCAGAAAACGGCGGAAGTGCCCGCGGATGATTTTTTCTGCCGGCTGATTTATGCTCCTCAGAAACTCCCCCTGCCTTCCCCTCCCCGGCCCTGTGCAGAAACATCAGCCGCTGCAATCCGCATTCTTCTCTTCAGCACTAAAACAGCGGAACAGATACGCCCCCTGGCCGCCGGATGGCCCTGCCTCTATCTGCTGACTCCTCTTCCCGCCACTCGCAGGCTCGATTAACGGACCATATTCAGACCGGACATCTGCTGCTGAATCAGCTGCAGCGTCCTCTCCAGCCGTGCATATTGATTCTTCAGACGCGTCTCCACCCGGCTGAGCCGCGATTCCTCCCGGCTGATCTGGCTGTTCGTGCTGTCAATCCGGCCCTGCACACTTTTCTGAACCAGCGGCACACGCCCGCCGCCGACCTTCAGCAGATTGTCCACGGTATCGTACAGACTGCCCGCAAAGCCCTGTTTGAGACTCACCATCGCCTCAAAGGTCCCGTCCTGCGACGGATCCACCGTCAGCACCAGGCTGTATTCCGGATATCTCGGATACCCGCCGCTGCTGGTGGTTTCCGTACTCCCATACAGGGTATTGCCTTCAATCCGCATCGAACGAGCCGCCGTCCAGTCCTCTGTTTTGAGCTTAATCTGGGCAGAGGCAATGACCCCTCCCTCCACCGTCACCCGCACATCATATTGTCCGCCCTGGGTGTAGCTGCTGGCCTGATAAAATTTGATGGTATTCGAATTGCTCGAGCCTGTCTTTGTGGCCCCGATGAGAGACAGCACCCCCTGATAATCCTCCACCAGGGCCTTTTCGAGTTTGCTGCTGTCCAGCATCAGAGTCCCGTCGGCCTTGAACTTCAGCCCGATATCTGCCGACTTGACAAAGGTATCTTTGTCCGTAAAGCCGGCTGCATTAAAGAGAAGCGGCGATCGAAGCAGACTCGTAATCGTTGTCAGACTGTATTCCGAAGACAGAATTCCCGTCTTCTTTTCCTTTTCATTATACGTTGTCTTTTCTTTCAGAAAAGAAACTGCCGCGTTATACGCATCCACCATCGCCTGCAGCTTATCTTTCAGTGTGGTCGTGTCGCGGTTGAGCGTCACTTCCACAGAACGGTAGCCGTCGGTGTCATTGCCGGTAGCACTGTGCAGATTCAGCGTCACACCCGCAATCACATCATCAATCGTATTGGTGCTTCGGCGAATCCAAGTGTTTCCATCCGCATCATCTCCCAGCGGATATCCATCCACCTTAATCAGTGCATCCTGAGCCCGCTGGGTTTCCAGAAACGTGGAGGGAGCCAGCAGCGCCAGATTCGAAACAGTCGAACCGCCGACCGTCGTTTCCGTAAAGGTCGGAGCCGTCCAGACCGCCGAAGAGCCGTCGCCGGGCACCAGCTGCAGCGAAATCGATAAATCGCTGGCCCCGCTGGTTCGGTCCGTCAGAATCAGCGCCCCCTCTTCCAGCCGAATGCGGACCGTTCCTCCATAGGCATTTTCTACGGCACTGATGAGCTCTTCCACCGTGGTGTACTGATTGACCTCAAAAAATGATTCCACCGGCGTTCCGTCCCGCAGGGTCCCCTGAATCCGAATCCGGTCCGGCGTCGAACCCGTCCCGAAGCCCGAGCTGCCCTGCAGCTGGGACAAACGCGTAGTCAGCGAGGCATTTTTCCCGTTGGTTGTTTTCAACACGGACGATGTATGAACATCTGTATTGCTCGAGTTGATCGAAATCTGATAATTGGACCCGCTTTCCCGACCGCTCAAAACCAGATGATACCGGCCGGCAGGCGACTGATAATCCAGGATGCTCGCCGTAATTCCCGGATTATCCGGGTCATTGTTAATCAAATCCACAAGCTCCTGCAGTGTCGTTGTCGCGGTAGTCTGAACCACAAATTCTTTGCTGTCATACGACAAAATCAGATTCCCTTCGCCGACATACTGCGTTTTGTACTGAAAGCCGTTATGAACCCAGCGATTGGCCGTAGCCAGCTGGCGAATCTTTACATTGTGCGTTCCCTCAAAGGCACTGCCGGAGGCCGTGGCCGTCAGCATATCTTCGTTGCCCGTCTTGGCCTGATAAGTACGCAGCTGACTTGAATCCGACAGCGCACTCAGCGCCGTCCGAAACGACGACAGCTTGCTGTTTAAATCGCTCACCGCCGTCCGTTTCTCTTCCAGAGTCTTCAAACTCGACTGCAGACTGCTCAGACGGCGTCGCTCAACCTTCATCAGCTGCTCCACAATCGCCGCTGTATCAATCCCCGTCGAAAGGCCGGTCAGTTGTATAGAAGACATAGGTTTCCCCGTTCGAACTATCTTGCCGAAATTTGACAACTATCCTATTTTAAATTATCGTCATCAGACTCCTTTCTTATAATCTTGTCTCTTAAGCTCGGCCACACATCTGAAAAACCGGTTCTTTATCCGGATGGTTCGCTTCCAGCTGCAGGAGGATTTGCTGAAGCATTTGCCGGCAGTCCTCGGACAAATTCAGCGTTTTATCGGACAGCAAATCCCGACATATCCGAACCGCTTGCCGGACATTCTTCTCTCCGATTGCTTCCTGTATAAGATGGAAACCTTCTCGGACCAAAATTTCCGCCCTTTTTTGTCTGTATTTTTCGGCACATTGGGCAAAAATTTCTCCGTTTCTGTCCGCATAGGTCTCCGCATGTTTCTCAAAAATGGAAACCACATAATCCCAAAAAACCCGCCGGCGATCAAATGCATCGCGCACCGTCGCCACAGACAGACACAGCTGCTCTGGAGAATATCGTTCGAGCATTTCCTCCAGACATCGAACCGTAATGGAATGACGCTGCTGAAAGCAGACCGTGTTGGCACCGGACAACTTTCGATAGAAATAGTCGGCAATCCCCCCGACCATTTGAAACCGTATCTGAGAACCGCAGCGGCACAGAAAGTCAAAATCCTCCACATTGTCCAGCTCTCTGTACAGTCCGGTCTTTTCGAACAGGGCCCGCCGCTTCAGCGAGCCGGCATTCGGAATCGGCGAATTGCCCCGCGCAAACAGCAGCGCCGGCAGAGCCGCAGAGCTCTCGATCGGTTCATATTTCCAGAGAATTCCGGTCGGCCTGCCGAATTCATCCACCAATGTCAGTTTTTCAGGGTAATAATAATCATATGCCGGATTCTGCACGGCAAAAGCAACCATCCGCTTCAGATAATCCGGTCCGATGAAATCATCCGAATCAATCATCATTACAAAATCGCCGCGGGCCTTTTGAATTGCCCGATTTGCGGCAGCCGCCGCATTTTTGTGCGGCTGAGAGAAAAATCGTATGCGCCGGTCCTGAAAGGACTGCACCACAGCCGCCGTCCCGTCTGTACTGCCGTCATCCACAATAAGCAGCTCAAACTGTTCATACGTTTGAGTCAGAACTGATTCGATTGCCCGCCGGATAAACCGCTCTGTGTTGTACGCCGTCATACAGATACTCACCAACGGAGTCGAATCCAGCCGGGGACGCACATCAGAAGTTGATGAAGAAGGCGGCGGCACTGAGTTGGGTTCAGATGCCACCGCATATTGGCCGAGAACACCGTGCTCTTTCAGAACAGAGACGACCTGCCGAATTGGGGCATCTACTGCCATCCACAGTACGATTTCGCTGACTGTCTGAGAACGAACTGCCGGCGGAATTGCAATCTTCTGAACCAGCAGTTTCCGGTTTTCCCGAAGAAGCCAAACCAAAAACTGAATATGGAAATCCTTCTGAAGAGCTTCCCGAAGCCGCCAGATAAATACCTCCTTCGGATTCCGTTTCTCTTCGGCGGCCGCCGACTGACTTCGCCGCCAAAGAGCGTTGATTTTAGCCCGTCCCCAGTACAGCCATCCGGAAGCAGGCTGATGACTCCCAAGACTCAGCGAGTTCGGCAGCTGGCGGATCAGATACAGCGGCTCCGGAACAAACCAGATGCCTGTCACCTCCTCCATCTTATGATAGATATCTTTGTCCTCTGCGCTTTCCAGTTCGACATCGTGCATCGGGGTCCTGAAATAATCCTTCCGTTTGTAGGTGCGAAATGCGCTGATAAAACCGCCTGCCTCCAGCGTCGTCTGATCGGGAGGAATCGGCCGGCAGAAACCGAGCCTTATCGGCTTCAGGTCCCGGTCGCAAAGAATGTGCTGCGCATAAATAAAGCCGCATTCGGGATGCGCCTCGTGGGCCTCGAGCATCCGTTCCAGAGCCCTCGGAAGCAGGGCGTCATCACTGTCCAGTTCTCCGAATACCTCGGCTCGAACAGCCGCTGCACCGGTCAAAATCGCCTGCGAGGCCCCCCGCTGAACCGGATGACGAATCAGCCGGATGCGCGGGTCGGACAAATAAGACTCCATAATTTCCACAGAGTTGTCTGTCGAGGCGTCATCGACAATAATCAATTCCCAGTCCGATACCGTCTGAGCCAGAACCGACTCGATGGCCTGACGAATGTACGGCCCTTTGTTGTAATTGCGCATAATCAGAGAAAAACGGGGTCTGGAGCCGTCTGACGGCTTCCGGAGGCTTTCTTTCACGCCTGAAATGGCATTGGGACCCTTGTCCGCTGCCGGGTTCTGAATCCCCCCAGCGGTTTCCTCCGATTCCGGCACAAACGGACGGCGAATGTATCCGCAGGCATTCGCGTACAGAGCACGAATCTGCTCATCTTCGCCTCTGCCGGCCCCGGAACTGTTTTCAATGCCGTTGGGATTCTGGTAATACAGCCCCAAAACCTCCGGCACAAGCATCAGTCTGCGGGTCTGGGAAATCCGCAAGGCAAACTCGTAGTCGCCGGAGGACTTCAGCCGGCCGTCAAAATAGCCGTATTCTTCATGCACATCCCGACGCCACATCGGCTGCGGACCGCAGTAATATTTCTTCAACAGCAGCTCCCGCGAATACGGCGGGAGCTTCATCACCCGAGAGGGCGTCTTGTTCTGCCAGGTCTGATTGGGAATTCGGGTGACATAAAAATAGGAATACACATAGCTGACATCCGGATTCTGCTCCAGAACCGAGGCCAGTTTTTCCAGCATGTCCGGCGCATGGCGGTCATCCGTATTGGCATTGGTTATGTATTTTCCTCCGGCCAGCCGGATTCCCCGATTCCACGCCGCATACACCGTTTCCCGCTCCTCCGTGCGGACATACCGAATGTTCGGATAGCGGGCCTGAAATTCCTGAATAATTGCTCGTTCGTTCTGCCTCGAGCCGCTGTCCACAACAATGATTTCCATCTTTCCTTTTTGGAAAAGCGTCTGTTCAACCAGGTCCTGCAGACATCCGCGGATGAATTCCTCGCTGTTGCAGGCGGAAACAATGGCGGACACCAGACAGTCCCCGCTGCCTGCGGCGTACAGAGACTGGCCCAGAACATCCTCAATATCCAGACCCCGGAAATACTCGGGCCCGTATTGCTTCAGCCAATCCCGAACCTGCCGTTCATACCAGGGATTGGGGCGCTGATACACCGTCGGGTCAAAATCGGCATAGTGCCGGAGCCACTCCGGATCCGCCGGTTCCAGATGAAGGTCCCGTTCATCCTTGCTGGGGGCATAGAGTTTGTTGATCTCCGCCGCGGACTTCTGCGGGTTGCGAATCCGCTCCAGGCAGCGATACCACGCCTGCTTCCAAAGCAGATTGTTCCAGTTGACGAACTGAAAGTGCAGCACTCCGTGCGAATATCCTTTGAAAGTTAATTTCCGTCCTCTCAGATTGGAAGGAACGCGCGGCGTGTGGATAAAATCAGAGGCATACGAACACCGCCCGTCGTCGCAAAAGACAAAGGGTTTGTAGTTATGGGTCCAGACCGACGCGTCCCGGCGATACTGGTGCAGACTTCGCCACAGAGCAATCCAGTTCATCCACAAATGGTCTCCGGGCTGCATCGCCAGAATCATTTTCCGCAAAAAATTGTCCGTCAGACAATTGGAAGTGAACGCCTCATCCGCATCCAGAATAATAAAATGAGTCCCCCCGATTTCCCGGCCCGCCTGAAGCACCCGGTTTCGATCGCCCGGTTCGTCCCGGTACCAGCGATCTTTGGTCAGAATCCGTTCCACCCGGCAGGTTTCCGCCAGACCCCGGACAACCTCCAGCGTCCGGTCTTCCGAACAGTCATCCAGAAACACAATTGCATCCGTAAAGTTTGACAGCAGACGAAGGCATTGCCCGATGATCGGTTCCTCATTCCGCGCCGTCACCAGCCCCACAATTTTGGGCCTTCGTTCCGACAGCTTTTCTGCTTCCGGGGCCGGCCGGATGCTCAAATATGGTTTCATTCGGAGTACATCCGCTTTGTCTTTCGATTCCGCTCGGTTCATCTTCATTCGGAATAATCCTTGCAGCGAAACAAACTTCAGCCCTTCATAATAAAAATGATTCTCCGGATTAAAAACGGTATCCTCGAGCGGCTCTTGGTAATAAACGGCCTCTTTGTTATGGCTGTCGAGCCGACAGGAAGCTTTTGTCGGCAGGGCCTCATATCCCACATGCAGGTAATCGATGTCCTGCGACGGCCGGATCCCATAAACCGCCATCACTGAACTTCCGTCAATGCAGAAACACTCCGGGTCAACACCGCTCTCCTCCAGAAGCGCTCGATACTCCTGCAGATGATGATAAAACGGTTCAAAATAGACCAATTCAGCATGATTGAGAAAATGGATGCTGTTCTCGTTAAAACACACCCCAGCCAGCTGAAGGGTTTCTTCGTACGAGTCATTAATATGAACCGCATTCTGATTCAAACCGAACAGAGATCGAATCTCCTGTTTGCAGCTTCGAACCGCCTCCGGAGAATCCGCTTCAATCAGATACACCCGAAGCGGCCCCCTCCCGCAAAAACAGTTGACGGCCTTGTCCTTACATCCCCGAAAACCGTCGGACGGACTGCCGAGCCAGGGCTCACCCAAATAGGCCTGTTTGATATAGAAAAACGGTCCGTTCTTCCTCAGAACCAGTTCTTTTCGATACACAAGCCGAGCATAACGGCACAGAATGGAAACAATCTCTTCCTCCCCACCCTCGGCACACGGAAATACGGATACAATATATGTATTTTTCTTGATTTTGCAGTATTCATAGGCCATCGCATCCGCATATTTGGGCTCCAGACCTCGTTGCAGAAACCATGAAAAATCATACCGGCGAGCCGAACGGTCAAAGACCGCTGTGTCCACATTCTGCCCGGTCACATAAGCCGCCGCCACTCGATGGCCGCCGTCTATAATCACTCCATCCTGACCGACCGGAAGAAGCGAGCGGTTCGGGTCGAACCCATGTGCCGCGAAAGACTCCAGCAGAGAATTATACCGCTTCAAAAAAATGTCAGGACCTGTCTTGCCGGACCCATCTTCTTCAAAAAAGTTATTGAAAGCCCTCAAGTGAGCCAAATAAATCCGCCGACCCCAGTCGCTGTTCAGCCGCCTGCGGAAAAAGCGTCCATAGATAATTTTGGCCATCAGGTCAAAACGATGGGCATGAATCAGTGCGGACGGGCAAATCCGCTGTTTTTTTGCAAGCCCTTCTTCCGGCAGATACCCGATTCGGAAGAGAGCCGGATTGAGCAGAGGACGAATCTCTTCAATCCGGTGAAAAGACTCTTCCAACGGCCTTGCCTGCCGAATTCTCTGGTTCAGCCACAAAGCGTTGCCGCTGCCGTTTCCGAATTGATGATTGAGCCCGATTCCGGCCAGCACAAAACCTCGCCCCGCCAGAAATCCCTCCAGATCAATCAGCCGGGCCTGTCCCTCATACAGCGTTGCGTAGGTCCACACTTCCAGAAACACAGCACAGCAGTTGGCCAGAACCCGCCTGGCCCCCTGCAGCACCGACAACTCCGCCCCCTGTACATCGCACCACAGCAGGTCCACCGTCTTGTTTTTCAGCGGCTCAAACTCATCCAGTCGAATGCACTCTACGGTAAACGTTTCCTGAGACCGAATGCCGAACTGTTCGGCTGTTTTCTGTCCGAAGTCTCCGCGGGGATCGGACCGAAGCGGCAGAAGAGACCCCGTCCCCGGCAGGTTGTTTTCATAAAAAACCATCGTCCCCTTCCGGTTGGAAACCGCAAAAAGGTAACAGTGAACCCGCTCCTGGCAGCGGTATCGCTGTTCGAGCAGGGCAAACATCTTCGGATTCGGCTCAAAGGCAAAGATTTCCGCATGGGGATACCGCTGGAGAAGCCGCTCGATTTCCTGTCCCAGGCAGGCCCCCACAATGACAATCCGCAAAGGCGTGTCCGACGGCTTGCCGACCAGAGAACACAAATTCTCTTCGACATCCTCCTGAATTTCCTGATACGGCTCCTTCCGCTGCCCTGAGTAGTTTTTCGCAGCCACACCGCCCCGAATCGGCTGGATGTCGGCCAAAAACAAATCCTGCCGGTTGTCCCATATCAGACTGTATCCCTGCGACGATACATACCGAAGAATCTCCTGCCGCCGTGAGCCGTATTCCGCTACAATCAGCTGTGGCCTGTACTTCGCAAAATCCAGTCCCCGCAGCACTTCCCAGTCATGTCCCTCTGTATCAATCGAAAGCAGCGCCACATCTTCGAGCCCCTGTTCCTCCAGAATCTCCGTGAGGGTCCTGGCTTCCACCGTCTCCTTTTTCCAGCGCGCCCCGTAGGTCTTTGTCCAGCGGTCCCTCTCCGCGCCGTCCAGCGAAGCCACATCACTGCCCCAGTCCGGCAGATGCGGATACTCCGACACATGCAGATCAACCGGCCCGCTCCGGTCGGATACAGCCGCCCGAATACATCGCACATCCCAGCCCAGCCAGGCCCGCCGCAGTTTCCGGAAATTCATCTCCGCCGGCTCAATGCACAGCCCCGTCCAGCCGTACCGCTCCGCCAGCCGACGGACATTGCTGTAATGAATCCCGTCAAAGGCGCCCACATCGACGAACACTTTACAGCGGGCTTTTCGCTCCGCAAAATACTGTTCAATCACCGCATCCTGTCCGTTCTGAGCATAATAACCGCGCAGATGCTTGGGCAGTTCCCGTGCATACCAGAATTCCGGATTCAGCGCCAGCACTGTCCTGCAGGCTGCTTCGACCGCCTCCGTCCGGCCCAGCTTCGCCGCCGCCAGCGCCATCAGCCAAAAATATCTCCCGTTCCTTGGGGATTCAGCGGCCAAATTAGAAGCCGTGCTCAGGAGATGCTCAAACAGACAGGACGGATAGGCCCGCAGGCATGGGTCCTGAAGAATACGAACGGCCTCCTCTGTGCGGTTCCGAAGGTAGTCCGACAAATCTCCTGTATGGGCCTGCACCGAGGACACCCAGGCATGGAAAAAGGCAATCTGCGCATCGGACGGCTCCAGCCGAAACGCCGTCTCCAGAGCCGTCCGGGCCTCCTTCAGCTCCTTTTTAAGCAGAAACGCCCGCCCAAGCGAATAAAAGGCAAAAGCATCCGCCGGCTCCGTCTTCAGCCGGGCTGCACAGTCCCGGCAGACAGGCTCCGCCTCGCCCCGAGCAAGGTGCCGTTCAATCTTTTCTATCCAGTCTGTTGGAATAGACAGCGCAGTTTTCATCGGACTTTTCCCCGGCTGTTTCTTCGAGTCAATTCAGCCCTCGTGCTTATTTCCCATAAGCCGACAGCGTCCGAATCCCCTCCCGAATCTGCCGCAGTTTGTCCGCCACCTCCTGCCGTTCGGCGGCAATCACTAGACAGATGTCCTGATACAGTCCCTGGATTTTCTGCCTGCAGGCCGCATATTCAGGCCGCTCCAGAATCCCTTCCCCGGCAAGCCGTTCGGCAAACCGATGCGACTCCTCCGCCAGCCGAACCGCCCCGTCCAGGTCATACCGGCGCAGCTTCTCCAGCTGCCGTTCCAGCAGCTCGGTCAAATACGCCAGCTTCCGTCGGTCTTCTGTCGTCCCTTCGGCCGCCTGAATTCCCGTACAATCCGCCGCTTTGCTCATCGCTCATTCCCGCCTTTCTGTTGGGCCTTGTGCTCCAGTTCCTCCAGCAGCTGCCGAGCATCGGCATGCTCCGGTTCCAGCGCCAGAATATCCTTCAGCAGCTCCTGTGCCTGCCGCGTTTGGCCTTCCCTTGCATACAGCGCCGCCAGACAGAACATCACCGATGTGTCCCCCGGATGCATCTGCAGATACACCTGCAGATAGTGGATAACCTGGCGAAATGTCCCCATCTGGCAGGACACTTGAAACAGCCCCAGCAGCGCCGTCAGATGATTGTTGTCCAGTTCCAGACTCTTCAGATAATAATCAAACGCCTCCTGCAGCCGTCCGCACTGCTGGGCAATCATCGCCAATCCCGCCCAGGCCCGGCTGTTGCACGCATCCAGCCGAAGCGCCACCCGAAACGCCAGTTCTGCATCCTCCAGCCGCCCCTGCTGCAGTTCAATCACGCCGGTGCCCACATACGGCCCCGCCTCATCCGGCTCCAGCCACGAGGCTTGCTCATAGCATCGGCGGGCATTCTCATATTCGCCCACCGAGGCATAACAGTCTCCCAGCTCCTTGACAATCTCATACCGCTGCATCCATCCCTGATCGGGATTCTGCAATGCACCCGCTAAATCCATGGTCGGCTCTCCTGGCTTGACAGCACCGGCTCGTCTGCGGCCGGCTTGGCTGCTCTTCGTCGAATCGCTGAAGTCTGCGTTTTTCTCGCCTCCGTTCCATCCAAAATCCGACAGGCGCGCTGGTAGCAGTCAATCGCCCGCCGGCAATCCTTTTGCTCCTGAAAGATGCGGGCGGCCAGCTGCAAAGTAAAAACCGTCGGCCGGACCGTCTGCACCGGCTCGAGCACTTCCAGCGCCTGCCGAAAACGCCCCGCTTTGTACAGGGCGTACGCCTGCTGGGTCCGCATCCACAACTCATTCCCGAAATGCTCCGCCAAATAGGCATACAGGGAAGCAGCGGATTCCCATCCCCCCTCCCGCTGAAGCTGTTCCGCCGCCGCCAGCATCCGGTCAAACTGAAACGGATAGTCCTCCGTCTTCGGCCTGCGAATCGAAAAGCCGGCGGCCTCCAGCGATGCCCGCAGAGGCAGACGGCCGTACTGCCGACGGGCCTGCCGAAGTTCCGCTGTACGGAAAACCGCCCCCCAGCCGCCCTCGGTCGCCTCAACCAGCTCAAACGCCTCCCGGGGCTGTCGGCTGTTCAGCAGCGGACAGAGAGAGCGTTCCAGCCATGCTGTTTCATCCATCTCCGCCGAAAGACCGGCCGGAACCACCGCGGCATACGTCCCTTCGCAAACCGACAGCATCCGGTCCAGACGCGCTTCGAGAGAGCTGCCCGCCTCCGCCGGCACAATCGTCACATTCGGAACCAGCGTATGCCAGCCGGCAGCCTCCTCCGGCGCCAGCGCTGCATAAATCCGCTGCGGATAAAAGGTATGCGACCACAAATCCCGAAGCGTCCGATCCAGCGATTCATCCGCACGAGCCGTCAAAATCAGAACCGACAAATCCTCCACACACGGCCACGGCTTGGGCGGACGTGTGGTCCGGATGGTCAGCACATTTCGAAGATAGTCCGAGACATTTTTCCGGCGCCGCACGGAAATCCGGTCGCTGTCGCCGACCGGGGTATAGTATTCCCCCGTAATTGTCGGAACATGAAGGAAATCCGTATAAAAACAAAGTTTCCGATGCAAATCCCAGTCTATCAGAACATTCAGATTTTCGTTGTATCCCCCCGCCCGCTCCAGCAGTTCCTTGCGGTGCAGAATGCTCACATGAAGCACATGATTAAACTGAAGCATCATCATCCGGTCAAAATCCCGTGAGACCTCCACGTGCTTGCCGAGCACAATCCGCCGCCCGTCCGGCCTGACGCGGCAGTACACCTTGTACAAATCGCTGTACACCGCCCCGCAGCGGTCCTGACTTTCAACCGCCCGGACCAGCGTCTCCAGATGATGCGGGTAATACTTATCATCGTCATCCAGATGGCACAGATACTCTCCGCGGGCATAGCCCAGCGCCTCATTAAACGAATACCCCGGCCCGCGGTTTTCCGAACGGTTGATAAAGGTCAGCCGGCGGTCTGAAAACCGCCGCACCACCTCATCCACCGGACAGCCCCCGTCCCGAACCAGCACAATCTGAAAGTGCGGCCAGGTCTGAGCAAACACACTTTCCAGCGCCTCGGCCAGATACCCGGGCCGGTTGTATGTGTTCATCAGAACCGTCACCAGCGGACCATGTTGAGAACGTCGAACCATCTCCGTCTCACAAAACAGATTCTTCAGCGGGCTTCTCCTTCGTCCAGGAAATCTTGAGCCGTTCCGCCGCCTCCAGCACCTCCTGCGGCTGAGCCGGACAAACAGACACCATTCCGCTGCCCTCCTTCATCGGCCAGCAGTCCCAGGAATTCTTTCCCAGATACACCATCGGCAGGTGAATTGCCGCCGCCAGCGCCGCAATCTCCTCATCCTCGCTGATCAGCAGCTCACACTGCCGCAGAACCGTTGCAATCTCACGGGCCGTCAGCTTGCCGCGAAGGTCCTTGGCCTCCGGAGCCGCCGGACCGCTTCCTCCGCCCACATACACAAGACTGGCCCCCCATTTTTCTTTCAGAAGACGCCCCACTTCGGCCCCCTGAGACGACAGCCAGCTCGGACAGTCCGCCGATATCGGCGCCAGCACAATACGCGGACGAGCCAGTTTCGACAGGCCGAACCGCTGGGATCGGACAAAATCGAAACTGTTTAAAAGAATCTGAGGCGTCTGCTGCTCCAGACGCACGCCCAGCTGTCCCGCCGCATCAAACATCCAGTCCATACCGGCTCCTTTCCGCGGTGCACCCCGCAGGTATATCACCTTGTCAAACGATTCCTTCAGCTCTCCGGCATCGCCGTAGGCCAGACCGCGTACCCCGGGATGCCCGATGTATAAATCCGCATATTCATGGCAGATGGTAATTTCCTGCTCCGAGGCGAACGTCTGGCCGAACAGCCGAATCGCCGGCTCGGCCAACAGGGCCGCCAGCAGCCCCGCCGGCGGCACAATCAGCACCCTGCGAAGGGCTCGCTCGGAACCCGCCGGTCCGTCTAACCTGCTCGGCGGTTCCGCCGACAAAGCAGACGTTTCCGCTAAAAAGGGGCCGCAGAAGGACTCCTTCCCGAACACGAGCAGACCAACTCGTTTTCTTCCGAGGAAGCCGAACTTCCCGAACTCTTCAGCCGCTGCGCCGCCTCCAGTGCCCTCCGGGCCAGCTCCTCAATCGAAGCCGAGACCGCCGGCTGCGAACCAGCCGCCGCCGGTTCCGACGGCTGCGGTCGGACGGAAGTCGGCGAAGAAACAGAGACTGCCGGCTCCAGCGGTCTGGATGCACCGGTCTGCACAGAGCCCGGCATCGGCGAGCCGCTCTCCTTTCTGTCCGAAACAAAAGTCAGACTGCGTTCCAGCTCCGAAAGAATCCGAACCAGCGGCAAATACGCCTGGATCGGGGAGAAGCGGTTGATTACCCAGGTGCGGTAGCGCATCGGTTCATATGCTCCTTCCAGAATCTGCCGGCAGAAATCTTCCGCCAGAACAAACACAAACTCCTTCTCCACATATTCGCAGACCCCCGGGAAATGATGAACAACCGGACGCAGCCCCGCCGCCATCCCCTGAAGAACCGACGGCATCGCCCGACCGTCCACCGCCGCCGATACGATATAATGCTTATCCTTCAGCCACCGGGCCCAGTTGCGGGGAACTCCGTCCAGAAAAACGACATTTTCCAGCCCCATTGTCTCAATCAGGGACTCGACATAAGCCCGCACGCTCTCATCCTCAAATTCCCCGGCCAGATGCAGCCGCATATCCGCATCCAGATAATGGAGCTTCTGCATACACTGAAGCAGAAACATCGGATTCTGATGAGCCGTCCACGGTCCGACGGCCGCCAGCCGTTTGCCCTTTCGGCGTTCGGCAAATACAACTGTCTCGGCATCCACACCCGGTCCCATCGTCAAAAGCTGCACAGAGGAAGGAACACCGCCCAAACGCAGACGAACCTGCTCCGCCGCCGATTGGGAAGGAAGCAAAACAGCACGAACACCCGCCCAGTCTATCCGTTCCAGCGCCGGATGATTCAGGTCCTCATAGTCCAGAACCAACACGGCGGGGACGTCGCGACGCCGCTCATCCAGAAAGGCCCGGCTGATGCCGGCAAACATCGAAACGCTCCGTAAATGCCTCCCCTCCAGCGCAGCAGACGTTTGCCCGCCGATACTTACTGACAGCGGATATCGAGTCTCCAGATACTCCCGAAGACCTTCCAGACGCCGCTCCTGCTCGGCATGCAGACAAATCGAAACCCGTTTGCGGCGGATAATTTCAATCATCGGACGAAGGATTTCCTGATTCGGAGCCAGCCGCAGCGAATACAGCAGCATTTCAATCGCCGGCCCCAGGGAACCCTTGTCCACGAAACAATTTGCTATCCGATTCAGTGTATCCACATTCAGAATGTCTCGGTCCGCCATCTCATCCAGCAGTCCGACGGCCTTTTCCGGCTGATGCTCGGCGATATAGGTCTCACACAGATTAAAAAGAACCTGCGTGAGCATGTCGCCGCTACACAGACTGCGGGCCTTCTGGAAATATTCGACTGCCTCGCGGCCCCGATGCAGACAATACAAAATCGTACCGGCGTCATTGAGGGCTTCCGCATCGTTCGGCTGCTCCCTCAAATATCCCTGCAGAAGCCCCAAAGCCTGCTCATAACGTCCCTGTTCCGCCAGTTCCGCGGCCTGTCTGACCGCTTGTCTATCGTGTCCTGACATCTTCAAACTCCTCAAAGAGATTGATAATCCGCATCCATATCACCGCGCTTGTGCAAATCTTATGCCCGACTTCAAAATCGCCCCTTTTCGACGAAAACAAACCCATTTCCCACCCTATGAACCGACCCTTTGTCAAATCTTCAAACACCCTCCTTCAAATCGAAACAGGTTGAGTCGAAACGTCCTGTCGCTGCCCTTCAAACCGGCCCTGTTCGAAGGAGGTCAGCAGTTCATCAACCAGACGGAGAGTCCGGCTTATCGGATATCGCCTCTCTACAAACTCCCGATAGGCATACGGTTCATATTCGTCCGATAATATCTGCTGGCAGAACTCTTCAGGCGTTGTAAACAGATAATTCTTATCGTAAATTTCTTCCGCCCCGGGAAAATGATAAATCACCGGTTTCAGACCGGCTGCCATCGCCTCCAGCGCCCCCATCCCCTGACTTTCAATCACGCTGGTTACCGCCAGATAATGTTTGTCGGCAAGCCAGGAGAAAATATCCTCCTGCCAGCCTTCAAAATGAACAGACCCTTCTAGACCCAGAAGCCGAATTTGATGGTCCAAATACTGTTTCAAAAGCAAATCATCCATTCGCCCAGCCATATACAGCTGATAATCCGGTTCTATCTGATGCAGCTGATGCATACACTGGAGCAGAAACATCGGGTTCTTGACCATTCGGAGATTTGCCACAAAGGCAATCTTTTTCCCTCGCTCCCGCCGGACAAACGGTATCCTGTCCACATCGACTCCATTGGGAATCCGGACAATTGCCACCTGTTTTCGGATATCGGCCTCCCACTCTTCGAGGGCCTTTATCACATAAGAATTCCCGACTGTAACCAGCACATCCACATTCGGCCAGTGAATCTGTTTAGGCCAAGGCATATAGGCTTCATAGCGATGCAGCCGAACCACAATCCGGCAGGTCTTCGGCAAATGCGTACCGATCTGGGCCAGATTCGTCGCCCACTCAAACCAGGAAATATCGCTCCAATTCATCAAAGCCTGCACATCCTCCGGACGGGAACCGCTGAAAACCCGAACCGGATAACGCTGCCGGAGATAGTCCAGAAGCGGCTTGAGAAATGTCGGACCGTCCGCCCCGCAGAAGAAGGCCAGCTTAGGCCGGCAGGCCTTCAGCTGTTCAATCGGCGCATCATAAATCAAAGGGTCTTTTGATGCGCTGCGGCCTATTTGAAACACATCCATCGCACGAGCCGGCTGATGCCGACGGAGGAAACAGCCTGCCGTTTCCAGAACCGCCGAATCCCGCCAGACACCCTCCTGCCGCATCCGACGAAGCAAACCGGCGGCCTGGTCCGGACGATTCAGCTTCAGCCAGACCTCCGCCAGGTCGGCCAGCGCCTCCTTCGGACCGTCCAGCAAAGAAAGACACCGCTGAAAACACCGAACCGCCTGACGAGAATCCCCTTCCGCCATTGCCAGCCGGCCCGCCAGATGCCAGCCTGGTCCGTAGGAGGGACGCAGCCGTAAATAGGAATCCAGGCAGGACCGGGCGGCGGAGATTTGTCCCTCCTTCGCCAGACGCACCGCCTCCTGATACAGTCGAGTCGGAGATTCTGTTTCCGCTGACACCGCCGAAATCCTTTCTATTTCAGAAAATCCAACAATGAGGTCGAGAAAATCTTTGAAGCCGCTGTCAGCGACATCTCATACAGCAGCTGATGACGCGCCAAATCAATGGACAGCTGGGTAATATCCGCATCCAGCAGGCGGCTGATTTCATCTTCGGAATTGACTTTCATATTCTCCATACTGTCTTTGAGGTTTGTGAGCGTTTCAATCCGCCCCCCGATAATCGGAAACGAGCGCACCAGCTTCTCTTCCACCTCCTGCATCGAAACCAGTATCGCCCCCAGCAGATTCTCCAGCGTCTTGTCGTCCAGGTTCTGCGAATTGTTCAGCAAATCGCGGGCGGAAATCAGAATATTGAAAATGTCATAGGTACCGGGGATACGAACCGGCTCTGTTCCTGTCTGTCGAATTTCACTGACATCCACATACAGAACCTCTCCGGTCTCAGAATGAATGACTGCTGCATTGGTCTCCGTTCCGGCGACCGTCACCCAGGAAGCCCCTCCGTCAATGGACAGCCGCCAGCTGCCCGGCCCCCCCTCCACCGTCAGATACAAATCCCCGCGGACACTCGACGTGCCGCTGCCCGCCTTCACGCCCGTGGACCCGTAAAAAACGGGTGTCTGCCGGCTGTCATCCCGAAACAGACGATCCCCCACCAGCAGGGCCGAAATCTCCATCCCGTCAATCACCTCCACCTTCTGCTCCTCCTGGCTGCCCTGATACGTTACCCGGACAATCCGGCCGTTTCCGTCCCGTTCGACAGTATACGGCGCCTGTTCGGCTTTCGCCCCTCCGAACAGGTACTGACTGAGCCGGGTGGAGTTAGCGAACGAAATGACCTGTTCGAGCGCATTGTTGATTTCGGCCGCCAGTGTGCGCCGAACCTGGGAATTTGTTGTCCCTGACATCGTAGACGCCAGCGAGGCACGGGCGTTGGCCATCTCCTTCATTATGCTCTGTACCACAGACGAACTCAGGTCCAGAATGCTGACAGCCTCCCCCATGGTTTTGACATAAACTTCTTTCTTCCGCTTGTCAGTCTGAAAACCGAGAATCTGGTTGGTCCGGCTCGGGTCATCCGATATCCGATTCAAATCCTGACCCGTGGCCGCCTTCTGCTGAAGAATATTCAGCTTCTCCGAATGCCGGGTGACAGCCCAATAGGTTGTTTTGAATATCGATTCGAGGGAATAACTCATCCGTTCAGCTCCTCTGTCACATCCTTTCAGGTCAGCAGGCCCATAATCGTATCAATCGACGAATTGACGCTGTTCATATATTTCGCCATCGCCTGAAACAGCCGCTCAAACATAATCATCAGACTCGCCTGTTCATTGACATCCACGCTGCTGACAATATCCCGCTGTTCCTCCAGGCTGCGGACGATCTCCTGCGTATTGTTCGACTGCATCTGGAGAATCGAAATCTTCTGTCCGATATCCACGGCAATCTGGCGGTAATATTCCTTGGTGGTCAGCCCGTTCAGCGGCGCCAGGGCCCGGTCGCCCAGCTGCGCCATCGCGGCGCAGTTGCGGTTGTCAGCCCCCTCCGCTCCGATCGCAACGGCGATTCGCGAGACATTCCGCCGAATGTCATCCGATACATCAATCGAAGCGGCATCCCGCCCGCTGAAAAAGCAGTTGATGCCCGTCGCCGCCAGGAATCCTGAGGTATCCGAGGTTGCCAGGGCCTCGATCGCTATTACTTCCCCGTCATTCAGATAGCCCGGACTGATGCCGTTGGTCCCCAGCGTGATGGAAATGCCGTGCTCCAGCAAAATCGCTGTTCCCGGCACATACTCCTGTCCCAGCTGAACGGTGGCCACAACGGTGCCCGAACCGTCCCGGACTTCCAGCGACATCGTTCCGTTTCCGACTGCCAGCGTCTGTCCGGGCGGATTCGTCCGAACGGTGCAGGTATAAACCTGATTAACCGAAGCGGTATATTGACCGGAAATGGTGATTGTCGGCGGCTTCTGGTCCTCCCCTGAACCGGCTCCAGCCAGCACCGGCGGCACCGTAAATGTCGGCGAGCTCAGCACACCCGGTAGAAAGTCAAACCGGTAGCCCGTATTGGCCACAATCTGCAGCCGTCCGGCATAAACTCCCGTCGCTCCATCCAGTCCCGGAATCGAGGCCAAATCCGCCGCCACGCTTTCCAGCGTGCTGGTTTCATCAATGCCGATCGCATACCGCCGGGCCGTCCCATCCGGGTCAATCACCCGAACATACAGCGTCCCGGCCGACACCGGCGGCTGAAAATCCGCCACACGGCTTTCCGTCATCGTCCAGCCCGTCAGACTCGTAAAGGAACCCCCGGAACCGATTCCCTGAACATGCAGCCGGTTTATCTGAGAAATCAGCGTCACGGCCAGCATATCCAGTTTGTCCATAAATTCCGCCAGGGTCTCATTCCGCAGGTCCAAAATCGCTCCCAGCACGCCGTTCTGAAAACGGGTCTCGTAATTCTCCGTTCCAACCGCTGCAATTCCCAGACGGCTTTTCCCCCCTTCCTCCACTACCCCCAGACGAATGGTGCTGATATTCGATCCGATGACAATCGGAATATCCGCCACGGACACATCCACCACCCCGTACTCCCGACGATGCGTCCGAATATCGATGTAGCTGCCCAGCTGTCCAATCAGCACATCCCGCTGATCCATCAGATTGCCGCCTTCCTGCCCCTGGACCCCCAGCGTAAAAATTTCCTGATTCATCTGGGCAATCTGCGAAGCCAGCTGATTAATTTCGGACACAACCTCCTGCGCTTCCGTATAAAGGGCATCCTGAAGATTGTCCACAATGGACGCCAGATTGCGGAACTGGCTGGTCAGCGTCTCCGCCGACGCCAGAACCGACGTCTGATAGTTCACGTCCTGCGGACGCAGAGACAGACTGTGCAGAGAGGCGTAAAAATTGTCCAGACTCTCACTGATGCTGCTCAGCGACAGCTCCCCCATCGCACTTTCCACAATCCGCAGAGCATCCAGCTTGCGGGACATCGAAGACAGCGCGGAATTGTACTGAAGAATCTGCGACTCCAGAAACACATCAATCTGCCGCTGAATCCCGACGAAATCCACCCCCTGACCGGTCATCATCCCGTTCATATACGCATCCCGCGCCGGACGCAAATCCACCCGCTGGCGGTGATAGCCCGGTGTAGCGGCATTGGCCAGATTGTTGCCGATGACATTCAGCGCCTTCTGGGCCGCGCTGATTCCGCTCATTCCGATATTATATCCGGCCATAGATTCCGTCCCTTCCGGTATCTGCTTTGCTATCCCTGAACACTCATCAGCCCCGTCGAAGCAACTCCGCCTGAACGGCCGTGCGCATCATACAGACGGCCCTGTCCCCGAGAGCCTGTCAGAACTTCCAGCATCTGCCGATTCAGCCGGGCGTACTCCCGCACCAGCAGCTCCGTCGCCAGATGCTGCTGGCGAAGCCGCTCCGTCAGGTCCTTCAGGCGGGCCTGCCGCTCCTGCAGCCGTTTCTGCTGCATCGGTTCCGCCCGCCGCCCAATCGCCGACAAACAGACCTCCTCCGCCCGGCATCCGAACACAGCGGCAAACCGTTCCGTCAGCCGACGGCGGTGCATTTCCATCTCAGTCCACAGGCGTCCTTCCTCCTCCAGCTGCCCTTGCATCCGCTCCAGCGCCGCCGCATCCCGGCGTATCAGGGAGCCGCGAAACGCATCCAGAAATGCTAGAACCCGCTCCAGCACCTGTTCCTGACGGTCCAGATAGGCCAGCAGCTCATCGATCCACTGCGGGCTGATTGTGTTCATAGTCGTTCATCCAATCTCATCACGCCGGCGGCATCCGAAGCGGCCTGAACGGACTCCTGCCGCGTCCACTGGCGAACCATCTCTTTCCAGTAGCCTATTCCGCCTTCGCGAGTAATCTGCTCTCCCAGAAACATCCAAAACAGACTTTGAATCTGCTCCCCGAAAGCGGCTTCTTCGCCTTCGTCTTCCTCATCGGCCTTCAGGGCTTCCGTGGTCTCTTTCATCTGCTTGAAAATCTGCTGCAGCAGAATTCCTTCGAACTGTTTGGCCGCTTCCTCCGGCTCTCGGATTTGTCCGGCGGACTCCCGCCGTGTTCCCAGACGCTCCGCCGCCGTCAAGGACGGCAAAGAAGCAGACGGCATCAACGATTCGACGGGAAGGTCCGCCGCCATCACATCATCTCCAGTCTGGCCTGCAGAGCGCCGGCCCGATTCAGCGCATCGAAAATGGAAATCAAATCCCGCGGGGATGCCCCGATGGCATTCAGCGCCCGGGCCAGCTCCTCGACCGTTACCGTTCGCGGAACGGGAATCAGATACCCCTGACGCTCCTCCACCGAAAGCGCCGAATCATCAATAATCGCTGTCGTGGCCGAATCCGTAAACGGCGTGGTCGGCTGCGAAACATACTGCTGCTCCTTGATTTTCACCACCAGGTCTCCCTGAGCGACGGCCGTTTCAGAAATGCTCACCGTCCCCCCGACCACAATCGTTCCCGTGCGCTCATTGATTACCACAATGCCCGGCAAATCCACCTCCACCTCCAGCTGCAGCAGCGAATCCACAAATTTCAGAATGTCCGGATCCGGCACCGTATCCGGAATCCGCACCCGAATTGTGCCCGGGTCCTCTGCAAAGGCACAGTCCAGGTACAGCCGGTCTATGGCCGCCCGAATCCGCTGGGCCGTCGTGAAGTTGTGGTGCCGAAGCGACAGGGTAATATACCGCTGATTGCCGATCAGCTGGACAAATCGGGATGTTTCCGCCCGCTCCACATACGCCCCGTTCGGAATCCGTCCGACCGTCGGATGATTCTTGGCCACCTTGCTGCCGGTTTTGCCCTCCACCGTCCACGAACTGGTCGAAACCGCCGCCACGCGGGCCACGGCATACACCTCTCCGTCCAGACCTTTGAGTTCCGTTGCCAGCAGCGTGCCGCCCTGCAGACTCTTGGCCGGCCCCAGCGCCGAAATATGGATGTCAATCAGCGACCCTTCCCGGTCCCACGGCCCCAGCTCCGCCGTGACCATCACCAGCGCAATATTCTCCGACTGCAGCATCTCCGGCGACAGACTCACCTGCCCTTCCCGCTGCAGCAGACTCGTAAGCATCTGTGCGCTGGGCATCGAGCCGTCGCCCGTTCCGTTCAGCCCGACCACCAGTCCCGTGCCGAACAGCGGGTTGCCCCGAATTCCATGCACCTGCACAATGTCCGCCACGCGGGCCGCCAAAGCCGCCGCTGTCCATCCCGCCAGACAAACCGCCGCTGCCAGCTTCTGCATTCCGCTCTGTGCCTTCATCCTCATTCTCCCGATCAGAACGGCCAGATTTTATCCAGAAACTTGCCCAGCCAGCCGGGCTTGGTAAAATCTTTTGTAACGCCTTCGTTCACGGCCACCATCTGAAAATTCGCCACCTGCTCACTGCGAACGGTATTGTCAAACCGAATATCCCGCGGACGGACAATTCCGCTGACCTGAATCGTCTGCATATCCCCGTTGACCTCGCGCGTCCGCGTTCCCATCACCACCAGATTGCCGTTCGGGTGGATGTCCATCACCACCACCGTAACCCGGTCTTCAATCTTCCGTTCGTCCTTGTAGTCCGACTTGCCGCTCAGACTTTTCTTGGAATCCAAATCCGCTTTCACCTTGCTGACGCTCGGAAGCACATGTCCGATGGAGATGTCATCGCCGCCGACTTCGAAACTCCGCTCGCTGCTGCGGCTTAAATCCTGCTTGACCTTGTTGTCCACCTTATGGCTTTCGCTGATGACAATCGTCAGCACATCGCCGATTTGATTGGCCTTGTCATCCGCATACAGCGGCTTGGCGTTTGACGCCCGCTTGGCCCAGATTGACCCTGCTTGAACCGGCATACAAAACAGACAGACAAGTGCCGCCGCCAAAAAACTCCGTTCCCATCCATACCGTTGCTGCCGGCCTGTCTTCATTTGTTCTCCCTTTCCCAAATGGGCTGAACGGTTCCGTCTGCCATCACCCGCCCCAGCACAATCCGTTCATCCGGCCGCTGCCCGCGCCGGACACGAATAATTTGCCCTTCCGCACCGTCATCGAGCGCCTCGCCGGCGGCGGTAATCTGCATCAGGCCTGTGTCAATTTTCAATACCACTTTCTGACGCCGCTGAACCAGAATCGGCGGCGCCGGCTTCTGAAGCCACGACGGCTGAATCGCCGTGCCGGCCGAAATCGCCCGACGGGCCGTCATCCCCACAACCTCCGACAGCTCGATTGTCTGGGATTCCGGCGTTTCAGAAACCTCCGCCCGAACCGCCTGGGCGGAAATCACCTGGCCGGCGGCGATGTCCGAGACCGCAATCACCCGGCGGCTGCGAAACCGAACTTCGAAAGGAATCAGAATCCGGCTGATTTCCTGCCCGTCCCGCCGAAACGACAGAATCACGGTCCGCCGGCCCGGTGTTCGGTCGCTTCCGAGCATCGGAACAACCTGGCAGGACATCTCTGATTCGAGCACACGTCCGGACGGCGTTGTAAGGGCCTGCCCAATAACCCCATCCTGTCCGGCCAGCTGGGACTGAAGAAACGCCCGAGCCGTCTCCACCAGCTCGGAACCGCTCAGCGTCTGTCCTTTGCGGGTAATGACAACCCGCTCGGCACCCATCAGACGAATTCTCTCGGAGGGAATCTTCCCGTCCGCCAGACAGCTGCGAATGGTTGCCTGGTCCAGCGTAATCTGCTGGCCCGGCATCGAAAAACGCCCCAGCGGAACCCTCCGAACCGCCTCCGCCAGCTCCGCAGAACCCTGCAGCAGACCAATCTGCCCTAGTTCGATCACCTCTGTCTCAACCTGAGCGGTCCGCGGCAGATAAATCTCCAGTCCGGCATCTTTCGACACCGTCCCCAGCCAAACAGCACTGCACAAAAGCACCCAGAGTCTCATTATCTCACCTGTTCCGATTACCGAATCAGCTGACTGAGCTGCTGGAGCATATTGTCTCCTGTGCGGATGCAGCGGGAATTGATTTCATAGCTCCGCTGCGCCGTAATCAGATTCACCAGCTCCTGCACCATCTCCACATTCGATTTTTCCAGATACATAGACAGAATTGTCCCGTAGCCGTTCTGGCCGGCCTGGCCGGCCACCGCCGCTCCGCTGGCCTCCGTTTCCCGGTACAGATTGTCTCCTTCCGCACTCAGCCCGGCCGGGTTCGGAAAGCGGTACAGTTCAATCATCCCGACCACCTGCACCCCCGAGGGAGTCTGGACCGTCACTGTGCCGTCCGTCCCGATATCCACCGCCATCGCATCCGACGGAATGGTAATGCCCGGACTGAGCTGATAACCGTTGGCCGTCACCAGATAGCCGTTTGCGTCCTTCTGAAAGGCGCCGTCCCGGGTGTACCGCAGCTCCCCGTTCGGCAGCGTCACCTGGAAAAACCCTTCTCCCTGGATTGCCATATCCAGCTCGTTGCCGGTGTTTTCCAGCGTTCCCGGCGTAAACACCCGGCTGGTGGAGGCAATTTTGACGCCGCTGCCGACCTCCAGCCCGCTGGGGGCCGTCACTCCGGACGTGACCTCCCGGTCGGCCTGCCGAAGCTTCAGATACAGCAAATCCTGAAAATTCACACAGGACCGCTTAAATCCGTTTGTATTGACGTTGGCCAGATTGTGGGCAATGATGTCCACCATCGTCTGCTGAGCATCCATCCCCGTGGCCGCCGTGGAAAAAGCACGTAGCATATTTGATTCTCCTTTCAGGTATTGACTGCTGACAAAACGGCCTGTGAGTTCTCCCGCTGCCGGCGGAGCACATTCATATTCGCCTCATACAGCCGCGAGAGGGTCATCATATTCACCATTTCCTGAACCAGCTGAACATTGGACCCTTCCTGATAGCCCTGGCGAACCTTCACACCGGCCGCCGGAGTCGGAACCAGGCCCTCCGGAGCCGCAAAGACCCCGAATCCGGAAGGAATCAGCTGCTGTTCCTTGTCTCCGAAATCCGCCAGACGAAGCCGGCCCGCCTCCACCCCGCCGACGCGAACAACCCCGTCCAGGGAAATCTGAATATCCGCTCCGAAGGCATCCGCAGGGACATTAATCGGCCCGTTCTGTCCGGCTACAATCCGTCCCTGGCTGTCCGTCAGCTGCCCGAGGGCGTTGAGCTGCAGACAGCCGTTGCGGGTGTACATCGGACCGTCCGGCGTCTGCAGCGTCAGGAAACCCCGCCCTTCCAGCGCCACATCCAGCGGATTGCCTGTCTGAATCAGCCGTCCCTGGGAAAAATCAATCTCCTGGCAAGTCTGAACGGGATTGCTCCGCAACGAACGCTCGCCCGAAAGGGTTTCCAGCGTCTTTTGGTATTCCTGCTCAAAGGTCAGCACACGGCGCTTAAAGCCGGCCGTCTGCGCATTGGCGGCGTTGTGCGCCGTCACCTCCAGCTGCCGAGCCAGACTGTTCAAGCCCGATGCAATGCGTTCCGCTCCGTCTATCATCCGACAGAAACCTCCGTCTGAGTTTCCGCTTTCTCTTCGTCCAAAACGTCCTCCTCACCGACTCCCTCCAGCCCCTGTTCAATCGCCGCCTGATTGGTCAGACGAATCATCTCATCCTCGCTGCGGGCATCCAGTCCAATCAGCTCCGCCACGCAGAACGGCCCTGTCCCGCTGCGTCCGACCCGCTGAATTTCGGCAATATCCTGCACCACACGCCCCGGCTCCACCTCAAAAATCACCAGAACCCGTTCCCGGCGGTTGACATTCAGTCCACCGCGAATCCGAAGCGTCGGTCCGGAAAACTCCGCCACCTCCGCCTGCTGAAAGACCGGCATGGCGGGCTTGTCCGCCTGAACAAACACCGGAAACTTAGCCACCCAAATCGGCTGATGCAGCGGTACCCGTACAAACCGCCGGCGGTTGATATACCGCGCATGGTCCACATGACAGACCTTCAGACGGGTCCCCTCACTGCTGACAACCACCACATCAAATCCCCACAGAACCGACCCGAGCATATACTGAAGCGTGCAGGCGTCTCCCGCCTTCAGCGGAAACGGACTCATTCCTTCCAACACAAGCCCCGTCACCTCGTTGGAAACCACTTTGGCCTTATACTCCCGATTCTCCAGAGACAGAGGGGAAACCACGCCGATTTCCGCCTCCGTCGGAATCTGCCGGCTGGTCAAATACTGACTGCGCCGGGTTCGACTTCGGAACGTGCCGCCCGTCTTGACAAACCCGATTTTGTGCTTGATCGACTCAATCACGGCCACTTGTCGTTTCCGCTGCTCCTCATCCGAAGCCGCCGCCAGCGTCCGCCGCAGCAGCCGCGCCATCCCCGCCTCAAACTCCTGCGGACGAAAATAAATATTCACCAGCTGCCGGACATGGGCCTGACGGGCAATCAGCAGCAGCACTTCCCGCTCGTCCGGCGTCAGCCCGAACAGGACGGCTTTTTCTTCAAACAGACGAAGCTGTTTTTGCCGCTCCCGCTCCCGCTGCTGCAGACGAATCGCCGCCAGAATCAGCAGCAGAACCGCAATCATCGACCAGCCCAGGATAATAAACCACTTGTTGGTCAGCAGAGCCGTCAGACCCGACTGGCCGCCGCGCTCCATCTGGCGCATCGCCTCAAACCGCTCATACGGCGACAGCCCCGCCAGAAACAGCACCATCGGTTGAAGACAGCCCCAAACCATTTGGCCTCTTTCCCTTTTTTACCGAATCAGATTGGTCAGTTCACGCAGCACATCGTTGGCCACCCGAATCGTTCGGGCACTCGCCTGATAGCCGTTCTGGGCCTGCATCAGCGTGACAAACTCCGTGGCAATATCCACATTCGACTGCTCCAGACTCTGGCCGGTTATCTTCCCCGCCCCGCCCGTAGCCGCCATCGTGGGAATCGGCTCCCCGGAGTTGGCCGTCGGCATAAAATAGCCGTTTCCAATCGCTTCCAGACCCCCCGGGTTCTGGAAAATCCCGATCTGAAGCGCCGCGATGTTGACCCGCACGCCATTAGTAAACGTCCCGACAATCATTCCCGTCTGGTCAATCGTAATGTTCGAAAGCGCTCCGGCCGCATAGCCGTCCTGCGTCAGGGCCGCCGCACTCGACTGCTGCGAGGCAAACTGCGTCAGACCTGTAAACTCCCCCGGAGTCCCCAGAATCAAACGGATCGTCTGAATCGAAGACGGATTGCTGGTAAACTGCACCCCGATAACCGCTTCCTCGCCGGGAACAGAGATTCCTTTGAACGAACCATCCGGATTGAACTCGATCCCGGAGATTCGGCGATTCAAAGCACTTGAATTGTGAATGTCATAATTGTCCCAAGAACCCGTCAGCTCCCCCGTAATGGAATCTATCACCAAATCCCATGTATTGGTCGTATCCGTCTTAACAAAGGTGCCGCTAAGCACGTGCTGTTCACCCATGTTGTCATAAACAGTAATCTTAAAATTCTTGGTATCGTTGCCGCCGATCGTCACATAATCAAAAAACGTCGGCACAGTCATTTCATCCGATCCGGCCGGCAAATAGCTCATATTGGTAATCATCGCCCGGTTATAGCCGGCCTGGTTGGCCGTAACAACAATCTTGCCGTCCGAATTCAGCGTCGCCGTCGAATCTGTAAACAAAGCCGTAATCTGATCCAGCAAATTCTGAACGGTCGGTCCCGAACCGGAAGCCGCTCCCTGCCAGGTAATCGGCTGATTCGTAAAGGCCGTCCCATCTTCCAGGTATCCGGACACCAGAATGGTCCCCGTCTCTCCTACTCCAAGGGGCGTTACCCACTGGTCCAAATCAGACAAGTACGTATTGGCCGTCGCCACCCGTTCGCCGCCGCCGGTAGTAAAAGCCACATTGGCCATAATCTTATTTACTGTTGCCGCGGTGCTTTCGGCCGAGGCACGCAGGTTGCCGTTGAGCGTAATTTCCGTCGTCGCCCGGGCAGGCATCGAAGCATCCCATGGGATGCGGATGTTCGAGTCGCCTACCGTCTGAAAGCCCTCCGCCTCTCCATAGTTGCCGACCCGCTGCACCCGATATCCCGTCGCCGGGTCCACCAGCATATTCCTTGCATCCACCGCAAAGGACCCGATGCGGGTATAGACATTCTGCAGTCCGTTGTTCAGAACAAAATAGCCCGAGCCATCGATTGCCACATCCAAATCCTGACCGGTCGCGACAATATTCCCCTGGGTCGTGTTCACCCGAATCGAGGCAATCCCCACGCCGCTGCCCATCTGCTGCGGATTAACCCCGCCCAGATTGCTCGAGGGACCGCTGGCGCGCTTGAGGGTCTGACTGAGCAGCTCTGCAAACGTCACCGAGCTGCTCTTAAACCCGATTGTGTTCACATTTGCCAGGTTATTGCCCGCCACATCCAGCATCGCCTGATGGGCCTTCAACCCCGATACCCCTGCAGATAGTGCTGAACCCATATGAGTACTCCTTTTGGATTATTGAATGCTGTTAATCTGATCCAGAGTCACGTTTACAGTCTCCAGAGCCGAACCGTTCAGAGGATTTCTTGCCTCCACCTGCAAAATCGGCTCACCGTTGACAAACCGAATCCCCTTCACACTTCCCTCCAGAGACTGCTGATAGGTATCGCTGAAAAAAGAAATGGTATGTCCCAGCAGCGAACGGGCGTACTCAATCTCCGCCATCACCATCGCCCCCGCAAAACCGAGATTCATCTTGCTGATGGTCTGATTGATGGTTTCCAGATTGCTGTTCATCTTTTCCGTCAGTTCCAACTGGGTAAACTGGGCAAGCTGTGCCGCCATCTGATGGTTGTCCATCGGTTCCAGCGGATTCTGATACCGAAGTTCCGTCACCAGCAGCTTCATAAAATCCAGTTTTTGTTCTGCCGCAGACTGAATCGAGGGCATCTGTTTTCCTTCCCAAAGAAAATCCGTCAACAGGTCTTCACGTTCCAAAGAAGATTTCCCTGCAACATCTATGCCAGACATCCGATTGCTTAATCCGTAAAAGTCCTAACCTTCTCAAAAAAAGAAACTTAAATATTTTCTTCACAAAACGCCGCCGGTCCCTCCACCCGCTTGAGCAAGGCAAAAATTTTCGCACCTGTCGGAAAATTATTCCTCCCGCTCCCCCTCAATCCTCCACGTTCATCGGTCTCAGCCCGACGGCATAAGTCCGATAACCTGTCACCGAAAAACCCTTCTGATGTCTTCTTCCCGTTTTGCCGATTTTGAATTATTGGACCGTCCCATAATTTATTAAAGTTTCCCATTTCCGCCTGCCGATGGTAGCAGTACGCTGATTTGAACGAACACTGAGGATGAACTGTTCCGTGAGTAAGTGCATATGACTTTGGAAAAGATTCTGGTCGTCGGCAGACAGCCGAACACACAGCAGGCAGCCAGACCTTTTGCAAAGAAACTTTATGCCGCCGATGAAACAGACGACGTGTGGGAACTTCTGGAGGCCGTCGAACCCAACCTCATCATCTTCGGCGAAGATATTGAACGAACCGAGATTCTGCGGACCCTCCGGGCCTTCCAACAGAGCAGCCTCCAACGGCCCGTTCTGATCGCCGGCTCCCTCAATTGCCCTCCGCTGGAAACCTATCTGGACGAATACAAATACGCCGAGTGCGTTCTTAATATTGAAAACGCTGATGACTTCAGCCGGGCCGTCCAGCGGCTCCTTCTCCATCAGCAGGAATCCGCCTCCGACGCCCGTTTCTTTATGGAAGACTGCCCTTCCTCCGTTTCGATTGTCGGGAAAAGCCGGGCCATGATGCAGACCCTGCGGATGATTCGGCTGGTGGCCCAGAGCAGCTGCAATCCGGTGCTGATTATCGGCGAAACCGGTACCGGAAAAGAGCTGGCCGCCCGCGCTGTCCATATCCTCCGCAACGGCAGCCAGCAGAAATTTGTCGCCATCAACTGTGCCGCCCTGACCGCCAATCTGCTCGAAAGCGAACTCTTCGGGCATACCAAGGGGTCCTTTACCAGCGCAGACCGCGACAAAACCGGCCTGCTCGAGCTGGCCGGGACCGGAACCGTCTTTCTCGATGAAATCAGCGAAATGCCTCTGGACCTTCAGGCCAAACTTCTGCGCGTCCTTCAGGAGCGGAAATTCCGCAAAGTCGGCGGTCTGGAGGAAATCGACTGCCGGGCAACCATCATCGCCTCCAGCAACCGAAACCTGCTTCAGGAAGTGGAGGCCGGGCGATTCCGAAAAGACCTCTATTACCGGTTATGCGTCTGCCCGATTCCTCTGGCGCCCCTTCGAGCCGAATCGCGAAAGGATGACATTCTGCTTCTGGCCGAATATTTCATCCAGACCTCGACTATCTGCCCTGAAAAGAAGGGAAAAATCAAAGGCCTGACCTCCATGGCCGCGGAAATGCTCACTCGATACCACTGGCCCGGCAATGTGCGGGAGCTGAAAAACGTCATCGAACGAGCCATTCTCCTCGAATCCGCAGACCGAATCGGAACCAGCAGCCTCTGGCTGAATCCGGCTTTCTCTTTCGACTCTGAACAGACGCAGGAAACAGCACCCGCCGTCCCCATCAAGGATTTTTCCCTCGAAAAAGCCGAACGGGAACTGGTCAAAAAGGCTCTCGAAGAAGCGGGCTGGCAGAAAAGCCGGGCGGCCTCCCTGCTCGGAATCACTCGGGCTACCCTTTATGCAAAGGTCAAGCAGTACAATCTCCAGGAACCGGAGAAAAAACCGCAGCCCGTCTCCTGAATGTTCCGGTCCGGCCGCCCCTTTGCCCCGTCAAAAAATCACTCTTCTTTCATCACCGACCACTGGATATCTGTGGCCGTGCTGCGGGCAATCCCCTCCAGGGCATACCGGGCCGTCCCGAAAGGAATCTGCCGGTCACATCGAAGCCGAACAATCTTTCGACTATCCGCCTTCTGAGCCGCATGCCGGTCAATCATCTCCGCTATCACGGACGGCATCCCCCGAAGTTCCGCGGCCTCGGCAGGCACCCCATCGACCTGAAAAAACACCTTTCCCTCTTTGTCCCGCCCCACAGTAACGGTTGCCAGCACCTCCTCCGCCGCCGGTTGAGCCGAACGAATGGATTCCGGCACCTGAACATCCGTCCTTTCAATACTGATAAACTGAAAAACCAGCAGAAAAAAGATAATCAGCAGAAACACCACATCAATAATCGGCGTCAAATCCGGAACACTCGCCGGCTCGACTGTATCTCTTTGCCAAAGACAGCTCATTCCTCCGCCTCAAACTCCAGTTCTACAGGCGATTCTTCCTCTTCCTCCGCACGGGAGCTGTCCTGGGGAACGGACGGCGCCGCCGGATTTTCCCGGCGAATCCCGTTCGTGATATCGCGAAAACAGCCCATCTCCGCCAGCCGATCCAGCAGACCTTCCATTTCCACACAGGCCTGGCTGACCAGGGTTTCGATCCGGTTCCGGAAAAAGCCATGCAGGAACAGCGCCGGAATTGCCGTCAAAAGCCCCCAGAATGTTGTCACCAGCGCCACCGAGATGGATTCCGCCAGCTGGTCCGGACGCGGCTGTCCTCCCGACGAGCCCAATATTGTAAACGCCTGAATCATTCCGAAAACCGTCCCGAAAAGCCCAACCATCGGGGCCGCTGTGCCGATCAGATGGCATCCCTCCGCACGCCGAAGCAGCGACAGCCCCTGCTGACGCAGACTGTCCGACACCGCCTCGCGCATCAGACTCATCTCAAATCCCTTCCGGCGCCCGGCGGACAGAGCCCGAACCATGGCACAACTGAGAAAATCCGAAGCATTTTTCAGCCGGTTCTCCAGCACAGACAGCCCATACCGCCCTGCCAGGGCGGCAATCTGAGCGGCACGACCGGCCGGCAGCAGACTTTTTCGGCGGACACGGACCCCCAAATCCAGCCCGAGGGCCGCCATCGCCGCCGACATTGGCAGAAGGACAAACCACACAATCGGCCCGCCGGCCAGAAAAAAACGCTCAAACCATGAACTCCCTGTCATCCCGATTTCCGCTGTCATCCTGATTTCCTAATCCGTCCCTTCCGGTTCATAGTCCACACACGTAAAACAGCCCCCGCTTTGCTCCGCTATTGTCCGAAGAACCTCCCGGTCCGCGGCGGAAGCCCAGAATGCAATCGTATGAATCACCGACTGCGGGGCCAGTTTTTTCCGCAGTCCTTCCGCACGGTCCGCCAGACGGGCCGTTCCTTCCGGGGTCAAATCAAACCCGTCTGTCAAGAAATAAATCAAATCCGGACCCCGCCCCTCCGCCGTTTTCAGCATCATCGCACGGGCCAGGGCGGGCAAGGCATCCGCCCGCCCCTCCGGACGAATCGAATCCACCAGCCGAAACGCCTCCTGCTTGAAGGCCGGAACAGCCCGACGAAGCTCCCCCGCACCGGTTTCCCAAATCCGACCGCCGCCCCCGAAAAAAAGCACCGAAAAAAACTGGTCCGGCGTCAATCGGGACACGGCCTCCGTCAGCTGCCGACGCACCAGCCCCATTCGCCCGAACATACTGCCGGAGCAGTCCACAACAAAACAGATACGCTCCGCCGAACAGCAGGCTCCGAAAAAACTCACCGAAGGCCCCGTCAAATCCTCTGAAAGACGGAAGGGAATACTCGCAGGAGACGGTTCCAGCCCCGACGAATGAACCGATGGGACCTTCATCCGTTCCAAGGACGGCAGTACCCGTTCTGTCTTCAGCGGCCTGATTTGGGGTTTGGGAAAAGTCGGCTCCGGCATCCGCAGCCGGGCGGCCGATTCCGAAACGGAAAAACTCCCGCTCGCGGAGTCCGCCGTCCCGCCGCCGGAGGGAAAATGAACAAAGGCCAGGGCCCCCAGACAGACCGCATGAAGCGCCGCCGAAACAAGCCAGCATCCCAGTCCCCCCAACCGACGACCGGCCCCAACGCTCTTTCCGGTTTTCTCACCCACCGTACCGCTCAATCCTCCACACGCACCAGCGACTGGCCGGCAAAGAGAAGATTATAGACCTCGATCACATCCCCATTGTGCAGACGAATGCACCCTCGAGACGACTGAGTCCCTATCGTTTCCGGCTCTTTGGTCCCGTGAATCGCAAAACCGGTTCGCCCCTTCGCCTCGCCTTCCAGGCCCTCCAGACCAATCCACCGGGAGCCCAGCGGATAATCCGGATCCGTCGCCACATACCGACGGCCCGTATCCGGATCCGTCCAGGGCGGCTGAATCATCTTGTCATTCGGTTTGACCCGCCAAAGCCCCCGCGGGGTCTCATGACCAGGCGTCCCCAGCCCAACCCGATAGGTTTTGATGTACTGATTCTGAAGAAACAAATCCATCGTGTACCGTTTGCGGCTGATGACCGCGTGAAACGGACCCCGAATCACCTTAATCCGCTGACCCGCCTGAAGACTTTCCGCCTTGCGAATCCCGTTTATCTCCATCAGAATCTCATACGGCACTTTATAGGCATTGGCTATCTTGGTCAGCAAATCACCCGGCTGGACCTGGTACCACTCTGTCAGCGTATCCCCCTCCAGGACCTCCCGGCTGAACAGCCACCGACCGGCCAGCAGAGACAGCTGACGCTTAATCTCATCCCGAAGCACCTCGCTCATCGGCTTCTGGAGGGCCTCATTCAGAAAATCCCGAGCCGCTATAATCTTCCCGGATTTTCTGGCCTCCACAGCCTTCTCAATCAGGGCTTGAATTTCCGGACTGGCGGTCTGCGCTTCCGTAGCAGCCCCGACAGAACCGCCCGTCTCTGCCTGTTCAGGCTGCGTCTGCGGTTTTTCCGCCGGCATCGAAGACGGAGAAGATGGAATCTGCACCGCCGGCGGCTCCGGACGCGACGGTGCCGCAGGGGCAATATCCGATAAGGAAACCTTCGGGATTTCTCCCTCCGAAACCGGAGATGCCGAGACCTTCTTCTTCCGCAGCTGAATCAGAACGACCAGCCCGGCAATCAAAAGCATCAGAACAATCGCGAACAGACGATTTCGGCGGGCAGCCTCGCTGCCTGTTCCATACGGTCGATATTTTCCCTTAGCCAAATTATTGTCCTCCCGATTGGGTTCGTTCTCTGCACACAAGAATTCCTGTTTCTGTTACAACGGCATCCACCGACTCATCCTCCGGGCCCGTCGGAACCGCCTCGACAACCTGAAAAGAAAAAGCCAGCGCCCATCGCTGCGCCGTCAAACCCGGGCTCTTGAAAAACCGGTCATAATACGCCCCGCCCCGTCCCAGCCGATTCCCCTGCGCGTCAAACGCCAGCCCCGGCGTCAACACCAAATCAATCTCCTCATACGGCACCGGCATCCCGCCCGTCGGATTTCGAAGACCTTTCTGCCCCGTCTCCAACCCGCTCTCCAGCGACTGAATCTCCACCGGAATCATACGCCGCTGAGCCCAGGAGATTTTCGGCACAGCCACCGATTTGCCCTGACGCCAGGCCCCGAGAATAATCGGCGTCGTATCCACCTCATGCGGCATCGACAAAAACGCCATCACAACAGATGCCTGCCGAAACACATCCGACTCCATTACCCATCGGCAGATGAGGCGGCTTTTCTCCATCCGTTCCTCGTCCGACAAGACTGCCAGACGCCGACAAATCTGCTCCCGAAGTTCTGATTTAGTCATGAGCTTTCCGCTCGGCTTTCCCCGGATCCCCTTTTTTACCGTTCTTTTCCATATGGGCAACTGATTTTTTCAGCTTTTCCAGATACTCTTTGATGCTTTTTTCCCGCCCAATCTCTTTAGGAACATAATAAGGTTTTTCCAGCGGTCGGCCCAAATAATCCTGCTCGACATACCCCGACGGACTGTCGTGCGGATATCGATACCCAATCCCAAAGCCGAGTTTTTTGGCCCCTTCATAGTGCGAATCCCGCAAATGCAGCGGAACCGGAATCGTCTGTCCCGACTGGACGTCCGAAACCGCCGACCAAATCGCCTTCGCACAGGCATTGGATTTCGGGGCGCAGGCGATATAAATCGCCGCCTGAGCCAGGGCCAGCTGGGCCTCCGGCATCCCCACGAACTCCGCTATCTGCAGCACCGAAGCCGCCAGAACCGTCGCCAGGGGGTCCGCATTTCCGACATCCTCCGCCGCACAAACCGCAATCCGACGAGCAATAAACCGCGGGTCTTCTCCGCCCGCTATCATCCGAGCCAGCCAGTACACCGTCGCATCCGGATCCGACCCCCGCATCGACTTCTGCAGGGCACTGGCCAAATCATAGTGCGTATCCCCGGTCCCGTCATAAACAATCGACTTGCCCGGCATCGATTCCCGAACGGTTTGTAAATCTATACGAATTCGTCCCTGAGCGTTCCGCTTTTTTTGCGACAAAACCGCCACTTCAAGTGCCGTCAGGGCCTTTCGGGCATCTCCATCGCTCATCACAGCCAAAAACTCCAATGCCGCCGGCTCCGCCTCCAGCGGCAGTGCTCCATACCCTCTCTGCTTATCAGTCAAAGCCCGCGTTAAAATAGACAAAATATCTTCCTTCTTCAGCGGCTCAAAGGTAAAAATTGTACTGCGGCTGATTAACGGAGAATTCACAGAAAAAAACGGATTTTCCGTCGTGGCCCCTATCAGCGTCAATACCCCGTTTTCAACATCATCCAGAAGGACATCCTGCTGAGCACGGTTAAAACGGTGAATTTCATCGATAAACAGAAGGGTTTTCTGCCGCTTTTCAATCAGCCGGTCTTTGGCTTTTTCGATAATCTCGCGAACATCCTTCACAGAAGCCGCCGGCGCACTAAGATAATGAAAGGCCGCTTCAATCCGTCCGGCGATAATCTGGGCCAGCGTCGTCTTGCCGCAGCCGGGAGGCCCGTAAAAAATCAAACTCGAAATTGTCCCGCCCTCGAGCATCCGGCGAAGCAATTTTCCGGGTCCCACAAAATGCTCCTGACCGGCAAACTCCTCTAAGGTTGTCGGCCGCATCCGGACTGCAAGCGGCGCATGAGCCCTCAAAGCTTCCTTCTCTGAACTGGAAAATAAGGATTCCGCCTGTCCCTTTCTCATAGCTTCCGATTATACCGGAAACAGAGAAAAAGTCTATTTTCTTTCGTCTGCAGGGATAAGGAGAACCCAAAAGAAAAAATGGAGAAAATGGGCTATTTAGGAAGTTGCGGCGGAAGCAAAAACTTTCACGCGCCCCTTCCCAGCCTGCTTGGCGGCATACAGCGCCTGGTCAGTCGCTTTGGTCACATCGCTCATGCAGCTGTCCGGAGAATACTGCCCGACCCCGACGCTGATAGAAAGACTGATTCGATATCCTTCCCAGACCATCGGAGTGCTCTTGACCATTTCCACCATTCGTTCCGCCACAACCACCGCATCATCCAGCGATGTATTCGGCAAAATCACCGCAAACTCATCGCCCCCATATCGAGCCGCAATATCGATTTGACGGATGCAGGCACTGATTCGCCGGGCAATCTGCTTGATGGCCATATCCCCCGCCTTATGACCGTAATTGTCATTAATCGGCTTCAGATTGTCCACATCCGCCATGATGATAGACAGATTGGTGCTGTACCGCTGGGCCCGGCGGAGTTCTATTTCCAGCTGTTCATAAAACGTCCGGTGATTCAGCATCCCGGTCAGACCGTCCGTTTTGGCCTGCCGCTGCGTCTTCTCAAACAAATGAATATTCCCAATTGAGGCACCAATCAAATGACGAAACAGCTCCACAATCGCAATATCATCCGAAGTAAAACTGCCGCCTCCGATTTTTTCACTGAAATTCAAAACCCCCACCACTCGGCCGTGGCAGACTAGCGGGGCTATGATGCAGCTTCGCCCTTTGTAATTGCCGGAAAACTGACGAATCGTACCGCTGATTTGAGGCCCCCGAAGCGATTCGTCCCCGTCCACCACCAGCAATTCCCGGCTCCGAATCGCCGCCACCATCGGCGAAGGCGGATTTTGATTCAGCGAAACTATATTATTAATCAGAAACGGATGATTATTCTTTTCCAGATGGAGAATATCGCTGCTTTCATCCAGTATATACAAAGAAGCCAGTTTGGCCCCGATCAGACGGGGAATCTCCGTCACACACAAATCGGCGATTCGTTTGACATCCAGACAGTTAATCTGTCTGGCAAGGGGGGTAATCGTCACCAAACGGCATTCGCCGGCTGAACACAAACGCTCCGAGGGCTTGGGTTGTTCCTGCTGTTTTGTCATATGTCCTTTTCTAACCTTCTCCGAAAAACCCGCTTCCTGTTGCAAAAGTTCCTGTTGCAAAAGTTGTCGTTTCTATATCGGTACTCCCGGACAGCAGGTTAACCACAGAGAAAAAAGAAAATTCGGGGTATGTCCGCAGAGCCTATTTCCAAAACCGCAAATATTATCGGCACTTCCCAAAAAGGCCTAACCTTTCTTTAGCGGGCAAACAAAACCAGAAAGAATCTCCTCCATTCCTCAAAATTGCTGAAATTTTTCCGTTCACAAATCCATTGCGAAAACGCAGTTATCATTCCCGCAAAAAAAATTAAAAAAATTTTCATTTTTTTCTCGACAATAAAAGAAAAATGTATTTTACATTTTGTAAAACGTAAAATACATTTTGCCGCCTGGCCCGCCGGCGACGGGGCAGGAAAAAACAGAAACCGGAATCTTAAGCATACATTGATACAGCTCGTTATGAACGAACAGCACCGACGAACCTTTAAAGTGCCAGCCAAACTGTTCCGAATCGGCGAAATTGTTCGCTACACCCCCTTCACTCGACAAACCATTCACAACTACACCATTATGGGACTGATCCGGGAGTCCGGATGGACGGAGGGAGGGCATCGACTCTATGACGAATCGGTATTTGAACGCCTGCAAAGAATCGCAGAATTGCGGAAAACAAAAACCTTAACGGAAATCCGAAAACTGCTCAACGAGGAATCGGCTGTTTCGGTGCATAACTGACCGGCAACCCAAAAGGCACCGCAAGCAAGGGACGGATATGGATATCCCAGCCGTAAAAACCGATAACATCACCGAACTGCTGACGCAAATCCTCGACTTTACAGAACAGCGGAAAGAAATCCTCTTTCGGAATATTCTGGACCGCAGCAACCCTGGTTTCGTGCCCCGGGATTTGCCGGCCGCTGAATTCGCGCAATGTCTTACGCAGGCGCTCTGCGAACATCTCTGCAGAAACCGTCTGCTGTTTTGCGACAGCAGACATATACGATTTGAGCCCAACGGTAATCTGAAGATTGAGCCTTTGACGGACCCGGAAGCGCACCGTCTGCTGACCTCCAATCCGTCGCTCTATCTTCAGTCGCAGATTCAGAAACTGTCGGAGAACCTGCTAAATAACCGTATCGCGGCGGAACTGCTTGCGCATATCAAAAGCAAGTCCGCCGCCGCCAGATAAGACCGCCCCTCGAGCCGCCGGCTCGATGAAAATGAAGGGGACCCGCCTTTTCGGTCCCCTAAAACCGACGGGAGCGGAGCGGCCCGGTTTGTTTTTTTCGGAAAACCGTGCCCCGCTGCGACAACCGGATGGATGACAACATCGAAAGCAGGGCAGAATGATGCAGATTAGGAACGAGGAGAAAAGCCGAGCCGCTGTGATGGCTGTGGCCAGCGGCAAAGGCGGAGTGGGAAAAACGAATATCTCATTAAACCTGGCGATTTGCCTGGCAGAGGCCGGTCAGAGGATCGTCCTGATTGATGCCGACCTCGGATTGGGAAATTTGGACGTCATGATGAATCTCAGCAGCCGCTACAACTTGTCGCATGTCATCGACGGCCGAAAGACCCTCGACCAGATTACGCACATCGGTCCGGCGGGGATTGAGGTCATCTGCGGCGGCTCCGGTCTGGACAATATCGCCAATCTGACCCCCTTTCAGCATCATCGGCTTATCAGCCAGTTTAACCGCCTTCAGGACAGAGCGGATATGATTGTCATCGATACCGGAGCGGGCATCGGTCAAAATGTCATCGGCTTCTGTCTGGCCGCCGACCATACGCTGGTCGTGACAACGCCCGAACCCACGGCGATAACCGATGCCTATGCCGTAATCAAGGTTCTGACGGCTCAAAAATACGCCGGACGAATCAGTCTTTTGGTTAACATGGCCTCATCTATCGAAGAGGGCAAAAAAATATGCCGGCAGATTGCCAATGTAGCAGCCCGGTTCCTCGGAACTGCTATCTATGAAGCCGGCATTCTCTGTCGGGATGAATGGCTTCAAACGGCTGTCTGCATGCAGAAGCCCGTGGTGCAGGCGTTCCCAAAGTCTCCCTTTTCGAGGGGAATCCGAACCCTCAGCCACCGGCTTACCAATACTATCCCCATGCAGATCGAATCAGAAGGGTTCTTTCGAAAAGTGGTCAATTGGTTTTTCTAAAGATGCACGGTCTTTTTGCCGATACCTTATCGCTCGGGTCAAGCAACTGCGCCCAGCGCATACAGAGAAAAAAGGATTGAACGGAAAGGTTATCGGACGCGGCTGTGAAAAATGCGGAAATGTGTGTCAGACATGGAGGTTGAAGCATGAAAACCGCCCGTATCCAAAATGTCGAGCAGGTTTGGGAAGAATTCTTTAAAACGCGCTCCAACGAAGCCCGAAACCAGTTGCTCGAACATTACCTGCCTTTGGCTAGATACACCGCCGAGCGAATCTGGACAAAACTCCCCGACAAAGTGGAAATTGATGACCTGATCAGTGCCGGTATTTTTGGGCTTAAAGACGCCATCGATGCCTTTGACCCGTCGCGAGGGGTCAAATTTGAAACCTACTGCACCCCCCGGATACGCGGCAGCATCCTGGATGAACTTCGCAGCATGGACTGGGTCCCCCGGCTGGTCCGCGCAAGGGCCCATCAGCTCGACAGGGCCATGCAGACCCTCGAAGCCCACCTCGGACGCCTTCCCACCGAAGAAGAGCTGGCGGAGGAACTCGAGCTGGAAAAACACGAGTTTTACCGCCTTCAGCGGGATGCCAATGCCGTCGGCGTCGTCTCTCTCAATACCAAATTCAATGAATCAGACAGCGACAAAGACATCCGGGAAATCGATGTTATCGAAGACCAGCGCAGCAAAAACCCCGTCATCGAAGCCCAGAAAAGAGACCTCAAAAACCTCCTGACCAAAGGACTTACTCGGGCGGAAAAGCTCATCATCATCCTCTATTACTACGAAGAAATGACAATGAAGGAAATCGGGGCCACCCTCGACCTGTCCGAATCCCGCGTCTCCCAGATGCATTCTTCTATCATCGCCCGTCTGAAGGCCCAGCTCAACAGCCGAAAAAAGGAATTTGCCGTAGCGGCGGACTGACGGATCGCCCTTTTCAAGCATCCCCGGCGTGCTGTTCGGCACGCTTTTTTTTGCGCAACTCCTGAGCCGAAGCCCTCTTACCGCTCCAGAAGACTGTCATCATACCGGGCCCGGTTGACCTTCCACCACTGAACCGCCTGGTTGTAGCCGGCAAATTCCTGGTCCAGCAGCAGCCGCAGAACCTCCCTGACCTGGTCGCGAAATTCCGGACTGGGGTCTTTGAGACCCTCCAGCATCACCTCCACCGCCGCTTTATCCCCCCGCAGCTCCAGCAGCGAAAGAACCTCCGATTTCACATCATCTGACGACAGCCCCATCGCCCGTTTCAGAGAAAGAATCTGAATATCGGGCGGCTGACTGCGAATCACATCAAACGCCCGTCCGCGAACCGCATCCGACGGGTCGCTGAGTGCCAGCACCAACAGGGCGGCACATTGAGGGTCGGCAACCTTCTCCAGCGGCTCCAGCGCACTTAACCGAACCTGCTCATCCCGCGAGTGAAGGGCCTTTTCCAGCAGCGGCAGGACCGACGAAGTCTGATACAGCTCCAGCATCTGGGCGGCGGTGCGAACCACCTCCGGATCCGGGTCCTCCAGTGCCTTTTCCAGCAGACCCAGCAGCTCCGGCTTTTGCTCCATCGCCATCTCCGCCGTCGATTCGAGAGCCGCCAGCCGTTCTGAAGACGCCCTCTCCTCCGAAAACGCCGCATAGGCCTCCCGGAGTTTTTGATTCTCCGAAGGCCCTACCGTATAAACTTCTACCGCAACCTGTCGGGACTGGTGCTGCGCCGGAGGGGAACCAGCGGATTGAGAAGCCTGCATCGACACAAGACGTCTGTTTTGTTCTCGGAGCCGCTCGACGGCTTCCGTCAATTCCTGTATCTTCTTCAAAAGCGGCTCTTGTTCATTCTCCTCTCCTGCGGCGGCAGGAAATGCTCCGCCGGAGACAACTTGTGCCTGCCCGCCCCCTTCCCGACAGCGCCGCAGCAGCTCCGCCAGTTCCAGAGAGAGCTTTCGTTCGTCCGCCAATTCATTTCGAACCGACTCCAGTTCAGCCCGAAGCGTCTGAATTTGCTCTTCCAGAGACTGGGCGGTTTTTTTCTCCGGTGAATCCGCTTTTCCCTTGCGGGCACATCCGGCCAGCAAAAGAATTACCAACACCCCCCAGCCGACGGATTGAATCGCTCGTTTCACCATCAAACAATCCTGTCAATCAGAAATACTATACCCGCATTCTTTCTTCGTCAATAAACCGCGCATCCTTCAGTAATTATGGCAAATGAGCACCAGAAAATCCCCAAAAACCAACAAGAACCATATCAAGACACATTAGACACAATTCGTCTTGTTATTAGACGAAAACCGCGGGATGAAGGAAATACAACTGTCGTCCAAAAAATAAGTTACATCAACCCGGAATGAGGGCAGGATTGATTCGGACAAGACATGCAGCCTGGTTTAGCGGGCGAAACGGACTCTTTCACTTGGGCGGAAAACGTGGAAAACTGCTTTTGGGTCTTTTTCGACCCGCAATATTCACATACCGGCTTTTTGCCCTCCGATGAACGAACCAAGACCTCTGTAACCTTCCCGCAATCCAAACACTTATATTCGAAGATAGGCATTCACGTTCCTTTCCAAATATCGGAGGGTCATCCTATCCTGCTCTGAAAAGACCGTCAAGACATTCCCGTTTGTACTTTCTATTTCCGTATTTTCCCTGTTTAAATCGGGGCTTTTTGTGAAGCAGGACAGATTATTTCCTGCACTTATTGTGAAAAAACTTTTGATTTATTGATACAAAGTGATTGACGAATTGTTCTTTTTACGCTATGTTGAGGCGGTCGTTTGTGAATGTGAGCACAAATAAAATGCTGCAGGAAAAATGAAGTACCGCAGGATTCCAGACGAAACCATTCAGCGGCTGCCCATGTATCTGCGGGCTTTCTCTCTGCTGGAGGGAGAAAAAGAGCTCACCGTCTGCAGCCGGCAATTGGCTGTGCGGCTCGGACTGAACCCCCATCAGATTCGCAAAGACCTGTCTTATTTCGGAAACTTCGGAAGACCCGGTGTCGGCTATCCCGTTCAGACCACCGCCCGGCGCATTCGGCACATTCTCAAACTGGACAAAACTCAAAAAACGGCCCTCGTAGGCGCCGGACGGCTCGGTACCGCCCTGGTGGCCTACCCGGGCTTTTCATCCTTCAATCTCGAAATCGCCGCCGTCTTTGACAGCGACCCCAAAAAAATCGGAAAGAAAATCGGTCATCTGACTATTGAAAGCGCCGCCCGCCTGGCCGGACTGAAAAAACGAAACATCCATCTGGCCATCCTGGCCGTGCCGGCCGATGCCGCTCAGTCCGTCACAGACAAACTCATCAAGGCCGGCGTCAGAGGACTGCTCAATTTTTCGCCCGGGCGTCTGAAAGTCCCGGCCTCCGTCAAAAAGATCGACATCGACCTGGCTTCCCAGCTGAGTATATTGCCTTATTACTTGTGAACAGGAACATGCAGAACAACAGGAACCCAAAACCATGAGCGTACTCAAATTCACCCCAAAGCAGTTCGATGACTTCGTTTTGGCCATGCTGAAAACCGGTCGGCCTGTCATGGCTCCTCAGGCCAAAAACGGCCGCTTTGCCTTCGAACCTCTTGCATCGCCTGCTGACCTGCGGCTCGATTATGACGTGACCATTCTCCCCCCGAAAAAATACGTCCTCCCTCAGGTCGAAAAACTCCTCGAATTCGAAGTCCGCGGCCCCTGCCGGTCTGTTCAGGAAGCCCAGCCGATGATTCTGCTCGGTGTTCACCCCTACGACTTAGTCGCCATCCTCCAGATGGATGAATTGTTCCGCCAGGGTCAATATGACAAACACTATATGGACCGCCGCTGCCAGATTACCCTTATTGCCCTCGATGTTGTCACTCCCAGCGCCAACGTCTTTGCCTCTTCCATGGGAACCGCCGCCGTCAGCAGCGGCTACGATATCCTTCTGACCATCCTCAAAGACGGCTCGATTCTGGCCGATGCCGCCACCGCCAAAGGGCAGGAACTTATCCGGCTGGCCGGTTCAGCCGCTCCCGCTTCCGAGGCGGATTTAAAAGCCCGCAAAGCCGTCTGGGAACACAACAATGCCGTGCTGAACAAACATATTCTGCTGTGCAAGCCCTCCTTGTTGCCCAAAATCCTTGAACAAAGCTACAACCATCCCGTCTGGGAGGAAAAAGCACGGCTGTGTTATTCCTGCGGCTCCTGCAATCAGGTCTGCCCGACGTGCTACTGCTTTGATGTGCAGGACCGCGTCAACTGGGACCTGAAAACCGGATACCGATTCCGCTGCTGGGACGGCTGCCTGCTGGAAAACTTCGCCACCGTCGCAGGCAATCACAATTTCCGCAAAGACCGGGCCGCCCGCTACCGCCATCGGCTCTATCGAAAAGGCAAATACGTGCCCGAAAAAATCGGCGGGCAAATCGCCTGTGTCGGCTGCGGACGATGCATCTCCGCCTGCACGGCCAAAATCGCCAACCCCGTCGAAGTGTACAATCGTCTTCTTCAGGATACAAAACTCGGCTGACCGAGCCGAACGGTCAATCGTTAAGGAGAATCAGATATGTGTGAATGCTGCAGCGGCCACGCGGACATCTATCTGCCCCAGATGGCCACCATTACCAAACGCCGGATGCTCAACGGAACCGAACTGTTCCTGCATCTGGAAATGGATTCCGGACAGGACCTTTCGTACAAACCCGGCCAATTCGTCGAAGTCTCCCTGGCCGGCATCGGAGAGGCCCCCATCTCCATCTCCTCGTCCCCGACTCAAAGAGGGCTCGAACTGGTCGTCCGAAACGTCGGCAGTCTCACCAAAGCCATCCACAAACTTCAGGTCGGCGATAAACTGGGCATCCGGGGCCCCTACGGAACCACCTATCCCATTGAAGAAGCCAAAGGCAAAGACCTGGTCTTTATCTGCGGCGGCATCGGACTGGTCCCCCAGCGCTCGTTCATCCGCTATGCTCTCGATCACCGAAGCGACTACGGGAAAATCATCGTCCTGATCGGCACCAAGTGCTATTCCATGCGGCTCTTCCGGGAGGAAATCGCCCTCTGGCAGGAACGCAAGGACATGACCGTGCTGGAAACCATCGATGAGGCCCACGACTGCTGGGACGGCAACGTCGGCGTCGTCACCACCCTGATCCCCAAGATTGAAAACGAACTGCCCGGCAGTCTGGTGCTGATCTGCGGACCGCCGATTATGTACAAATTTGTCCTGATTTCCCTGGCCGAAGCGCAAGTCCCCGAGGAAAACATCTACGTCAACCTCGAACGCCGGATGAAATGCGGTGTCGGAAAGTGCGGTCATTGTCAAATTAACGATAAATACGTCTGTCAGGATGGGCCGGTGTTCCGCTACAGCGACCTGGCCCTCGTACCGGAGGCCATCTAATGAGCAAACCGCGCGTAGCTATTTTCGATTTTGCCTGCTGTGAAGGCTGCCAATTGCAGATTGTCAACCTCGAAGAAGAAATCCTGGACCTGATTCAGGTCGTCGATGTCGTCGAATGGCGGGAAGCCATGAGCGAGCAAAGCCATGACTACGATATCGCTATCGTCGAGGGCTCCATCACCCGCCATGAAGACGAACTCCGCCTGGAGGTCATCCGAAGCCGCTGCAAGATTCTCATCGCCCTCGGTGCCTGCGCCACAATCGGCGGCGTCAATAAAATGAAAAACAATTTCGACCTCAACGATGTCAAAGAGTGCGTGTACGGTAAAGACGCCAAAATGCCCCACCTGAACACTGACATGACCAAAGCCGTCGATGAGGTCGTCCCCGTCGATGCCTACATCCACGGCTGCCCCATCGACCGCAAAGAGTTCGGCACCGTCATCCGCGCTCTTCTGCTGGGCAAGCGCCCGCCCATTCCGGATTATCCCGTCTGCGTCGAATGCAAGGCCAAAGAAAACATCTGCCGATACGAGTACAACGAAATCTGCCTGGGACCGATTATCCGGGCCGGCTGCGGCGCCCGCTGCCCGTCCAGCAATTTCCGCTGCTTCGGCTGCCGCGGCTATGTGGACCACCCCAATGTCGAAGCCGCCAAAGAAGTCATGGACAAATACGGTCTGACCGTGGAAGACCTCAAACAAAAAATGATTCTTTTCGGAAGCAAACAAGGACATACACTATGAGCGCCAATATTCAGATTAACGTTCATCACGTCACCCGCCTCGAAGGGCACGGCAATATCGTCGTCAACATCCGAAACGGCACGATTGAAAAATGCCAGTGGCAGGTCCCGGAAGCCCCGCGCTTCTTCGAAGCCATGGTCCGCGGGCGCCGCTGGGATGATATTCAGACCATCGTCAGCCGAATCTGCGGCATCTGCTCGATCACCCACTCCCTGGCCTCCACCAAGGCCGTCGAAGATGCTCTCGGCCTGCAGGTCTCCGAACAGACCGACATGCTCCGCATCCTGATGCACTACTCCGAACAGCTCCAGAGCCATACGCTTCACGTCGGCTATCTGGTCGCCCCGGACCTGTTCGGCGAAAAATCCGTTGTGCCGCTGGTCGGTAAGGCCCCCGATGCCGTCAAAAAAATCATCAAGGCCCACCGCATCGCCAATCAGTGGTCCGACCTGCTGGCCGGCCGGACCACACACCCGGTCACGCTTACCCCCGGGGGGATGACCAAAATCCCGACCGCTCAGGAGCTCAAAGACCTCCAGAAAACCCTCAAAGAGGCCGTTCCGGATTTGGTCGCCATCTGTGAAGTGGTTCACAGCGTCGCCAACCGCATGCCCGCCTTCGAGCGGCCTACGGAATACATCTCGCTCCGGCAGGACAACCCGCCGACTTATACCTTCTATCACGGCGATATCGTCTCCAGCGACGGCTACGGCCCCGTTCACATTCGCGACTGGGAAAGCGTGGCCAACGAATATGTCAGCCCGCAGTCCACGGCCAAATGGTGCCGCTGGCACCGCGATTCCTACGCCGTGGGCGCCCTGGCACGCTTCAACAACAACGGTCATCTGCTCAGCCCCCTCGGCAAAAAGGTTGCCGACATGTTCGGCCTCAAAAAGGGCTGCTGCAATCCGTTTATGAACAATGTCGCCCAGCTGGCCGAGGCCGCCCACGTCGTTGAGACAAGCATTGAGCTGATTGATAAGCTCCTGACCAAGGGCCTCAAAGACGAAAAAGTCAAGGTCACGCCGCGAGCCGGACGCGGCAGCGGATGTGTTGAAGCCCCCCGCGGCATTCTCTTCCACACCTATGAGTTCAACAAAAAAGGGGAATGCATTGCGGCCAACATCTGCATTCCGACCAACCAGAACCACGCGAACATCCAGAAGGATTTTGAAAAATTCGTGCCTGAATATATGCATCTGGGCGAAGAGGGCCTTCGGCACGGGATGGAAATGCTGGTCCGCTCCTATGACCCCTGCATCTCCTGTTCAACTCACATGCTCAACGTCACCTTCGTCAAATAATCTTTTCGGACAATCCGCAAAAAAGAGCCCCGTCCGCCGGGGCTTTTTTATTGCGCATCTCCCTTTTTAACGTCTATAATCTGTGAAATCCGTATAATCTGTGGTGAAATGATTGGCTGTTTATCTATTTTTCTGAAATCCGTGTGAATCCGTGGTGAAACAATGGAAAAAGAAACCATCGTCATCGGGCTGGGCAATCCGCTGATGGCCGACGAGGGCATCGGGGTTGTCCTGATTGAGCAGATGGAAACCCTCGCCCGCGAAGGCAAAATCCCCGGCGCCGACCGCATTCAGCTTTATGACGGCGGCACCGGCGGGATCAATCTGCTTCATGTTCTGGCGGGCCGCCGAAAAGCCGTCCTTATCGACTGTGCCCGGATGGGAACCGAACCCGGCACTATCCGACGCTTCACACCCGACCAGGTCCAAACCGTAAAACAGCTGGCGCACCTGTCCCTCCACGAAGTCGATATTCTCAAAGTCCTCGACATCTCCCGTCAATTAGGCGAATGCCCTGAGGAAGTCGTCTTCTTCGGGATTGAACCGCTGGAAATCCGCCAGCAAATGTCCCTGTCCGCCCTGCTGGAAACGCAAATCCCCTGCTTCCTTCAAACCATCCTTCGCGAAATCTCTTTGCCCGCCGACTCTTCGTAAAACCTGTCGAACAAATCCGAACGCAAACCTCTTTCCCCAGCCTGCTGTTTCCTGATAACTGATCCCTGGAGACTGGAAACCGGATATTCCTGTTTTCCCTTCCCAAAAAAAGAAAAATCAATACAATATTCGAACAATGTACAAACATAAAAACCCGGTAATCTAACAGGAGATAACCCCATGCGAACATTCTGGACAATCTCATCCGTTTTGTCTGTCCTTTGGCTCGGCAGCATAGCCACCCAAACGGCAAACCCCACCATAAACTTTGAAAATCCGGACGCCAACTACGCCTGGTCGGTGCACGACCCACAGCGTCCGCTTCCGCCGGTCGTCAAACCCGGAGCCGAAGCTTACCTGCCTCCTTCCGATGCCGTTATTCTCTTTGACGGAAAAGACTTATCGGCCTGGAAGAGCGCCAAAAATCCTGACAAACCCGCTCCCTGGAAGGTGGAAAACGGTTATTTCGAAGTTGTACCGGGCTCCGGCGACATCGTTACCAAAGACCGTTTCGGTTCCTGCCAGCTCCATATCGAATGGGCCAGCCCGGAAGTTGTCAAAGGCGACAGCCAGGGCCGCGGCAACAGCGGCGTCTTTCTGATGGGGCTCTACGAAATCCAGGTCCTCGATTCCTATGAAAACCTCACTTACGCCGACGGGATGGCCGCCGCTGTGTACAGCCAGAATCCGCCGCTGGTTAATGCCTGCCGAGCCCCCGGTCAGTGGCAGACCTACGACATCATCTTCCATGCCCCCAAGTTCGAGGACGGCAAACTCGTCCGCCCCGCGGATGTTACGGTCTTTCACAACGGCGTCCTTGTCCAGGACCGCTGGATTCTGACCGGCCCGACCGCCTGGAAGCAGCGGCCCCCGTATTCACCCCATCCGGACAAACTCCCGCTGTCCCTGCAGGACCACGGCAACCCCGTCCGCTTCCGCAACATCTGGATTCGCCCGCTTGAAAACTAATTCGGACAAACCTGGATCGGAAAAAAGGAATTGATGAACTATGAAATGCAGCGAACTGAATCTGCAGCCGGCAATCATCAAAGGCCTTCAGAAAGTCGGATACGAAGAACTTACGCCCATTCAGCAGCAGACGCTCGAGCCGATTCTGGCCGGACGCGACCTGATCGCCAAGGCCGAGACCGGCTCCGGCAAGACCGCCGCCTGCGCCATTCCCATTCTCGAAAAAATCGACCCTCATCTGAAGGAAGTCCAGGCCCTCATTCTCGTGCCCACCCGGGAGCTGGCCCTCCAGTACGTTGAGGAAATCAGCAAAATTGCCCAGTTTACCTCCATCCAGGCCTTTGCCGTTTACGGCGGTTTTTCGATGGACATCCAAAAAGGCAAGATCGCCCACGGCGTCCACGTCCTTGTGGCCACACCCGGGCGGCTCATCGACTTGCTCTATAACAGCCCGCTGACTCTCTCGCAGGTCCGCACCCTCGTGCTTGACGAAGCCGACGAGATGCTCGACATGGGCTTCCTGCCGGACGTAGAGTTTGTCTTTTCCTGTCTGGTTCACGAACACCAGACGCTCCTGTTCAGCGCCACAATGCCGCCGGAAATCAAAACGCTTGCCCAGCGGTATCTGAAAAACCCGGTCATCATTGAACTGAATGTCGAAAAGGTTGCTCCGGAATCGCTCACCCATACCTTCTGCCAGGTTCGTCCGCATCATCGGCTTCAGGCCCTGCTGGACTATCTGAAAACCGAAAACCCCCGCCAGGCCATCCTTTTCTGCAACAGCCGCCGCAGCAGCGAACAGCTGTACAATCATCTCAAAAAAGAGCTGGACTCTGTCGAAATCATCCACGGCGGCCTTGAACAGGCACGCCGGACCAGTCTGTTTCGCCGATTCAAGCGGCTGGACATCCGGTATATGATTGCCACGGACATTGCCAGCCGTGGTCTGGATTTTAGCCATACCACCCACGTGATTAACTATGATTTTCCGACTCATCCGGAATCCTACACGCACCGAACCGGCCGCACCGCCCGAATGGGACGGCAGGGAGTGGCCCTGACGTTTTACACCCCGCAGGACCTTCGAAAACTGCGAACCCTGATTCGGGTCAACCGCATCCAGCCCGTCTGGATCGGCCCGGAACCAGACCTGAATCTCAAATCGTCCAAATCCAAATCTTCGCCCCAGACACGCTCCGAGGCCCAAAAACAGCAACCGAACCGCCGCCGGAGGCGTTCCCGCCCCAGGGGGACCGGACGCTCTGAGGAAAAGTGATTGCTCTCGGGCACCGGAATCGATAGGATTTGGAAACTATGGGGCAGTCATCTAAGAAAAATGAATTTTGCCGTGTGTTTGCGGAAGCCGCCGCCGTTCACAAACAATTGCTGACGGCTTTCGAAAAGGAATGCGCCGGCCCGCTCGAAAAGGCCGGACAAATGCTGATTGACTGTCTGGAAGCAGGCGGCTGCATTTTCACATGCGGCAACGGAGGGTCGGCCGCCGATGCCCAGCATGTTGCCGCCGAGCTGGTTGGACGCTTCCGGCGCAACCGCGAGGGCCTGTCCGCCGTCGCCCTGACCACCGATACCTCCATCCTTACCTCCGTCGGCAACGACTACGGATTCGAGGACGTCTTCAGCCGACAAGCGGAAGCCCTCGTCCGCAAAGGCGATGTCCTCTGGGCCTTTTCCACCAGCGGCACATCCCCCAATATCCTCAAGGCCGCGCAAACCGCCAAAGCCAAAGGAGCTCTCGTTTTAAGCTTTACCGGTCGTAAAAACTCCCCCCTCGAAACCCTTTCCGATGCGTGCCTGTGCCTCGAAGGCCCCACCGCCTCCGTGCAGGAAATCCACCAATTGGCCTATCATATCCTCTGCGACTGGGTGGAAACCCATTTCGCAGAACGGTCATAGCACCGGCTTACTCATTTAGAACAAGCAGCTCAATGTTGCGAAACTCCACCGGGTGACTTTCCGCCTGCAGACTGATATAACCGCCTGCCACTCGGCGAGAAACCCCGGCTTCAATCAGTTTTCGGGCATCCGCATCGCCTTCATCCAGTTCCGGACGCGAATATTCCAAAACAGCCTGCCCGTTAATCAAATGCCGAATCAGCCGGTCGCCGTGCACCTCCACCTCCGCCGTCACCCACTGGTCGCCGTGGAAGGTCGGCGAGGAGGAAGGAATACAGTGCTCCGTCCGCCGGCGGTCCTGGATAACCACATGCGTCCCCGGTGTACACAGATTGCCGGTCGTCCGCTCATTTTGCCCGTCGCCTCCCAGCAGCTGCACTTCCAGGCAGACCGGAAAGTTCTGCTCCAGCCCTATGGTCTCCGGTTTTTGACAGTGAATCATAATCCCGCTGTTCCGGAAAGCCCAGGACGGTCCGCCCTTCACCTGTTCCCCGACAAACCGATATTCCAGACGAATCCGATAGTGCGAAAACGGTACCGCATAAAAGAGATGCCCGAACCGCCCCTCAAACTGTTCATACTGGTCATACGAAACCTTCAAAATGCCGTTTTGCGCACGAAAGGTGTTTTTGTAGTTCTCCCCGAGGGGACGGCCGGCAAACTTCGGCGTCCATCCCTCCAGATTCTGTCCGTTAAACAGGGAAATCCACCGCTCCTGAACAACAGGTTCCGTTTGATGACGGCGGCATCCTCCGAAAATCACCCCAGCGGCCAATACACCCAGAACGATTCTCTGCATTCCTTGTGTCATTTTCCGTCTCCTTTCCTGACCGGGTGAACGGGGGCCACACAAAAGACATATACCAGCGGCTCCCGACCGGTATTGATGATATTGTGTTCCGTATGAGGCGGGATATAGCAAACCCTGCCCTCGCCGACAGGATAGTCCTTTCCCGCGATATGGGCTGTGCCCCGCCCGGACAGAAACACCAGCGTCTCCTCATGGCCTTCCGTCGAATGAACCCCGCAGTCAGCCCCGGGTTCCAGCCAAACCCTTCCGGCCTTCATCCCGCAGGTATAAGCCGGATCGACTACACGCTGATAGTTCCGCTGGTTATTCAGCTCCGTTACAAATGCCTGACTCGCCATAACGCACTCCAAATCAGAATCGCAGAAGATACTATTAAAAAACTTGCCGAATCGCAATTCTAAATCCACGAATAAAAACGAAACTTCCGGTTTTGCAGACAGCCGGATATTCTCTTGCCGTAAACGGCCATAACCCGGCTGTCGAGGAAGAATTAGCCCGAGGCAATAATTATAAATAATATAACACGTCCTTCGGATAAAATTTTCTGTCTTGACCCGAAATTTTCCGATATAGTAAGTCGATAGTTTAGATATGGCGAACGGAGCGTTTCAAAAATCCAAAATAAAAATACAAGGACTATGGCACCAGAGTATTCTGCCGAGATAATCCATCGACTGGAGGAGGCCTTTCGTCAGCTGGGCCTGCATCGCCCAATGAAGGTCAGCCGATATGAACCAGGAACAGAGCTGCACTATCCAATCACTCCCCTTCCAGCTCGCAACACAGCCCAGGTTCGGCTCCAGATTGAGCGATTTGTTGGGGGCGGCTTTGCCGGACAGGTCTATCGAATCCGGCTTCTGGAAATCGCCGAAAACGGACAGCTGGTTCAAGAGTTTGGAGGACTCAAGCCCAACCACGTCTATGCGATGAAGATTCTGATTCCCCCATCTGGAGCAGGCCGACTGTTCCGGGATTTTCTCTATGCCGTCGGGTTTCAAGGCCCTTTTCAACCACAAGTCAATCCGGCAGCAGCCCGCGCCGGGGCCTTATGGCAGAAATTCATTCGACAGGCGGCTGCATGGCAGTTTGGGGATGCCGAATGCGTCAATGAGATTTACGCAACCTTTGTGGACCCCGTGCTGGGCAGCTGCGGGGAAATCAGCCGCTGGATAGACGGGCGGACCTGGCGTCTGGAGGTGGATGACCGGCTGGACCTGCTGCGGATGTGGCGTAAAGGCCGACCAATACCGACTGAACAGGTCGGCTCGCCGGAATATCGCGCCAAATATGTCTTTATGCATGAATTTGTGCGTCTGCTCTACGAAATGGGAGCTTACGAATTTGCACGACAGTACGAGTGGAGCACCTGCAAGAGCCAGCCGAACTGCCTCAAACGGCTGGAAACAAACGCCGACCCCCAAGCCGGCCTTGTGGCCGTAGATTTCCGAGCGGGGCTGACCCTGCTGCCTTTCCTGCCCATGAGCCCAGGGGATTTTAAGTTGATCGCAAAAGGTATCGCACGCGGTTCACTGGTGCAGTTCGACCGCGGAGATTTGGCCCAATTGGAACGGTATATCCAAGAGCATCCGGAAGCATTCGTTTCGATGCCGTACAAGGAACAGATGCTCCGGGAACTGAAGGAATGCGAAGAGATTTACCGCGATTCGATTCCTGACATTACACACCATCACATTCGACTCCTGACAGACGGCCATCTATGGGCCTCAATTTTGTCCAGCGCTGTGACCAGCTGGCGGGTGCGAAACCAAATTGACACCGAGCATGAAAAAACACTGCGCGGCTGTGCAGGCAGGACCCTTCTGGTTTGGCTGCTCGGCCTCCTGCCGCTGCTGGGCCGCGTTTTGAGAAAGGCCTGGGGACAGCCGGACTGGCGATTCCATTATCTCCAATTGATAAGCTGCCCATCCTATCTGGGACGAGCCGTGATCGGAAAAATTTACGAGACACTGATTGAATGGCATCGCAAAGGGCGGCTGGGAAAAAAGCAAGTCCAGGCAATTTTTCAGGGCCTGTGGCGGTTTTGGCTGCATCTGCCGCTGGCCATTTTGCCGGCGGGACTCCATCGATTCCTGACGGATTGGGAATTCTTCTGCAGCCGGATGCATTGGATATTTCTGCGTCCCTTTCGGTTGTACTTTAATCCTGCTCTCCGCGAGCAGTGGCTGCGGGATATGGTGCAGGAGGGGCAAAAAAAACAGATTCTCAGCGATGAGGATGCCGCCACCATTCTTTCACAAATCAAAGAGCCATTCATTCAGCGATATCTGGTATGTTTGGTGCTGCACTTGCTCACCTTGCCGGTTACACAACTTGTTGGACTGCTGATTGCGGCCGTTTACTGGATTTACCATCCGGAATTGTCTTTTTTGGAAGCGACCGCATTTGCAGGAATTGTCTTAGGAATTCTGGCCTTTGTCCCCATATCACCGGGCTCCTTTACGCGAGGTTTAATTACATCCATAATGGCTGTTCGGGACCGAAGTATAAAAGATTACAACATCGCACTGTTTCTCAGTTATTTTAAATATGTGGGATATCTGGCCTTTCCGATTCAGATGACCTACCGATATCCGGCCCTGGCAAGGTTTATGGCAGCTCACTGGGCCACAGATGCGGTCCATATTGTGCCGGTATTCGGAGAGCAAGGAGCCCTGCTGGAGCACGCGGTCTTTCGTCTCTTCTACAATTGGCCGCTGACCATTCGACGGCGGATGGGCCAAATCAGCAGGATAAGAATTGGTCTGAAGATTCGACTTTGGCCTGTAGCGGCGGCTTTCGCCGGAACAGCCGTTTTGATGACAGTTTCTCATCTTTTGTATTATACCCTGACAGACAATTCGCCGGCCAAAGAGAATTTATGGTACCTAAAACCGCTTTTGTGCTTCGCAACTTTGCTCCCGGCCGCCGCAGGATGGATTTCATCCAGATTTGCCGGCGGACTGGCACGGAGCAAACGAATAACCCTTGCTGGAATCGGAGCACTGGCTGCGGCCGGACTCTATACCCTCGGCTCTTTCTGGCTCGAAATGGGATGGGAAACAACAGAAAAATCCGCTTTGATGATTCCACTTCTCTGGCGGGGTTTTGTATTCACACTAGCGGCTGTATTGGGGGCCGTTACAGCGGAAATTACCGAGCCGTCCCCCGATTTGCCGTTCCTCCTGCAACCCAAAAAATAAAAAACCAAAAACGCTCATTTTTGTCGGGTTTGCGCCTATTTTTCATCTGGATTTATGAGACGAGCACTTGTAAAATACCTGCGTTTATGTAAAAATCTCTTTGGGTTGAAAGACCATTTGTAATTTGGGAGTTGAAAGAGAATGAAGAATCCTTTTGGGTCGTTTTGCGACGGCCTGTTTTTGGACATGTGCGTGAGCACGCAGATGAAATTGCCCCGCCAGCGGGAAACCGTGCTGGCGTTTTTTGAGCGGATTCAGAAGCGATTCCCCACGTTGCATCAGTTTTCCCGTCGGGAACAGGGGGAACTGATTCTCGAAGAAGAGATCGAAGGACGCCGCCTCCGGTGGGTCGCTCTGGAAAGCCAGCGGCTCTCCGCCGGCTGCGCAGACCCGGACGATTTCGAGCAGGCCTACGAACTCCAGCGGGAAGTCATCGAGATTATGCCCTATATGCTGGGCGTCAGTCCCTTGGACATTGAATCCATCGATGTCACGTTTACAATGGATTTTGACTATCAGGGCAACCACGATGAAGTCATCGCCGAGGCCCTGCTGGGCAGCTCGAGTTTGAGCAGCTTTTTTGAAATCCCCGGTGCCAAGGTAGTCAGCTGCTGCCCAAATCTAATCGCCGCTTTGACACCAGACGGCTCGCTGCAGGCCCGGATCGCAATGGAATCCCGCAGCGGACTTTTCGAGCGAAATGACAAAGGAAAAATGGAAGAGCCGATTAGTCTGTATTTTACCGTTCGCCGTTATCCGGCCGGACAGGCCGAATGGACAACCGCAGATGCCTTTACGCAGCAATGCCGAATCACGGAACATCTAATGTTCGAGCGGATTATTCCCCACTTTGCCAGACCGCTGAGCAATGCCATATCCCAGAGACGATAACGTTCCCTTCATCCGAAAGAGAGGTGTCAGCTATGGCGGTGATTGAGGCCCCCTTCAGCCGGTATAAACTGAAAAATCATCTGATTGTGATGTGGATTTTGCTCGGGGCGGCAGCGATGTTTGCCTACGACGGATATCTAAGCCGCTACGAATGGTCGGGCCGCTATTCCTTTTACAAGAAGCATGTGGTGGACAACGGCGGCGTGCCGGATTCGGATATGAAGTTCAATATGTACAGCCCTCCGTTTCTTCTGGCGGGCGCCGCTGCGGCTGCCTTCTTCTATGTCCGTTCCAAAAATAAAAAACTGACGGCGGATGAAACCGCCCTCCGGACGGAAACGGCCGCCATCCCTTATGAAGCCATCGAAAGCATCGACAAAACCCATTTCGATAAAAAAGGATTTTTCACTCTCACCTATCAGGAAAACGGTCAGATGCAGCAGCTCACACTGTCAGACCGAAACTATGACAATCTGGGAGCCTTGCTGGACCTTTTGGTCAGCAAGCTCAGCTGAATGAGAATCAGCAGGAAAGGAAAACAGGGCGGATGAATTGCTGTATTGCAGGACTGCAATGGGGCGACGAGGGCAAAGGAAAGGTTGTCGATATTCTCGCCGAGCAGTGCGGGTGGGTCGTACGCTACAACGGAGGTGCCAATGCGGGCCACACGGTGATGATCGGCGACCAGCGGTTCGCTCTGCATCTGCTGCCCAGCGGTGCGGTTCGTCAGGGCTGCCGCTGTGTGATTGCCAACGGCGTCGTGGTGGACCCGGCGGTATTGATGGAGGAAATTCGCGGACTGGAAGAACGAGGAATTTCTTTGCAGGGCCGGCTGTTTATCAGTGAAAATGCCCATGTCGTTTTGGACTATCACAAACTCGAAGACCGACTCCGGGAGGAAGCCCTGGGCAAAAACAAAATCGGCACAACCGCCCGCGGCATCGGCCCCTGCTATGCCGATAAAGTCGGACGCAGTTATGCCGTACGAATGGCCGACTTCCGCAGACCGGAGGAGCTGAAGGAAAAACTGCGGAAAATCATCTCCTACAAAAACAAACTGTTCAGCACACTGTACAATGCCCCGCCGCTGGACGTAGACGCCGTTTTTGAAAAATGCATGAGCTGGCGGACCGCCGTTCTGCCCTGCATTACCAACACCACCCAGCTGCTCTTTGAAGCCATTGACAAACAGCAGTCCATTTTGTTCGAAGGGGCGCAGGGAGCCCTGCTGGATTTGGACCACGGAACGTTTCCCTATGTCACCAGTTCCAACGCCAGTCCGCTGGGGCTGGGACCCGGCTGCGGCATACCGGCCCGCTATGTGGACCGATTTATCGGAGTCGCCAAGGCCTATTCCACTCGCGTAGGCGGCGGGCCGTTTCCAACCGAACAAGACAACGAAATCGGTCAATACATCCGGGAAAAAGGACACGAATACGGCACAACGACCGGTCGTCCGCGCCGATGCGGCTGGTTTGATGCCGTGGCGGTCTCCTACACAGTCCGGCTGGGAGGCATTACTGAAGCGGCCATGATGCATCTGGACACGCTGGCGGGTCTGGAGGAGCTGAAAATCTGCCGGGCTTATCGAATCGGCGGTCAGGAAACCACGTTCTTCCCCGGCGACAGTCGAGACCTCGAAGCCGCCGAATGCGTTTACGAAACTCTCGAGGGTTGGAAGGAGGATTTATCCGGAATTGAGCACTACTCAGACCTGCCGGCTTCGGCACGCCGATACGTTCAGACCGTCGAAAAATATATTGGGATTCCGATTACGATGCTCGGTGTCGGACCCCAGCGAAGCCAGGTCATTTACCGCAAACCTCTATGACGACGGATTTTGAAAACAAACGCCGTCAAACGGCCCTTCGGCTGGGTCTGAAGCCGGAGTTTTTGCCCCGACACATCGCCATTATTATGGACGGAAACGGACGATGGGCAACACAGCGGGGCCTGCCCCGTTTTCGCGGACATGAACAAGGCGGCAAAACGGTAGAAACCATCGCCAAATACTGCGTCGATATCGGTCTGGAAGTTCTGACGATTTACTCCTTCAGCATGCAGAACTGGAAACGGCCGAAAGAGGAAATCGACTTTTTAATGTACCTGTACGCCGCCTACCTGGAGGGAATCCGGCCGATGCTGATGGAAAACAACGTACGGCTGGTTCATCTGGGCACCCTTTGCCAGCTGCCGCAGAAGGTTGTGGACGCCCTGGAGGAAACCAAACGACTGACCGCCCAAAATACAGGGATGGTCCTGTGTCTGGCCCTCAATTACGGTGGACGGGAGGAAATCGTCCAGGCCGTCCAGCGCATTGCCGAAAAATGCCGCCAAAATCTTTTGGAACCTGATAAGATTGACGAAGCATGCATCTCCACTCACCTATACACGGCGGGCTGCACGGACCCAGACTTGGTTATCCGCACCTCCGGGGAACTTCGCATCAGCAATTTTCTGCTCTGGCAGATTTCTTATGCAGAATTTTACGTAACGGCGACCTTCTGGCCAGATTTCACCCCGGCGGATTTGGACAAAGCCCTGATGGCCTTTGCAGGACGTTCCAGACGATTCGGAGATATTCGCCCATCAATATCCTGATTCGGGATACGAAGGATGCTCAAGCAACGATTGATTTTTGGAACGCTGATGACGGCGGCTTTCGTCGGGCTAATTCTGCTGGACGGCCGGCTGGATGGGTCTTTATCCGGCTCCCCTTCCTCCGGCAAACCGCAAGGTACACTTTTTCTGATTCTGCTGTGCATCCTCGCCGTCCCCGCCCAAATGGAACTGGCTGCTTTAGCCCGCAACGGCGGTCAAAAAATATTCCTCCCGGAAGCAATCCTCGGCTCGTTTTTATTAGCCGGGAGCTTTTTCTGGGCGAATCTTTCAGAGATTCCGGAGCGATTTTTGCTCTATTATTCCCTTTTTTCCCTGTTTTTCATTTTTGCCGGTCTTTTTCTGGCTCAGCTTCTGCGGGAAGGGGTTGTCGGCACTCTGAAAAACTGTTCTGCCACGCTCTTTTCGATTCTTTATCTGGGTTTCTTGTCCAGTTTTGTCGTCGGGATACGGGTCATCAGCGGGCCTTGGGCCCTTCTGACATATATTTTCACGATAAAGTCTTCTGATACAGGAGCTTACGCTCTGGGGAAAATGTTTGGAACCCACAAATTAGCCCCGGTCGTCAGCCCTAAGAAAACCTGGGAGGGACTCGCGGGTGCCGTTTTCGGCGGGGCGTTATGCGCCTATCTTTTTTCCATGCTTTCAGGTATAATGTCCCCGCTTCAGTCGGTACTCTTTGGAGCCTTATCGGCCGTACTTGGACAAATGAGCGATTTGTGCGAATCGATGCTCAAGCGGGATGCCAGTCAAAAAGATGCCTCCGCCTCCATTCCAGGGTTCGGGGGGATTCTCGATGTGATTGACTCGCTGCTGCTGCCGGCACCGCTTGCCTATTTGTTCTTTCTGTGGAAATAAAAGGTCTGACGAAGGAAAAAACGTTGGAACTGAAATTAATCATTCAATCCGACCAGCAGCGTCTGGAATTATTCGGCCCGACCGACGGGCATCTGCGGATGCTTCAGAATGAACTGCACGTGCGGATCACGGCCCGCGGAGAAATGGTTATCATCAGCGGCGGGGAACCGGAGGTGCGCCGCACAGCGGATGTGCTGGACCGAATGCAGAAACGGCTGCTCAAACGGGGAACACTCAACCCCAAAGATGTGCTGGAGATTCTCGATCAGTCCAAAAATCAGATTCGTCCGGAACGGGACGAGGTCATTGAAGTCTTTTCCAGCAAGGGAATTATCGAGCCGTTTACCAAGGGACAGCTCGAATACATCAAGACGATGCACCGCAACGACCTGATCTTCTGCACCGGGCCGGCAGGCACAGGCAAAACTTACCTGGCCGTGGCGGTGGCTGTCTCGATGCTGCGGAAAAAGCAAATTCGCAAAATTGTCCTGGCTCGGCCCGCTGTAGAGGCCGGAGAACGACTCGGCTTCCTCCCCGGAGATCTTCAGGCCAAGGTCAATCCGTACCTGCGTCCCCTGCTGGACAGCCTGGAAGATATGATGGAATTCGGCCAGATGCGAAAACTGATGGAGATGGATGTAATCGAGATTATTCCGCTGGCCTTCATGCGGGGCCGGACCCTCAATGAAGCCGTGATTATCTGCGATGAGGCACAGAATACCTCCCCTTCGCAGATGCTGATGTTTCTGACGCGGCTGGGACGCGGCTCCAAAATGATTATCACCGGCGACATCACCCAGATTGACCTCGAACGCGGACAAACCAGCGGGATGGTGGACGCCATTCGCACCCTCTCCAACATCGAAAACATCGGGTTTGTGGAACTGACCGAAGCGGATATCGTCCGCCACAGTCTGGTTCAGCGAATCGTCCAGGCCTACGACCAGAAACGCCAGGGAATTCGGCCGAATCGAGACGGAACAAATGGGATGGTTTCGTAAAAAAATCAGCGTACGCCGTCCGGCGGGGCGGACCGCCCTGCCCGCAGAGCGAGGCCGCCGATGGCCGGAATCCTTTCGGGGCTCTCGCGTGCTGCTCTTCGGCCTGTTTTTTATCTATCTGGCAGCCATCGTCTTTCTGCTGTCGCTGGATACCGAACACCCGGAGTTTCTGACCGGCGGGATGCGGCACTTCAAGCCCTGGCCTCAAATCGCCGCCCTGACCGTCGTGACCGCGCTGGTGCTGCTGGGAACCGTCTTTTATATTCATCACTGTCGGCCCCAGTTTTTCAACCGGGCCAATCGCGCGTTCACCATGGCACTTCTGTTCTGGCTGCTGCTGGCGGTCAACCGGTTCTTTTCAATCTGGCAGGGAGGCGTGATTTATCTGGCGACCGGAACAACCATCACCGCCGCTGTTATCCTCACAATGGTGTTTGATCAGCGTTTTGCCATCGGAATGACTGTGTTTTACTCTGTGCTGGCCTGCTTTTCCGTCAGTCGGCTGGCCACGCTGGAGCTGTTTTTGACTATGATGGCCGGCGGACTGACCTGTTGCGGCTTCCTGAAGGAAATCCGCACCCGGATGAAACTCATTGAAGTGTGCGCCTATGCCTCCGTCGCCGTCTTTCTGATGGCCTTCTGCTTCGGAATGCTCCAGGGAAAAACGCACGACCAGACGCTTCTGAACGCCGGGTTTGCCGCCGGAGCGGCTTTTTTGGTAGGGGTCTTTCTGCAGGCCTTTCTGCCCTTTATTGAAAAATTGTTCGGAATCGCCACCAGCATGACGCTGATGGACTACAGCGACGCCAATCAGCCCCTGCTGAAACGGCTGGCGATGGAAGCGCCGGGCACATTCAGCCACAGTCTGCTGATCGGCTCGATTGCGGAAACCGCAGCGGACACCATCGGAGCCAACGGCCTTTTGTGCCGAGTCGGTGCTTATTACCACGATATCGGAAAAATCAACAAGCCCTCCTACTTCGTTGAAAATCAGATGGGTTCGGCCAATCGGCATGAGCAGCTGTCACCGGCCATGAGCAAACTCGTGATTGCCGGCCATGTCAACGACGGGATGGAAATTGCGAAGGAATACGGGCTTCCGTCGGTCCTGCGGCAGTTTATTGAAACCCATCACGGCACAACGCTGATGGAATACTTCTACAACGAGGCACGCAAGAAGAAAGGGGAACACGAGAATGAGGTCCCCGAAACCGAGTTCCGGTATCCGGGACCGAAGCCTCGCACGCGGGAGGCGGCCATTGTGATGCTTGCGGATGCCGTGGAAAGTGCGGCTCGTTCGCTGACGGACCCCAGCCCGACCAAAATCGAAACGCTGGTCCATACGATTGCAATGAAGCGGCTTCAGGACGGACAGTTTGATGACTGCGATTTGACGCTGCGGGAGCTGAGCCAGATTGAAGCGAGCATGTCCAAATTTCTGGCGGCACATTATCACGGCCGGATTGCCTACCCGAAACTGGAGGACAAGAGTTCCGGAGAAGACAAACCGGAATCCGCTGCAGCGGAAAAACCCCAGAACGGTTCGAATGTATGAAAGCAGCCCGCAAACAGCCGCTCCGGAGCGTTCACATCCGGCTCGAAGCTGAACCTTTCCCTGTTGAGCAGGCAAAAATCCGCTCCTTAGTAAAAGGGGTTCTGAAACGCTTCGGCGTTTCAGAAGCTGAGATTGACATTAGAATTGTCAATGATGTTGAAATGCAGGAAATGCACCGACAGTATTTTCAGGATTGCCGGACAACCGATGTTATCAGTTTTGACCTGACGGAACCGAATGAACCGCGGAGGTGTTTTCAGATTCTGGTGAATGCGGCGCTGGCCCTGCGGGAGGCAGCCCGGCGAGGCCACAGCCCTCAGGCCGAATTGAGTTTGTATATTGTGCACGGACTGCTGCACAATCTGGGCTTTGACGACCGAAATCCCCGGGAGGCCGAACGGATGCACCAGGCCGAAGAGGACGTGCTGACGTCCTTCGGGTATCCGCCTGTTTACTATTCGTCTCCGCGAAAAAAGACTGGAAGGAGATGCCGCCGTGAGTGACACCGCCGCCCTGCTTCTGATGCTCGGATGTCTGACCGGGCTGTCTTTGTTCCTTTCTCTGAATGCTCTGGCTCTCCAGAACTTCTCCGTATTGAAACTTCAGGACCGATTCAAAGCCGCCGGACGGGAAGAGCGGTTTGACGAGTTTCTGAAAATCGCCGACCGACTCACGCTTACTTGTTCTTTCCTGCGGATGCTCACAAATACCTCCATCCTGCTGACGCTGGTCCATCTGATGAGGGGGCATCATTATCTGCTGACCTTTCTGGCGGCGCTGGTCATTCTGGAAATTTTCGCGGTGATCATCCCTCACTCGTGGGCCAAACATGCCGGAGAAATGATTCTGCCGAGGACCTTTGTCCTGCTTAAGGCCCTGATGTATTTAATCCGTCCTTTCCTGGCGGTGGCAGACCTGCATGACCGGCTGGTACGGCGGCTGACGGGCAGTTCGCCTGAACCCACTGAAGAAGCCGAAGAAGAAATCCTCGGAGCCGTAGAACAAGGCAAAATTGAAGGTGTCGTCGATGAAGAAGAAATGGAAATGATTGAAAACGTCCTCGAACTGGACGAAACCACAGCGGCAGAAATTATGACACCGCGGACCGCTCTGGTTGCCGTGCCGGTCGGAGCGGACCTGCAGATGGTCCTTAAAGCCCTCGAACAGGGACATTCGAGAATCCCAGTCTATGACGGCACAATCGACAATATTGTCGGGCTGCTGTATGCCAAAGATTTGCTTTGCCTGGTAGGAAAAGAACCAAAGGATTTCAGCTTGAGGGCCAAGATGCGCCCGCCGTATTTTGTGCCGGAAAGCAAAACCCTGCGAGATTTGCTGCACGAGTTTCAAACCCAGAAACTGCATATCGCCATTATCCTCGACGAATACGGAGGCACAGCAGGACTGATTACCATTGAGGACATTCTGGAGGAACTGGTCGGAGAGATTGCCGATGAATATGAAGATACCCCGTCTGAGCGTCTCCGCAAGATTGATGAAAACACCTATGAAATTGATGCAAGAATGAATATCGGCGACGTCAACAGTGAATTGGAAATCCATCTGCCGGAAGAGGAAGACTATGACACACTGGGAGGGTTTGTCTTTTCGCATCTGGGGTATATTCCCAAAGCGGGAGAATCGTTCGAGTATCAGGATTTAAAACTGACCATTGTACAGGCGGAGCCGCGGCGTGTCCGCCGGGTGCGGATTCAAAAAACCGCAAAAACAGCCCGCAGCGGCCAGTAATCATGCAAAAGAAGGACCAAGCCATTTGCCTGCGAACAGTCGCGTATTCAGATACCTCGCAGATAGCCGTGTTTTTGACGGAAAGCGCGGGGAAGATTTCGGCCCTTGCCAAAGGTTCCCGCCGCCCCAAGAATCCGTTTGACGGGCCGATTGAGGTGTTTTCCTACGGAACAATTGTGTATGCCCCCGGCCGCCAGGAAGGGCTGGCGGTTCTGGCGGAATTTGCTCAGCAGCCGCTGTTTATAGGACTGCGTCGGCGGCTGGAAACGCTGAATGCCGCCCTGCCGGCAGCGGAACTGACTGACAAACTCACACAGCCCCAAGACCCGCATCCGCAGCTTTTTGAGGGCCTGCGGCAGTTCCTGCTGGATGTGCAGGAAGCCGCAGATACCCGGCAGATTCGGATTCGGCTGATTTTGTATCAGATGCTGCTGCTGGCGGAAATCGGGCTGGCGCCGGTGCTGGACCGGTGTGTGAACGGGCCGCATCCCTTTGGACGGCACTGGAAATGGATTTATTTTTCCAGTCATCAGAACGGCCTGCTTTGCCCGGATTGCGAAGGAGCCTTTGTCGAAAAGAAACGAATCAGTCCTGCAGCGGCCGCTGCATTGGCCGATTTGAAACGGCTGAAAAATACAGACGAAAAAACCATTCAGGAAATCGAGAGCCTTCTGGTTTACCACTTCACAGAACTGACAGGCCGCCCGCTGAAATCCAAACCGGACTAAACATCCTCTTCAAACAGGTCCTTCTGAGGAAGCGAACCTTTCGGGGAGGAGATTTTCAGCCCCAGATGCCTGCACGCTTCCAGAGTAATTTCCCGTCCGCGTTTGGTGCGGCGGACAAAACCGATTTGAAGCAGGTAGGGCTCCACGACATCCTCGAGCGTATCCCGCTCTTCGCCGAGTGTGGCGGCCAGGGCCTCAATGCCGGCCGGCCCCCCTCCATAGACAGTCGCCAGCGCCCGCAGAAAGGCACGATCCAGCTCATCCAGCCCTAATTCGTCGATTTGTTCCATCCGCAGGGCATCCGAAACAATTTTGGCAGTCAGCCGCCCGGCGCTCTTGACCTGTGCATAATCGCGCACGCGTTTGAGAAGCCGGTTGGCGATGCGGGGGGTGCCGCGGCTGCGCTGGGCAATCAATTCGAGAGTGCCGTCATCGGCCTGAAGATTCAAAAGCACCGCCGAACGCCGGAGAATCTGCGTCAGCTCCTGCGGACTGTAAAATTCGAGATGATGCAGAATCCCGAAGCGTCCGCGCAGCGGGGCACTTAAAAGCCCGGCCCGTGTCGTAGCCCCAATGAGCGTAAAGCGTTTCAGGGGAAAATTGATGGTCTTGGCATGCAGGCCGCTGTCCACAGTAAAATCAACCTTAAAATCCTCCATAGCCGGATACAGAAACTCCTCAACCGGCGTGCTGAGCCGATGAATTTCATCAATAAAAAGGATGTCGCCAGTGCCGATGTTGGACAGAAGACCCATCACATCGCCCTGCTTGGTTAAAGCCGGGCCCGAAGTAACGCGAATGGCCGCCCCCATTTCATTGGCAATCACATGGGCCAGTGTCGTTTTACCCAGACCCGGCGGGCCGTAAAAAAGGATATGTTCGAGGGGCTCGGCCCGCTCTCGAGCAGCCTGGATGGCGATGGCCAGCTTTTGGCGGATATTCTCCTGCCCGATGCACTCCGCCAGCCGCTTCGGCCGCAGGGCATAGTTGAACTGCTCCTCCCCTTCGCCCCGTGAATCTCCGCTTAAGACTCGGTCAATCACCATAAAAACCCGTCAAAACAGCTGTTTATACTTCCGTGCCCTGCTTGATTCGATACACCAGCGGGACCAGTTCCTCGGCTGTCTGGATTTCCGGATGTTTTCGGCAGGCCAGCTCAATCAGCTCCATTGCCTCGGCGCGTTTCTCCCCCCAGGCAATCAGAATCTCGAGGGCTTCCGTCTGGAATACCTTGAAAGACGGCTGCGGTTTTTCTTCTCCGCCGGCGGATACGGCAAACCGCCCGAGCTTGCCCTTCAGCTCCGCAATAATCACCTGTGCCATCCGTTTGCCGATACCCGGCAACGTCGCCAGAAACTTTTCATCGCCGTTCTCGACGGCATCGGCAATCCGCCCGACCGGCATGGCCAGCGATTTGAGCCCCTTCTTTATCCCCATCCCCTTCACACTCGTATAGCGTTCAAAAAACGCCTTCTCGGCATCTGATAAAAACCCGACCAGACGGGGAATGAGATTGCCGCCGCCCGGAGACCCTTCGAAATACTCGAGGGTGGAAAGCATCACCGTGCTCCCGATGGAGCCGCTGAGAGCATTGACGGCATAACCGGCCAGAAGGACTTCATAGCAGACCGCCCCGACCTGCACCAGTCCCTTGTCTTCTTCGAGAGCAACCAGTTTTCCTTCGATTCTGGCTATCATCGTCTCAACAGAAAAACACAAAAAATTCAAAAAAACAAACAGACCGCCGCCTATCTTACCTTTTTTTCGCCGTTATGCACTTCATTTCCGCCTGATGATTTTCCGAAGCACAGCAAAGGGCCGCTGCAACGGCGTCGGCCACATCCGGCGGCTCCGGAATTTGGGCCAAATCGAGGAGCGAACGAACGGCCCGCTGCATCTGCGATTTGCCCGCCCGGCCGCTGCCGGTCAGCGATTTTTTAATTCGCGTCGCCGAATAACTTTTCACGGCGGCGCCGGCGGCGGCCGCCTGCTGAAGAATCACTCCCCGGGCATGTCCCATCAAAATAGCCGTTCGAGGATGCTGATAATGGGCGTACAGCTCCTCCACTGCAACAAAATCCGGCTCAAAGCGTTCCAGCAAAGACGAAAAATCGGCGGCAATCTGCACCAGCCGTTCCGCAAGAGGTCGGCGGGCCTCCGTGCGTATCACCCCGGCCTCCAGCAGACGCTCCCGGCCCCCCTCTGTCTGAATCACTGCATACCCGCACAGGTTCAATCCCGGATCTATGCCGAGGATTCTCATTGCCGTCTCCACGTCGTGATGCCGCCCGGCTTGTCTTCCAAAATAATGCCGAAACGGGCCAGCTGGCCGCGGATGCGGTCGCTCTCGGCGAAATCCTTGCGGGCACGCGCCTGCGCCCGCTGCGCAATCAGCTCACCAATCAGAAAATCGAGCAGCTCCTCATCCGCCCCGCCGCCGGAAACAGACTCCTCAAACCGAAGTCCGAGAATCTGTTCACCCAGCCGGACGAAAGCATCTTGAAGGGCCTGCCAGCTTGCCGCGGACACCTCCGCCCTGTCCGCCAGTCCGTTGACCGATCGGATCAGTTCAAACAAAACCGACAAGGCAATGGAGGTATTCAGGTCATCATCCATCGCCTCAAAAAACTTCTTCTCCAGCCGGCGGATTTGCTCGAGCAGGTCCGCATCGGCAGGTCCGGCCGGCGCCTTGGCCGAATGCTTTCGAACCGTCGAGACCGCATCGGTAATCTTTTCATACCCGCTCAGGGCCGCCGAAAGAGCCGCATCCGAAAAATCAATCGGGCTGCGGTAGTGGCTTTGGAGAATCAAAAGACGAACCGCCATCGGCGGATAGGTTCGGCTCAGCCGCGGATGCCCTTCTTTGAAAATCTGTTTGAGCGTGATGAAGTTGTTCAGACTTTTGCCCATCTTCTGGCCGTCCACCGTGACCATATTATGGTGGAGCCAGTAGCGGACAAACGGCTGACCGTTGGCGGCTTCAGACTGGGCGATTTCGCATTCATGATGCGGAAACTGATTCTCAATGCCCCCGCCGTGAATGTCGATCGTCGGCCCCAGATACTTCATACTCATTACCGAGCATTCGAGGTGCCAGCCGGGATAGCCGCGGCCCCAGGGACTGTTCCACTGCATAATGTGGCCCGGCTCGGCCTTTTTCCAGAGCGCAAAATCCGCCGGATGCCGTTTTTCCGGATTGACCTCCACCCGGGCTCCGGCCTGCATCTCTTCCACATTTCGCCCGGACAGCCGGCCGTAGGACGGCCAGCGGCTCACATCAAAATACACCGAGCCGTTGACCTCGTAGGCATATCCTTTTTCCAGCAGCGTCTGGACCAGCTCAATCTGCTCCGGGATATGTCCGGTGGCTCGCGGGCTGATGTCGGGCCGCAGGCAGTTGAGGGCGTCCATATCCTCAAAGAAACTGCGGGTGTAGAACTCGGCTATCGCCATCGGATGTTTCCGCTCGCGCTGGGCCTGTCTGCCGATTTTGTCCTCGCCGGCGTCTGCATCATCCGTCAGATGGCCGACATCAGTAATATTCTGGACATGGGTTACCGCATACCCCAAAAAACGCAGATACCGGATAAGCACATCGAAGCTCACATAGCTTTTCGCATGGCCCAGGTGAGCATGTCCATAAACAGTCGGTCCGCAGACATAAATCCCAACCCGCCCTTCGCAAAGGGGCTTGAACTCTTCGATTCTCCGACCGAGTGTATTATACAGTCTTAATGCCATAAAGATTCCTCTGCCGTACGGCTCAAAGACTCTTGATGCGGCGGCGGAGCAGGACGGCAGCCGTGGCGGCAATCGCTTCTCCCCGCCCGATTTCACCGAGCCCTTCATTGGTCTTGGCCTTGACATTCACACAGGCAAAATCAATGTCCAGAAGACCCGCGATGCACCGTCTCATCTGCCCTTTGAAGGGGCCGAGTTTGGGTTCTTCCGCATGGACAATCAAATCAATATTCACCGGCTCCCAGCGGTCTTTTTCAAGCCGTTCCTTGACTCCCAGCAGAAGGGCGCGGCTGTCGGCATCCTTCCATTGCGGGGCGGTATCCGGATACATCATTCCGATATCGCCTAAACCGGCAGCCCCCAAAAGAGCATCCATCAGCGCATGGAGGGCGGCATCGCCGTCGCTGTGTCCCAAAAGCCCGCGGTCAAACGGTATTTCAATCCCGCCCAGCTTCAGCGGACGATCCGGCACGAGCCGATGAAGATCCGTTCCGATTCCCGTTCGATATTCGTACTGCAAATCCATCAAAGAGTCCCTTTGGTGCTGGGGATGCGGTTTCCGGTAATTCGGACGGCCTGGCCGAGAGCCTGACCGACCGCCTTAAAAACGGCCTCGGCAATATGGTGGCTGTTAACACCGTAAGGCACCTCAATATGCAGATTCAGGCGGCCCGCCGCAGAAAACGCCCGCCAGAACTCCTCAACACACTGGACATCAAACTCGCCGATTTTCTCAGAGGTATATTGAACCCGATAAACCAGATACGCTCGGCCCGACAGGTCCACGCTCACCTCGGCCTTGGCATCCTCCATCGGAACAACCGCATGGCCGAACCGGGCAATGCCCCGCTTTTCACCGAGGGCTTCTCCGAGGGCCTCCCCCAGACAGATTCCGACGTCTTCCACGGTATGGTGAGCATCCACCTGCAAATCCCCGCGTGCCTGAACCGTCAAATCAATCCCGCTGTGCTTGCTCAGATGGGTGAGCATATGGTCGAAAAACCCGACACCGGTACTGATTTCATACCCGCCCTGTCCATCCAGATTCATCTGAACGGAAATGTCCGTTTCATTCGTCTTCCGTTGGACACTAGCCGTGCGTTTTTTCATACGCGTTTTCCTTTTGGGGAAAAAATCTCCCGCAAAGCCGTTACGAGAATCTTGTTCTGCTCCGGAGTCCCGACGGTAATCCGCAGCTTGTCATAAAGTCCGGGCAGAGGAAAGTATCGGACATAAATGTTTTTTTCAGTCAGTGCCTTATAAATGCCTTCAGCGGAGTTTTCCGGACAGCGGGCCAGAACAAAATTGGTCTGGCTGTCCGGAACCTCAAAGCCCAACAGACGAAGCGACTCGGTCAATCGCGTTCGCTCCTGCACAATCCGCTCGACATTCGCCCGGAAATAGGTCTGGTCCGTGACGGCCGCCGCGGCCGCCGCCGCTGCAACCGCATCGACATTGTAGGAATCTTTGACCTTGTTAAGTCCCTGAATCATTGCCGGCTGGGCGACGCCGAAACCAAAACGAAGTCCGGCCAGCGAATACCCCTTGCTGAAGGAACGAAGCACAATCACATTGTCATGTTTGGCAACGAGCCGCAGCGCATTATCGGGGGCAAAATCCGCATAGGCCTCGTCGATCAGCAGAACACCCGAAAGAGACGAAGCCAAACGCTCCAGCCGTTCGACGGGCACAAAGTCGCTGGTCGGGGCATTCGGGTTGCAGACAATCGTCAGCGGGGCATTGATGCGGGCCAGCTCGCCGAGCCAGTCCCCCTCGCGCGGAATTTCCACGGCCGGGCAGCCCTGAATTCGCGCCAAAACCGGATAGAGCGAATAGGTCGGCTGAGGATACGCCATCGGCCGCCGGGCATCGCAGAAGGCACGGGTGCAGATGGCCAGCAGGTCATCGCCCCCATTCGTGCAAATTATCTGTTCAGGAGGAATGCCCAGAACAGAAGAGGCCGCCGCCCGAAACGTATCACCCAGCGGCTCCGGATAGCGGCGAAGACGCTCCGGCGGAAACCGACGGAGCACTTCCAAAACCCTCGGGGAAGGCGGATACGGATTCTCATTGGTGTTCAGCTTGACCACATCGGCGGCCTTGGGCTGAAAGCCGGGCGTGTAGCCCTCCATTTGTTCAATACAATCCCGAAAATATCCCATTGCAGCACCATACCTTTCCGGCCGAAATTATAAAATCCCCCGTCCTAAAAGAAAAGACGGAAATTGAAAAAGCCCCCTTCTCGGCCGCCGCACAATCGTGAAAAGACAGAAAACCGCCCTGCCAGGTTCTCCCCCGTACCGGTGAACCGTTCCGGCATAAAACCTGTTTCCGCCGCCTCCTGCTCAGGACAGAAAAAAGCCCGCCGGGAGGCATCGGCGGGCTTGAAAAAACCAGAGGAGATGTCCGGTTTGAAATCGTTACTCAGTCCGAAAATCGGGGGCGGGTACCGGTCGGCGGAAACGCCGAGGCCCATTCCGCTGGTCCGGTTCAGGGGCCCAGCGGGGCCGCGCGGGTGCAGGAGCATCCGGCCGTCCCCATCGCGGATTGTCAAATTCGGCAGACGGGCGCCCGCGATAGGCCCATCGATCGGGGACATCCATCGGACGAAAAGACGGACCCGCTTCGGGAAGGAAGCGGCCGCCCGGACGGCCGAACTGACTTCGTCCGGCCCAGCGGCGAGGGCCTGCCTGCGGCATCGAAAAACGGTTCTGCAGTCTCCGCAGGCTTTGTCCGAATGCCCTCCGTTCACCCCTTCGCTCCGGAGACATTCGGCTGAGGGCTTCCCGGCGAAGCAGCCGCTCCATTCGCTGAAAATCTTTGTCTTCATAGGCCTTTTGAAGGTTTTGAAACAACCGCTCCAATTGCTGCTGACGTTCTGGAGATATCTGTTTAGGCGGTTGGGGCTGCGGCACTGGTGCCAACGGTTCCTCCGCATACAGAGGACAGGCAGCCGACACAAGAAAGGCGACTAAAACGGCGGCGGTTTTCATACTTATTTCCTTTCCAATCCAAAAGAAGTGTCTTTCTGCCTGTACAGACGCCGCTTGAAGCGCTCGTATTGCAGGAAAACACCGTCGGCGGGAAAGGAGCCAAAAAAGGAGAAACCGCAGATAAAAAATCCTTTACTTTTCGCAGTAGTCGATCAGTCGGCTGATTTCACGGCGGAGGTCTTTTCGATGAACAATCATATCGATAAAACCGTGTTCGAGGAGAAATTCCGAACGCTGGAACCCCTCAGGCAGTTCGATTTTGATGGTCTGCTGAATGACGCGGGGACCGGTAAATCCAATCAGGGCTCCCGGTTCGGCGATAATCACATCGCCGAGCATGGAAAAGCTGGCGGCCACTCCGCCGGTAGTTGGGTCGGTCAGAAGGGAAATATAGAGGCCGCCGGCTTCATCAAAGCGGGCCAGGGCTGCGCTGGTCTTGGCCATCTGCTGGAGGGCCACCACCCCTTCGTGCATTCGGGCGCCGCCGGAGCAGCTGACCACCACCAGCGGCAGCTTCTCTTCGATGGCTCGGTCCACAGCACGGCAGAATTTTTCTCCGACGACCATCCCCATCGAGCCGCCGAGAAAGCTGAAATTCATCGCCGCCAGCATCACAGGCCGGCCCTTGATAAAGGCCTTGCCCGCCAGCATCGCTTCATGAGCCCGGCTGTCCGTCGGGTCCACACGAAGACGGTCCTGGTATTTCTGCTGGCCCCAGGTAAACCTGAGCGGGTCGCTGCTGGAAAGGTCCGGCCCAAGTTCTTCAAAACTTCCCTCGTCCGCCAGCTGGGTAATCCGGGTCGGCCCGTCAATCCGAAAATGATAATTGCACTCCGGACAGACATGGAGATTTTCCTCCATTGTCTTTCGAAACAGCATCTGGCTGCACCCAGGACAGGCCAGCCAGAGTCCTTCCGGCATTTCTTTTCGCGGGCGAAGGGAAAAACCGTTCCAACCCTTTTTTTTCTTGTCTTTCGCCATAGATTTCATCGTTTCCCGCGCTGTGCGGCCTGCAGAATGCTTCGGACGGCCTCCGGACGGTTCGGCTCTCCGAAAACGGCCTGACCGGCCACCAAGGTATCGGCTCCATAACCAACCACAATGGGGGCGGTGTAAGGGTTGATGCCGCCGTCTACTTCCAGGCGGACACAGTCCCCAAATTTTTCCCGCAAAAGAACGCACTTTCGTGCCGCCTCATCGATAAACTCCTGACCGCCGAAACCCGGCTCCACCGTCATCACCAGCACCATATCACACAGAGGAACCACATCCAGAATCGTATCCACTGCCGTTCCCGGGTTCAGCGTCACCCCGACCGTCACACCCATCCGGCGAAGGTCTTCAATCATCCGAACCGGCTCCCGGACCGTTTCAATATGAAACGTAATATGGTCGGCCCCCGCCTCCACAAAACGCGGAGCATATTGCTTCGGATCCGTGATCATCAGATGGACATCCAGCACGGCTTGTGTACAACGGCGAATCCATTTGACCACCGGAGGTCCAATGGTCAGATTCGGTACAAAATGACCGTCCATCACGTCAACATGCACCATGCGGACGCCTGCATCGGTGACCTGGCGTATCTCGGAGGCAAGGTTGGCAAAATCCGCGCTGAGAATCGAAGGAGCCAATTCGATCGATCCGGGCTTAGGCAGTCGTCCTGGCACAGGAGTCCTCCAAACGAAACCGCCGGTTTCGCCGTTTGGCGACGAAACCGGTCGGTGAAGCACCCTCACGTTTACTTCTCGTCCAGAATTTCCAGGCATTTGAACTTCTTGCCCTCGAGAAACTCCAGACTGGCACCGCCGCCGGTGGAGATATGGCTGACCTGATTTTCCAGCCCCATATTGACAATAGCACTGGCGCTGTCGCCGCCGCCGATAATGCTGCGGGCTCCCTGCTGGGTAGCCTTGGCTACGGCTTCCGCCACCGCTTTGGTGCCGGCGTCAAACGGAGGCATTTCAAAGACCCCCATCGGCCCATTCCAGACAATCGTCTTGACTCCCTGAAGTTTGGAGGCAAACAGCGTGCGGGTCTTGGGGCCGATATCCATCCCCTGCCAGCCGTCTTCAATATCCCCTTCAACAACCTTATGCTCGGCATCGGCCCTGAATTCTTTGGCCACAACCGTATCAGCCGGCAGCACCAGTTCGCAGCCGATTTTCTTGGCTTCTTTCATCAGAGCGTCCGCTTTTTCCACAAAATCCGTCTCGCAAAGACTGGCACCGACACGCTTGCCGAGGGCCTTGGCAAAGGTATAAGCCATCGCCCCGCCAATCAGAATCCGATCCACTTTTTTCATCAGATTTTCAATCACACCAATCTTGTCGGAGACCTTGGCACCGCCCAAAATCGCCGCAAAGGGCCGTTCTGGATTCTGAATGGTTTCCCCCAGATACTTCAGCTCTTTCTCAATCAAGAAGCCGATGACCCGCGGCTTGCCTTCCATCATCATCGGAACCGTGTACATTGAGGCGTTGTCCCGATGGGCCGTTCCGAACGCATCGTCCACGTACACATCGCCCAGTTCGGCCAATTGACGCGCAAAATCATCCTTGGCTTTGCGAAGCTGCGGGTCTTCTTTGGCGGCCTTGTCTTTGATAACTTCTTCTTTATGAAATCGGACATTCTCCAGCAGCATCACATCACCGGGCTTCAGTTTGGCGGCTTTTTCTTGAACCTCAGGGCCGACGCAGTCTTTTGTGAAAATCACCTCTTTGCCGAGCAGCTCACCGAGCCGCTTGGCCACAGGAGCCAGCGAGTAAGCGGGGTCATATTCCCCTTCCGGACGCCCCAGATGGCTCATCAGAATCACACTGCCGCCGTTTTTGAGGACATGCTGAATCGTCGGAAGCGCCCCCTGAATCCGGGCATCGTTGGTAATCTTGCCTGTCTTTTTATCCAGCGGGACATTGAAATCCACCCGCATCAGGACTTTTTTGCCTCGTACATCAATATCCGCCACTGTTTTTTTTGCCATGGTTTTCCCCTTTCCTGAGGATGCTGTCCATCCTGCCTTGCCTTATCAGACAGAAACCCGCGAACAGACCGCGGGCTTCCGTCCGGCTTTTCCGATGCTTACGCCAAGCCGTTAAAGACTCTTGGCCATCTTGACCATCAAATCCACCGTGCGGCAGGAATATCCCCATTCGTTGTCGTACCAGCTGACCAGCTTGAAGAAATTCTTGTTCAGTTCCACCGAAGCACCAGCATCAAAAATCGACGAACGCGGGTCGTGGATAAAGTCGCTGGAAACTACTTCTTCTTCCGTATAGCCGAGAATGTCCTTCAAATAGGTCTCGCTGGCCTTCTTCATGGCAGCCTTAATCTCATCCAGCGAAGTTTCCCGAACGGTCCGGAACGTCAGGTCCACAACAGACACCGTGGGCACAGGAATCCGGAACGCCATACCGGTCAGTTTGCCCTTGACTTCCGGCAGAACCAGACCAACGGCCTTGGCAGCACCGGTTGTGGACGGAATGATGTTCTGAGCCGCCGCCCGTCCGCCTTTCCAGTCCTTCTTGGAGGGGCCGTCCACCGTTCTCTGCGTGGCTGTATAGGCATGAACCGTGGTCATCAGACCTTCCGCCAGCCCGATGCCTTCCTTGAGAATCACATACACCACCGGCGCCAGGCAGTTGGTTGTGCAGGAGGCGTTCGAAACAATATGGTGCTTGGCGGGGTCATACTTGTCGTCATTGACTCCCATCACAATCGTGATGTCCTCCCCCTTGGCCGGAGCGGTAATCAGCACCTTCTTGGCACCCGCCGTAATATGGCCCTGCGCCTTTTCCGCTGCGGTGAACAAACCCGTTGCCTCCACCACCAGCTGAACGCCCATCTGAGCCCAGGGCAGCTCGGCCGGCGTCTTGGCGCTGACGACTTTGATTTCCTTGCCGTTGACAATCAGAATATCATCGTCGGCCTTGTCCGGAGAGGACTTTTTCGAGTCAATCTGAGCATTGAACTTGCCTTGAATCGAATCGAACTTCAGCAGATACGCCAGATTGTCGGCCGGAACGATATCCCCGACGGCCACAACATCAAACTGCGAGCCCAGTAGATTTTGTTCCACCAAAGCCCGAAAAACCAGTCGTCCAATACGACCAAATCCGTTAATCGCTACCTTTATCGCCATTGAAAATCTCCTATCTAAAAAAGGAATCTGTTTTTGACACCCTGTTTAGCGCAGGGAACAACCGACAAAGCCGGTACTGTAGGGCTTGACGGGCTATTTGTCAAGAAACAAATTCCCCCAAAACATATAATAGATATATCCTATTTGTAAACAGTTATTTTCAAGACTCGTGCCGTTTGCGGACCTATTTTGGCCCCTTCGGAGATTCGGATTGGAACAACCCAGAGAATTTTTTGAGAGTCTTCCGCAATAAACGCCTTTTTTTTCAGGGTGAAATCGACCTTGGAGAGTGTCAGAAATTTGCCGACCTTTTTGGATTGACTCATCCCCAAGGGCACGAATCGGTCCCCCGGCTTGCGCATCCGAATCCGAATTGGTCCGTCAATCTTGTCCGCGTCAAAATATTCAGTCCAGCTGCTTGGCCCCTTTGCGGCAGGCTGTTCTTTCATCCCTGTTTCCAAAAGCTCCGCCGTAACCCGCCAGGGTCCGAATTGACAACTCTGTCCGGGCTGAAGAATCACCGGTTCCCGGACATCCGCCTCGTCTGCTTGCGGCAGGCGTCGAAGAACAATCTCTGTTTCACTCGTGCGGCACTCAATCCCATCCGGCAGATGAAAACACCTCCGCCTCGGCTGATAGATACTCTCAACCAGCTGTCGATAATGTCGGCCGGTATAATCACGAAGCCCCGCATTCAAACGCTCCAGACAGTCCCGGAAAATCTCTCCCAAAACAACCGGACTGATGTCCTGCAGGGCCGTGCGGTTCAGCTTCAGCAAACCATCCGGCTCAACCGACACGGCGATGACAAAACCGCTTTGGACCTGCGGCTCAATTTTCTCAAATAGCCGCCGACAGCTTTCCGCCAGCCGCAGCAAGTCTGCCTCAAGATTTCCCCTGGCGGTTTGACGAAGTCGAGGCAGCAGGATATGGCGAATCCGGTTGCGGGCAAACCGAGGGTCGGCGTTGGTTGCATCCTCCCGCCAAACAACGTTTCTCTCCTGACAATACGCAAGAATCTGACGGCGGCTGACAGTCAGCATCGGACGGATAAAACGAACTCCCTCCAGGACAGACGAAGGCCAAATGCCGCACAAGCCCCGAAAACCGGTTCCGCGAAGCAGACGAAAAAGAAGCGTTTCCAGCAGGTCATCCTGCTGATGAGCCCCTGCCGCCGCATCCGCTTTCCAGTCGCGGACCATTTGGGCCAGATGCCGAAGGCGAAGAACCCGTGCAGCCGTCTCAATCGAAAGGCGGTTCTGCCGGGCATACGAAGCGGCATCAACAGAACAGGAAAAAAACGGCAGGCCCCTGGCAGACGCCTGTTCCCGAACAAATCGGCAGTCTGCCTCTGAATCCGCTCCGCGAAGCTTGTGATTGACATGGCCGACAGCGAATTCCGCTTCGACCGCACCGGCTTGTTTCAGACGCACAAGCGCCTCGAGCATCGCCATCGAATCCATCCCGCCGGAAACAGCCAGCAGCAGCCGGCTGCCGGGCAAAAGCAGCCCGCACCGGTTCATCCATTCGGCAACCGCATGTTCGAGGTGTACCGCCGAAGAGTCCATAAAATCAGTTCACTTGGACAGTCTTGAGGGGCCATTGAATCACCGCCCAAACCGGGAAATGGTCGGACGGATAGCGCCCTTCGAACGTCCGCTGGTCAATTTCGACCTGAAGCACAGCAAGGCCCTGCGGTATGAGAATATGGTCAATTTTGGCCGTATTCAATCGCCGCCCGAAATCATGCCATGTGCCGACGGGCTGCCGGTCCGGATAAAGTGTCTGCCAGGCATCCCTCAGAGCCGGCCCTTTTTCAGACAAAAGCGGCTCCAGGGCCGGATTCGACAATTCCATATTAAAATCGCCCAGTACAATCACCGCCGAATCCGCCGGCAGCGATGCTGTCTTTTCCGCCAGCAGCCGAATGCTTTTTTCGCGGGAACTCTGGGATTGATGGTCCAGATGAACATTATAAACCCACAGCAGCCGGCGGCTCGCCCGCTCCTGCAGGCAAATCCAGGTGCAGATGCGGGGAATCTGATTGCCCCAGTGTTTGGACCCGGGGATGTCCGGAGTGTCCGAAAACCAAAAGGTGCCGGCATCCAGCCGTTCAAAACGGTCTTTGCGGTAAAAAATCGGACAGGATTCGCCCGCCCGGTTCCCATCATCCCGGCAGACAAATACATACTCATAAACAGGCAGGGCTCGCCCGATTTGCTCAACCTGAAAATCCAGGGCCTCCTGCAGGGCCAGCACATCCGCCCCATATTCCGCCAGCAGAGAAAAAACTGACTCCCTGCGGCGGTCCCAGCGGTTGGGGCCGTCATCCGCCGTGCCGTAGCGAATATTAAACGTAACCGCCTTGAGCATATCGGGCTGAATCGAACTGGAAGCCGCCCTGTCCGTCTTTTCTGAACCTTTTTCGCAGCCCAGAAAGACCGCCGCAAGAATCCCGCTCCATATCAAAATCCGCATCGTGTTCTCCTTCGCTATCTGCCGATTCAATAAAAAAGGGCCTGCCCATCCCTGAACAGACCCGCAATTGTCATTCGGATTTCCCGACGATGTTAATCTCCCTGAATTCGGAAGTCCGGCGCCGACCTCGGATTGGGTGTGGACAGCTCCTTGATGCGTTCAACAGCATACTCTGTATTGTTTACGTACATAGACTCTTTTTCCACAGCCAGTCGGTAAAGCGCCAGGGCATCGGCCCGCATTCGAAGCCGCCGGTCCAGCACATAAGCCGCCCGGAACCGAGCCGGATAACGGGTCTCCGGATTCCACTGGAACGTCCGCTGATAAAGCACGGCCGCCAGCTCATAATTCTTCAGATATTCATAAATTCGGGCGGCACGATAAGCGGCATCATCGATTTTGTCGCTGGTCGGATAATTGGTGATGACCTGGTTAAACAGCTGCAGAGCCTGCCGCAGAATCGCCTCATTGGCAACAATAATCAAACCGCCGGACTGGCGATACAAACTCATTCCCTGTTCATACAGTTTATCCGCTTCAGGAATCGATTCAGAGGCCGACAGATTCACCGGCAGCCACTCCCCCGGCATCAGATAATTGTAGCGGACCGCCTGGTCAAACGTCCTCAGCTCCGTGCGCGCCCAGCGCAGCTTGGTCGCATTGCCGGTGGATTCATAATAGGCAATCAAATCCAGCAGAGATTTTTTGTATCCCTCCCGCGCCGCCGCCAGCTGTTCCACATAATCCACCTCACGGGCATTCGGCATCAGGACCCCCTGCTGAATCCGAGCCAAGTCGCTGTCTGTCAAATGTACGTCCGTTACACGAGGGTTGCTGCAGCCGCTCAGGAATCCTACCGTGACAACAGCTGCAAGTGCCGCTGATACCATCGTTTTCATATTTGTTCCTTTCGAACCCATTTCGCCGTTTTTATTTTTTATTACCATACCACGTTCGAATCGATTGTCAAGAAAATCAGCCCCTTCGCCCTTTACCACTGGGCTTCAATGTAAGGCCCGATCGGCCCTTCGGGCTTCGGCTTGGGTCTGGAGTTGACAATCGCCTCCGCAAGCGGCAAATCGCTTTTGCGGGTAATCTTCAAATTTGTAAAGTCCGTTTCGACGATGTGCACTTTCTGGCCGAGTGCTTCGACTAGTTGGGCATCGTCTGTAATCTTCATTTTGCCCAGCTTGCCTATTTTCACATAGGCCTCACGAAGCAACTTGGCATCAAAGACCTGCGGCGTTTGGGCCTCATAGAGATTCTCCCGGTCAATCGTCTCCGACACAGTCCCTTTTTGAACCCGTTTCAGGGTCCCATTGACCGGACAGGCAAGAATGGCCGCTCCCGTCTGGGCGGCCTTCTGGAAAACAGCATCCACCCAGTCTGCTGTCAAACAGCATCGGACGGCATCATGTACGGCAATCAGGTCAATATCCGGACGAATTTTTTCCAAAGCCTTGGCCACCGTCTCAAAACGCTCCGCACCGCCAAAGCAAAGCTTCACCCCGTTAAAAGCCAGAGTAGAGCCCCATTTGACCGTCACCAGTTCCTCGTCTTCCTTCGAAATGGCCATAATAATCTGTTTGACTTCGTCCCGACTAGCGAAAAATTCGATGCTGCGCAGAAACGCCGCACGCCCCGCCACTTCGACAAAGGGCTTCTTCCGGTCGCCTCCAAAGCGGGCACTGGCCCCGGCCGCACAGATAATCACTCCAACTGTTTTTCCCAAAGGTTTCTTCTCCGTATCCATCAGCCTGCTTCCTCTTGCGTATCCCCTTAATATTCGATTCCCCTTCGGGCGCAAATCCCTTTCTCAAAAGGATGCTTGACGGATTTCATCTCCGTCACCAGGTCTGCCAGGTCCATCAGCTCCTGCGAGGCGCCTCGTCCGGTCAGCACCAGTTCCACACGAGGGTCCCGGGCGGCAAGCACCTGGCGGATATCGTCTATCGACACAAGCCCTTTGGACAAACAAAAAACAATCTCATCCAGAATAATCAAGTCATAATACCGCTCATGGGCGGCCGTCTGAATCTTTTTCAGGGCTTTGACGACCGCCGTCCGGATTCGTTCGATGGACTCCCGGTCTCCCATCGATTCAAACATATCCCAGGGTTCATCTAGAGATAAAAGCGTGATGTTCCCGATATTTTGAAGGCCGGCCCGTTCCCCGAGATTCAGGGAAGAGGGCTTGAGGAATTGGTAAATCAGAACTCGTCCACCGTGGCCCGCCGTCCGCAAAGCCAACCCGAGAGCAGCCGTCGTTTTGCCCTTCCCGTCACCGGTGTAAATCTGTACAAGCCCTTTTTCAAGCATAGGGCTCAATCATAGGTCTGACGGCGTGAGAAGAAAAGAAAAAAACGCCTGTCAGCTGCTGACAGACGTTTGGAATCTTCAGAAAAAAATGTCTAAACAACCATAAATTGTTCAACGGGTTGGCTTTCGGCGGGCTTAAACGGAAGGGGCTCCGAAAACTGGACAGCCACTCTCCGCAAATAAGGTCCTAATTGATCCACACGGCAGATTCGGCCGTCTCGTATAAAATTCGCCAGCCCAAATGTTTCATCCTCCCCAAACTGGGGAATGCTGAAGCGGGCTGTGATGTGTTCACCCGGACTGGGGCAGCGGTCAGAATAACAGGAAAAGGCCGCCCCGCTGCTGGAAATGTCAATCATTTGGCCCTGGGTAAGAATGTCATCATAATCTTCTGCAAACCAAACCGGCCAGCTGTAGCGTAATCGTTTTTCAGCCCTTCGTTCGACCATCGATTCCATAAAAACCTCCAATCATTCTGCCGTTTCTCGTTGTCGTTTCTGCTTAGACAGACTGTCGGAGAAAAAGAAAAGCCGGTTAATGGAAGAATTGTCCCTATAGAATTCGGGAAATATAGAAAAAGAAAAAAAATTGCGGAGTTTTAGAAAGTTTTCGAGATTACGTGGGTGATTTCCACATTTTTATTCGGAACTAAACTTTCCGGAAGTGTTTTGTTCAGATTCCAAAAATTTTTCAAATCTCTTTTTGTGGTCTGATAACTGCTATTTTTGAAGGTTCAAGACCGCCTGACGGAAAACAGTTCCCCTCTCTTGATAGTTTTTGAACATATCATAGCTGGCACAGGCAGGACTCATCAAAACAACATCCCCTTTTTGTGCCATTTTTGAACACAAAAGAACCGCTTCTTCCATAGATGCGGCTTTTCGAATAACTGCCTTAGAAGGGCCTGCCGCCTTGACCGCATCGAGGATTTTGTCGGCGGTCTGGCCAATGAGAACAACGGCTTTGCAGCGGGCCGCAATGCATCGGCCGAGTTCTTCGAAACCGATATGTTTATCATAACCGCCCGCGATTAAAATCTTGGGTTCTTCGATGCCGTTCAAGGCGGCCATCGTGCTGATAGGTGTCGTCGCCTTCGAATCATTGTACCAGCGGACACCGTTGACTTCGGCCACAAACTGCATCCGGTGTTCAAGACCCTGAAAGCCCGCAATCGCTTCCAGCAGCATCTTTTTATCTGCATCGAAAACATCTGCAATTGTTAAAGCCGCTGCAAGGTTTTGAAGATTCACCCGCCCGGGCAGACGAAAAACATGGCGGTATTCATCACAAATATCTTCAACCTTAAACAAGAAGCAGCGGCGAAAATCCTGCTTCGAATACTCCGCAAACCATTCAAGACCGGTTTGATCTTCCGCATTAAAAACAGAAACAGGCGAAAAGTCCGGATTAGGCCGCTGGTTTTCAAACAGGATTCTTTTGGCCGCTGCGTACGCCTCAAAAGTGACGTGACGGTCGAGGTGGTTAGGGCTTAAATTTGTCAAAAGAGCGATATCAGCCCCCCGTCTGCATTGGGACAATTGCTCAATTTGAAAACTGCTGATTTCCAGAACAACAATATCTTTTTCCGTCAGCTCTTTCAGAAGCCCCAAAAGCGGACGATTTCCGATATTGCCGCTTAAGTAAACATTTCCATAAGCCCATCTTTCAGATGCAGATGCGGCTTCGAGCAGGTGGGCCGTTAAGGCCGTGGTTGTGCTTTTGCCGTTCGAGCCGGTAATGGCGGCAATCCGGGCGGGACATCGCTCGAAAAACAACTCCACCTGCGAGGTGATGACAGCCCCGGCCCGGCGGGCAATTTGGAGAAAGGAATTGTCAGGCGGCACGGCTGGATTGACAACAACAACGTCGGCCGTGCGGAAATCCTCTTCGAGATGGCCGCCCAGGTGCCAGATAATCGGTAAAGAGCGCAGGGAATCAATGGTTTCGCGAAGTTTGGATTCGTCGGCCAAATCGGTCACGGTAACACGTCCGCCCTGCTCACAGACAAAACGGACGCTGTCCTGTCCGCCGCCGAACGAACCTAAGCCCATCACAACAATACGCTTATCTCTCAATTCAATCACAAAAGATTCCTTTCTTTAAACGGCCTTAAAGATACCATCGGATTAAGAGGGTTGAAAATGAAAAAATGGGGCTTGAAGAAGAGTCGGATGAAAGAGACAATGCCGCATGATGTTTTGTCAGCAAGAGTAAGAGGAAAACAGGAATGCGAGTAAAACCGAGAACGAACGAATATCCGGCACCGGAAGTGAAAAACTTTCCGGACTGCACCAAAATCCAAACCCATACCATCACCATCGTTCCGCGCTACAGCGAGACGGACCAGTCGGGGGTCATTCACCATACGGTCTATCCGGTCTGGTTTGAAATGGGGCGGACGGAACTGCTGCGGGCAAACGGGCTGGCCTACAGCGACTTGGAGAAAAACGGGATTTACTTCGTCGTGGCGGAATTGAGCGTAAAGTACCGCAGGCCTGCATTTTATGATGAGAAACTGGATTTGATTACCACCTGCACGCGGATTACCAGCGCCCGGGTGGAGCACAGCTATCGGCTGATTCGGCAAAGCATGGGGGTCCTGCTGGCCGAAGGCAGCAGCATCCTGGCGTGTGTGGATCAGGATGGACGGCCGCGTCGGATGCCGGAATTTATGTACCCGGAAGAACAGACAGAAGAAAATTCTTAAAAAATTTTTAAAGAAACCAAACAAAACGTCTTATAATATCGACCCACTGAACAATATTTTTAAAAATAAGCCGTTTTTCTTAACTTCTTCTTAAACTTTTCTTGAAAATCAACTCGCATTCTGCTATACTCACACTTGTATAACAAGTCAGGAACTGGGGGAAAACAGATGACCATATGCACAAGAAAAGTTGAATTGATTTTGGCGGTCGAGGGCGGACGCGGGCCGCCGGAAGCACAACGGAAACGTCCGTTTAGGCTTAGGCGGCAGGATTTCTTAACCCTTTTTCCGATGATTCTTATGACAAAAACTTGCACTCATTCCGGACCGTTTCAGAGCACATCGCCTCTTCCGCTGCCTGCCCTTTCCGGCCGCGACCCGCCGCTTCCAGAAACAGCTCTGAGCACCGAGCAATCGATTTGGAAGCGGCGGATTTATTTTGTATGCTTTTCATAGACGAGGAAACGAGGTCAGGATCGATAACTTAGAAAAGGATGGGATTATGCCGCTCAGAGCAGAAGACATCATTGACCCGTACCCGCACACGGGAGAATCGAAGGCGAAGGGACGAGGCCCGCCGGAAGAATAAGTGAGAAAAGGGATTTTAAGAAACGCCAAGAACTTTCCTAAAAAGCCCGCCGAAAATCCCACAAAAAAGTCGTGATAAAAAACAGAAAGCAGACTTCAAAAGGTGTTCTGCTTTTTTTGTTTTTAAAGCACAAACCCTGGAACTGGTGCTCAGGGTATAAAGGGAGATTTTCAATTGGCAATTCCCGATTTCCGATTTTGGAAGCAAGCCGGCCGGAAATCACGGTTGAAAAAGGAGACGAAGTAATTATGAAAAAACCACGGATTTACACAGATTGACACAGATTTGCCTCCAAGCGGAACACATGATACGGAATACATGATACTTTAACAGTGTTGGACAGAACCATCTATAAATAATTGCAAGCCATTTAATTCGCTCCGCCAATCTTTATCAACTGTTTGCCTATGTGAAGAATCTGGAAAGCCGGGGCGGAGCGAATCGAACCTGCGAAGGGATGCTTCTGAATCCGACAGTCCGGCGGGAGCTGGATGAGGAATGCACAATCGGGGGGCATCGGATCGCCTTCAAGACCATCAATCTGAATCAGGATTGGCGGCAGATTCACCGGGATTTGCTGACAATCATTCAAGAAAGTCCTCTGGCGGAATCCGGCAGCCGACAGGAAATCTTTTCTGCTTCAAAATAAGACATACAGGGCCTATTAGCCCCAGAAATCCTTTTACAGTCTGTCGGGTCATAAATCAGCCCGACGGGAGAGCATATTCCTTGCAAAAAACCGGTATTTTTCTATAATGCAACGGCCGAAAAAAGAACCGAAAAGGTAGGGAATTCGTAGGAAAAGGCCGAGTGGCGGAAAGGCAGACGCTGGGGACTTAAAATCCCCTGCCCGTTTTGGGCGTATGGGTTCGACTCCCATCTCGGCCACTCCGGTCGTCAAAAGTCTGCTAAAACGGCCTTGTAGCGGAAATAGGAACCCCTGAATCCATCGGGAGAAATGAACATGGCGGAAATCAAGAAAACTCAATTGCAGGATGTAGAACGGCCGAATCTGTATCGGGAATTCTTCCCTTATACGGAGTTTCCGAAGCTGGAATTTGAAGAAGCCGCTGTCCCGATGGAGATTCCGAAGGATTTCTGGATTACCGACACGACTTTCCGGGACGGCCAGCAGGCTCGGGCCCCCTATTCGGCAGAGCAGGTAGCCCGGATTTATGAATATTTTCACCAAATCAACGGGGAAACAGGGTTGATTCGCCAGTGTGAATTCTTCCTGTACTCGGATCGAGACCGTAAAGCGGTGCAGCTCTGTCAGGAAAAAGGCTATCGGTATCCGGAAGTGACCGGCTGGATTCGGGCCACCGCGGCGGACTTTAAGTATGTCACCCAGCTGGGGCTCAAAGAGACCGGAATTTTAACCAGCGCCAGCGATTATCACATCTTTCTGAAGCTGAAGATGACGCGTTCGCAGGCAATGCAGGCCTATCTGGATATTGTGAAAGCGGCCCTGGACAACGGGATTCTGCCCCGGTGCCATTTCGAGGACATTACCCGGGCGGATTATGACGGGTTTGTCCTGCCGTTTGCGGCGGAACTGCTGAAACTTTCGCAGCAGTACAACTGCCCGGTGAAGATTCGTTTGTGCGATACACTGGGGTTTGCGGTACCGTATCCGAATGCAAAGCTGCCGCGGTCCCTGCCGAAACTGGTGGCGGGGCTGCGCCGGCTGGGGGTACCGTCGGCCTGGCTGGAATGGCACGGACACAACGATTTTCACAAAGTGGAAATTAATGCAGCAACAGCCTGGCTGTACGGGTGCAGTGCGGCCAACTGTGCGATTTTCGGCGTAGGCGAGCGGACAGGCAATCCGCCGCTGGAGGCGCTGGTGATTGAGCATGCACAGCTGGCGGGCACAAATCCGAAAATCAACTATGCCGCCATCACCGAACTGGCCCAGTACGCTCAAAAGGAGCTGGGATTCCACCTGCCGGCCAATTATCCGCTGGTGGGACGGGATTTCAACGTAACACGGGCTGGGATTCACGCGGACGGCCTCTTGAAGAACGAGGAAATTTACAACTGTTTTGACACGCTCAAACTGCTTAAGCGTCCGGTGGGCGTAGCCATTACCGACAAGTCGGGGGTAGCGGGCATCAAGCACTGGATCGAGTCGCGCTACCAGATTGAGATTCCCAAACATGACCCGCGCATCACTGCGATTAAAAACAAAATCGATGAAGAATACAGTGCAGATCGGATGTCTGCGATTTCGGACGAAGAGATGGAGGCGTGGGTTCGTCAGGTATTCGGCAATCAGCTGCCGCCGGAGAGGTGAGGGGTTTGGCTGGGCGGGCGGTTCAGGCGGTTTTGTTTGATTTGGGCGAGACGCTGCTGCTGTTCGGACGCCTGAAGGCAGGCATACTTTTTAAGCAGGCAGCCCGCTTTTCATATGACTATCTGAAACAGATGGGCCAGCCGGTCGGCCGATTCGGAGTCTATCGGCTCTGGAATCTTTTGGGAATCCGGCTGCATCTGCTGTTTTCCTTTTTGACAGGAAACGATTTTGATTCCCTTTCCCTTCTGAAAGAGTACGGGCGGAAAAAGGGGTTTACGCTTTCCGAGGCGGAATGGGAAGAGCTGAACTGGCAATGGTATCGCCCTTTGGCGGAGAAAGGGAGGATTGAACCGGACACCTCTGCGACTCTCCGGACGCTGCGGCAAATGGGGCTGCGGCTGGGGATTTTGTCCAATACCTTCGTGCATGGCAGCACACTGGACCGTCATTTGAAGCAGGTTGGGCTGCTGGAGTTTTTTGATCTTCGTCTGTATTCCTATCAGTTTTCCTTCCGTAAACCGGACCCGAGGATTTTCCTGGAAGCCGCCCGACAGATGCAGACGGAACCGCAAAAGGTTGTTTTTGTGGGCGACCGGATGGATAAGGATGTTCGCGGAGCCCTGCGGGCGGGAATGATTCCGGTTCTCAAAAGGGCCTATACAAACCAAAAAAAAAGAGTGCCGGCGGGCGTTTTTCAGATACAATACCTGTCGGAACTGCCGGAGTTAATCAAACGACTCAATGAGGATGTAAGCCGTGAAGGAAGCCCAAGCGTATCAGAAATGCATTAATCCCCGCTGCGGGGCAGAATTTGACCGGATGGAAATTTTGTTCGAATGTCCGCAGTGCGGCGACCTGCTGGACGTATGTTACCGATGGAACAAGCTGCCGGTGCCGAAAAAACTGAGCGATTTTTCAAAAAAGTGGGCCGACCGGCAGAATCCGCTGAACTTCTCGGGGGTGTGGCGGTTCGGGGATCTGCTGCCGTTTTGCGAGGAAAAATATCGGGTAACAATCGGCGAGGGCCAGACGGTACTTCAGCCGTGCTGCGGGCTGGCTGCAGAATTGGGAATGCGCCCGGATGTTCTGTATCTGCAGTACGAAGGACTCAATCCGTCCGGATCGTTTAAGGACAACGGAATGGCGGCAGCCTACAGCCACGCCAGAATGGTCGGGGCGACGGCCAGTGCTTGTGCCTCTACAGGCAATACTTCGGCCTCGATGGCCCTCTACTCCCACAGCTGCGGGCTGAAGGCAACGGTATTTATCGGCGAAGGAAAAATTGCGTTCGGCAAACTCAGCCAGGCAATGGATTACGGGGCTTATACGCTCCAGATTGCCGGGGATTTCGACGACTGTATGCGGCAGGTGCAGGAGGTCTGCCGGCAGTTGAAGATTTATCTGGTCAATTCGCTCAACCCGTTCCGGCTGGAGGGCCAGAAGACGATTATGTACCGGATTCTCGAGCAGATGGGCTGGGAGGTGCCGGAGTGGATTGTGGTGCCCGGGGGCAATCTGGGCAACTCGAGCTCCTTCGGAAAGGCGTTTGCCGAGCTGAAGGAATTGGGGCTGATTGAGCGGATTCCGCGGCTGGCGGTGATTAATGCATCCGGAGCGGATACCCTCAGCGAGCTGTACAATGAGCGCGGGCTGCGGTGGAACGGCGGCTATGTCGATCAGGAGATGATTGCGGATTATTATTCAGAACTGGATGCCAAACAGTACCGGCCCAATACAATTGCTTCGGCCATTGAAATCTCTCGTCCGGTGAATCTGAAAAAATGTATTCGGGCCCTGGATGTCTGCCGCGGCGTTGTCTTGGCAGTATCAGATGAGGAAATTCTGGATGCCAAGGCCCAGATCGGCAAATACGGGCTGGGGTGCGAGCCGGCTTCGGCGGCGACGGTGGCCGGTCTGAAGCATCTTTTGGCCGACGGCACCATCAGACGGGATGAACGGGTGGTTTGCGTGCTGACGGGGCATCTGCTCAAGGACCCGAATGCAACCGTGAACTACCACAGCCAGATGAAACGTCCGTTCAGCAATCCGCCGGTTCAGGTGCCCAACGATTTGGAGAAGATTATTGCGATAATGAAGGCATAGCGGTCTTTATTTGTTCAATCGCTGGGGCAAAGAAAAAGGAAAAAAGAAGGACAGAGGCATTCCGAGCTAACACGAACCGGAGAAAGCAGTTAGATTCATTCCGAAACCAGGCAGCAGGGCATTCGAAGAAATATTTTTTGTTTTTTTCATGATTTCTTTGGTCTGACAGGCCGATATTTCGTATAATGTGGTAATGAAAATAAAATGTAAAGGGCAGTATTCTTAACCATCTCTCTGGAATATTTCCCCCTCCAATTGAATGTTAGAGAGATATTGCAGGGTTTCATTGGAAACCCGGGAGTAAAAAAATGAGTACAGGTACAGTGAAATGGTTCAATGACAGCAAGGGTTACGGTTTCATCACCCCCTCGGACGGCGGCAAGGATTTGTTCGTCCATCATTCCGAGGTCAAAACCGGCGGCTACGCCTCTCTGCATGAGGGCCAGTCGGTGCAGTTTGAAGTCGGCCAGGGCAAGAAAGGCCCCTGTGCGATGAACGTAAAACCTTGTTAGTTTGCGTTTTCGACGACCTGCAAAAGCCCCGCGATGTGCGGGGCTTTTTTTATGCGCGCTTTTTGGTCCTATCCAAAACAGGAACAGCCCCCCACTGTCTCAAAAGAGGTTCAACCCGCTCCATCGGCAGGCCGACGACGTTGGAAAAGGAGCCGTCGATGCGTTCGACAAAGGCGTCATTGACTTCCTGGATGCCGTAGGCGCCGGCTTTGCCCTGCCAGTCGCCGGAGGCCAGATAGGCCGCCAACTGCTCCTCCGGGATTTTTTTCGGATAGACCCAGGTAATACAGGATTCGGAAAGCTCCAGTTTGCGGGACTTCCAGACCAGAGCGATTCCGGTGATGACCCGGTGCGGCTTGCGGAAAAGCCGACGGAGAATCACTTCGGCCTCGGCGGCATCAGCGGCTTTGCCGATGAGTGTGCCGTCGGAATCCACCACCGTGTCGGCGGCCAGCACGAGACAATCAGGGTACGAGGCGGCCACATTCTGCGCCTTGGCCAGCGCCAGACGAGCGGCCGCCTGCTCACACGTCAATCCGCAGATATCCACGTTGGATTCATCCACCTGCGAGGGAATAACTTCGAAGCGGTATCCCGCCTGCTGGAGAAGAAGTTTCCGCCGCGGAGAGGCGGAGGCAAGAATGAAGGTGCCGTCCGGTTTCATTGGGGATACTGGAGTCGAATCGGATAAGTGATTTTTTCACAAAAGGCCCGATATTCCTTTTCGATTTTCTTCAGGTCAGAATCGATATACAGCGAAAACAGCCGCAGAGAAACCTGCTGATTCCAGGCAACGGTCAGCGGCAGATTGCGGTCAGAAGCAATGCGGGCCTCCAGCTCGTCGAGCGGCCAGTTTCCGCGAAGGCCGGCGGCCATCAGAGTATGATATTTGCGAAGGTAATACCCGTAAAACTCCTCCCGAAGAAACCGCACGAGGGCGTAGGTCTGGGCATAAAAAGCCGTGACCCGTTCATCCGGCCCGCCGTTGTCGCCGAGAACCTGCCCGGGATTGAGAACCAGCAGATTTTCAAGCGGAATCATCCGTCCGGTCAGCAGCGTTTCTTTAAGGGCCCCGAGACGGTGAAGGTTGCGCTGGGGTTCAAAGACAAATCGGCCCTGTCGGTACTGACAGGTCTCAAAGAGCGTCGCCACCCCTTCATCGAGCCAGCTGGGCAGCCGGTACGCAAAAAAACGGCTGTTGAACTGATGCCAGCCCTCATGACCGACGACAGCAAATGTCTGGGAGCGTCCGATGTGATAGGCCACACAGACATCGTTGACGGCATAGGCCCCCCTGCGAATGCGCAGATAGATGTCCGCATTCGGGCCGACGAAGTCCCGGGTAAACTGCTCCCACTGAGAACGCTGGGCGAACAAATAAATAACAAACCGGCGGTCGGTACTGACAGCGTCCGGCAGCTGGGCCTGATATTCCGCATAAACACTTTCAACAAAGGATGGAACCTGCCGAAGCATCAGAGGGTCATCAAGTGTGGTATAGATTTCGTAATGACGCGTCAGGATTTGAAGGCCCGGACCGTACCGATTGTCCCAGATTTGCACCTGCTGAACGGCGGGCAAATCCCGGAGGTATTCCATAAGCCCTTCGGGAGAGGATAAAGAATTCTGTACAGCCGGCACAGCAGAGGGGGATGAACGGCAGCCCGTGCACAGCCAGATGACCGGTGTCAGCAGTAAGAAAAGAATCCATCCACGGCAGGTCATCCGACTCAATCCTCAATCTGGGTCCAATCGGCCCCGAAAACCTCGGCGGTAAAGAGATACACGCGAACGGATGGGTCTTTCTGCCAGGCCCGCGGAGGAAGGCCCGCCTTGTGTGTGCAGCAGAAATCCAGAAACTCTTCTTTAGACCAGCCGGTCTCCGTCGCCACCTGCGGCAGGAAGCAGCCGGACCGAAAACCATCGGTGATATAGATGCCGTGAACGCCCAGTTCGAGCTTCAGGGGGTCATCGGTCTGAACCATCGGCGACAAGACGGAAATCTCGATGTGCAGCCGCATCAGCTCGGCGGGGGTAATCCGATCGCCCGCAAAGCGGGGGTCGTGTCTTGCAGAAGAAACGGCCAACCGGCTGACCATCTCGATAAGGGGACGGTCGGCTTCAAACTGCCCGATGCAGCCGCGGAGTTCTTCGCCGTTTTTCAGGGTCACGAAACAGCCGCGAGGCTCCGTCAATTCAGGGTCATCCACTTTCGGCAGCGGCGGTCTGGGCAGGCCCTTCACGGCCGCCCGCACGGCCTCTTTGGCCGCTTTCAGCAGCAGATTGCGCTGGGTTTGGTTCATAGTTCCCATCCTACTGCATCCGGGCGATTTCAGCAAGCATCCGTCCGGACAAAACCGTCCGCTGCAGGGCTTATTTTATTCGGATTTTAATCACGATTTTTTTGACCAGTTCCGGCTTGTCAGACACCTGACGGCCGGGCATGTGGGGTTCCTGCGGGAAGAAGACAGCAAACATACCCGTTTCCAGAACCACCCGGCTGACCGGTCTATTTGAGCTGCAGAAGGCAATGTCCTTCGAATCGGAATAGGGTTCCAGTTCAGCAAGACCTTCGAGGGGGGCATAGCCGATGCATTCGCGGCCGGAGGCGATGAATTGGATATCCAGATACTTGTGGTGAATCTCAAGACGCCCCTGCTCGAAAGGCGATGTTGCGTATTCCTGAACAATAAAAAACAAATCATCCCCCTGCACTTCATATCGCCCTTCGGCAGCTGTGCGGACATAGTCTTCTTCCAGCAAAGCCAGCCCGGCGGCGATTTGCGGTTCGATATTTTTGTACAAGAAAGCATGGTCAAGCGTATCGATTATCATAACCGGCTTCCTTTCCTCGCTATAAAGGAGCTTTGGAGGAACAATATCACCCAAATAAAAAAGAAAAGCAACGGGTAAGGAAAGATTTCCAAAAACTTACCGCCGGATGCGGGTCAGCAGACAAGAGGCCGTCAACAAAAACAGCCCGGACGGCTCAGGAACGCAGATGGTATCAAAGCTGAAGGAATCGATAAAGGGCGCATCGAGCAGATGCGGATAATCCGGATAATGGCTGAACAGCAGGTAAAATGTTTCCCATTGCGGGCTGGGCTTGATGACAAACTCATAAACTTCCGTCAGCCAAGGCCCTTCCCGGACACTCGTCAGCGGCTGCGGTCTTATGAGGGCACCTTTATAACCCGGCAGAACCCCTGCATCCGTCATTGCAGTCACCCGAAACCCGGCAAAGGAAGCGGATATATCAATGTATGAAATTTCAAAACGGACTAAGGTATATTGCTCACCGTCCAGAAAGTTGGGCAGCGTGACATACAAACCTTCCGTGTTGAGCTTCAGAACATCACGCCGTCCGAGGTATTCGTTGAAAACCTGAGCCGCCGCCCCCAAATAATATCCTTCCTGTACGGCCTGAACGGAAATGGATTTTCTGGCCCCGGCGCCGAAAGATGTTTGATCAGCGGTAAAATACCAATCCCCGGACGGAAAAATGCGGGCATTCCACGAGTCCCACTCCGCATAAACGGTCTTCTCACTCCCCCGCCAGGAAGGCTCCAAGACTCCGGAAAAGGTCAACGGGCTTGCAAGCAGGAAAGCAAGCAGGCCAAAGAAAGAAACCTTTCTTGTCTTAAAAAAAGACATCCAATAATTCCCGCCAGTCATTGTCCCTATGGGATTGACAGTCTCTTCCTCCGCCCCATCTTCAGACACGATAACTCTATCAATTTTGAAGGAATAAAGCAAGAAGAAAAACCTCAAAAGGACTGTTTCATTTCGCTTTTAATCCATAGAGCACTGAAAACAAAGGACTTACGATAATGTTAAGATAGAGAAGACGGGAATGGAAAAATTGGGGGTTTACACGAGTTTGAACGACAGCTCAGGTTCCAGGCAGAGTGACAGTCACGGTCGTGCCTTTGCCGACTCGAGAGGTGATCATTATGGAGCCGTCGTTTATTTGAAGGAGACGCTGGGCTCGAGCCAACCCCATTCCCCGACGGCGTCCTGCCGGACAGGCTGAGAAAAAGGGTTTGAAGGCGTTGGCCAACGTTTTGGGGTCCATCCCGCAACCCTGGTCGGAAATGCTGAACGCCGCTCCGGTCGGGGGCTGCAAAGGGGTCTTCGAAATCCGCACAGGTCCGTTCTCGCCTGGGTAAGACTGAACACTGTTGAGCAGGATATGCGTCAGAACCTCGACGATTTGTTCGAAATCCACATAGACATCCGCCAGAGAATCGATGCCTTCCAGCCGCACTGCCATTTGAGGCAGATTATGAATCTGGCAGGTTCTGCGAACGGCCTCCTGCACCAAATCCATGACGGAGTGGATATGTTTCTGGGGCTGGGGAGGACGCGCATAAGACATCAAATCCCGCAGGATTTGCGCCATCTCTTCGGTTCGTTCCTGAATGAGCCGCAGCTCCTGCTGCCGTTGCGGGTCCGATTCAGAGGCCGCCAGCAGCTGGGCGCGTCCGGAGATAACCGACAGCGGATTGTTCAGTTCATGGGCGGCGCCGGCGGCCATTTCGGCAATGCCGTGAAGGACCTCCATCTGGGCAAACTGCCGGCGTGCCATTTTGAGATTGCCGAGGACTTCGGCCAGCCGCTCAGACAGTTCAAGATGTCTGCGGGCCACGTCGGCCGTCTGGAGAACGGAGGCGGCGGCCTGACAGAGCGGTCCGATGATTTCGGCCAGCATCTCGAGACGCTCCGCATCGGGACATTCGAACACAATTCTGCCGAGCCGGAATCCGGGCACAGACAGAGGAGCGGTATAACAGACGGCCGGATTGAGACGTTCAGAAAACTTATCAAAAAACCAGTCCAGTCCTGCATCAATGACTCGGACGGAAAAGTCTTCTTTGTCCAGACGAGCCGCGACGGTTTGTCCGGCAGGCAGCTGAAGCAGAGCCGAATACTGCTTTCCCTGCCTGTCCACGGTAAAGCACGAGACAGAGGGTTCTCCCAGGTCCGTCTGTAAGAGAACAGAAACAGCTCCCTCGGTCTGAGCGGCCAGGACCTGGGTCAGGTGGAAGGCCAGGGTTTCGAGGGTGTCCTGCGGTTTGATTCGTCCCAGAAAACTGTCCAGCAGTTCGACCTGACGGCTTTTGATTTGAAACTGACGGCTGGTCTGCTCCAAATCGAGATTGTGCCGGGCCAGTTCCACTACCGTCTGCTGAATAGCCCCGTAGTAATGATGAGCCGCCGCCGGAGTCTGAAGTCCGAGCCGCCGGCTTTGATTCTGCACCCAGTCCGGCAGTTCACTGAGCAATTGCGCCGTCAGGTCAGGGCTGATGCCCATCCGCGAGGCCGTCAGAAGAGATTCCTCAACGGAATCAAACGAACCGGAAACGCCGATTTCGGCTTTTCGAGCCAGACAGTCCGCCAGATGAACCACGCGTGCCAGTTCGACAAAAGGAATATGGGCCGCCACCGCTTCGGTATCGCTGTGGTGAAGCCAAACAGCGGTTTGGATGGGTCTGGGAAGGTTCCACTTTTCGGCCAGACGCTTACCGACGGTTGTATGGTCAAGACCGAGATGATGCTGCTCAATCGCGGTAAGAGATACCCCTTCCAGTTGGGCCTGTTTGACCATCTGGAGAAAACTTCTGGGCATCACCTCCAGAAGGGCCAGCTTGCCGAGGTCGTGAAGAAGTCCGGCGGAAAAAGCAATCGTCTTCAGCGAATCCGGCAAGATGTTCTGCAGGCGGTCTGCGGCATAGGCCGTCGCCAGCGCATGCAGAGCCAGCTGCCGTCGGAAGTCGTACTCTTCCTGCTCGGCGGCGGGCATTTCAAAAGCCTGAAAGACCCGCACGGACAAAACGGCGTTCCGCAGCTGCTCCGGCGTGAGCGCCGCGGCGGCCTCCTCAACGGACAAGGGTTTGTCCGAAGCAGAACCGAGCTGCCGACAGGCCGTCGAAAGGAGTCTGGCGGACAGAGCCAGGTCAGCCTTGAGCATTTCAATAAGGTCAGACATCGCCGGGGGCTGACGGTCTGTGAGAAGACGGAGGGCATTGCCGGCCACCTGCGGAAACGTCGAGAGCGTATCCAGCTGACGGATAATCATCTCGACCTGTCGGGCGGCAGCAAGTTTGTTGGCGGAAGAAGACATTCCGAGACGTTGCTCCTGGAGAAATTATGTTCGAGCCAGTTGAGCGATTTTTTCTGTAATTTCAGCGATATTAAACGGTTTTGCGATAAACTCCGAGGCCCCGGCAGCCAGGAGGTCGTCAATTTCTTCCCGGTTTACGACACCGCTAACGATGATAATGTGAATATGGGAAAAGTTTGGATTGCTCTTGATAGTTCGGCAGACAATATTCCCGTTCACATCGGGCAGCATATAATCCAGCAGGATGACATCCGGGAGGAACTGCTGGGTCTGGATGCCGGCATCGTACCCGCTGGAGGCCGTGCGAATCTCAAAACGGCCGTCCCGGCTGAGGACATCGACCATCAATTCGACGATTTCGTCATCATCATCGACAATTAGCACCTTGATTTTGCCGCCGCTGAGGAGATTATCCAGAGGAATATTGTTGTCTTTCATAAACTTGATAAGGGATTCCCTCGGGATTCTTCGAAACCGAGACCCCGGTACGCGAAACCCTTCCAGACGACCGGAATCAAAACACCGGATAATCGTCTGCTGGCTGACTTTGCAAATATCGGCGGCTTCCCCCGTTGTGAATAGTTCCTTCATTTTATCCATTTTTGTTCCCTCATCAAAAAAAGCCTTCCTTGGTTTAACCAACTTCGGCAGATTGCCTAAATTATCCATCGGTAATCGGGAGTGTCAAGGATTAAAAAAATAAATAAAAACCCTTTGGATTAGCACTGAAAGCGGTACTTTTTGAGGACTTTCGGGAAACAGAATAAGATATAATGGATATTTTATTGTGTCTATTGATTACAACTCAAAAAAAAGAAGAGAAGAAATTTCCTCAACTCGCACAAAAGAACCTTACCGGACAGGCCCTGCCTCACGACAAGTGGTGATTAGTACACAACCGCCACATAGCCGACGGAGTCTTCGCTGCCCTGGCGAAACTTTTGAAGCATCACATCGCGGCTGTTGGTGTGGGCCAACAGCACGCCTTTTGAAGCCCCTCTGGCCCCGGCGGCAGCAACCAAGGCAGCCGCGGCTGCCGGCCCGCAGGCATTCTGATTTTCGCAGGCATTCGAAACAATTTGGTCGGCCTTCATCTGAAGGACTATGTCTATAAACTGACGGTCATTGACCTGATGCGCCCACTCGATTGCCTCTGAACCGATGCCCTGCGGACAAAAACCGTACCGCGGGCCGTAGTGAGTCAGGTCTGTGGAAGCAATGCAGACTGTTTTTTTGTCTCGAATCAAATTTAAAAGACGCCCAACCTCTTGTCCGAACTGCACTTCAAACCCGGACAA
>CALEDR010000031.1 GCA_937949545.1 uncultured Phycisphaerae bacterium
CCGGTGGTGCTCAACGGGATGGGCATCTCCATCTTGTCTACAAGTCGTGGAGTGGTAAGTGATCGAGTCTGCCGTCGGGACCATATCGGCGGCGAATTACTGTGCACGGTGAGTTAAATGAGTCGAATCGGAAAAAAGGCAATTCAGATTCCCAGCGGCGTAAAGGTCGAACAGTCCGGTCTGCTGATTAAAATCAGCGGACCGAAGGGAACCCTGCAGCTGCAGGGTCGGCCTGAAATTCAGGTTCGGGTGGCGGACGGCAGGATTGAAGTGAGCAATCCGGACCCGCAGGACCGACAGAAACGGGCATTTCACGGGACGATGCGGGCCCTGCTGAACAACATGGTCAAGGGCGTCAGCGAGGGCTTCCAAAAGGAAATGCTGATTTACGGCACGGGCTACAGCGTCAAAGAACAGGGCGGCAGGCTGATTTTGTCGGTTGGGTATGCCAAGCCGGCGGAACTGCCGATTCCTAAGGAAGTCAAGGTGGAAATCAAGACGCCCGCCACGAAGGGCAATGAAACCCCGGCGGTGTTTGTACTGTCGAGTGCCAACAAGCAGGTGCTCGGTCAGTTTGCCGCAGAGATTCGGAAGGTCCGTCCGCCGGAGCCTTATCAGGGCAAGGGAATCCGGTATGCGGATGAACACGTGATTCGCAAGGAAGGCAAGGCCTTTGCCTCCGGCGGGTAATTGAACAGGTCAGGAGTTGTTGGATGCAGAGAGAACGGATACAACGAACGCGTCTGCGGCGAAATTTCTGCTCGCGGAGAAAGATTTTCGGGACGCCGGATCGTCCTCGTCTGGTGGTGTTTCGCTCCAGCCGGCATATTTACGCTCAGATTATTGATGATATTGCGGGGGTGACGCTGGCCTCCTCCAGCACGATGAGCCGGGCTCTTCGGGGACAGCTTAAGCGCGGAGGCAATCGGGAGGCGGCCAAAGTTGTTGGAACCGCGCTGGCCAAGCAGGCGCTGGATATGGGCATTCGGGCGGTCTGTTTTGACCGAAACGGATACAAATTTCACGGGCGAGTCAAGGCTCTGGCGGATGCAGCCCGCGAGACGGGCTTGAAGTTTTAAGGAATACGGGAATCAAGAAACCTGCAGAAACGGAGAACAGAGTTGGCTGAAGAAACCAGACTAACAATGCCGGGCGAACAGCCGCTGGAAGATACGGTGGTGAAGGTGTTTCGAAACGCCAAGGTGGTCAAAGGCGGCCGCCGGTTCAGTTTTTCGGCCCTGGTGGTGGTGGGCGACCGAAACGGAACGGTGGGCATCGGATACGGCAAGGCCAATGAGGTTCCGCCGGCGGTGGAAAAGGCCGTCAAGGACGCCAAGAAAAATCTGAAACGCATTCCGGTCGTCGGCGGGACGATTCCGCACGAGGTGATCGGCAAGAGCCGTGCGACGCAGATTACGATGATTCCGGCCAGTCCGGGTACGGGCGTGATTGCGGGTTCCAGTGCCCGGGCGGTTCTGGAATATGCCGGAATCCGAAATGTGCTGACGAAAATCAACGGCAGCCGCTCGGCCAAAAATGTAGTCAAGGCCGTGATGAACGGATTGCTGCAGTTGCGGGATAAGGAAACCATCGAATCGATCCGCGGGGTCGCGGTGGAAGCAGTCAAAAGGTGGTGAGTCAACCATGCGAAGTGATGAAATTACAGCGTTGGTCGGGGCAAATAAAAAGCGGAAACGAGTAGGCCGAGGTCCCGGCAGCGGGCACGGCAAAACGGCCGGCCGCGGCCACAAAGGCGACCGGAGCCGTTCCGGGTTCTCGCTGCATCCGGCGTTTGAAGGCGGTCAGATGCCGCTGTTCCGCCGGCTGGCCAAGCGGGGCTTCAGCAATGCTCCGTTTTCCGAGCGATACGAGATCGTCAATGTTTCCCAGCTGGAACGGTATTTCCGCGACGGGGATACGGTCGGGGTCAAAGAGCTGGCCTGCGCCGGGCTTGTCCGGAGCGTGCAAAGCCGGGTGAAAATTCTGGGGGATGGCGAACTGACCAAAAAACTGGCGGTCTCGGCCCATAAGTTCAGCAAAACTGCAGAACAGAAGATATCCGGCTGCGGCGGGACGGTAAAAGTGGTGGCCTGAGGTCGAGACACGGAAGGACCAACGACATGCTGACGACATTTGTCAACATCTTCAAGATTCCGGACCTGCGAAACAAGATTCTGTTTACGCTGGCCCTTCTGGTGATTTACCGGATCGGCTATCATATTCCGGTTCCCGGTTTCGACCAGGAGCAGATCACCAAGCAGGCGGCCACTCGCGATAAGGAAACGCCGTTCGGGCGTGCTGCCGAGGTGCTTCAGATGTTTACCGGAGGCACGCTGGAGCACAGCAGTCTGTTCGGGCTGGGAATTATGCCGTATATTTCGGCCTCGATTATCCTGATGCTGCTGGGAGAAATCTATCCGCCGCTTCGGAAGCTCCGCCAGGAGGGGGCCACCGGCTACAAAAAGATTCAGGAATACACGCGCTATCTGACGGTGCCGCTGTGCATCATTCAGGCGCTGATGTTTATGCGGATGGCGGCGATGGACGGATACACGTATCCGGGCATGCACGGCCGGGCGATTATGATGGGGGTGGTGGGGATGACGGCCGGCACCATCTTTCTGATGTGGCTGGGCGAGCAGATTGATGAATACGGAATCGGAAACGGAATCAGTCTGATTATTATGGCCGGGATTCTGGCCCGGATGCCTGCAGCAGTGCTCGGCGTGATTGAAAAGACGGACCTTCGGGTCAGTCCGGAGCCCGGCACCTACGGAATTCTGACGATTGTTTTTCTGATTCTGGCGTTTGTGTTTGTCGTGGCCGGAACGATTCTGATTACGCAGGGCCAGCGGCGGATTCCGATTCAGCAGGCCAAGCAGATGCGGGGGCACCGGATGTACGGCGGGGCCAAGCATTATCTGCCGCTTCGGGTCAATCACGGCGGCGTGATGCCGATTATTTTTGCCTCGTCGCTGATGATGTTTCCGCCGATTATTCTTCAGCAGCTGGCGACACATATCTCGGTTTTGGGGGCATCGCCGATTATGCGGATGCTGATTGAAGCATTCCGCCCGCAGGCGTACACGTATAACCTGCTTTATATTCTTCTGATTTTTGTGTTTGCTTATTTCTGGACGACGGTCCAGTTTCAGCCGAAAGATATGGCCAAAAATCTTCGGGACCGCGGCAGTTTCATTCCGGGTCTGCGCCCCGGCCATCGGACGGCGGAATATCTGGAAACTGTGATGATTCGGATTACCTTCTTCGGGGCGGCCTTTCTGGCAATTATTGCGGTGGTGCCCAGTCTGGTGACGCAGATGTTCGGCGTGGACTATACGGCCGCTTCCTTCCTCGGAGGAACAGGGCTTTTGATTGTGGTGAGTGTCTCGCTGGACCTGGTGCAGCGGATTGAAGCGAACCTGCTGATGCGAAACTATGAAGGGTTTTCGTCGGCCGGACGGATTCGGGGAGCTCGCGTATGAAGCTGATACTTTTGGGACCGCCCGGTGCCGGCAAAGGCACACAGTGCAAGCGAATCGCAGAAAAATACGGCCTGGCCCATTTGTCCAGCGGAGATATTCTCCGGGCCGAGCGGGCGGCCGGGACGGAATTAGGACGCAAGGCCCAGTCCTATATGGATTCCGGCGGTCTGGTTCCGGATGATTTGATTATTGATATGATGATTGGGGCGATTAAGAAAACCGGCTCCAAAGGGTATGTTCTGGACGGTTTTCCCCGTACGGTCGTGCAGGCGGAAGGGCTGGATGCCGCCCTGAAAAAGGCCGGAGAGACCATCGATGCGATCGTTTCGCTGGAAGTTCCGGATGAGGCGATTCTGGACCGGATGACCGGCCGGCGGAGCTGTCCGAAATGCGGGGCCGTTTATCATATTGTCAATCTAAAGCCGAAAGCGGACGGACAGTGTGATAAAGGGTGCGGCCCGCTCGTGCAGCGCAAGGATGACAGTCCCGAGGTGGTTTCGAATCGACTGAAAACGTACCATGAGCAGACGGCGGCGGTTCTGGGGTATTATCGCCGTACGCAAAGCCGGATCATTGCGATTGATGCGGACCAGCCGATTGACAAAGTGAGTGAGGCCGTTTTTGCAGCACTTGGGCGGCTGGACCGTTAAGTTGAGCCGTTATGGCGATTAAGCTGAGAAGCCGCCGGGAAATCGAGAAAATCCGCCGGGCCGGACAGGTTGTGGCGAAGGTTCTTTCAAAACTCAAAGAGGAAGCCGGACCAGGCGTCAGCACGGCGTATTTGGATGCCGTGGCCCGCCGAATGACCCGAGAGGCCGGAGCGATTGCCCTGTTCGAAGGGGTTCCGAGTCCCTCCGGAGGCAGGCCGTTTCCGGGGGCCGTTTGTACCTCTGTCAATGAGCAGCTGGTGCACGGGATTCCTTCGCCGGATGTGGTGCTGCGGCCGGGGGATATTCTGAGCGTCGATTTCGGGGTGAAGCTGGACGGATATTGCGGCGATGCGGCGTTGACCATCGGAATCGGCTCCATTGCTCCGACGCATCGGCGGTTGCTGGAGGTGGCAGAGCGGATGCTGCAGATTGCGATTGAGCGGATGGCGCCGGGGGTGCGGTGGAGTACGATAGCGGCCCAGATGGAGGCCTGTGCGAAAGAAGCCGGTTTTTCCGTGGTGAAGGATTACGTCGGACACGGCATTGGGACGGAAATGCACGAAGACCCTAAAGTGCCGAATTTTGTCAGTCCGGAGCTGCTCCGAGAAGATATTGTGCTTCAGGAAGGAATGGTCTTGGCGGTAGAACCGATGGTCAATATAGGCAAGCCGGCCGTTCGGACGCTGAAAGACGGATGGACCGTAGTGACAAAGGACCGGCAGTATTCCGCCCATTTTGAACATACAATAGCAGTGGTGAAAGGCGGCTGTGAAGTTTTAACGCTCGAGGAGAAGGCCGGGTAGTCAGCCGTCGGGAGAAAACAAAACAGAGGTTATGGCGAAAAAAGATGCCATCAGACTGGAAGCGACGGTTGTAGAAGCTCTTCCGAATGCAATGTTTCGGGTGGAGCTGCAGAACGGCCATCGCATCCTGGCCCATGTGTCCGGAAAGATGCGGATGCATTTTATCCGGATCCTGCCGGGAGATAAGGTGCTGGTGGAGATGAGTCCTTATGATTTAACGCGAGGACGGATTATTACGAGAAGTTAACACCCGGTTTGACAGGGAAACAGGTATGAAAGTACGAAGTTCCGTAAGACGAATTTGTGAAAACTGCAAGTTGGTCCGACGCAAAGGGGTTTTGAGAGTGATTTGTTCGAACCCGCGCCATAAGCAGCGTCAGGGCTGATAACGAGTCTTTCTAAGCGACAGGAGTTGATATGCCCCGTATCATAGGTGTAGATGTACCGAACAACAAGCCGGCGTGGATTGCCTTAAGCTACATCCACGGCATCGGACGCTATCTGGCCTGCAAGATTCTGGAGGAAGCCAAGATCAATCCGCAGGTGCGGGCCGGTCAATTGACGGAAGATGAAGTGAGCCGAATCACCCAGATTATCGACCGGGACTACCTGGTGGAAGGGCAGCTGCGGAGAAAGGTTTCGCAGGATATCGCCCGTCTGAAGGAAATCGGCTGCTATCGGGGCATTCGTCACCGCCGCGGTCTTCCGGTTCGCGGTCAGCAGACGCAAAGCAACGCCCGTACGCGGAAAGGCAAACGGAAAACCGTGGCCGGCAAGAAGAGCGTCAAAGAAATGCGGTAACCGCTAAGACCAGCCGTCGCAGCGGAGACGGAATAGAGGAGTTGATTGGTTATGGCCAAAAGCGTAAAACGAAAAGTTCGGAAAAATGTGGTTCGCGGAATTGTTCATATCACGGCGACGTTCAACAATACCCTGATTACGGTCACGGATATGGACGGCGATACGATTTGCCAGGATTCCGGCGGCAGCGTGGGCTTTAAGGGCTCGCGAAAGAGTACGCCGTTTGCGGCCCAGCGGGCGGCGGAAAAGGCGGCCCGTACGGCGATGCGAAGCGGTCTTCGCGAGGTGGAAATCCGCGTGAAAGGGCCGGGGGCCGGCCGGGAATCGGCGATTGCCGCGATTCAGCAGGCGGGCCTTCGGATTGCCTCCATTGAGGATGTGACCCCGGTTCCGCACAACGGATGCCGTCCCCGCAAGCGTCGGCGTGTATAATCCGGACAACAGAACAATTGAACCTTACAAAGAGGAAGCTGACAGAATATGGCACGTTATCTTGAACCTACATGTCGGTTATGCCGGCGAGAAGGAATGAAGCTGATGCTCAAGGGCACACGGTGCGAGACCTCCAAGTGTGCGATTGAGCGACGGGAAAAGAGCATGGCTCCCGGGATGCACGGCTGGCGCAGAGGGCGCTACAGCGATTACGGGGTTCGGCTTCGCGAAAAGCAGAAGGTCAAGCGGTATTACGGGCTGATGGAAAAGCAGTTTATGAGCATTTTCCGCGAAGCCGCCCGCCGGAAGGGCAATACGGGCCGCACACTGCTGGAACTTCTCGAGCGGCGTCTGGATAATGTGGTGTTTAAGCTGAACTTTGCCTCCTCCCGAAAGGCGGCCCGGCAGCTGATTGCACATGGGCATATTTATCTGAACGGCCGGCGCGTGGATATTCCGGACCGGTTGGTCAATATCGGCGACAAGATTACCCTGAAGAACTCGGATCGGACCCGCAAACTGGTGAAGGCCCAGCTGGAGGCCAATCCGAATTTTCAGGTGCAGGGCTGGCTTCAGCTGGATGCCTCCAAGCCGGCAGCCACCGTGGCGGCTCTGCCCTCCCGCGAGGATGTTCAGCTGGCGATTGAAGAACACTTGGTTGTGGAGTTCTGTTCGAAATAACGAATTATTGGAAAACCGGGCGAATCCCAGAGAGTGGTTTTCTTCTCCTTTCGGCCCGAAGAAAATCACTGAGAACATTCGCCCGCTGCTGGAGGCCTGTGTATGAGAATTACCTGGAGAGGTTTGGAACTGCCGACGCGTGTGCAGAAGGACTCGGACGTGTCCACCGACCGATACGGCCGGTTTATTATCGAGCCGTTTGAGCGGGGATTCGGCACGACGATTGGAAACAGTCTTCGGCGGATTCTGCTTTCTTCGCTGGAAGGCAGCGCCGTTGAGTCCATTAAGATTCAGAATGTCACGCATGAATTTACGTCCATCCCGGGTGTGATGGAAGACGTGACGGATATTGTTTTGAACGTCAAGCGTCTGGTGGTTCGGATGCAGGGCGACCAGCGCCGCACAGTGAAAGTGCGTGCGAATCAGGCCGGCCCTGTGACGGCGGGCATGATTGAGTGCGACCCGGCGATTGAAATTATCAACAAAGATCTGGTGCTGGCGACGCTGACGGAAAATGTGAACTTTGAGATGGAAATGGTTGTGGGCAACGGCCGCGGCTATTCGCCGGCTTCCGAGCGGATTGCAGCCTCCGACCGAGCGGAGCAGGAAATCGGCCGGATTGAGGTGGATGCAATTTATTCGCCGGTTCTGCGGGTGCGTTATAAGACGGAGGATACACGAGTCGGCCAGCGGACCAACTATGACAAGCTGATTCTGGAAATCTGGACGGACGGGACCGTCACACCGGAGATGGCTCTGGTGGAAGCGGGCAAGATTCTTCGCAAGTACATCAACCCGATTGTTCAGTATGACCAGCTGGGCAAAGAGACGGTGGAAGAAGCCGTCCAGGCCGAGCCGCAGCCGTCCAAGGCGGTCAATGAGGAACTGGCGGCCAAACTGGCGATGCCGATCGAGCAGCTGGAGCTGACGGTCCGATCGAGCAACTGCCTGGAATCGAACAATATTCAGACTGTCGGCCAGCTGGTGAAGATGACCGAGGCGGACCTGCTGAAGATTCGCAGTTTCGGGAAAACGAGTCTCCGGGAGGTCAAGCGGAAACTGGCGGAACTCGGATTGTCCTTGGGGATGACCGGCGTCTAAAACAGAGCGGGAAAAAGAAGACAGAATTGAGGTGATAGAATATGCGTCATCGGATAGCGGGAAGACAATTGGGGCGAACCAGCGAACATCGACTGGCCCTGCGTCGGAATCTGGCGGCTTCGCTGTTTGAACACGAAACGATTTCGACGACGCTGGAGAAGGCCAAAGAGGTCCGCGGATTTGCCGAGAAACTGATTACACTGGCCAAGAAGGGCAATCTCCACGCCCGTCGGCAGGCCCTTCGTCTGCTGAACGACCGGGCGATTTACAAAGAAGAGGACGGCCGAATGGTCAAGGTCGGCACCGTCATCGGCAAGCTTTTCAGCGACATCGGCCCCCGTTTTCTGGATCGGCCGGGCGGCTATACGCGAATCATTCGCCTGCCCAAGCACCGCCTTGGCGACAACGGGCGTCTGGTGCTGCTTCAATTGGTTGAGCAGGGCAGCAAATCGGAACCGGAAAAGACCTCCAAGAAGTCCTAAGCGGAGTTTCCGAAGCGGACGGCGGTACTGCGTCCGCTTTTTTTGTCGATTCAGGCGGGAGGATTCAGATGGATGAATGTGTGTTTTGCCGAATAGCTGCAGGGCAGATTCCCTCCGCGAAGGTTTTCGAAAACGAGGACGTTTTGGCTTTTCTGGACATTGGTCCGGTATCGGATGGGCATACGCTGGTAATCCCCAAGCGGCATTACAGCCGACTGGATGAATGTCCTGCCTCGACGCTTTTGAGTCTGGCGGCCGCTTTGTCTCGCACGGCCGGCGCCGTCCAAAAGGCGATGAACGCGGATGGATACAATGTCCTTTGCAACAACGGCCGGGCGGCCGGACAGATTGTCGAGCATCTGCATTTTCACATTATCCCCAGAAAGACAGGGGATGGGCTGTTCCGGAACTGGCCTTCGTATTCCTATCCGGAAGGAAAGGCCGCCCAGATAGCCGAACAAGTTCGCCGAATGCTCGAAAAATAATTGAATGGGCGGTTGCACAGGGCCGCAAACTGTGGTATATCAGACAAAACCTGATCGCGGGGTAGAGCAGTCTGGTAGCTCGTCGGGCTCATAACCCGGAGGTCGGAGGTTCGAATCCTCCCCCCGCCAAATGATTATCAAAAAAGGACTTGCAGAAAAATCGGCAAGTCCTTTTTTGTTGAAAAAGGGCTGAATGCACCTTGTTTTGTCCTCTGCCAAAAGGGTTTTCTGAAGGAGGATGCTCCCCCAAAGCCCGGTTTTAAAAGTGTTCTATGAATTCGGCCCAGCTGGCAGATAATAACAATAGTCTCCCCATCTGTTCGAAAACCCCCTGTACCTGATTGTCAGGCCGTCTTTTTAAGGGAACGAACAGGTCCGATAACTTTTTCTGCCTCTGGGGCAGGACAAAATCTCTCTTTCAGCGAAGGTTTTTTACTTTTTTGTTCCAGAATATTCAGATATTGGTGTTGACTTTTTTCTTGTTTTTCCGTTATAATTCGATTAGAAATGGATTAAAATAAACTCAAGAGGGGCGGCTTTTCTTGCATACAAAAGAGTGTGGGGTTTGTCAGGGTGTGGAAAAAGATAAATTTTGTCCAAATAGAACTTCTTTTTAGAAGATTTTGCTGATTCACACAAATGTTCCGAAGTTTTCTGACAGGGAGAAAAGAAAAGAAGGAGATAGAGCCGGTCAAGAGGTCGCCGGGAAAAGATGCCGTTCCCCTCGAACCCGCTGAGCTTTCCGGGCCCTCACAAATTCAGTTGGAACTCACAAGCCCATCCAGGGAGGAACTCGCTCTGGTCTGCTCTCAGGGCCGGAAAGATTTAACCTGCTGCCGATATGAATTGAAGTACCGGATTACGGAGGGGAAAGCTCAGGCCATCCGAGATTTTGTTCAGTATTATTTGTTGGTGGATAAGTATGCATTGATGTATCCGGACCGGCAGTACCCCATTTCCAGTCTCTATTGGGACTCACCGGACCTTCGGCTGTGCCGGGAAACCCTTTCCGGCAAATTGAATCGGTTCAAACTTCGAATTCGCACGTATAGTGATTTGCCGCAGACCCCGCTGTTTTTAGAAGTAAAGCGGCGAGTGAATAAAGTGATTGTCAAAAGCCGGGCTCGAATCGAACGGTCGGAACTGCAGGCGGCCCTGGAGGGTACGCTGGACCTTCACGGCCGCTCCGAGAAAGACCGCCAGGCGCTCCAGCAGTTTTTGTTTTATAAGCAGACCCTTCAGGCCGAGCCGGTCGTTCTGGTTCGGTATATGCGGGAGGCCTATGAGGGAGAGGGCGGCAATCGGGTGCGGGTTACCTTTGATCGGCAGCTTCATTTCCGAAAACCGTACGGAATGGAGGTGATGCTGAACGGACAGGGCTGGCAGTCGGTTCCGGTTCCGTTTGTCGTTTTGGAAATCAAGTTTACGGATCATTATCCGGCCTGGCTGGAGAAGATGATTCGCTTGTTTGAACTGAATCTGTCGTCGATGTCCAAATATGTCTCCTCCGTTTCCTGTTTTTCGGAAGGGGCCCTGTTCAGATATCTGGAATGATGGACGCTTTACAGCATCTATTTGATGAACTTTCCTCGCAGACGGGAGCGGATGCTCTGACAGTGATTCTGTCGCTGCTGCTGGCGTTTGTGCTCGGACAGGTGCTGGCGTGGATTTATTTCTTTACGCATCACGGGCTGTCGTATTCCAAATCCTTTGTGCAGTCGCTGATTGTGATTACGATGGTGGTGGCCCTTGTGATGACGACGATTGCCGGCAGCTTTGTGGTGGCGGTCGGTCTGATGGGGGCACTGTCGATTATCCGGTTTCGGAATATGATTAAGGACACGCGGGACATTGCTTTTTTGTTCTGCGCTCTGGTGATCGGTATGGCCTGCGGGTCCGGACGATATGCGATTGCCGTCATCGGCACGGCGGCCCTCGGACTGGTGCTGCTGTATCTGTACTGGGCGGATTTCGGAGCGTTTCATTCGAGCAATGCGCTGCTTCGGTTTACTTTTCACGGCGAACTGAACCCGGATCATCCGCTTTTTAAGGTGCTCCGGCGGTTTTGCCGGACGATTGTCCTGACCTCTTCGCAAAGCCGCGGGCCGGACCGTTCCCGGATGGATTACGCGTATCAGATTACCCTGCGGAAGGCCTCTCTGAATCAGCAGATGCTTTCCGAACTGCGGAAGATCGAAGGAATTGAGAATCTGAGTCTGGCGATTCAGGAGCAAATCCTTGAACTCTGACCGGAAAAACATTTCAAAGAGACGGGGGCATATTCTGGCGGGTCTGCTGCCGGTGTTGGTGTGGCTGGCGGCGCTGGCGGCGGTTTGTTATCTTTTTGTTGCCCGTCACGGGCGGTTTTCGATGGTGGGAATCGCCGGTTCGCAGACCTGTGTTTTTACCGCTCCTGATTCCGGATGGGTTGTCTCGGTCCCGGTTCATCTGTATCAGACGGTCCGCCGGGGCCAGCCCCTGGCGGTGCTGCGGATGATGCCGCCGGCGGAAGTCGAGCGGTCTCGTGTCCAGCTGGAAGCGGAGAAAGCGGCGGCCCTGACGGAGCTGGAATATCGGAAACTTCAGGCCGAACAGATGATTCGGCAGCTGGCCGCCGGACAGTCTCGAGAGCGCCTGGAACAGCTGTATCGCGAGCATCAGATGGCCTTGGATGCGGAACGGACTCGGCTGCTGATTCTGGAGATTCAGACGCGTCTTGAACCGGCTCGCATTCAGCTCAAAGACCTCGAAAATGAACAGCGAGTCCTCGAAGATCTGCTGGCCAAGAAGGCGATAGAACCGTACGAACTCCAGAAAGTCCGCGTTCAGGCGGAGGCCCTGGCGGTTCAGATTGCTCAGGACCAGCAGCGGCTGGAGCAGGCCCGACAGGATTATCAGATGCTTCAGGAGCGCCTGGAGGCCTTCCGGGCTTCGGCTGGTTCGGTTTCTCCGGAGCCGATGCTGTCTCTGGAGCCGCTTCGGCGGGCCATTGTCCAGCAGGAAAAGCGGCTGGAGGATCTTTCGGCCCTCCATTTTGATGTGGTTCTGGAAGCGCCTTTTGACGGGATTGTTGCAGCCGTCGGCTGTACGGCCGGCCAGACCGTCAGCCGGGATATGCCGATTCTGACGCTGGTGGCGCCGTCTGTGGATTTTGTGACGGCCTGGATTCCGCAGGAGCAAAGCGGCTCGCTGGCACTGCATCAGCCGGTCGAACTCATCAAGACGTCCTCTCCCCGAAAGGTCCTCCGTTCTGAAGTCGCTGAAATCGGGCCGATGGTGGAACTGATGCCGGAACGGCTCTGGAAAAATCCGTCGGTTCCGGAGTGGGGCCGACCCGTTCGGATTCCGGTGCATCCGGATATGCAGCTGCTTCCGAATGAACTGGTTGGAATTCGCGGCATTTAGCCGACGGTTTTTATGAACAGGAACCTCCGAAACCTATGAAAAACACGGTTCACACTGCCGGGGAGTTCTGTTTTCTGCTTTTTCTGGCCGGGTGGTTGGCCGGGTGTTCGCTGGACCCTGAACGGGTGAGCCGTCAGACGGATGAGAAAGTGTATTCTCTTCTGGAAGACCGCTGGGATAAGTCTTTCGGATCCGCAGAGGATTATCGAATTGAGCCCTTTTCGCCTCAGATGCGTCAGGAGCATCTGAAAGACTTGGGAAACAATTCTGTTCTTACTCTGGCCAAGGCGGCGGAACTTGCAGTGACCAATACCCACGAGTATCAGCAGGCCAAGGAACAGCTTTATCTGACGGCTCTGGATTTACGGGATGTGCAGCATCTGTACGAGTGGACACCATTTGCACGGGCCGTCGGTGGGTATGCCAAAGAAGGCGACCAGGGTGGCGAGGGCGGACGGGAGGCGCTGGGTGGTTCCGGAGAAGGAGGCATCCGCAGGCTGCTGGCAAGCGGCACGGTTCTGACAAGCGGTTTGTCGGTCGGGTATATGGATGTTTTATCAGGGGATTTCCGGAGCGGTCTGCAGACAATCTTTCAGGCGGCGGTGACCCAGCCGCTTCTTCGCGGGGCGGACCGAAAGGTTGTTTTGGAGGCACTGACGCAGGCCGAACAGGATATACTGTATGCTGTTCGGGACTTCAACCGTTTTCGACAAACTTTTCTGGTTTCCATTGTAACCGAGTATTACCGGCTGCTTTTTTATCAGATGCAGATGAAATACAGCCGGGAACACTACCTGCAGATGCTTTCAATCTATGACAAGATGGCACCGCTGGTTCAGGCCGGCCGTCTGGCGGCGTTTGAACTGGAGCAGGCCCATCAGGATAAAATCCGCGCCTGGGACAGCTATCTTCAGACGCGGCAGCAGTATGAAACCCAGAAAGATGTGCTCAAACGGATGCTGAATATCCCGCAGGAGGCATCTGTAGAACCGGATGAAAATGAATGGGCGGCTCTGGAGAAAGGGCTGAAGGAGCCGCCTTTGACAGAGGAACAGGCGGTCGAGGCAGCGCTGAATCAGCGTCTGGATTTGGCAAATGCCTTTGACCGCACCCTTGATGCGCAGCGCCATGCGGAAATAGCGGCGGATGCCCTGAAGGCGGATTTGACCTTCGTGGGCTTGTACAGTCCCGCCAATGACGGCGCCCGCCGGTATGCGTTCGGGGCCGACCCGGGGGATCTGCAGCGGGTTCGCGACCGCTATGAAGCCACCCTCCGGCTGGACCTGCCGCTGGACCGGGAAAGGGAGAAAAATAACTACAAACGGGCCCTGATTGCGCTCGCTCAGCAGCAGCGGATTCATCAGCAGCTGACTGAGCAGGTTGTGCTGGAGGTGCGGAAGGCCTATCGGGACTGTCGGGAAGCCCGGCAGCGCTATCAGGTTCAAAAGGAGGCCTGCCGGCTGGCGCAGGAGCGACTGGAAAAGACCCTCGAGCTGATGCAGGTTGCCCGGGCCAAAAGCCGCGATGTGCTCGATGCCCAGAAGGATTCTTATCAGGCCCATCGGGCCTTTACGGAAGCCGTTTTTTCGTATTCGACGGCCCTTTTGCAGTTTTATCGGGATACCGGAATGCTGTGGGTGAAATCCGGCGGAGGATGGAAGGTGCGGACGGCGTCATCGGCCGGTGTTCAGCCGTAAAACAGAAGGAGAGAAAGGCGGGAAATCATGAGACGATTTCTGCTGTGGGCGGCGGTCTCTTTGTCGGCGGCCGCAGGGGGCTCTTATCCGGTCGGCGATTTGAATCAGGATTGGCGGGTGGACCTGGCCGACCTTGCGATTCTTGGGGAACAGTGGCTGAGCAACGTGTCCTGTGCCGGTCTTTTTTGTGCCGATTTGGACAGCCTTTCCGGCGTAACCCTGTCGGATTTCCAGCAGTTTGCGATGAGCTGGCTGACGGATTGGTCCCATCCGCCGCTGCTGATTAATGAATTTATGGCTTCCAACAACAGCGCCAGCGGCATCAGCGACCCGCAGGGGCACTTTGATGACTGGATTGAAATTTACAATGCCGGCGAAGTGCCGATTGATTTGGCCGGGATGTATCTGACCGACAATCTGAACAATCCCACCGCCTGGCGGTTTCCCTACGGTCGGCCGTCGGAAACGACGATTGCTCCCAAGGGGTTTTTGGTGGTCTGGGCGGACGGACACATTCAGGACAGTCCCGGACTGCATGCCTCGTTCAGTCTGAGTGCCGCAAGCGAGCAGATCGGATTGTTTAATACCGACGGGGTCAAACCGATTGATACCGTTGTTTTCGGCAGCCAGACAACCAATATTTCCTACGGACGCTGGCCGGATGGAGGTCCCGAACAGCGGTTTTTTGCCGTACCTACCCCCGGGGCGGCCAACAGCAGCGCTTATGCCGGTCTGACAGCCGAAGTGCAGTTCAGCCATCAGCGGGGGTTTTATGATGCGCCGTTCAGCCTGATTTTAAGCTCCGAGACCCCTGGGGCGACGATTTATTATACAGCCAACGGCAGCGCTCCGATTGAAAATGAGGCCCCGACGGCGGCGGCTGTGCGGTACACGGGGCCGATTTTGGTTTCTTCTACGCGCTGCATTCGTGCAGCGGCGGTCAAAACCGGCTGGAAGCCGAGCCCTGTCGGCACACACACGTACCTTTTCGGCGCTTCTGCGGCTGTGCGGTCGATGCCGGTTATCTTCCTTGTCGGAGACCCGCAGAAATCTCTGTACGAGCCGGACGGCGTGATGGCGATTGTCGGCGGCACGTACAACAACGGCGTCTGGCAGTCCAGCGGCCCGGGCAGCTATAACAATCCGCTTCAGCGGGGACGAAGCTATGAGCGGCCTGTGTCGTTTGAATATCTGAATCGGAATACGGGGGCGGCCTTTCAGCAGGATTGCGGAATTCGGGTCCACGGCAGTGATTATACGCGGCCCCGCTATACACGCGGGGAAGACTGGATCACCTGCTGGGTGAACTGGTGGCCGGGCTGGAACACCAACAAGTTCAGTTTCAATCTTTGGTTTCGCAATATGTACGGAGCCGGGCGGCTGGAGTATCCGCTGTTTCCGTTTTTGGGTGTGGATTCGTTTGAGAGCATTGTTCTGCGGGCCGGGCATAACGACGCCTGCACGCCCTTTGTCAAGGATGAATGGGCCCGTCGGCTGTTTCGGGACATGGGGCATGCGCAGGTGACCGGACTTTTTGCCAACCTGTACATCAACGGTGTTTATCGCGGCTATTACAATCCGACCGCCCGCGGTGATAAGGAGTTTTATCAGGAATGGTACAAAACCCAAGACGATTTTGACGTCATTACGCAGTCCGGCGTGCGGGACGGGGACAATGCAGCCTGGAGCAGTCTGCTTTGGTACGCCAACAACCGCAGTCTGAGCAATATGGCTGAGTATGAGTATGTGGCAAGCCGGCTGGACCTTCCGTCTTTTATCGATATGCTGATTCTTCAGAATTACATCGGCAATTTTGACTGGCCCGGCAACAACTGGGATGTGCATCGGCAGAGAACTCCGGACGGGAAATTTACATTCAGCATCTGGGATGCGGAAGGGCTGGCGGAAACGTGGGTCTTCGGAAACAATGGGGAGAATCTGCAGAAAAATTCTTTTGAAGATTTTCCGAGCTGGACATCTCCGACCGGTCTGAACAATCTGTCCTGGTGTCCGATTTCCCAGCTGTATCGAGCCCTGCGGAACAATCCGGAGTTTCGGCAGATGTTTGCCGACCGGGTGCACCGGCATTTCCGAAATGGAGGGGTTCTGACTCAGGCGAATCTCCTGGCGAAATGGTGGGAGGTGTTTAACGAAGTGTCCGCGGTGCTGCCGGAAACGTCGGCGTTTCCGGTCCGCTATGTGCCGGATGTGTTTATCCCGCGGCGGGAGCCCTATGTGCTGGCGGCCTTTGCCAACAATAATTTGTTCAGCACATCATTCGGCTATCCGATTTTTCATATCAACGGGGCGTACCAGCACGGCGGATATGTCAGCTCCGGTTCGATTCTGACAATGACTCAATCCGCCCCTTCGGGGACACTCTACTATACGCTGGACGGAACGGACCCGCGCCTGCCTTCATCTACCCAGTTGGTCGCGCAGGGATTGGTCGTGCCCGACGGCGCCCCCAAGAAAGTGCTGGTTCCCGCAGGGGATATCGGAACAGCCTGGCGGGGCGGCAGCGAACCTTTCAACGATGCCGGCTGGACCGGAGGCACAGGCGGGGTGGGATACGAACGGCAGACCGGCTATGAGAGCATGATTGGGATTGATGTCGGAGCGGCGATGTATAACAAGAATGCAACCTGTTATGTCCGGATTCCGTTCACTGTGGACGGTGTTGCTCTGCCGCATTATACCACGCTGACGCTGCGGGTCCGCTATGACGACGGGTTTGTCGCCTTTTTGAACGGAACAGAGGTCAAGCGGGTGAATGCCCCTGCTTCCCTGAGCTGGAACTCGGCGGCCACCGCCAGTCGAGAGGCCTCCGCTGCGTGGGATTCCTTTGACATTTCCGCGTATAAAAGCGCACTGCGGGCCGGAACGAACATTCTGGCGATTCACGGCCTGAATGCAAATCCCACCAGTTCCGATTTTCTGATTTCAGCGGAATTGGAAGCACCTTCCATTTATACGACCATTCCGGCGGGCATTTCTCCGACAGCGTCGGCCTATACCGGCCCAATTCCGCTGACGGCCAGCGTCCCCGTCAAGGCGAGGATTCGAAGCAGCACCGGCCAGTGGAGTGTGCTCAATGAGGCGGTTTACGCGGTCGGGCCCGTGCGGCAGCGTTTGAGGGTTTCGGAACTGATGTACAATCCGCCGGATCCGAATCACGAATTCATCGAACTGGTTAATATCGGTCCGGAGACCATCAATCTGAATCTGGTTCGATGTACCAAGGGGATTGATTTTGTCTTTGGGCCCCAGACTCTGGCTCCCGGTGAGCGGATTGTGGCAGTGGCCAATCAGGCAGTTTTTCTCCAGAGGTATCCTTCCTTCAGCGGCCGGATTGCCGGCGAATATGCGGGCCGACTGGACAATGCCGGAGAGACGATTCGTCTGGAAGATGCCTTGGGGGCGGTGATTCAGGAGTTCACCTACAAGGACGGCTGGTATCCGATTACGGACGGACAGGGATTTTCTTTGACGGTCCGCAATCCCGCCGAGCCCGATTTGGGGGCGTGGAGCCGAAAGGACGGGTGGCGGGCCAGCGCGCTTGCCGGCGGCTCGCCGGGTACGGACGATTCAGGGTTGGTGCCGGATCCGGGTGCGATTGTAATCAATGAACTGCTGGCCCATTCTCACGGCGGACAGCCGGACTGGATTGAATTGTACAATACAACGTCTCAGCCGATTGCCATCGGCGGCTGGTTCCTCAGCGACAGCACGGGGGACGAAAGCCGCATCAAAAAATATGAGATTCCTGCCGGGACAACGGTGCCAGCCGGCGGCTGTCTGGTGTTCTATGAGGATCTGCATTTTGGGAATCCGTCCGCTCCGGGTGTGCATCAGCCGTTTGCCCTCAGCAAAGGCGGAGAAACCGTCTATTTGCGAAGCGGTCTGAACGGGGAAATCGGGGGCTATGAGGCGGCGCAGAGTTTCGGGGCTTCTGCCACGGGAGTTTCTTTCGGATGCTATCAGAAAAGTGCCCTGGACGGAGGGACTGCTTTTACCGCAATGAGCCGTCCCACTCCCGGAGCGGCCAATGCGTATCCGCTGGTGGGGCCTGTTGTGATTACAGAGATTCAGTACCATCCGTCCGCCGTCAATACGGGCGGCGAGTATCTGGAGCTTCGCAACATTCGTTCGGAACCGATTGTACTGCAGGACGAGGTTTCGACGGAAACGGCCCCCGGTGTTTTCATTCGGGAGACAGTTTCGTGGCGGTTTGATAAAGGAATTGATTTTGTATTTCCGGCGGGCACAACGATTCCCGCCGGCGGGATCCTGATTGTAGCGGAAAATCCGACGGCTTTTACGGCGTATTACGGTACGATGCCTTCGGGTGTGCAGGTTTTAGGGCCGTTTGCAGGCGGAACCAAATTGGATAACGGCGGAGAGACGATTCGGCTGGTTCGGCCGGGGGACCGGGAATACGGCAAAGAACGATTCTGGATCGGCGCGGAACAGATTTCCTATGATGATGCCTCGCCGTGGCCGACCAGTGCGGACGGCGGCGGCCATTCCCTGCACCGGATTTATCCAGCCCAATATGGGGATGACGTTATCAACTGGCAGGCCGGTTTGCCCGCTCCCGGCAATTAAGCTGCTTCAGAAGCCGGGAGTCGGAGCGGCAGCTGTCCAGTTTGTCGGGTCATCTCCGGAGCGGGCCGGATTAAACGGATAGAGCCGAGTCAGCGACGCACCCTGACCGTCCGCGGCAGCCGGCCACGGATGGTAATCGTTGTAGTACACCTGATCGATGACAATCCAGGAAATCGCCGACGGGTCACCCGGAATATCGGATGCCTGCGGTTTTTCGAGGGCCAGGCGTTCGCCTCCGTTGGACAGATTGCCGGTCCATGGGCCGAAGACATTGATGCCGGCTGTCAGCGAAGATCCGTAATAGGCATTGAAGGCATCCAGGCGGCCGGGTTCGAAGAGCGGGTCAAAGGGGACAATGACGATTCTGGCTCCGGGTGCCATGGACAGACCGGACGGGAATGCAAACGACACGGCATTGTCCAGCCGCCAATTGCCGGAGCCGTCGGTACTGGTCAGAGCGATCGTGCGGCTGGTTGGGTTAAACAGTTCGATGTATTCTTCGGCGCCGATGGTATTCGGCGGATTGTACATCAGCTCCGAAATGACAATGTCCGCCGGGGGATAGGCATTCGGGAGCCCCCGTGTGCCGGTCATTCGGAACCAGTAGGCGGCGCCGTCCGGATACCGTCCCATCGAGATGCCGTTTTCCTGCCCTCTGAAACGGATGCAGTCCACGACCCGGTCAACTCCGGGAATGCCGGGCAGATAGGACAGGAAGATTCGTTCACCGGCTTTGTCCAGGCCGAAGCCGCTGGTGAGCGGATTGTGGAAGCCGGAGATTTCATCAAAACTGACAAAGCCGGATGCCGGCACGGTCAGAGACGGAATTGTCCATTTTTTCAGGTTGGTGATGTCGTCGCTCAGGTACCAGTTTCCGTCCAGTACAATGGGAGATGCGGTGGGATTGTACAATTCAATCCAGTCGTTGCTGTCATAGCCCGGATACAGCGGGTCGCTGAAATCGGTATGGGCCATAAACTCGTTGATGAGCAGCGAGGAAGACGGAGTCGGGTCTGCTGCGCCGGGCGAGCCGCCGATGTAAGTGCTCTGACGCCAGCTGGTGCCGTAGTTGAGGATTCCGGCCTGCTGGTCTTCCATGGTCCACCAGCCGACCGGCACAAGGGAATGACCGCCGCCGTCTGCGGCCTGGGGCCAGCCGAATCCGTCATTGTAGGTGAAGGAAACAATCGTCCCATTCCAGGTATCGGAGATGTCGATGGTTTCGCCGTCATTATTCAGTTTTCCGGAATATTGTCCGGCTATTTTTGAAGACAGACCGGGGTACCGCAGGCTGAAGGCCGTCTGGTTGCGGACAATCAGAACGAAGTCGCCGGGGGCCAGGGTGGTGACGGAAGAGCCGGCAAAGGAGAAGGTGATTCCATTGCTGATGGAAACGGTGCTTAAATCCAGTGTTTTTCCGGTGCTGGTGTTGGTCAGTTCGATAAATTCAAACTCTTCTTTGTCGTAGCGGCCGAGGGGGTCCGGAGCGGGGTGGTACATCAGTTCGCTGACTCGAAGATAATTCAGCAAATCGGCTCCGATGGGTTCTCCGGCTGTAAATTCAATCGGCTCGGACCAGTGGCTCCAGCGTCCTGTATTGTCTTTCATCCGGCAGCGGACTCGGTAGGTGCGGCCTGTCCGCACAACCGAACCCGGGATTTGAATAGTTCGATTGGCCGGGTCGGTGATTTCATCACTCATCCAGGTCGGCTGGATTTCGTATTTATTCGACTCGGAAGCCAGACCGGTTTTAACCGGTTCTGTGGTTTGGGCGATGAGGGCGACATCGACGGAGAAATCACTGCTGGTGGTGGACACCTGCAGGCCGTGGACGGCGATTACATTTTCGCCGGTGAGCAGATACGGATACGGCCCGGTCAATACAACTTCTTCATAGGCAGTCGCATCATCCGCTTCGTGATTGGAGCTGCCGGTCAGACTGTTGTAGTACTTGTCGCCGGCAGTGCAGTACAGGCGGGCGACTTCGACGCCGTTAATCCAGATGATGCACCCGTCGTCAATCCGGACGCGAAGCTTGAGCGACTGGATTAAGTTTTTGTTGGGCACTTCAAATTTCTTGCGCAGATAGACCGTGTAGTAGTTGCGGTTCATATCGGTCAGGGTGGTATTGAGATCGCGGTCTCCGTAACCGATGGCCGTCTGCCCGGTGAGCCACTCTTCATCGTTGAATGACAGCTGTCTCCATTCGCCGAATACGCTGGAAGGTTCCCGTGTGCCTTTGAAATAGCGCCACTGGCTTTCCTGGGGAACGAGTGTCAGTTCCGTGGCGGCGGCGGGAACCGTGAAATTGAGTTGATGTTCCGCAATCCGCCACTGGATGGCTCCAAAGGTATTGCTGCCCTGCGGGTCATTGAAAGGACTGGTCTGGAACCGCAGGTCGTTGAGCGGATAGCCGGCGGTCCCGATGTAGGAGATAGTCGGGGTATAGGGAATCGATGTGGAATCGCCTTCGGCTCCGGCCAGAGCCTCCAGATTGGCCGCTGTTCCCGGCCACGGCGGGTCTCCGAACCAGGGGTCGCCAGTCCAGCTGCCGCCTTGCCAGGCAAATTTTTTCAAATCAGTCACGATATTGCTTAGGGGGCCGTCGTCCCGGGCACCTTCCGGAAGAGGATTGAGCCGCCACCGGTCGCGGTCTGCCGGAACCAGCTGGGAGATATGATAGGCCAGTTCGTCAATCATTCCGTTGATGATTTCCGGCTTCCAGTGCAAATCAAGAAACTCGCGGATGTAGTTGCGGTAGGCCTGCCGGAGCGGGGCTTTTCCGGGCTGAATCGTCCGCTGAACGGGCTGACCTTCCGTAACGTAGTATTGGTCGAACACGGCGGCTTTGCCGTGGTCAACGCCCTGATTGAAGAACGGACCCCAGGTGTCATCGACATCATAGGGCAGAATCCACAGACGGCCCCAGTACTGATTTTCCGGTTTGTAGTCCGGATAGAAATACCAGGCGGCGTTCTTCAGACAGTGGAAACAGTTGGGGCCGGAGAAGATGTCATAATGCCGAACGGCCTCCACAACGGTATGATAGCGAATCCACATATCCACATCCAGCCAGGCCTGAACTTGCTGGGCGGTGGCCTCGGCGTTCAGGTTCCAGCGGATGTTTTCATAATCGGAAGCGTCATCAACGGCATCGGGGCCCTGGTACCGCTGTTGCCGCCAGCCTTCATAGATTTTGTCCGAGAGTTTGTAAAGGTTTCCTTTGGGCATGCCGTGATTTTTGAGGAAGGCGTTGTCGTAATCCTCCCAGGCCAGATAGAGGCCCCAGAAATCGCCTTCGTATTGCCCGTTGAGTGTGTTGGGGGTTTCGTCTGGTCCGTCAATCACGCGGAAGTGGAACCACCAGCCCATCGGGGCGGGCACGCCGATCTGATTCCAGAGCATCATGTCGAGCATTTCATTGATGGCGTAGCGGCCCTGGAGGCGGTTGCCGAACATCTTGGCGGTGACCAGATGCTGCCAGCGGTTGGGGAATTTGTTGCCGTACAGGTCGCGGGCCTGGAAGTAGTTGCCGCGGTTGAACCGGAACTTCATCGAACGTTTGCCGCCTTGTCCATAGTTGTAGCGTCCGTTTCCGCCCCGCAGCCGATAGCCGATGTTGTCATAGACCTCGCCGTCATACACGAAAGTGCCGGCCCAGTTATAGACCTTGCCGGCTTCCTGATTGTTGTAGTTGGTGGTGCCCTGATCGATTCGGTCGGCGCTGTTGTAGCCGTGGCTCTGGAAGAAGTCCTCCGCCCGGGTGATCAGATGATACACCGGAACAGAGGTGAGAATTTCAGAGCTGTACACATAGCCAGGTCCGGAGGGCTGTACGGTATCTTTGCTGGCTGCGTAGGGCGGCACGCCGTTGTACACAAAACAGGCAAAGTTCAGCGAGCCGTCATCGGCGTAGGGGACTCGTACCGAGCGGCCGGTGTTGTCAGCGGCCTCGATGCGGTAGCGCACGAGGGTTCTGTTGATTTGGGCCGGCAGGACGGCCGTATAGATGGAATCTCCCGCGACGGCGTCTCCGCCGGTTCCGTCGTCCCGCATCGGATAGCTCTGCCAGTTGGCCGGGCTTTCAAACGCCGGATTTTGGGGCTGAATCTGATGCGGATTGGCCAGCAGCGAGGCGATGGGAATCGGCAGATAGGCGGGGATGTACTGTCCCGGCAGGACGATTTGGACTTTCAGATTGACGGAAGCCACACCCTCTGGATCGGTGATTTTGGCTGTAATGACAATCGGTTCCGTCGATTTGGGCTGCTTGGGGGTGTGCCGAATCTGACGGATTTGCGGCGGAGCGTTGTTGGTCAGGACACTGTTGATGCGGCCCGGTGTCGGCGGACCGAAGGCCAGTTCCGGGCGTGACGCATTCGGCTGATAGCCGGAGCTGCGCCAGCTGCCTCCTAAATCGTTGTCCAGATAGGGATTCAGAAGCTCCATCGAGGCCCCTTCGCCGCAGGCGGCGATCGGCCAGGGAAAGCCGCTGCCGTAGGTGACTTCATCGATTTTCTGCCCCAGGGCGTTTCGCAGGACGATTCGCTCGCCTTCGTTGCTGAGTTTGCCCTGCCAGGGACCGAGAGCGGAGACCCCGAACTTCTGAAAAACGGCGGCCGGATTGCCGGCAACCACCGCAAAGGAGCCCGGTGCCAGCACGAAGGGCTCTGTGAAACGGTATTCGACAGCATCTTCAAAATGCCAACCGTTTAAATCGACCGGCTGGGCACCGGCATTGTACAGCTCGATAAATTCGACCGGTTCTTTGTTGGAATCCGGATGGAAATGGATCTCGTTGATGACAATCAGGGGGTTGCCGCTGTTTTGCCAGCCGGCGGCGAGGGCGGAGAAGTCCTGCAAATCGACCCGATGACTGTTGTCAAAGTCGGCACAGTCATAGCCGCGGCAGTCGGTTGTCTGGAGCCATTGCTGAGCAAAGAGGAACAGGTCGTTTAAATTGACCACACAGTTTCCGTCCAGGTCTCCCGGCAGACAGGCAGGAATGACATCACTGGTGGAGAACATCCAGAGCTCTCCCGTAACGGGCGGTCCGGAGGCGGCGAGTTCATCGACCCGCCAGAAATAATCGATTCCCGCCGTCAGCGGGCCCACCCAGTACGTGGTTTGCGGGTAATTGTCCATAAGCATCTGAAGGTTGGATGGGGAAGTACCCAGCCAAATCCGATGTCCGACGGCCTCATAGCCGGCCTGCCATTGCAGCATCACACCGGCTGGGGAGACGCCGATGGCACCGGACGAAGGACTGGGATTATTGGCCTTGGGATTGACGGCGCGGAAACGCCAGACCGGGCCGCTGAAGATGTATCCGGAGGAGGTGACTTCTTCAATACGCCAGTAATAGATCTGGTCCCGTTCGAGCGGAGCGGTGGGGGTGAATGTCCTGTCTGAAGAGGGCTTTGTAGTCTGATAGACCCCGGTGGTAGTCGTTGTGGCTGTTAAAACGGTTCGGTAGTCTGTTCCCAGATAGACCCGGTGATACAGAATGGCCGGGTTGGGGTCAGCGTTCCATGTCAGCGTCGGCAGGATACCGGCGTTTTGACCGTCGGCCGGACTCGGATTGGATGGAACGGCGTAGGTGCTGATGGGGGAGTTCGGACCCGCCTGATAACTGGCCAGGGCCATCGAGGCATCAAAGGGGATATTGTAGATGCGGAATTCATCGACGGACCCGTTCAAAAGGGGGTCCCACGTGTAGCAGGATTTCCCAATAAAGGCAAAGGCCGTCCGCACATCGGTCAGTAAATGCGTGATATTGCTTGCTGTAGCGGCCAGATAGCCGTTTCGGTAAATACGCATCTGACGATTGATTCCGTCATACACGCAGGCGATGTGGGTTTTTACACCGGAGGAGACAATCGAGGCGTTTACAGATTCCTCCCCCGTCTGATAGCCGGGAAAACCGGTTGTAGAAATGCAGAATCGGGAGCCCCCTCCGCCGGCCGAGGGGCTGTAAAAAAGATAATAACCGCCCTGATCGGCGTATGTGTCTCCAAAGTCGAAAAGCCGATTCCAGCCCGAAGAGACATTCAGGGTAAACCAGGCCTCGATGGTAATGCTGTGGTACTTATTGATGCCGATGGCGGCGGGGGGGAGCTCGAGCCATGCATTAGAGCCGTCCAGGACAAGCTCACCGCCGGATATGGCAGCCGTTCCTTTCCGTATGCCGTGAGCAGAGCCGACCAAATCATCGGCATGGTTGTTGAAGGAGTAGCGGTGAACCATCTCAGCGGCGGCGCAGATGGAAATCGACAATACCAGAAAGACAAGAAAAAATCGTTTCACAAGACCTCCGGTTTTAAAATATTCCCTTTCGGTTCCTATGCAAGATGTTCATCGGAAGAACAGCAATCCAAGTTTACGACAATACGAATCCCCATTAGCGATTGGTTAACTCTTGTGTAGGTCCTATAAATTATATCTTTTTTTGACGGGCAGAAAAAGAAAAAATTGTTTTTTGTCTTTTTAATTGTTTTCTGTCTAAAACTGGCTTTTCAGAACCCTTTGATTACAATGAGGGCATTCTGAATTGGCTGCGGGGTTTCGGGAAAGGAAAGGATGTCCATGAAACGGAAGCAAAGACAAATCGGGATGTACTCTATTCTTTTTGTATGGATTGCATCGGCTTTTACTCAGGCGGCTCCAGTATCTCTGGATCTGTCCGGAAAATGGCGTTTTGCTCTGGACCCGCAGGATGCCGGTTTGCGGGAGGAGTGGTATCGAAAAGACCTTTCGGATGAAATTCAGCTGCCCGGGATTCTCCAGGCCCAGGGATACGGCAACCTTATCAGCAAAGATACGCCCTGGGTGTTGTCATTGTATGATAAGTTTTGGTATTTAAGGAAGGAATATGAACAATATGCGGAAGGGGATGTGAAGGTTCCGTTTCTTTCCCAGCCGCCTCGGCATTATCTGGGGCCCGCCTGGTACCAGCGGGAGATTGAGATTCCAAAAAACTGGAAGGGCCGACGCGTTGTTCTGTTTTTGGAGAGGACACGGTGGCTTTCGACGGTTTGGCTGAATGAGCGGCAGATCGGTTCGGACAATTCGCTGGTTGCGCCTCACGTGTTTGATTTGGGGATGTTGGAGCCCGGCCGGTATCGGCTGACGATTCGGCTGGACAATCGAATGCTGATGGATTATCGGCCGGATGCCCACAGTGTTTCAGATTCGCTGGGCAGCACCTGGAACGGGATTGTCGGACGGATCGAATTGATGTCCACGTCGCCGGTCTGGCTGGAGGATGTGCAGGTTTATCCGAATATTCAGGACAAGACTGTGCGGATTCAGGTGCAAATCGGGAACAGCACGGGACAGCCGGGAAAAGGAACCCTGAAAGCCGGACAGGTTCGTGTGCCGGTTTCCTGGACGGCGGAAGGGGGGGAGGCCGAGCTGATAGTGTCGTTGGGAAAGAATGCCCGGCTTTGGGATGAGTTCGAGCCGGTGCTGCATCGGCTGACGGTGGAATTAAAGGGCAGAGGGGCGGAGGATCGAAGGGAAATTCGCTTTGGACTGCGGCAAATCCGTACGGACGGCACTCATCTGCTGGTCAACGGGCGAAGGAGTCATTTTCGGGGGACGCATTCGGGCGGGGATTTTCCGCTGACGGGATATCCGGCGACGGATTTGGCGTATTGGCGGAATCTGTTTCAGACCTGCCGGGAGTGGGGCTTAAATCATATGCGGTTCCATTCATTCTGCCCTCCTGAAGCGGCGTTTGAAGCGGCGGATGAGCTGGGCTTTTATCTGCAGCCGGAGGCGGGGATGTGGAATGCCATCAGCCCGGGCACGGCAATGGAGGCACGGATGTATGAGGAAACAGAGCGGATGATTCGGGCGTATGGAAATCATCCGTCGTTTGTGCTGTGTTCGCCGAGCAATGAACCGGCCGGACGCTGGAAAGAGTCCCTGCCGAAGTGGGTCGAGTATTATCGCCAAAAAGACCCGCGCCGGCTTTACACGACGGGCACGGGCTGGCCGCTGATTGATGACCCGGGGCCTGTCAAGGGGGCGGATTTTCTGGCGGTGCATCGGGTCGGTTTGCGGCCGGTGCGGGGCAATCGGGCTTGGTTCGGCGGGGATTATCTGTCCTCAATTGAGGGGGTGGATGTTCCGATTATCGTTCACGAACTGGGGCAGTGGTGCGCGTACCCGGATTTTGACATTATCCGGAAGTTTACCGGCTATCTGCGGCCGGGCAATTATGAGATTTTCCGGGAGTCTGCGGCGGCGGCTGGACTGCTGGCCAAAAATAAGCAATTTGCCCTGGCCAGCGGGATGTTTCAGACAGCCTGTTATAAGGAGGAAATCGAGGCCAACCTGCGAACGCCAGGTCTGGCGGGCTTTCAGCTGCTGGATTTGCATGACTACCTCGGGCAGGGCACGGCCCTGGTGGGCCTGCTGGATGCCTTCTGGGAGGAGAAAGGCTATGTTTCGGCGCCGCAGTGGCGGCGGTTCTGTACGATGACAGTGCCGCTGGCGGTGCTGAAGAAGCGCACTTTTACACAGGATGAGCTGTTTGAGCCGGAGGTTCGAATTGCTCATTATGGAGCAAAACCGATGGGCAAGACGGAGGTTTATTGGCGGATTGCAGATAAGAACGGGCACATCGTTCGGCAGGGCGGCTGGAGGGTTGATGCCATCGAGCTGGGCAGTGCCCTGCTGCTCGGGCGGGTCCGGACGGATTTGGCTGATTTGCCCGCACCGGCGATGTATCGGCTGATTGTCGGGCTGGCGGGGACGCCGTTTGAGAATGACTGGAATTTCTGGGTTTATCCGAAGGTTTTGCCGGAGCCGAGCGGAGCGGATATTTTGATAACCCGTTCGGAAGAGGAGGTCTTGGAACGGCTTCAGGCGGGCGGCAGGGTGCTTTGGATGCCGCATTATAACCGGCTTCGGTGGGACTGCCCGCCGATCGGCCGGCTGCCGATATTCTGGAATCGGCTGATGGGGCCGAATTGGGAGCGGTTTCTGGGGATTGTCTGTGAGCCGAGCCATCCGGCTCTGTCGGCCTTTGCGACGGAGTTCTATTATGACTGGCAGTGGGAGCAGGTTTTTCAGCCCGCCTGCCGGGTGCTGAATCTGGCGGATATGCCGGCGGAACTGGAGCCGATTGTTCAGGTGATTGATGACTGGCATCGGAATTATAAACTGGCGGCGATTTTTGAGTGCCGGGTCGGTGAAGGGAAACTTTTGGTGTGTGCGGCGGATTTGGAGACCAACCTTTCGGAACGTCCGGCGGCCCGGCAGCTGCGGACCAGCCTGCTGAACTATATGAATAGCGAACGCTTTGCTCCGAAGACCGCTGTAAGTGTCCAGCAGCTGCGCAAACTGGTTTTTGACAATCAGATTATGAAAAAATTGGGTGCAACGGTTCAGACCCAATGGGAGGATGGACGCAATGCGGCGGCCAATGCGATAGACGGAAATCCCAATACATATTGGTTTACGGGACGGGTGAGTCGGGAAAGACGCCATCCGTTTGAGCTAACGATTCAGTTGGAGCAGCCGGTCCAAATGAAGGGACTGATTTGGATGAATCGGCAGGACCATCGCGGGCATGAAGGGGATGTTCGGGATTATGAAATCTGCTTCAGTGTGGACGGGCAGGAATGGTCGGAGCCGCTGAAAGGTCGCCTGGAATCCACATTTCATCCGCAGGAGATTGACTTCGGCAAAGAGGTATCCGCCCAATGCGTCAAAATCAGGGCCTTGTCGGGCTTCGGGGATGACCTGACGGCTTCGGTTGCGGAAATTGCCGTGATCGCCGATGAAACGCCGCAGTCCGGTCAGCCCTCTCAGACGGGTGCCTATCAAAGGGTTCGAACGGCGACGGAAGAAATATTTGAGGGGGTTGATTAAGGGGTGTTCTGATGAAACTCTATCAAATGGTTGAATTCCTGCCTTCCTGCTTCGCTGAAGCTTCGGGGGACAGGCGGAGGGAAAGAAATAAGTTAAGCATTGCGAGAAAGGAGTCTTTATGAAAAAGTGGTTGGCTGTGTGTTTGTTTTATGGGGCTGCTTTGTTTCAGACGGGGTGTGCTATGGACCGAAGCCATACGGTTACGAGTCCGGACGGGCGCGTTCAGGTAGATTTTCTGCTGGAAGAGGGCAGGCCGTTTTATTCCATTCGGCTGGGGGAGGAGGTTCTTCTGGAGAAATCGCCGCTGGGAATCAAGCGGAGCGACGCGGATTTTACCGGGCAGCTGACACTGCAACGTTTTTCCGAAGCGGAAAAGGTTTCGGATGAATATACAATGCCGCACGGCAAACAGAGCCGGATTGTCTATCGGGCCAACCGGCGGACTGCAACCCTGGCCAATCCGCAGGGACAGCTCATTCAGATTGTCTTTCAGGTGTCCAATGACGGGCTGGCGTTCCGCTATTCTTTTCCTGAGCCGAGCGGACTGAAAGTTTCGGTGGAGGCCGAACAGACCGGCTTTGCCTTTCCGGCGGGGACGGTCAGCTGGCTGCATCCGATGCATGATTCCAAGAGCGGGTGGGAAAAAACCAATCCTTCTTATGAGGCCCACTATGAGATTGAAAAGCCGGTCGGACAACCTTCGCCTTTTGCTGCCGGCTGGGCGTTTCCGGCACTGTTTCGGGTGGGGCAGTCCGGCTGGGTTTTATTGAGTGAGACGGCGGTGGATGAGAATTACTGCGGCTGCCGGCTGGCACAGCATTCGGACGGGGGCGTCTATCGGATCGCCTTTCCGCAGGTCAATGAGCACCGCGGGCCGCAGGACCCGGTTGCTCCTTCAGCCGTCATCCCGTTTTCCACTCCATGGCGGCTGGTTATCGCAGGGCGGGATTTAGGCGCCATTGTGCAGTCCACACTGGCGACGGATGCGGCGGAGCCCTCGAAAGTGAAGGATGTTTCTTTTGTCAAGCCGGGCCGGGCGGCCTGGAGCTGGCTGCGGTACGATTCGGAAGGGACGAAACTGCCGCATCTGCAGGAGTATCTGGAGATGGCCGGCAAATTCGGCTGGGAATATATGCTGGTGGATGCCGACTGGGATCGGCTGGTCGGCTATGAGAAGATTGCCGAGCTGTCGCAGCAGGCCCGTCAAAAAGGCGTAGAATTGATTTTATGGTACAATTCCAACGGCGAGTGGAATACGGCGCCGATGACGCCGAAAAACCGGATGCATCTGCCCCAGGTGCGGCGGGAGGAGTTCGAGCGGCTCCGCCAAATGGGCATCCGGGGGATTAAGGTGGACTTTTTCGGCGGGGATAAGCAGGCAACGATGCAGCTGTATCAGGATATTCTGCGGGATGCGGCGGCGTATCAGCTGCTGGCCAATTTCCACGGGGCGACACTGCCGCGCGGCTGGCACCGCACGTGGCCCAATCTGGTGACGACGGAAGCGGTGATGGGGATGGAATACTGCACGTTTGACCAGCGGAATACAGACCAGCAGGCCCAGCACTGCTGCATTCTGCCGTTTACGCGAAATGTCGTCGCTCCGATGGATTTTACACCGGTGGTGATGAGCCGCCGGATTCGCGGCGTGCAGCGTGTAACGACACCGGCTTTTGAAATGGCCCTGCCGGTGATTTTTGAATCGGGGATTCAGCATTTCGGCCTGGCGCCGTTTGAGGCGGATGCCCTGCCGGCGTTTGCGGCGGATTATTTTAAGGCGGTGCCCACCAGCTGGGATGAAACGCGTTTTGTATCCGGCTATCCGGCTAAGGAGGTTGTGCTGGCAAGGCGGAAAGGAAGTCAATGGTTTGCGGCGGGCATCAACGGAGAAAAGACCGCCAAAACGCTTACGCTGGACCTGTCCTTCCTGCCGGAGGATTTTCAGGGAGTTTTGATTACAGACGGCGCCCAGCCGGACCAATTGGAGGCCAGAACCGTTTCGGCGTCGGATGTACGAAAGATGATCGTTTCGATGCCGCCGCAGGGAGGATTTGTGCTGTATTCAAAGTCCCGATAGGTCCTTTGCAATCTGCTTAGAAAAGAAAAGGGGAATCCGCCGTTGGACGGATTCCCCTTTTTTCTACGCGCGGGTGGGTTATCCGCGCCGCCGAAGTGAAATCAAACCGCCCAGACCTACCAATGCCAGTGTCATCGGTTCCGGTACAAGAACCAGTGCCGGTGCTGTGAAGGTCGCATGTTCTTTGGAAGCGAAGCGGTCTTCACAGTTGATCGAAGAGGTGCCGGTTGAGTTGATAATCACCAATGTAACCAGTTTGTTGGTATCTGCTGCCAGAAAATCGCTGAATGCAGTTCCCAGATCCGTTGTGTTCGATGTGAAGGTTATTGGATATGTCGGGGTTTGTCCGCCAGTTCCCGGTGTGTTGAAAAATCCCAGCCATTGCAATTTGGTCTCATCCAGCAGATAATAGCCGGTGTTCCAGCCCTGTGACGGTTGAAGCATCCCGGGGGCATTCTGATAGCAGAGAGTTGATTCGGTCCAGTTGTCCAGCGACTCATCGATCAGACCGTAAACATCCAGCCGCCGTCCCGTTGAACTTTTGATGTATGTGAATTCCAGCTGCAGCAGAGCACCCACAAATGTTTCATTGGTCATTTCACTCAGATCAAACCGAAGATAGGTGCATTGGAATCGAGAGCCGCCGCCGTTGTAGCGGGAGCGAAGCTCTGTGGCGGCTGTTCCGGCTGTAGAAGTGGAACTGACTTGGCTGTCATTGCCGATATAGGCATCGGCTCCATTGCCGTATTCTGTGGTAATGACCAAGGCCCAGGACAATGGGGCAAAGAGGGTTAACATGGCCAACAGATAAAAGACCTTTCTTTCCATAACCAACCTCCAAAAAAAGTTTATGTTTTTGTTATTACGAACGGTTTTTCCTTTCACACACTCCACACACCAAACTTCTCAGAGCAGGCCGGAAAGACCTGCCCTGAGAAGATATAGATACTTTTACTGACAGTCTGGGTGAATTCCGCACTCCAGCCAGCTCTGAGCGAAAACAGCCAAATCGGCCAGGTCTACGATGCAGTTTCCGCTGTAGTCCAATGCTGGACGGAACCGGCAGAAACTCCCTGCACCGGCGGCATACATATCGGCGACCTGGTCAGCGGTCAGTGGATAGTTCCAAATCTGAATATCATCCATTAGTCCGCTGTAGAAGGCGTCATCTGCCCAGTTGCTTTCGCCGATGTAGTTATTGTTCCGGATCAGGATATTCGGCATTTGAGCAATGGTGCCTGTTTGAACCGGCAGACCGTTCCGGTAGAGAGTGACATTGCCGGCATTGTTCATGACGGCCACATACATCTGCCATTCGTTCAGATTCAGGGCACCGGTTGCTGTTACGGCTCCGGCGCTGGTATTTCCGCGATAGTGGCTGTACGTCAGGTTGGTGGTTGTGCCGTTTCGGCTCAGATAGACATTGTCGCTGTTGGGGCCATTGCCGAAATCAACAAAGCGTGCCCAGGTGGTGGCGGCAGCCGGCTTGGCCCAGACGGAAATGGTAATGCCCGGCGAGAAATCATCAAAGCCGGCGGGCAGCTGGACATAATCATCGATACCGTCAAACACCAGGGCCTGTCCAAAAATGCCGGCCTCAAAAGACGGCTCGCCCATAAGGGTTCCATGCAGGTTGTTGCCGGAGGAATCATCCGCATTTCCGTCAATGGTGTAATGGGCGATCTGCTGCTTGATGGAAATTCGGACTGTGCTGCTGGCCATCTGACCGCCTGCACTGGCGGCTACGCAGTAGTACCAGCCGGCATCCGTTTTGGCCAATGTGTTTATAGACAGTGTATTGGAATTTGTACCGACCACCACATCATCCGATGGGGTATTATTGGCATTGTCCTGACTCTTATACCACGTGTAATTCATCGGGCTGCTGCTCGAAAAGACTGCGGTAATCGCATCGGCTGTTTCTCCGACAAATTTGGCCTGATAAGCCGGAGAAATGCTCTCAAAGATAGGAGCAGATGTGGCTGTGAACTTCCAGAACGGACCGGCGAAAAGATTTGGATCCGGGTCTGTGTCATAGCAATCAACCCGCCAGTAATAGGTTCCATCGGCCAAAGGCGTAGAGAAGCTGGCAAAGTCATCAATATTCACAGACTCCACAGCGGGCGTGAAGGTGAGAACATCCATCAGAACAATATTCGGTTCTGTTCCGAAATAGACATCACATTTGCCGACACCTGGGAGAAGCTGCCACTGCAGTTGGGTGAGCAGATTGCGGTTGACATAGGAATCATTTGCCGGAGTGGGATTGATGGCCTTGCCCAGAGAAGCATTCGGCATATTCAGTGAGGGGGGCGGTGTTCCATCCGTGCGTTCTTTGGTAGCAATTTCATCTTCATCATCACTGCCGATAAAGAAAAAGGTGACCAGGCCGTTGGTATCTGCCGCCAGGAAGGAGGCCAAATTCAGCGTTGCGGGGTTTGTTGTAACAGAAAACGGCAGGGTTTGGACGCCTGGACTGATGAAGGTGCCCAGCTGAACGGCTTTCGCTGTGTCAATTAAATAGTTTCCGAGTGTAGTGGGGAGAACACCCGCGGCTGTATTGTAAGTAATACCGCCGGTTCCGCTTTCGATCCAGAAATCATCCGGTCCGTCGATCACACCGTAAACGGTTACTGTGCTTTGCCCGCCTTTCATGTACGTATAGTGCAGGGTCAGGGTTGCATTGCTGAAATCGCCGGCAACTCCCTCAATGTCAAATCGGATATATCCGATTTTGCAGCGAGTATTCGCCAGCTGCCGCCAGGCTCTCATTCGAATTTCTGTGCCCGTATTGGTATTCGGGCCCTGCTGGCTGTCATTGGTTAAATAAGTGTCTGCCCCGCGGCCGAAAGCGGTTGTGCGAATGACTTCTGCCCGTGCTGCTAATCCCAGAATGCACAATAAAATGGTTCCCAATCCTATGTGAGATGCTTTCATAAAAAACCTCCTGTATAATTAGTGTTTCTCATTAGGGGGCAGGCCAAACAAAAGGCCTGCCCCTAATTGAATACATTACTCAATGTTAGGGACAATCCAGACTCGTGCAGTCGAGCCATTGAGAAGCCAGAATCGCCACATCTTTGAGGTTCACGAAGCAGTCGTCGTTCAAATCAGACATCAGCCGAGTATAGCCCGGAACCTGGTGAGCCGCATCACAAGGATTGATGCCGACATAGACCCGAACGTTATCTGTGCTGCTTAGCTCTCCGTCACTGGCTTCCAGCTGGAATTCATACCAGCCGGCATTGGCCAATGTGACGGTGGTTTCCAACTGGTCATCGGGATCCATGACAACCGGCTCTGACCCTTCGGGACCGCTCACCTGCGTCCACTGGACCGTAATCTGTCCGCTGGGAAGCCCGTCATCCGTCACGGTTCCGACCAGAGTCACCACGGCATCCCCGCTTCCGGTTGCCCCTTCGAGCAGATAAGTCAGCTGCAGACGCGGACGGTAGTCCGGATTCTGATTTTCTTTGGTGCCCAGTCCGTAGCCGCGGTCGTTTCCGTCATCATTGGTGATGATGAAGGTCACAAGACCGTTATCTTCCAGACGGCTCTGCAGGAAGGCCTCGAGAGTAGCGCCGGAGATAGCGATCTTGGTTCCCGGATTAGCGGCGTTGCCTCCGGCGGGTGTAATCACTTCACGGATGCCTGCTACGTTGTCATCCAGGTCGGTCACACGCCCTGATGCAATAGCGTTGGTCAGGGGCGCTGCCCCGTCCCACTCGGCGCCGGGAATCACTTCACCGGTTTTGGTGAGTACAGCCTCGCTCCAGTTTTGCGGCGTGTTGCCGGCCACATTGTTCAGTCCATGCAGCGCAAAGCGGGCATTGGTGACAGCGTCATTTCGAGAGGCTCCGCCGGAAACAGTCAAAGTCAGGGTTGCGTTTGTGATAGTGCCGGGGCCTAAGGCCTTCAGTTCCGACAGATTGAACCGCAGATACCCGACGAAATCGGAGGACCCGCCGCGAATATCCATAAATTCATAAGAACCGCGTACCACATTGTCCCGAATGTACGTGTCCGCTTCGCTGGTGGTATCTATGATGGTCCGGGTCAGCCAGACAAACTGGTCCGCACCGGCATTGACGACCGGGGCGCTGTTATTGGTGTTGAAGGTCCAGACCTTGCCCTGAACGTATTCAGGAGTGCGGCTGGTGTCATAGGTGTCCACAACCCAGTAGTAGGTTTTGTAAGGGGCCAAAGCGGGCATGGCAACCGAGTTGCCGCTGACACCGGAGGCCAACAGAGATAAGCCGTAATGAGGCAGCAGAACATTCGGCTCGGTATCGCCGAAATACACATCACAGGTAATGACACCATCCGGCAGATTCGGTTCCGGATTGGTCCAGCTGAGGGTTTCGTATTGTCCAATCATAACTTTGATAGTATTGGCTGGAACAGGGCTCGACGCTCGTCTGACGGGGTAGCAGTTCGGCAGAGTCAAGGTCGGCGGATTAAACGTGGCGTGTTCCTTAGAGGCCACTTCGACTTCATTATCCCCACCAATGAAAATCAGTGTGACCAGGCCGTTGGTATCTTTGGTAAGGAAATCCTTCAAAGGCAGGGCTGTTGGATTCGAGGAGAAGGTGACCGGATATGTCACCGGATCTGGAAGAGCCGGTGTGGTTAACGTGCCCAGTTGAACAACGGTTCCTTCGACAAACTGGTAATTTCCGAGTGTAGTCGGCGGATTGGGCACCATGCAGGGAGCGGTATTGTAGTTGATGGTGCTTTCAGTCCAGAAATCTCCTGCACCATCTACTAAACCATAAACGGTGACCGATTTCTCGCCGCCCTTTAAATAGGTGGCATCGAAGGTAATCACAGCGTCATTGGGTTCGCCGTCGATGCCGCTTAAATCAAAACGAATGAACCCGGTTTTGGAACGGGTATTGGCCAGCTGACGGAAGGCCCGAATTCGTTCTTCGCCGGCTGTATTCACCGTGGGGCCCTGCTGGGCGTCATTGGTCAAGTAGGTATCTGCTCCCTGACCGTACTCGGTAGTGATGGCCACCTCGGCTTGGGCTGCAAGCCCCCATAAACACAGCAAAATGATTCCAAGCCATACCTGTCTCGCTTTCATAACCAAATCCTCCACAAGAAAAGTTTATAAAATGAAATTACCCATCCGTATTTTGTTTCTGCGCCACGCGCACCGTTATTCAAGTCCTTGGACAATGGTTCTCCACAATTCCGGCTCCTGCATCGGGTCGGAGCCGTACACCTGCCTGTCCAGCACCTCGGGATTCTGACGAAATTTTACACTGGGCGTCTGAATAAAGCAGATTGGCACCGGCATATCCCCCGCGCCGATGAGACATTCGCTCACGGGCCTGAAGTACATCCAGGCAGATGGAGCGGCTGGGGTGTGTCTCGGACAGTTTCTTGGCGACGGCGGGAAATTGTTTGGTGCCGACAGTCATTTTTCGTTGAGAAGACTGGGGCAGATACGAAAAGCTGATTCGGACCGAGTTGGGATTGCTTGGATTGGCATATGCCGGGTCCACGGAAGGCCAGTCCTGTGGTCCCAGATAGGCCTCATAGCTGAAAGCGGTCCGTTTGTTGCTCGGGCAGTAGAAAACGGCTCCATCATCGATATACCCGCGGGTCCACAGCGGAGCCAGGTTGAAGGTACCGGTGATGCGGGTCTGCGGCGGTTTGGTCGGGTCCACGTTGAAAATGAAATAGGTTGCCGCACCGCCTGTTCGCGTTTCCGTGTAGTAGGCCTCCGGCAGGAAGTCGGTGTTGGCCTGCGCATAGAGATGAAGGACCTGACCGATGATTTTCAGATGGTCGGCACAAGCCAGCCGTCCGGCGTGCTCTTTGGCCATTTTCAAAGATGGCATGACAATGCTCAGCAGCAAAGCAATGATAGCAATCACAACCAGCAGTTCGATGAGTGTAAAGGCCTTTTTCATAAAGTTTTCCGTTCTGTTATTCCAAAATCAGTTTGGGTTGTCCGAAGATGCACCAGTCGTACCCAATGGCATTGCGGTCCATCTGGAGGTCGCGGCTTCCGCCGTCTGTGGCAATCAGGGTCAAAAAGCGATCGGTGTCTGACAGTTCGATTTCCACATCTTCTGACTGTCCGGCATCCAAAACTGTGTGGAAGCGGGCTTGCCCATCCACCAGAATCCAGCATTCTGCATAGCCGGCTTTCAGATGTGCCGGAACAAAGTCCAGCAGGCCTGCCTGGGCTGTAAAACGGCGAATGGGTGTCTGCAGACGGCTTCGAAGGACATCCAAATCAAAGGTAATACCACTGTTGGCATGCAAACATAGGAATGTTGTCTCGGGGTCGCTGTAATCGACCGTGCCGAGCTGCAGGGATACGGTCTTGACGCTGTTGTTCTTCTTCAGTTGAGCGGCTGGTGAATGGAGAATATCCGCAAAGAAGTAGCCGCTGGTAAGAGGGCATTCTCTGAACAGATGGCCGGCGGAACTGACGATCTGCGGGCTGACTCCATTGGGCACGAACACACCGTCGATGTAGGGATTGGAGGGAACTTTATTATAGGCATTGCTGCTGCGGCGGTCCCGCATTTCGCCAGGGCTGTCAGCAGGGCGATTGGATGGATTAAGGCCGGCTCCTTTTTGGCCGCTGCCCAATCCGTTGCCGCCGCCTACAATATCCGCCAGATCGATTTGTTTTTCCTTCCGCCAGACAAGGTTGTTCTGAGATTGAATATCCCTAGCGAAAAACTGCTCGCTGAGCCGGATGGATTGAACTTCGGTACCGGATTCTCCAAAACGTTTGGCCTGGCCGGCGACCACATCCAGGACTTGTTTGGTTTTGTTGCTCAAGCCGGCAATCAGAACAGTTTTGCCTTCAAAGACGTGCAGCTCAACATCTCCCCGCATATCGGTATAGACCCCGAATTGGGTGCCCATATCGATAATTTTGGATTTTTGGGTCTGCACGGAAAACCCGTTGGGGGCCTGTCGAATATTGACAAAAACCCGTCCGTAGGTCATCGAGAGCTCGTCGGAGTTAACGAAGCGGAATTCCGCAGGAGCTTCAATGACCAGATGAACGCCGTTATCGGTATGAATCTTGACCAATCCCTTGATCAGTTGTACTGGATCGGCTCCAGCTGCCAGACGTGTGCCTTTTTCCAAAGGTTCGCGGGAGGACCAGGCCGCTCCAAGAGTATCGCTGATAGATGCAACGCCGGACAGCGGGGGGGGAAATACCAGCGGATAAAGCAGAATCATTAAAAGGGCTGCCAGCGACGTAAGCAGGGCAAACAGGGATAACTTGGATACCTGAGGTTTGTTTTTGACAGCCCCAGCCGGACGAGGACTCTGCAGAACCGGCAGCTCGACTGGAGGAACTTCCACGGCCTCTGCATTTTTCTCATAATCGCCAAGAACCTGAAGGAATTCGAGGGTCAGGGGGGCTCCCGAATCCTCCGGCCCTTGAGTGCCGCAGGACAGCGGCGAAGCCAGGGCGGGGGTATGACGAATGGCGGCCTGCAGGTTGCACAAATCGGTGCACAAATAGACATAATCGATGTAGAACTCCCTTGCCTGCGGATAATCTTTCAAAAGATTATGGAACTCGTCAAACTCTTCCGGCGTGATGACTTCGTCCCGCAAGGCCCCCAGCAGGGTCAAAAGGCGATTTATCTGGATATTGGAAAGATTCATAATTTATGAATACACCTCCTTCAAATGTTGGCGAATGCACAGCAAGAGTTTTGCGTGGATTTTGTTGAGCATTCGGTAGAGCACGTGGAGTTGCTTGCCAGTTTGCTCTGCAACCCGGCGTGTCGAACTGCCCGGCTCGTACCGCATCTGAATCAAAGACAGTTCGTAGGCCTTCAATTGCTGAAGGCATTTTTTCAGAAGCGGAAGCCGTTCATCGGAATTGGGGTATTCGAGGGTTTTTTCAGCCAAAAGATTGATCATCTCTTCACTGAAGTAGAGTTTGTCTTTTTTCTGGTTTTTGTAGTAATTTAGGATCTGGAAATGAGCGATTTTTAAGGCCCAGGCGGAGAAATTTGTAGATTTGTCGAATTGGTCAAATTTCGACCATAAAACGGCTGCCGTTTCCTGAATGACATCATCGACATCCGACCAATTCGGAATCAATGCCCGCACGAACCCATAAAGCCGGCGTTCATTGGCTAAATAGAGCTTAATAAAAAGACGATAGTCTTCTGATGTCAGATTTTTTCTTTCTTCCGGCATATTACACCCTTTACAAAAGGGGATTCTCTGTTCTTGGATATAGAACTTTTCTGAAAAAATTAGAGGTTTTTTAAAAAAATTACC
>CALEDR010000032.1 GCA_937949545.1 uncultured Phycisphaerae bacterium
CAAAACAGCCGTCGGATTTACCGTCAGCACGGCCTTTTCGAAAATCATCGATTTGGGCACGGAGTTCGGGGTGAAAGCCGACCCGGACGGGATGGAGGTTCACGTGATGGCCGGCAAGACGATGCTGATTTCGGGCACGGCCAAGACCTCCAAAACTCAGCTGGAAGTGCGGGAGGGGTTTGCCAAGGCCGTCAGTGCCGCCGGTGCCGTGCAGGATATTGCTCTGAAAAAAGAGTCCTTTGTCCGCCGGCTTCAGCCGCAGACGCAGTTTGTCTGGAGGGGACAGAATGTGAATCTGGCGGATATCGTCGGCGGCGGCAACGGCTTCGGAACGGGACGAATTGAAGCGGGTATTGACCCGCTGAACGGCCAGAAAGTAGAAAAAATCACTCCCCGCTACAGCATCAAAGGAAGCGGGCGGTATGAAGCCGTCCCGTGGAATCCGTTTGTGGACGGAGTCTTTGTACCCGATCCGAGTTCGAAACCGGTAATTATCAGTTCCCGCGGCGATGTCTTTGCGGAATGCCCCGCGACGAACGGAGAGTTCTGGACGGAAATTACCAACGGCGGGCAGTTGTCCGACCCGGTGGAATTGTCCAGTCCGCAGTTTCGGCTGAACGGCCAGGTGTATGGAACGGCGGACAAACCGGCTATTTTTATGCACGCCAATCTGGGGATTACCTTTGACCTGGAAGCCATTCGCCGAACGCTTCCGAATCTGAAAATCAGCCGATTTACAGCCCTGGCGGGCATCAGTGAAAACGGTCCGCGGCGAAGTCCCTACGCGGACTTCTGGGTGCTGGTGGACGGAAAGGTTCGGTTCTTCCGGCGTGGAGCGGACGGGACGGAAGTGTATTCGATTGAGGTGGACTTGAAAGAAAGCGACCGGTTCCTGACGCTGGCTGTCACCGACGGCGGCCGTGAAAAATGCCTCTGGATTGACGGGCAGCCCTATGTGCTGGACGGAGACTGGGGATTGTTTGCGCTGCCGCAGCTGCATCTGCGGGCGGAATAAACCGATGCTCGAAAAGCGTGTGAAGTGTGGAGTGTGTGCCAGAGCGAAACAGAAAGAATTTTTTGGAGGAAAGGACAGATGAAAACAACATGGAAACTGGTATTTTGTGCAGTTCTTTTTGCCGCAACGGCCGCTGGTTGGGCGGACGAGCACAACTTCTGGATTCAGGGCAATCAGGGCTCGTGGAATGATCCGGGCAACTGGTCCAGAGGGGTGGTCCCGGATACGCTTCCGGCCGGCGACAGCGGCGGCAAGTGCGTGGGATTTGCCGGCGGCACATCCGTAGCCAATGTTGGAGTGGGAGAGCTGGCGGAATTCGGCAGCAGCGCTTTTTGGTCGGACTTCTGGGGCCCGGAATGGGGCGCCACGCTGAACATCAACGGCGGAACATTTATTCATCGCGGATTTGTGGCGGCCCCGATCGGCGCAGCGGATGCACCGTCCAACATCAATGTCTCCAACAACGGATACTTCGAGGTCGGAGAACTGGCCCTGGGCGACAACTGGTGGTTCTGGGATGCGCCTTATGCCAACTTGAATGTGTATGATTCGAGCACAGCCAGAGCTCGCGGCTGGATGTGGCTGGGCGGACGGGTCAACCTGTATGATAATGCTGTTCTGACTATCGGCGGCCTGGTGAACATGGCGGCTCACGGCAGCCCCTATGCCCGCATCGACATCTGGAACAGCGCCATGATGCTCATTCAGGGCTCCGCCTCCGGACGGGACCCCTATCAGGAAGCCCTCGGCTGGATTGCCAACGGTCAATTGGTGGCCTTCGGCGGTGCCGGGCAGGTTATCGTATCCCAAACCCCCAACGGCGTTCAGATCACCGCAATGATTCCTGAACCGGCGACAATGCTTCTGCTGGGACTGGGCGGGCTGACGCTGCTCCGCAAAAGGGGATAAGGATGATTGAAACCAAAGGGTGCCGATGCCTTCAGCCGGCATCGGCCCCTTTTTTCTGGACTCAGGAGGATATCCAATAGGGCCGTGAAAGCAGTTTCTGCTTTTCAGGCGGCAGAGCCAATATCATAGAGAGCCAAAAAAGAAAAACTGGATTCCCGCCTGCGCGGGAATGACACAAGCTCGCATTGACAGGAATGACACAAGCTCGCATTGACGGGAATGCGGTATGAAAATTGACGGGAAAAGCAGGATTAAATTTTAAACAGGCATTATGAACATTTTTTGGAGGACGCAGTTATGAAAGGCATTTTTTCCTTTTTCCTTCTGTCGGCCGTACTGGTACTGCCGGCGCTGGGAGCGGATACCAACTGGACAGGCGCGGCCGGCGACGGACTGTGGGTTACACCGGGCAACTGGTCCAACGGGGTACCGCCGTCGAATCCAACGGTAACCGGAAACATCAATATCGGATATATCGCCGCCTCGCCGGTGGTTACGATTCGGGCGCAGGACAATATCGTCTGCGGCAGTACTACTGTGCGTCCTACAGACCTGCACGGGCCGAACTGGGGCGCTACGCTGAACATTGACGGCGGAACGCTTACCCATCTGGGGTTTGTGATGGCACCGGTGGCGACCACCGAAGCGGCTCGTTCCGTCATCAATATCCGCAACGGCGGCCGGCTGAGTGTGGTGAATTTGTGTCTGGGCGACAACTGGTGGTTTGTGGCGCCGTATGTGACGATGAATGTGTACGACAACAGCACCGTCACCATCAGCGATTATTTGTGGCTGGGCGGGTATTTGAACCTGTACAGTGGGACGGTCGATATTACCAACGGGATGAATATGGCGGCCAATACCGCCTCGTACGGCGTGACGTGTCTGGATATTTGGGATGGAACACTCATTCTTCGCAATCAGGATCAAAGTGCGAATATCCCGACGTGGATTGCCAACGGATATCTGAAGGCCTACGGGACCCAGCCGGGCAGCCGCGGAGGCGGGACAATTGTGGTGGATACCCAAAGTATTCCAGGGGGAATGATTCTGACGGCGATTCCGCCGCTTTGTGCTCGGGATCCGAATCCGCTGCCGCAAAATGCGGATGGATCTGTTGGAACGCTGATCAATCCGACCCAGACGCAGGTACAGCTGAACTGGAGGGCGGGCATTGACCCCAACGACGTTTATCCGGTCAATCCGAAGATTCGGGCGCACTATATTTGGGTGGGGGAAAGCGAAACATCCCTCAGTTATGTCGGACAAGTTCCTCACACAGACTGGAACAACCCGGACGTTTCCTACACGATTACGCTGGCCGAAGGACGTACCTATTATTGGAGCATCGAAGAAGGCATGGATAACGGCACGGGGAACCCCTATCCGGCCGGTGATCCGAATAACATCTTGGGGCCAATCTGGTCGTTTACCGCCAAAGGAGCCACACCGCTGATTTTGGTTAACCCTGTCCATACGGTGGCTTCCCCCCATGCGGTTCTTTCCGTAATAGCCAATGATGTCGCTAACACGTTTCAATGGTTTAAGGTTGGCAATCCGGATATTCCGCTGACAGACAACGGCGTTTATTCCGGCACGAGCACTAATACGCTGACGATTACGGCTCCGACCGTCGCTCATGAAGGACAGTATTACTGCATCGCCTACAATGGTCTGACACCGTCGGCTCCTTCTGAGGCGGCCTGGGTGTGGACAAAACGGCTGATGGGACATTGGAAATTTGACGGCAATCTGCTGGATTCGGTCTCGGCCAGTGTGCCCGGCGCTCCGGCACATCACGGAACGATGGCCGGCGGCGGAACCGGCATTGACACCTACGGAGCGGGCATCAACGGCAATGCCATCGTATTTGCCAATACGGCAGACTATGTGGAGATTGAGAATGCGGAATTCTTTACCTTCTATCCGCTGGGCTTTAGCATCAGTTTCTGGTACAAAGAAAACAACGCGGTCGGGTGGCGGCTTCCGGTTTCCAAACTGGACGCAGGCGTGTCGGGCTGGCTGTTCGGCGTGGACAAGGCCTGGCGCAATCAGGCGGTCTTTTTCTTTGATTCAAACAACGACCCGGCCTATTGGGCGGACGGCAATCCGAACATTGCTCTGGACGACGGCCAGTGGCATATGATTACGGCTGTTTATGATCCGCAGACGACGTCGTACACGATTTACACAGACGGGGACAACAATGAGACGATTGTGCTGGATATTTCCGGAGCGCCCCTGGCGTCAGCCCCGTTGTCAATCGGCGGACGCCAGACGGAATTGTCGATTGACGGGGCTATTGACGACGTGCGGATTTACAGTTATCCTCTGACACCGGTTCAAATCGCTCAGCTGTATGTGGACTTTGAACCGAGCAAGTTCGTGTGTATGGAAGATGAGGAAGACCCGCTGACGGCGTTTGATTTGAACAGTGATTGCCAGGTGAATTTGGCAGATTTCGCCCTGTTTGCGGCTCAATGGCTTGAGTGTCAGCGTTATCCGCAATCCGCCTGCGATTGATTCAGATTGCAGTGCGGTAAACCCCAACCACACACTCCGGCACTTTAAGGCCGGAGTGTGTTTTTTTTGTTCAGACCGAAACAATCGCCGGCAGGGTTCGAACCGGTGTCTGCCGGACGGCCCGGGCAAAGTCGGCCTCTTCTTCGGGGGATTCAAAGCCAATGGTCACCGCATCCACACACCCCAGATTGAAAACAAAATCAATGGTTTCTGCACGTTTTTCAGGACTGTTTCGGAAGGCCCCTTCGCCGATGAGCTTCATTCCGATGATGCCTTTGCCGTTTTCGTGTGCCTGCCGAAGAACCGGAACCACCACATCCGGTGAGCCGTCCATCTGGACGCCGAATGGATTGATGCGGGCGTGAATCGAATCCACCCACGGATGCGAGGCGGCGGCGGATAAGGCCGGAAGCGAATGACAGGAAACACCGTGTGCACGCAGAAGCCCCTTCTCCTTCAGACGCACCAGCACCTCCATTTCCTTCTCGTACCGCGACGGCCAGTCCGGCTCAACCAAGCAGTGAAGCAGAAGCAAATCGATACAGTCCGTTCGAAACTCCTGTAAAAATCGATGTACAGTTTGTTCCGTATCCGTCGGCTGTCCTTCCGGAAGTCCTCTGGGCCGAAGCCAGATTTTGGAAACAAGGACATATTGTTCCCGCGGAACCCCTTCGAGGGCTGCGGCCAGAAAGGAATGGCTGCCGTACAGGTCGGCGGCATCAAACCAGGAAATCCCGCGGTCCAGACAGGTGCGGACCAGCTCGGTGAATTTTTCCTGTCCGAGGCGGGTCTGATTGGACATGCGGTTGAACGCCCGCATCCCGGTTCCCAGCCCGACGCGGGACAGCCGGATGGGCGTGCGTCCCAGCTGCACCTTCTCATACGGATTCCAGAATGCCGTTGAAGGATTTTTCTCCGTTCTCCGACAGCCGAGCAGAAGACTGCCCAATCCCCACAAAGTCTGTTTGAGAAATGTACGTCTTGCGATTTTCATAGACAACTCCTATTGCGGTGTCAGACGAATTCGGCCCAGATTCAGCGGACGCCAATTTTTCAAATCCCCCGCCTGAAGTGTCAGATGACAGACTCCCGCCCGCGGAAAGCGGATTGTACCCGCCTCTGTGAACCGCAGGGTCTCCCAGTCGTCTGTTCGGGGAAATCCGAAACGGAGTTTTTCCGAGCCGCAGGAGACCATCAGGGAAACCGGACCGATAGCAGCCGAACCCTCCAGGCGGACGGCATAGCGCCCGGGCTTTCGAACGTGAACAAGCCAGTGGATTTTCTCCTGCGGGTCTTCCCAGATAATCCAGGGCAAACCGCTGTGTTCCCGGCGGTGAAGACGTTCTCCTTCGAGGAGTGCGGCGGCCGCTTCGAGCACCAGGGCATCGGGACCGTAAAAGGGATCAGCGTGGATATCAAACCCCTCCAATTGAAAAACAAAAACATCTCCGAAGGGACGCTGCGAAGGGTCGATGTCAGGCATCTCAATCTCCAACCGGCTGTTGCGGTCCACTCGAAACGGCAAGGCATCCGTGAAGCCCAAAAGAGTGACTTTGGAGCGGGAATCGGAGGCACGCACCTGCAGAGATTGGAGCCGCAAAGGACTTTTCGACCAGCCGAATGTAATGACATAAAACGCTCCATCATCAGCGGTAAACCGAAGTACAGACGCTCCTTCATCCGAACCAGAAGTCAAGCCGCCTTCCCCATAAAACTCCCAGGGACGGGTTTGGTAAACAGCCCGGCCGTTGATTTGGAGCCATTGACCGATTTCGGAAAGAATCTGCCGCTGGTCCAAAGGGATTGTTCCATCAGCACGAGGACTGATGGTCAAAAGCAGAACTCCGTTTTTGCTGACGACATCAATTAGTTCATAAAGCAGCTCCCGGGCTGATTTCAGCCGCATCGACTCGGTAAAACAGCGGCTGTTTGCGCCGATAGAATCGACAGCCAGCCAGAGGGAGGGTTGGACTGTCTGAACACGTGACGGTTCCAGAATCGGAACCCACGCGCCTGCGGGAAAATCCTGCGGCATTCCGCTTAAAACAAAAGATTTGCCGGATTGCTCCTGCTGACCAGAAAAGAAGGCGGCCAGACGGCGTTTGTAAGCATCCGGAATGCCGTCAAGGCCGGATTCAAAAAGAACCTGGTCCGGTCGGCAGGTCTGGACAGCCTCCTGGATTTTGACCAGCCAACGTTCAAAACCCGCAACGGGGTCAAGAAACTTTCCATAAAGGTCGGCATATTGAGGGTCTGCCGTATCCCATCCTTCTTTGACAGGAAAACCATCCTGAAGATTCGAGGCATGATAAAAACTGAGAATAACTTTCAGTCCGCGTTTTTGCAGCGAGGCGGATAATTCGGCGGCGAGGTTTCGGTGCGGTCCAAATTCCATCGCATTCCAGCGGTTGATTCGGCTGGCCCACATCGAAAACCCGTCGGCATGTTCGGCCACCAGACCGCCGAAGCGGGCCCCCGCCGCCGCCATCAGGTCCGCCCATTCTTCAGGACGAAACTGTTCCGCCCTAAAAAGCGGGAAAAAATCCTTATAGCCGAATACGGATGGGTCACCGTATTTTTCCCGATGATGTCGATAAACCGGATGGTCTTCGACATACATATTTCGAAAATACCATTCATTATCGTAGGCGGGCACGCTGTAAGGCCCCCAGCAGACAAGAACGCCGAACTTCACTTCCGACAGCCATTGCGGCGGACGGCTTTGAAAAGACTTCCCAATCAGCTCAGAAGACGGCCCAAGAGATGATTCCGCTGCGGCCGATACCGATTGAAGACTCCAAAAAAAGAAAAACAGACATATACAAGACCATGCCTGTCCACATATCTCTGTCCGGTTTGTGCGGCTATTGGTCCCCCTCTGAATCACGGCCGAACAAATCATCCAGATTCTCCCAAAAGTTGCTTGAAAGGATATCCGATAGATTATAGGGTAGTGGAGAAGAAAACAAAGGTTTTTTCAAGGAATTCCAATACCGTAAAAAACGCCAAAATAACAATCTGTAGGAACCTCCTGCGGCTCGCGGAGGGTCCGGCTTTATTCGAAAGGGTCGGGAATGAAGCTTGCCTCCTGTTTTTACAATAACCGCGTTACATGCGGAATTGTAACGCCGGAAGGTTTTCTTGACATTCCAACCGCCACTCAGAACGATCCGAAAAACCGCCTTCACAGCATTAAGGAAATCCTGATTAAAGGGGCCTCTGCAATGGAGACGCTCCAGAAGATTTTGGAGCGGCCGACAGAAAAAATTCCTTATGAGAATCTGATGTGGCTGGCTCCGATTCCAAAGCCCAATAAGATTCTGGCTTTGGCGGGAAACTATCCGCAGCACATTCAGGAAACGGGCCGATATAAGGATTTGCCGAATCTGACGGGCAGGAAAAGTCCAATCCGGCCGTTTATGATGCCCCCGACGGCGGCCTGCGGACATCAGAAAACAATTCTGTGGCCCCTGTACAGCAAAGAGGTGGATTATGAGATTGAACTGGCAGTCATTATCGGAAAGACCGCACGTGCCCTCTCACCGGAACGGGCCCAAAACGTGATTGCCGGCTATACGATTGCCAATGATATTTCGGCCCGCTCGGTGACCTTCGGCCGGCCAAAAGAAACGGGCGGCGAAAAGGATTTCTATGAATGGCTGATGGGCAAATGGTCAGACGATTTTTTCCCTCTGGGGCCGTGGATGGTCACAGCCGATGAAATTGCCGACCCGCAGAATCTTTCGATGACGCTGAAAGTCAACGGTGAAGTGCGTCAGCACGCCTCCACCGCCGAAATGATTTATACGGTTTGCGAAATCGTCTCCTTCCTGAGCTATCTGATGACGCTGGAGCCTGGGGATGTCATTGCCACCGGCACGCCGCACGGTGTCGGTGCCGCGACCGGGCGCTACCTGCAGCCCGGCGATGTGATGGAATGCACTATCGAAGGCATCGGCACCCTGACCAACCGAATGGGCGAAAAGCCCCCGGCGTTTTACACCGGCGTACGATAAACTCCTTCTCTTATTCCAGTGTCCAGAGAATCAGGTTTTCCTGGTCTTTGATATAGATGCGGCTGCCTGAAAGAACCGGATGTGCATAGGTCTGCGTCTGGGAAACCTTATAGGATGCTGTCTGTTTGAATTCCTTCGGATTGGGCTCAAACACAACCAAATCACCTGTCGGCGACAAAAACATCAGAACCGAACCGGCATCGACAATGGCTCCAAAGCCGCCGCGGTCATACTGGGTCTGGCCGCGCCAGCCGAGCGTGCCGTCTGAGGCATTCAGGCAGAATAAAAAGCCGGTGTCCGTCAGACCGTACAGAAAGCCCTGATGAAGAACAGGGGTATTGTATTTGGCGGACACTTCCTTGTTTTCCCAGAGCGAGCGGGCCGAAAAGCCGTCGGCCTGCTTTTCCACTCGGACAGCAAACGTTCCCCGCTGAGCACCGGAATAGATGACCGTTTGTCCATCCACAACGGGAGAAACGGAATTGTAAGAGCGTTCCAGCGGCGGAAACGGCAGTTCCCAAAGAAGCTTGCCGTCGCTTAGGGCCAGCCCGACCAGTTTCTTGTCGGTAAACGCGACCACCTGCCGGCTCCCCTCAACCGTCAATAGAACCGGCGAGGCATAGGCGGGCCCTTCCTGTGTCCACTGCCAGCGGGGCTGACCGGAATTTACGTCATAGGCGACGACGCCGCCGTTGTCTTCTTTGCCCAGCTGAACAATCGCCATTCCGTCGGCGACCAAAGGTGAAACAGCCGTGTAAAACCGCACGACGGCTCCGGAATAGGGGTCCGTCCGCCACAGGAGCTTTCCGTCCTCCGCATTCAGACAGGACACCACGCCGCCTACGCCGAGGGTGACCACTTTGCCCTCTCCGACGGCCGGAGAACTGCGGGGACCGGGAAATCGCCCCGGAGCGCCGGTGACTGCAGCGGCTTCATAGCGGTTGGACCAGATTTCCTTTCCGGTTTGGGCATCCAGACACAAAATCACTTCTTCCTTGTCCTGCCGGGTAAAGAGATACAGCCGTTCGCCCACGAGGGCGGGTGTGGCCACTCCCTGCCCAACGGACACAGACCACTGCTGTTTGAGTTCAGACGGCCACTGGGAAGGAGCGGAAAATCCCTGCACCTTTCCGTCACGCCCCGGACCTCGCCACTGCGGCCAGTCGGCGGCCGAAACCGCCGATACCAAGACAGATATCAACCCGGCCCAAACAAATAGAAACAAGATATCCTTTCTCATAAGACCCATCCTTTCGCAACCATTCCTTTTCCAAAAGAGACGAGCGGACCGATTACCGACGGACCGTCAGACTGCGCCGGACAGACTGTTCGGTTTTCTTCTTTTTCGGCTCCAAATGTCCTTCAAGGACTTTCATCGCTTTGGGGACATCGGCGACCTTGAGGACGCCGGTTGTGCGTCCGCCGCGAGCGCCCGCCGTGCAGTAGGCGTACGAAATATTGATATGGGCATCGGCCAGCTTGCCCGTTACCGTCGCCAGCGCACCGGCGTGGTTGGGAAGATTCACACAAAGCACCTCCGTTTCACTGAACTGGAGGTTGAGCCGTTTGAGGACGGCCCGCACTCGGTCGGCACCGTCTCCCACCAGGCGCATCACGCCGTGCTCATACGAATCCGTCATGGTCAGCGCCACGATGTTGATTTTGGCCTCTGCAATTTCCTTCAAAATCCGGGCCAGCACACCGGGCTTATTGACCATGAAAATCGAAAATTGGGTGTCCAGATACACGGTCGGCTCCTTTCCTTATTGTTCCCTTTTTGTATGTAAAGACTCTACGGATTCTGACGAAACCATTCGAGGGCCTGTGCACAATCGGGAGAAAACTCAAAAATCCGGTCCAGATGGGTAACCCGGAAGACGCGCATCAGATGCGGCTGAAGACCGCAGATTCGCATTCGCCCGCCGTATTCCCTCAGGCGCCGCCAGGTATCCACCAGCAGGCCGAGCATCATCGAAGAAAGGAAACGAACCCGGCTCAAATCGATAATCAATCGCTGGGGCCGTCGGGAGGCGACATGTTCGCGGAGCATGCTGGCGATCGTCTCCAGTTCCGCCAGACTGACCGACTCCGCATTCAGGGTCGCAATCGCCGCTCCGTCCTGTTCCGTCAGCGTAAGCCGGTTCAAAACTTCCATAGGTTTGCTGTTTTCCTTTCCACGCTATTGTATGCGTTTGCGCGGTTTTTGTCAATCCGTTACGGAGCCCGCCTTCCAGCAGGCCGCCCAGTGGTCTTTTCCGTATTCCACCAGGGTTTGCTCCTCCCGAGCACACCGGGCTTCCGCCAACGGACAGCGCGGATGAAACGGACAGCCGGAGGGAGGATTGGCAGGGCTGGGCACCTCTCCCTTGAGGACAATGCGTTTGCGGGGGCGACCCGGCTCGGGAACAGGAATCGCACTGAGCAGGGCCTGTGTATAAGGATGAAGGGGCCGTTCAAACAAAGCATCCCGAGGGGCCTGCTCGACAATGCGTCCCAGATACATCACCGCCACCCGGTCGCTGATATGGCGGACCACCGCCAAATCATGAGCAATAAACAGATACGTCAGCTTCAGCTGCTTCTGCAAATCCATCAGCAGATTGATGATTTGAGACTGGATGGACACATCCAGCGCACTGACCGGCTCATCGCAGACCAGAAATTTCGGGCCGAGGGCCAGGGCACGGGCAATCCCGATGCGCTGCCGCTGCCCGCCGGAAAACTCGTGCGGATAGCGGTCCAGGTAGCGGCGGGATAAACCGACCTGCTCGAGCAGTTCGACAACCCGCTGACGGCGCTGCTGTCCGGAAGCCAGGCCGTGGACCTTCAGCGGCTCTCCGACAATGGCCTCCACGTTCATCCGCGGATTGAGAGAGCCGTAGGGGTCCTGAAACATAATCTGCATCTGCCGGCGGAGTGGTTTGAGCCGTCCGGCCGGCATCGACAGCACATCCGTCCCGTCAAAAAAAACCCGCCCCCCGACGGCGGGAATCAGCCGAAGAATCGTCCGCCCTACCGTCGTTTTGCCGCAGCCGCTTTCCCCGACCAGCCCTAAGGTCTGCCCCGGCTCAATTCGAAAACTGACGCCGTCCACCGCGCGGACAAAACCCACTGTCCGGCCGAACAAGCCGACTCGTATCGGAAAATAGGTCTTGAGGTCCTGAACCTCCAGCAGGGGCTTCTTTTCCGCAGACACCATCCGTTTATCCTCCGTATCCTTCCGCATACCAGCAGGCCGCCCGGCGGCCCGGCATCACTTCCTTCAGCGGCGGCTCCTGCGTTTGACAGCGTTTGTCCCGACACCCGATGGAACAGCGGGGATGAAATTTGCAGCCGGAGGGGAAATCCACCGGATTGGGCACTGTTCCGGGGATAACCTCCAGACGCTTTCGCCGCTCATTGAGCCGCGGCAGCGAGCGGAGCAGTCCCCGCGTATAAGGATGCAGCGGTCGGGCGAACAGCGGCTCAACCGGCGCCGACTCCACAACCCGCGACGCATACATCACCACGACGGAATCGGCATTTTCCGCCACGACCCCCAAATCATGGGTAATCAGCAGAATGCTCATCTTCTGCTGCTGCCGCAGATGACGGAGCAGGTCGAGAATCTGGGCCTGAATCGTCACATCCAGGGCCGTCGTGGGCTCATCGGCAATCAGCAGTTTGGGCATGCAGGACAGCGCCATCGCAATCATCACACGCTGCCGCATTCCGCCGCTGAGCTGATGCGGATATTCATCAAATCGCTGCTGGGGGTCGGCAATCCCCACTTTGCCCAGCATCTCCACCGCCGCCTGACGGGCCTGACGGGCGGTTTTTTTCTGGTGCAGCCGAATCGCCTCCACAATCTGGCTGCCGATGGTAAAAACCGGATTCAGACTGGTCATCGGCTCCTGAAAAATCATCGCAATCTCATTGCCGCGGATGCGCCGCATCTGAGACTCACTCAGGGACAGCAAATCGCGGTCCTCGAGCAGAATGCGTCCGGAAACGATCCGCCCCGGCGGCTGGGGCACCAGCCGCAGAATCGACAGGGCTGTAACGCTTTTGCCGCAGCCGCTTTCGCCGACCAGAGCAACTGTCTGTCCGCGCGGGATATCGAAACTGACCTCCTGAACAGCCCGGGCCAGGCCCTGCTCCGTAGAGAAGTGCGTCGAAAGATTCTGAATGGATAAAAGCATATCCGACATCTCAATCCACCCTCAATTTGGGGTCCAGGCAGTCCCGCAGGGCATCACCGAACAGATTCAGGGCCAGCGACAGCAGAAAGATGGCAATCGTGGCGGCGGTCATCTCCCACCAGACATCGCGGGCCAGCTCCGCCCGAGCGGCATCAATCATCGCTCCCCAGCTGGGTTTGTCGGTCTCACCCAGTCCCAAAAAACTTAAAATCACCTCGGCATGGATGAAATGGACAAACCGCAGCGACAGGTCAATGATAATAATGTGAAACACATTCGGCAGGAGATGGGAAAAGATAATGCGGGCATTGGAACAGCCAGTCGCGCGGGCGGCCAGGACATATTCGCTTTCTTTGCGTTTGATAAACTCGCCGCGGATAAGCCGGCAGATGCCCACCCAGGATGTCAGCCCCATCGCCAGATAGACACTCGTAATGCCCCGCAGTTCCAGTCCGAAAACGGTTTTATCCCGCAGCACCACAGCAAAGGCCATCAGCAAAAGCAGATAGGGAATTGTACTGAGGGTGGAAATCAGCCAGATAATCAGTTCATCCAGCCAGCCGCGAAAATAGCCGGCGGCAGCCCCCAGGGGCACGCCGATGGCCAGACTAATCAGCGACGCACAAAGGGCCACTGTAATGGAGGTTTTGGCTCCATACAGCGTCCGGCGGAAGGTCGAGCGGCCCATAAAGTCCGTCCCCATCCATTCACGGCGGATTTCCGTTTTGCCGTCCGCCGTCGTCCACTCATACGGAACCATCGGCTTCTGATAGGACGGGCCGACAATCTCATTCCAGCGAATAAACGCCGGACTTTCCCACTTGCGGGCCTCCGCAATCCATTCAAAGGCCGCCAGAGCCAAATAGAAGACAATAATCCAAAAACAGACGACGGCCAGCCGCTGCTTGCGGAGACGGCGAATCCCATCCGCCCACAGAGAGCGGCCCGGCGGGATATGCTCCTCGGTCCCCGGCTGAAGGGACGAATTATTCAAGTTTGATTCGCGGGTCAGCCCAGGCATAGCAGATGTCCGTCAATAAGGTAAACACCACAATCAGCAGCGAAAAGATAAACGTCATCGCATTGATAATAAAGAAATCACGGGAGGCAATCGCCTCAATCATCAGCGAACCCAAACCTGGGATTCCGAAAAACCGCTCCAGCAGAAGAGACCCCAAAAACAGATAGGGAATCGAAAGAACCACACTGGTAATAATCGGAATCAGGGCATTCTTGAGGACGTGTTTGAAAAGGACCTTGGCGGTGGAAAGGCCCTTGGCGAAGGCCGTCCGGACATAATCGCTTCGCATTTCATCCAGCACAATCGTTCGGTAAAACCGAAGGTTGCCGCCCAGACCGGCGGCGATGCCGATCAGCACCGGCAGCGCCAGACTGGTCAGGAGGGACTCTTCCGGCATATACATAATCGGAAACATCCCCAGTTTGTAGGCGAAGATGTACTGGCCGTAGATGATAAAACTCAAATACGGGATGCTCATTCCGGCTACGCAAAGCACCACCGCCGCCACATCCAGCCAGCTGCCGCGGACAAACGCCACCATCAGGGCCAGCGAAATCGACAGAACCAGCGTCCCCAGAAACATCGGAACCGTCAAAGACAGAGACGGCCCGACGCCGCGGAGGATTTTGTCGCTGATTTTCTCGCGGTCCAGGGCCCGTCCGAAATTGAACGTCAGGGCCTTGCGGAAATGGTCAATAAACTGACTGTCCAGCGACCAGAAAAGCGGCTTATCGAAACCGTACTCGTGGCGGATTTCCGCGATGGTTTCCGCGTCTGCATTTTTGCCGGCAATCTGCTGGGAAATATCTCCGCCGACTACGGAAAAGAGGAAAAACGTCAGCAGCAGCACGCCGACGACAATTGGAACCGTATAAAGCAGTCTTCGAATAATGTAGACAGTCATTTGGATTTCTTTTTGAGCTCGTTCAGGAGTTCTTTATAGCGGTTTCGCTTCTCCAGGTCAATCCTTCTGTATTTGGCGGTATTATAGGAAAACTCGTGGGGCTTGGCGTTTTTGTACCACCCGTGGATAATCGCAATCGCGACGCGGTGATTCAGAAAGACGGCCGGACAGTCCTCCAGCATAATTCGCTCCATTTGACGGCACAGCCGGGTTCGTTCCGGACCGGGAAACATCGGCTCGGCCTGACGATACAATGCGTCAAACTCCGGATTGGAATAAAAGAAATGGTTGCCGCCGTACCCCCAGTTCCAGGAGCAGAAGCCCATCAGCATATCGAGGGAATCCGGAATGCTCGGGCTGGCCCCGCTGAAGAAAATTTGGAGTTTGCCCTTGTTCAGGCCGTCCAGATAGGTCGGCCAGTCCATATAATCGACGCGAAGCTGCAGGCCGACATCCGCCAGATATTTCTGCAGAAACTGGCCAATCTGACGGTCCAAATTTGATGTGCCCGGAATCGCGATGGTCAGCGGGGGGATGGACCCGCCGTGAATCCGCTGCGCTTCCTGAAGGAGCGCACGGGCTTCGGCCGGGTCATATTTGGCATAATCCGTGTGGACAATGTTGGGGTCATATTCCTCCAATCCCGGCGGCAGATAGCCGTGGGCGACCTTGTGCACGCCGTTAAAGAACAGGCGAATGGCGGCCTGGCGGTCGACGGCGCGGCTGACGGCCATTCGAAGGGGCTTGTTGGGGCCGAGCACGGGATCCTGCATATTGAAGCCGATCCAGAAAACCGACGGGTCATCAAAAACAAGCAGGCGAATATCCCGTTCGGCCATCGCAGGGGTGGCCGTGAGGGTATCCGGATTGACAGCCTGAGCGAAGTTGTCCTTGAAAATCTGCATAATATCCAAATCGCCGCGCAGAAACATCAGCCAGGCGGGCTGAAACTCTTCAATAATACGGTACACAATCGCATCCGCAAACGGAAGGGGCTTGCCGGCATCCTCCAGATAGCCGTTCTCCCAATCGGACGGCTCGCCTTCCGTCGGATAAGTTCCGCCGTGCCAGTTTTCATTCCGAACCAGTTCGATATAAAACCCTCGTTCCCAGACCTTCAGCCGAAACGGACCGGTACCGACGGGATGATACATGATGTCTTTGCCGTAATAGTCCACGGCTTCGCGCGGGACCGGGGCCGTGACAGCGGAAGCCAGATACCAAATCAGCTGAGGCCATGGCTTGGTCAGCTTCAGCCGGAGTGTATAATCATCGAGGGCACGCAGCCCCTCCACCTCCACGCTGTAATCCACATCCGACTCCCGCCGAAAGCTCTTGGTATATTCGCGAAAGCCATCCAGTCCGACGATGCGTCCGTTCCAGTCGGTCCATCGCTGACTCATATATTTGACGTTGGCGATGCGTTTGAGGGCAAACACAAAATCCGCCGCCTTCACCTCCCGCCCTTTGCCGTCAGGGAAACAGGGGTCGTCGTGATAGAAAATGCCTTTTCGGATGCGGATGGTATAGGTCAGATGGTCCTCGCTGATGTCCGGCATATCCTCGGCCAGCAGAGGCACCAGCTCGACCGGACGCTTGAGGTAATGATATTCATAAAGGGATTCGTAAATCTGTGAGGCCACTCCGATGGAATAGACATCGGTCAGGTTTCCGCAGTCGAGCGTCTGAATCTTGGAAAACATCGGCACCCGAATCACCATCCGTTCCGAGGCAGAGGAATCCGACCTTCGGCGGCAGCCGGCAGGCAAACAGGCGGCCAGGACCAGTAAAATCGAGGCGGCCAGACGAACTTGAACGGCTCTTTTTTTCATTTGTACTGCTTCCAATAGGTGCGGCGTTTGTCCGCATCGATTCGATAATACTTGGCGAATCCTCCTCCCATACATTCGGCTTTATAGGCGTTCGGCTTGAAATTTCCGACCCAGTCGTGATAGAGAATATATCCGATGCGGTGATACACAAAGGCCACGGGCATATCTTCAATAACCAGCCGCTCAGCCTGCCGATACAAGCGGGTCCGCTCCGGCGAAGGCGGCAGAACGCGAATCTGCTCATACAGCCGGTCAAATTCGGGGCTGGAATAGTTGCTGCTGTTGGGCCAGGGAGCATTCGGACCGTAAAAGACCTGGAGGAAGCTTTCCGTATCAGGATAATCGGCCATCCAGCCGGTCCCGCCGATCAGCTGGAGCTGATTGGTCCGCATCTTCTCCAAAAATGTCGGCCAGTCGAACACTTCAATCTGGACCTGAAGACCGATTTCCTGAATGTTTCGCTGAAAATACTGGGCAATTTGGCGATACGTGGTATCGGTGCCGCCGACCGCCAGCCGAAGCCGCGGAATCGGACCGCCGTGGAGCTGCTCGGCCTGACGCAAATAAGCCCGTGCCTTCTCCAAGTCAAAAACAGAACGGGAAACCTGCACGATGTTGGGGTCATAATCCTCCATCGCCGGCGAAATAAAACCATGGGCGACAATGCCCCGGCCGTTCATCAGCAGCTCAATAAACTTTTCCCGGTTTATCGCATAATTGATTGCCAGCCGGAGCGGCTTATTTTTTCCCAAAATCGGGTCGCTCATATTAAACGACACATAAAACACATTCGGCTCAATAAACGTCTGCAGCCGAATCCCCCTTCGCTTCATATCCTCCGTGAGGGTCTTGCCGAAGGCAACGGCCTGTCCGAAATTGTCCTTTGGGATGGAATTGATGTCAATCCGCCCCCGCATAAACATCAGCCAGCGGGGCTGGTCTTCCTCAATAATGCGCCAGATAATCCGGTCAATAAAGGGAACACGCAGACCTGCATCTGCCAAAAGCCCCTGTTCGACATCCTCAGGCATTCCTTCGGTCGGATAAAAATCGGGTCGGTAAGACGGGTTGCGTACGGCCTCAATATAACTGCCTTTGACCCATTTCTTCAGAACAAACGGACCGGTGCCGACAGCGTGGCTGCGAATCTCATCCCCGTAGTACTCCACCGCCTCACGGGCCATCGGCGCCGTCGGCACGTGGGCCAGCCAGAAAACCAGCTGCGGCCACGGACGAATCAGTCGGATTCGCAGCAGATGCGGTTCGAGCGCCTCCAGCCCCTCCACCGGCCTGGAATAGTCCACACGCCCTTTTTCACAAGTCTTGGAATACTCGCGAAATTCATTGAGACCGACAATCCGATCGTCAAAAATCCACCAGTTTTTGCTGGCGGTCTTGGCATCGGCGATCCGCTTCCAGGCGTAGATAAAATCCTCCGCTGTGACATTCCTTCCTTTGCCGCTTGGAAAGCAGGGAGCATCGTGGAAATAAACATCCGGACGAATCCGAATGGTATAAGTGCAGCCGTCTTGGGAAACCTCCGGCATCTGGGCCGCCAGCTGCGGCACCAGCTCGTACGGACGCTTGAGATAATGATAATAATACAGCGTTTCAAAAAATTCTCGTGAAACCTCATCGGCAGGCACATCGCCGATTTGGGCCGGGTCGAGGGTTTGAATCTTGGCCCGGGAACGCTGCTGAAAAAGAATCTCAGAATGAGAAGATGAATCTTTGGTACGGCAGGAAACCGCCAGCAGCCCGAGAAAAAGCATGCCGAACATCCCTCCTCGTTTCCAGCGAATCGGCTCGTTTGTCGGCTGCGGCTTCAAACGATCCACGGTTTGTTTCCTTTGGGGCCCGACGGACAAGGCATTCTGCGACTGACTATCCTGTTGAAACAGAAGCCGGCGCCGCAAAGCAGTTCGGCAGGGTCGGAGGAACGGACAAAGACCGACCGTCCGCATCCCGCCCAAAATCGATGCCCAGCCGCGTCGGCAGGGTTCCTCGACGGCTGACCGTTCCCATCAGCTCCTCATAAACCGGCTGCAATCCGCCGGTCCGCTCAAAAGCCCGGCGAATGCCGGCCGCTGAAATCTCCAGTTTCGGCAGCAGACGGTCTTCCGTCTCCGCCAGCACCGTAATCAGCTGGGCGCGGGCTTCTTCGGAAAGATTTTTTCCGCCGGCGGCCTCATTCTGGAGCCACCGCTGCATGACGGCACTGAGCAAAAGAGCAAAACGGCGGCCTGCCGCGCTTTTTTCCTCCGGCAGTCTGGCCGACACATATTTGTCCGTCAGCGCCGTCAGAATCCGCCCATCCACCCAGGCGTTTTTCTCCCGACACTGGGCATAATCAGCCAGCCGACGAGCTGTCAGCTGCTCGAGCAGCTCCGAGGAACGCCCGTCCTGCCAGGCCGCCGCAAAACCGGCCGTCATAGCCAAAATCTCCGGCAGCGACTCGTTTTGAATCACGGACTGAAGCGCCCCGAAAATCTTTTGAGCCGCTTCCGGATTGGCGGTTGTTTCCGAATTGAGCTGTTTGGCGATTTCCAGATCTGTCAGGGATTTGACCGCCCAGTAGCGCACCACAGCATCCTCGTCCTGCGACCACAAAACCCCAAACTCCGCCAGAAGCAGGCTTCGCAGCTCAGCAACCAGAATAGCCAGATTTCGGCGCACCATTCGCCGACGGGCAGGGTCTTCGATACGCTCGGGGGCTGTTTGAGCCAGTCCGCTCAGACGCTCCCGCAGAATCGTCAGATAAGCCGTGGCATATAAACTTAAATCCTTCGTGCCCTTCTGTTCTACCATCTGCCGGCGGGTTTTGGCCATTTCTTCCGATTGTTCCGCCAAGAAAAGCCCATTCAGGGCCGACAAAAGAAACTTGTCGATTTCCGCTTTGTCCTGCTCGGAAATCTGGGAACCGGACTCCGCCCGAAGTCGAACGGCAGTGATGGCTTCTGTTGGAACGACGGCCTGTGCGAATGAAGCAAATACCCCGGCGGCCAGAAAGAAAAAGACCCTTTTCATCGGCTTGCACCTTCAGAAAACGAATTTAATGTATCCACAATATACGAGAGTACGCAAAGAATAGCCCCTCATCACCATTCTGTCAAGGATTTAAGCGGCCCCAGACTTGCGATTTCCCTGATTTTCCGGTCCCATAATCAAAAGAACCATCAAAGACCGGAAAGGCCCTCAAACAAAGGTTCCGTTTGACCGAAAAAGGAAAGTGTCGGAATCATTCCTTTCTGATTGGAAAAAATTGTAAGAGAAACCCAAAAACTATATACTTCTTATAGAAAAGTGGAAAAAGGAATCCGATGAAAAGGATATTTATTTGTCTTTTTATGCCTTTTTTGCCTGCCGCCTTGCTGCTGACGCTGGGAGTATCCGCTTTGGGGCAGGAAAAAAACAGCGAACCAAACTCTGTTTCCAGCCAGACCGAACCCTCTCCTGCTGCTTCTGCGGAGCCGAACAGCCCGGAGTCCAACGGGAATGGAACAGCCGGTGTTTCGACCATCGTGGATGAACAGTCAGACAGCCGCATTCCGGAATTTTTGGACCTGTGCGACCGCATCTTCTCCGCCTATGTAACGGAAGACGGGCTGGTCCGGTATGCCGCCCTGCGGAGAAATCGTCTTGAACTGCTTCCGGCCATGCGTCTGCTCAAAGAAATCAACCCGCTGCACCTGATGGCCCTCAGTCAGGAGGACAAAACAGCTTTCTGGATTAACGTATACAATCTCTGCACCCTGCAGCTGATTATAGACAACTACCCGATTCAGCCGAAATGGTATATGATTCGTTATCCCAGCAACAGTATCATGCAAATCTCCAATCCGTGGACAAAGAATTATTTCTGGGTGCAGGGGTTTCAGTACACTCTGGAAGAGATTGAGCAGGAATTTCTGCTGGCCCGCACCAAAGACCCGCGGATTTGTTTTGTTCTGTCTTATGCCAGTTTGGGCGGAGGGCGTCAGCGCAATGAGGCCTATCGAGGCAGCAAACTGGACCAGCAACTGGACGACCAGGTACGCAAGTATCTGTTCAGTCAGCAGGGGTATTCTCTGAACCGGGAAGAACAAACCGTCTCGCTGTCGGTGCTGTTCCAGACCAAGCGAACAGTTTTTTTAGAATCAGAGTACGCCTCAATCCGGCGGTTTCGGGATTATCCGGAGACTCAGCGGGCGTGGCTGAACTTTTTAGCGCGTTATCTGAGCGCCGAAGAGATTCAATTTTTTGAAAGCACGCCAGTGACCTTCAAAATGATTAACTACGACTGGCGTCTGGATGAGATTCTTTAGTCGTTTATGAAAACCGGTGTGAACGCCGGTCAGCCAAGCAGGATTTTTACGAATCCGGAAAGATTTCTTGGGCCCGGCAGCGGATGAATCGTTTTTTCATCCATCGAACGGCCAGCAAATCCGCAAACGCCCGAAAGATTCTGTTCCAGACGCCGTATTTGGCTCGTCCGGCATATCGGGGATGGTGCGAGACAGGCACCTCGATGACCCGATACCCCTGCATCTTCACCAGCGTAGGCATAAATCGGTGCATCCCCTCAAAAAACGGCAGCCCCTCCAGACAGCATCGTTTGTAAACCTTCAGCGAACAAGCCGAGTCGTGAATCGTTTCATCCGTCAGCTTATTGCGGACAAAGTTGGCGATTTTTGTGGACACTTTGCGAAGCCAAGGGTCCTGCCGCTTCTGCCGCCAGCCGCATACGGCATCGGCCTTGTCGAGCAGGGCCATCAGACGGGGGATTTCCGCCGGGTCATTTTGAAGGTCCGCATCCAGCGTTGCAACAATCCGCCCACGAACCGCCTGAAAACCGGCCCACATCGCTGCGGTCTGTCCGTGCGGACCGTCTAATTTGAGAATACGAAGCCAGGGCGTCGTCCTCTGTTCGACCTTCAGAATCTCCAGGGTCCGGTCCGTGCTTCCGTCATCCACAACAACCACCTCAAACGAAAGGCCGGTCTTCTCCAAAACCTCGCGAATCCGCTTCAGCAGCGGCCCGACCGTTTCCTCTTCATTGCGGGCGGGAATCACCAGCGACAGTTCGACAGGATTCATGTTGGTTTGACTGTCCGTCATTCTTTTGGTCATCTGAAACACGTCGTTCTGTGCCCTCAAGCGAAAGATTCGGCTCTGAAGGAACCTCCGCCCACCGTTGCTTGTAAATCAGCCATAAGTTTCGCAAATAAATAAACACTCCGGCGGATTGGCCGAAAATAAAAACCGGATCCCGGCGATAAATCGAATACACCAGCAGCATCAGACCGCCGGCCAGACTGAACCACCAAAACACCACCGGCACGACACTCTGGCCGGCTTTTTCGGATGCAATCCACTGAATGAAAAAACGGAGGAAGAAAAGGGTTTGAGCCGATAGGCCAAACACAACCCACATCAGTTCCCAGGTCAGCCACGGTGGGAAGACGGCTTCAAAAGACGGGTATTCATACGGAGGGGCCTGCCAATCGCCTGCTTTTAGGAAAAACAGTCCGGAATAGTTCCCAGCTTCCTCGACAAGAGTTTCCCAATCCTGGTCATCCTCATCGAAGCGGGAAGCATGCAAAGAGGGCCAAAGAATATCTTTCTTTTTTTCTTGGGGATAGAAAAAAACAATGTGCGGAGCCCACAAACGCGCCTCGGATAGTTTGTCCCCACGAACAATGACAAATCCATCCGGATGTTTGTGCAGGAAGTCCTGAAGATTCTCTGCACCAAAGACAGAGAGAATCGGACGGCGCAAATGATAGACCAAAGTATCATCCCTTCCTTCAAAATAAATTATCGGGCTGTCGCCGATTACCTGGCGAGCCATCTGACAGAAACGAGCTGGTGACAGGCGAACATCTTCTTGGGGGAGCAAAAAACCGAAAAGAATGTATCCAGCCACCAGAAGGCCGGCCGTCTGCGCAATCAAAAGAGCCTTCACGTTTTTTCGGAAAAGAAATCCCAATGATGCCACTCCACCCGACACTAATCCGGCTCCGGCCGTGAGCAGCCAAACCGTTCTCTGAAACGGATCAAACACGGCATATCCCGCCACAGCGAGCCCCGCCAGGACGATAATCATTGACTGGAAAACAAGCAGAATCTGATTGGCACGGTAAGAGGGAGCGTTCTGCTGAATATTCCGGCTGATTTGCTCCCAGGCCGCTGCCGTCAAAATTCCCGTCATCGGCAGCAGCGGCGCCATATAATCAATCTTCTTTTTTCCTACAAAGGAAAAACAAACCACAGCCGCCATTATAGTGAAGGTCAGCCAAAGTGTTTTTCGCTGCAGAATCCTGTCCGGACGTACTTCCTTCCACAAAGGCAGGAAAACAGCCGCCGTCGCCGCCACCGACCAGGGAAATGTCGCCAGGGGAAACTGAGTCAGATAAAAATAAAACGGACGCCGACTGTTTACGCCGGCTTCTACATTCCGAAGAAGATCCGAAAACCAAACCTGCCGAACCGTCTCCAGGCCGAGACGGTGAATCAGCAAGAACGGCCAGAGAAGGGAAAGCCCTGCCACAACAAGCAGAGCCCCCAAAAGCCACCCAACCCTCGGGCGTCTGTCCGGAAACAGCCAGAAGGCCCAAACTGCCATCGGCACCACAAAAAAGAACACGACCGGCCCCTTGGCCAGGGTGCCCAGAGCGGCGGATGCCCCCAGAAGCAGCCATAGCCAATCGCGGCGTTCCGCTCCCCAAAAAATGGTTGAAACAATCAGCAGCGATAAGGTGACGGTAAAGGTCAGATAAATATCCACTTCCGCACTGCGGGATTCAATCAGATAGCTGAGCGTCAAGGAAACGAACAGGGCTGTGAGTAAACCGGTACGCCTGTCGAAAAGCTGTGAGGAACAGGCCGCCGCCATCAAAACTCCGGCTAATCCTAACAATGCGGAAGGCATTCGAAAAACCTTCTCCTCCATGAAACCGGCCATCGAACGGAACAGCGCCACAGTCCAGTAAGGCAGAGGCGGCTTTTCCAGACGAATCCGGTCATTAAACATTGGAACAATCCAATCGCCGCTTCGGACCATATTGTCCGCCGTCACCACCACGCGGGCCTCATGAACGCTCTTCAGTTCAGGATACTCAATCCGAACAAAAAAGAGGCCCCACGCAAGCAGCGTCACCAGAATAAGCCCCAGAACAGAAAAAGAATCAGATTCTCTGGTCATTACGTTCATTGTGATCAGATTATAAATATTCTCTCCGCTGTGTCCAGTTTTTCCTGCAGAGAGAGCTTTTGGACTTCAGAAACTGTGCCGGCTAAAACAGGCCCTGAATCTTTCCGCTCTTGACATTGACATCGATGCGTCGGAAGGCCGGGTCGGAACCGGTTCCGGGCAAAAGTTTGATGTCGCCGGCGATGGGGACAACGTAACCGGCGCCTTCATAAATCATCACATCTCGGATCGGCAGTTTCCAGCCGCGCGGACGGCCTTTGAGGTCCGGGTCGTGAGACAAACTTAAGTGGGTCTTGACCATGCAGGTTCCCATCTGCCGTCGGAGAGGGTCAGCATCAATCTTTTTCAGTTTTTGAAGGGCTTTTTCTTCAAAAACCACTCCATCTGCGCCGTAAATCTGCGTTGCAATCAGTTCAATTCGTTCCTTATGAGGCATCTCGAGGGGATATAAATAATCAAAATCGCGCTCCTCCTGTGCGGCGGCGGCGACTTTCTCCGCCAGCTCGAGAGCCCCTTCTCCGCCTCGAAGCCAATGGTCGGAAACAGCCGCTTCGGCCCCGTGGTCTTCGGCAAACCGGCGGACAAAATTCAATTCCGCATCTGTATCCGTTTTAAAGCGGTTGATGCAGACAATCGGACGGATTCCGGATTTGCGGACGATTTCAATATGAGCAGCCAGATTCTCGCAGCCCTTCTCAAGCAGTTCGAGGTGCTCTCGGGTATATTCGATACTGAGCGGGGCGCCGGGTTTGACGGCCGGACCGCCGCCGTGCATCTTCAGGGCACGAACCGTCGCCACAATCACCACTGCATGGGGCTTCAGACCCGACATCCGGCATTTGAGATTCCAGAATTTTTCGTAGCCGATATCCGTCCCGAAACCGCTCTCGGTGACGACATAATCCGCCAGCTTACAGGCAACCAGGTCCGCGATAATGCTGCTTTGACCGATGGCGATATTGGCAAAAGGGCCGGCGTGCACCAAAATGGGCTGGCCTTCGATGGTTTGCAGCAGGTTGGGATTGAGGGCCTCCACCATCCAGGCCGTCATCGCCCCGTCCACCTCTAGGTCAGCGGTTGTGATAGGATTGCCGTCCTTGTCGTAGGCCATCACGATTTTGCTCATTCGCTGCCGCATATCAGCAAGCCCTTTTGCCACCGCCAGAATAGCCATCACCTCGCTGGAGACGGAGATTTGGAAGCCGGATTCCATCTGAACCCCATCCATTTTTCCGCCTTTCCCAATGGTGATGTTCCGCAGGGCCTGCGCACAGAAATCAATCGCCCACTTCCACTGAATATTCTCCGGGTCAATATTGAGCCGGGGAAGACCGATTTTAGCCAGCCGTTCATCATCATAGTTGCGTTCATGCTGCATCCGGGCCGTCAAAGCAACCATGGCTAAATTGTGGGCATTCGTGACACATTCGATATCGCCGGTCAGCCGGAAAGAAAACGGAACCAGCGGAATGCACTGGGAAAGCCCCCCGCCGGCCGCAGTTCCCTTGATGTTGAAAGTCGGGCCGCCGCTGGGCTGACGAATGGTGCCCACCACACGTTTGCCCAGTTTGCCGAGCCCCTGGACAAGCCCGATGGTTGTCGTAGTCTTCCCTTCACCCAAGGGGGTGGGGGTAATGGCCGTTACATCGATGTATCGGGCATTCGGGGCAAACCGGAGCCGCTCAAGAATCTTTTTATAGTCCAGTTTGGCCAGTTTTTCCCCCATCGGAAGCAATTCGCCGTAAGCCAGCCCCAAATCACGGGCCAACTGATAGAGGGGCTTCATATTCTCTTCGGCGGCTTCGGCTATCTGCCAGTCGGGCATCACTCGCGGGTCCAGCGTACTCATCGTCTTATTCCCTCAAAGTCCGTCTCTTATTTCGGGAGTTTCAGTATATAAAATTATCGGAGAAAATTCTTTGCTTTTTTCTTGTAAGAAAATATGAATTCTTCAGCATGTGGACACTGTATGTCTGTTTTTGTTTGTATAAGAAATCTCGATATAGAAAAAAGTTAATATACCGAAAAAGTCTTTTTTTTCTTGACAAAGAAGTCGCGTTCCGATAAATTGGGGGCATCCGGAGGAGGCAGATAAGTTTATCTGCCCAAATAACGGAAGAGGATTATGGGAATGGACGGGAGGTAAAGATGAAAAAGGCAATTCTTCTTGCGGCACTTCTTGCAATGGCTTCCTTCGCTTCGGCACACTTTGAGTTGTTTGAGGAAAATCTCTCATTGGGACAGCAAAAAGATTTAATTCACAATGATGCAGACCCCTGGAAAGGATTGATCACCTTAAACGTAACCAACACGGGAAGTGACCCGTGGGGTGACTTCCATTTCCAAATCAGCGGAACCGGTGCATTCTTCTCGGAAGAGGGAACAACGACAAACATTCCGGGGGCCATCTGGACTGTCACCCCGAACACCGTTGATTTTTACTTCTACAGCAACCCTGTCGGACAGGGACAGAGCGCCAGTTTCACCGTCTATACAAACAACCCTAACTGGCTGTCGTTCTTCACATTGTGCGTAACTCCGACCCCAGTTCCGGAACCGGCAACGATTGCTCTGCTGGGGCTGGGCGGGCTGGCTCTGATTCGCAGAAAATAAGCCCGTTGTTTTTTTCATCTGACAGTGAGTTTCCAAAGGATTCAGAGAATTCTCTGAATCCTTTTTTTATTGATTTCTAACAATCTGCCTTTCTTGCTCTCCTCCGGTCGATCGGCTACAATAAACCTCGATGGAACAGGGAATCAATCAATCAATATATGAACTGGCTTGGCAGACTCTCCGCCGGTATGCAGAGGCAATCGGCAAGAATCTGGAAGGTGCCCTGCAGGCGGAGGACATCGAACCGGTCCATCAGGTCCGGGTCGCCTGCCGGCGGCTTCGGACGGCGCTGCGCCTTTTTGCCGTTTGTCTGAACAAAAAACTCCTCCGCCGATGGCGAAAAGAAAGCAAACGACTCCTGAAAGGGTTTCAAAAGGCACGGGATCTCGATGTGCAGATTCAGTTTCTGAACGACTTTTTAACCCAAATCCCTTCCTCAAAAAAGGAGGTGCTGCCCGGTCTGAAACGGCTGCTGCTTCGTCTCCGACAGCAGCGGCATCGCTTTGAAAAAAGGCTCCAGAAAAGTGCGGACCGATTCCGCCGGGAAAATATTTTGTCGGAAATTTTAGCCGAAACGGAACGGCTCAAGCCGATGCACGGTCCGGATCCGGCACCCGGACTGCCGTCTGCGGCGGACCTAGCCAAGACCGCTGTGCGAGAAGCGATGGAGCGCACGGCCGCCCTTCTGCCCTGCCTGCAGGAAAAAGAAAACATCCGGGGACATCACCGGCTGCGGATTGCCGTCAAGCGGCTCCGTTATACCCTCGAGATTCTTCAGCCTGTTTTTGAACAGGACGGCGGCCGCTGGATTCAGCCGATCAAGAAAATGCAGGCCATTCTGGGCGATTTAAACGACTGCGCCGTCTGGCTGGAACAAATCGAACAATTTTCGTCAGACGAAAAAGAACGCACCCAGGAGTACTTCGGACACATCCGTCCTTTCAAACGGCTTGAGCCCGGCATTGATTTCCTCCGCCGAAACCGAAAACAACAATGGCAGGTCCTGTACCGGGAGGCCTCCGCCTACTGCCGAAAACTGGAAAAAGACGGATTCTGGGACCGACTGGCGGAAGCCGCCGCTCCTTCGAATGCAAATCCTCTCCAGCAAACGTATGGACAGTCCCCGGCTTGAAATAATTGCACAAGCGGAATCCTTCGCGGACCGCTGCGGCACTGAAAGAGACCACCGTCGGCAGGTGCATCGGCTTTCTATGAAGCTCTTTGACCTGCTCGCAGAGACGCTGAAACTCAATGAATCGGACCGTTTTGTACTCCAATGTGCGGCAATTCTGCACGATATCGGCTGGTGTACAGGAGAACAGGGACATCACAAACAATCGATGAGAATGATTTTGGAAGACACCACCATGCCGCTGACGCCGGCGGAACGCACGCGGATTGCTCTGACCGCCCGCTACCATCGAAAATCCCTGCCGAAAAACAACCATCCGGTGTACAGCGAACTGAGCCCCGACGAACAGAAACGCATCGCCGCTCTGGCCGCGCTGCTTCGGATAGCCGACGGTCTGGACAGCAGCCATCAAAGCTGCATCGAAGACGTTCGAGCCCTCTGGGGCAATCATCAGCTCATTCTCTCCTGCCGAAGCCGTCAGGAGGCCTCCGAGGAAATGCTGGCTGCACAAAAAAAATCCGACCTGCTGGCCCAGATACTGGCTCTGCCGGTTCAGATTGTCTGTGAAAACTCCCGATGATTTGCATTGACGGCAGCGAAGAAAAGATGGATACTGCCATTCCTATGACCGAACAAGACAGCAAACCGATTTCAGCTCCGGATGTATCGATTCTGGCGGGGATCGACATCGGAACAAACTCGATTCGAATGTCTATCGGCCAGGTTTCGGCGGACGGCCGCGTCGAAGTCCTCGAGCGGCTTCAGCGGGCCGTGAATCTCGGACACGATGCCTTCCGGCACGGCCATCTCGAACGGGACACCATTCGAGCCGCTATCAGCATTCTGCGGGAATTTAAGCGGCGAATCGATTTTTACGGTGCCCGGCGCATCTGGACCGCCGCTACCAGCGCCCTGCGTGAGGCCCGCAACGCTGATGTCTTTGTGGACCGGGTTCTGTTGAGCACCGGGCTGGAAGTGGATATTCTGGACCCCACGGAACAGGGACGTCTGACCGTTCTGGCTGTACAGGAAGCCCTCAAAAATGACCTGTCTCTGATGGGACAGCAGACCCTGATTACGGAAGTCGGCGGCGGAAGCACCATGCTCACATTCCTCAAAAACGGGCAGATTACCGCCTCTCAGGGGCTGGGACTGGGCTCTATACGGCTTCAGGAAATCCTCGAACCGGCCGGCGGCAGCTGGATGCAGACCTCCGAGTTTATCCGCCGGGAAATCGAGTCCATCCTTTCCCCCCTCGAATCCCTCATGCCGCTCCGGTCCGTCAAGACCTTTCTGGCCCTCGGAGCCGACGCCCGTTTTGCGGCCGACCAAATCGGCACCCCCATGCCCAATCCTTTCTTCCGGAAAGTGTCTCGTTCCAAATTCAAACGCCTGCTGGAAAAACTGAAGAGTTTTTCGCCTGAACAGCTGGCCCGGCAGTATGACCTGCCCTATACAGAGGCGGAAACCCTCGTGCCGGCCTTGCTGATTTACCAGGAACTTTTGGAGGCCACATCCGCCAAAGAATGGCTCGTCTCTTCCGTTTCCATGCGGGACGGACTGCTGATTGAACTGTCCCGACGAAGCAGCGGACGCCAGGAACAGACATTCCGGCAGGAAGCGATCCAGTCCGCCCTTTCCCTGGCGGAAAAATATAAGGTCAACCTGGACCATGCTCAGCGGACAGCGGCCTGCGCTGTCCGCCTCTTCGACACCCTGAAATCCGAACACGGCCTTACGGACAGACATCGTCTCCTTCTCGAAATTGCCGCTTTGCTTCACGAAATCGGGATGTTCGTCTCGGCCCGTGCCTATCACAAACATACGCTTTATCTGATTCTCAACTCCGAAATCTTCGGATTAAGCCGCGAAGAGGTGCAGATTGTCGCCCATACAGCCCGCTATCATCGACGGGGCACCCCCAAACCGACGCATATGGAGTTTATGAATTTGTCCCGGGAAAACCGCCTGGCCGTCAACAAACTGGCCGCCCTTCTGCGCCTGGCCAAAGCAATGGATATCGAAGATGCTCGGCAGATTGAGCAAATGCGTCTGACCCTGCAGGAAGACAACCTGACGATTGAGGTTCCCGGCCTTTCTGAACAATCTCTGAAAACCCCCTCCATCGGACTGGGAACCGACTTTTTTGAAGATGTCTATGGTCTGAAAATTCGCTGGCTCAGCAGTGCATAGGTGCATCCATGGGAAAAAAATCCGAAGAAAAACTCAGCCGCCCGGACTCCTTTCTTAATCGAGAACTCAGCTGGCTTGAATTCAATCGACGGGTGCTTCAGCAGGCCCAGAATCCCAAGCTGCCTCTGCTGGAGCGTGTCAAATTCCTGGCAATTTTTGCCTCCAATCTGGACGAATTTTTTATGGTTCGGGTGGCCGGCCTTCGCCAGCAGGCCGCCGCGGACATCCGAAAAAAAGACCCCAGCGGAAGAACCCCCGCCGAACAATTAGAGGAAATCAGCATCCGCTGTCATCAAATGGTAGCTGAGCACACCCAAACAATGCATCAGGTTTTTGCAGAGCTGCGAGAAAACGGGCTGATTCTCCTGCGCCGCAAGGAGCTGACTCTCGAACAGAAATCGGCCCTCAAACCCTATTTTGAATCCGAAATCTTTCCCGTATTAACCCCCATCTCTCTGACGGAACTGGATCCGCCGCCCCTGCTGAGCGCCCTGCAGATTTTTGTTGCGATTGTCCTCGAACCTCAGGAAAAAGACCAACCGCCGTCCATTCTGGCTGTTCCGGTACCGGACATCTTCAAGCGTTTTCCGGCCATCTCCTCTCCCGGACCTACCTCGCTGATTCCGCTGGAGGATTTGATTATTGAATTCGCCGGGATGCTGTGCCCGAACAGAACGATCCGCTCTGTCGGATGTTTTCGGATTACGCGGGATGCCGATGTGCCGATTCAGACGGACGAAGCCGGCGACCTGCTGGAAACGATGGAAGAAGCGGTGCGTGAGCGGCTCCGTCGGGCGGCCGTCCGGCTGCAGATTTCCTCCAACCCCGCGCCGGAACTGCTCCGCTGGCTTCAAGAACACCTGGACCTTCAGCCCGCGGACATCTATGAAACCGATGCCCTGCTGGGCGCCCGCAGTCTGTGGGAAATTGCCGAACGTCCGGGATACGAACGGCTCAAACTCGCAGACTGGCCGCCCCAGCCGCCGGCCGATTTGCCTGAAGACGAGGATTTGTGGGAAACCATCCGCGATCATGATGTCCTGCTGGTGCATCCGTACGAAAGCTTTGACCCTGTAATCCGCCTTCTCAAAGAAGCCGCTGAAGACCCGCAGGTGCTGGCGATCAAACAGACGCTGTACCGAACCAGCGGCGACTCTCCGATTATCCGTGCCCTCGAGAAAGCCGCCGAAAACGGCAAAGAAGTCACCGTACTCGTGGAGCTCAAGGCAAGGTTTGACGAGCAGCGAAACATTCAATGGGCCCGCCGTCTGGAAGATGCCGGCTGCATCGTCATTTACGGGGTCATGGGATTGAAAACCCATGCCAAGGCCCTGCTGATTGTGCGCCGGGAGCAGGGCCACATTCAGCGGTATGTTCATCTGTCAACGGGCAATTACAATGACAAAACCGCCCGGCTTTATTCGGACATCGGCCTAATCAGTGCAGACCCTGACCTGACTCGCGACGCCGCCTCCTTTTTTAATCTCCTGACGGGTCTGTCCGAATCCGTCGGCTGGTCCAAACTGGTCATCGCCCCCACGGCCATGCGGAAACGGCTCCTCGAACTGATTGAGCGGGAGATTCAGCTCTCCACGCCGGACCGCCCGGGGCTGATTATGGCCAAACTCAATGCACTCGAAGACAAACAAATGTGTCAGGCGCTTTATCGAGCTTCTCAGGCGGGTGTGAAAATCCGCCTGAATATCCGCGGAATCTGCTGTCTTCGGCCCGGCGTAAAAGGGCTGTCCGAAAACATCGAGGTCGTTTCCATCGTGGACCGTTTCCTCGAACATGCCCGAATCCTGTACTTTGACAACGGCGGACGTCCGGAGGTTTATCTGGCCAGCGCCGACTGGATGGGCCGAAACCTGGACAAACGGCTGGAACTGCTGTTCCCGATTACAGCCCCCGGTCCCAAAAAACGGCTCATTCAAATGCTCGAACTGTACTTGGAAGACAACTGTCAATCCTGGCAGCTTCAGTCCGACGGTTCCTACAAACTCAAAGACCCGAAAGGCAAACTCGTTCGGGCCCAGCAGCTGCTCTACGAACAAGCCGTAGAGGCCGCCCGGCAAAACCGAAAAACTCAGGGCCGTTTCCGTCCCATCAAACAGGACAAAGAGGCCTAACCCGGCTCCGCCGTTCCTTCCCGCTCATTTAGCCGTCCGAGAAGATGCTCTGAGCGCCGAAGTGCCGAACAACCCGAAATCAGGCGTTCGGCTCCGTTCCCGGAATCGGAAAGACATCATCCGCCGGTGCTTTTACCGTGCCGTTTTCGAAATCCTCCGCCGTCGGGGAAAGAGCCAGATTATACCAGGGGCTCTTGGACTGCGGGTCTGTCAGATCCTGCCAGCGAACCAACTGGCCGGTATAGGCACTGATTCGGCCCATAATCGCCGTCAGATTCGTTTCCGCCGCCCACTGGGCATCCTGCAGGGGTTTGCCGTCCCGGATGCTCTTGAGCAGCGAAATATGCTCCTGAACATACGGATTTTCATGCAGCTTCAGGTCCGGCACATCCGGCCGTGCGCCGGAGGAGGGATTGACCGGACCGCTTCCGGCCGTGGTGCCCTGCGTGCCGGTGAAAAATTCGGCCACCCGATTGTAGCAGCCGTCCACCTGTCGGCACATGCTGTGGATATGAACCCCGCCGCCGTAGTCATAATCAACACTGAAGAAATCAAACTGGTTGCCGGTCTTTCGGCGGGCCCGTCCTCCAAAACCGACACACTGGCGAGGAGTCTTGCCGAGGAACCAGTTGGCCACATCAATATTATGGAAGTGCTGTTCGACAATGTGGTCTCCCGACATTTCGGTAAAGCTGACCCAGTTGCGAACCATATAATCGGCATCGCTTTCGCCGGGAAGCCGCTTGTTGAACCACAGATGTCCCATGCACCACCACACCTGACCGGACAAAATGGTCCCGATGGCCCCCTGGTCAATCGCATATTTGGTCTGCAGATAAGACGCCTGATACCTCCGCTGCGCCCCGACGCACACGGCCAGACCTTTGGAAGCGGCGGTTTTGCCGATTTCCAAAATCTTCCGGGAGCCCGGCGCATCTACGGCGACCGGTTTTTCCATAAAGACATGCTTGCCGGCCGCTATCGCCGCTTCAAAATGGCGGGGACGAAAGATCGGCGGTGCAACCAGAAGCACGACATCCGCCTCTGTGGCCAGAGCCTTCTGATAAGCCAGCGGGCCGTCAAAACACTGTTCCGGCGACACCTTATGCTCCTGCGCGGTCTTTTGCGCACGGTCCTTGAAAAAGTCCGCCACCGCGGTAATTTCCGCCGTCATTCCGAGGGAAGAAACGGCCTGAAGACAGTCTTTTAAGGCTCCGTTTCCGCGTCCGCCGCAGCCGATCAGGGCCAGCCGTATCTTTTCCTGTCCGGCAGCAAACAAAGCGGAGGCCGCCGGCCAGAATGCCGCGGAGGAGGCAACAGCCGATGTTTTCAGAAAATCCCGACGCGTGAAATTGGATGGGTTTTGCAGATTCATGAGTCAGCTCCTGTTTCAAAAAGTCTTTTTTCTATCCCTGCTCTCCGCCGTTATCGAAGCTTTTCAAGAACAATATTGCGAAACTCTATGGGGGAGCCTTCGGACTGCAAAGCAATAAAGCCGGACGCCGCGGAAAGGCCTTCGGCCCGATTCTGCCGGATGCCGTTGACAATCAGTTCGAGGGTGTTGTCCCGACAGATAATTTCATATCGATTCCACTGGGGGGGCTTCTTCTCACTGGACGGCCGGCGCCGCGGCAGGCGCAGATACCGCGAATCCTCCGGACGAAGAACCTGACCGTCCGCCGTCAGAGACAATTCCTCCCCGATAAGAATCATATCGCCCGCATCCCCGCTTCGCAGCTGCGCCTCATAACAGGTCGGCCAGATTCGGTCCTCTCCCGAGCCGTGCACAAGAACTCCGCTGTTGGTCGGCTCCTGCGGCCATCGCCATTCGAGGGTCAGTTTGTAGTGGGAAAACGGACGGGTTGTCCGCAGATAGCCGTGGGGGCGTCCCTCGCAGCGGAGAACACCGTTTCGGATGCTCCAGACCTGCGACACAACCACCCCCGGGTCATCTGTATAAAACTTCCAGCCGTCCAGGTTGTAGCCGTTAAACAGCCGGATTCGCTCCGCACACCCGGAGGCCAGCATACTTAGGCACATCAAAATAAAAGCCGTTCCAAACCGCATCGAAACTCTCCCGGACCTTACAGTTCAAATGCATCGCAAATTCGATACGCCTGAATCCGCGCCAGCTCCCCTTCTTTGCCGGGCTTGCTGGTGCCGTGTTCCATACAAAGCACCCCTTCGTACTTTTTTCGATAGAGGTGTCTGAAAATGTTTTGGTAATTGATTTCACCGGTGGTCGGCTCCATCCGCCCGGGAACATCGCCGATATGAAAGGCCGCAATCCGGCTGTAGGCCGTGTCGATGTTGTGAATCAGATTGCCTTCCGTAATCTGCTGATGAAAGAGGTCATTGACAATCATACAGGCGGGGCTGCCGACAGCCTGACAAATCTGAAAAGCCTGAGAGACTTTTGTTAAAAACAGCCCCGGATGACTCTTAGGATTCAGCGGCTCAATCACAATCGTGAGGCCTTCCGGCTCACAGACCTCCGCACAATACTTGAGGTTTTCGACGACATTGGCCGTCTGGTAATCCCACTCCAGACTCTGGTCATACTGGCCGGGAACCACCAGGGCCCATTTGGCGCCGGTGCGTTTGGACGTCTCTACAGCCTGCTTCATTTTGGAAACAAGCTGATTGCGGACCGAACGGGACGGCATCACAAATGTCCGCTGGCCGAACTGGGCTTCCGCCACAAAAGGCCCGATCATCATCCCGTACTGAGAGGCCGCCTGCGCAATCTTTTCCTGCAGTTCCGGACTTTTGCCCATCAGCCCGTTGTCAAAAAACGCCCGGAATCCCTGCTCATGCATAAACTTGATCTGGTCAATCGGGTCCTCGCCGGCGTGATGCCTGAACTGCCCCAGTTCGGGGGCATACCGAAGCTTGAAAGGGCCTGTCGGATTTTCCGAAGGCTGCTCCGCTGCCTTCAGCGAAGAAGAAAGTGCGGCGGCAGTCAGCAGTGAAGTTCCCAAAAAAGTGCGTCGATTCATAAGCGATCCTTTTCCTGAAATTTTTCTCCACCCGATATGATTCCCGAAACCGGTCTGTTTTCCTGCGTATTCACCCACTCTGAAATTCGCTTTCAATCCTCGTTCGACTGCGGTTCAGAGGGCTCATCATCCGCCCACTGCAACGGAGCCGTTTTTTTACATAAAAATCATGACTTTTTACGCGGCGCAGTAACCCACAAAATCAGGACTCCGACGAGAACCATCGGCAGGACCCAGACCGTAGAGGAGGTCTTTGTGAGCTCCGGCAGCGTAACTTTCCCGTAATTGAAATGCTGTTCCAGAGAGACGACAGCCGTCGGGTAGATCAGAATATAAACCATAGCCCCGACAAACATGCCGAGCACTGTAATCAGAGCATCTATCCGTCCGGTCGCCGCACAGGCCAACCCCGTTCCCGGGCAGTAACCGGTTATTCCGAATCCCACCCCCAGCAGGGCGCTGCCGATAAACACGGTAAGAATAGCAGCCGGCTTGACATCCGAGTTGGCATGGCCGGTTTTCTGGAGAATCCAGGTTCCAAGCATGCCGACCAGCACAAAAAGCGCGATCGTCCGAAAGGCATGGAAATCTTTCAGTCGGAGAGTCCCGATGATTTTATCCGGTTCGGCAAGGCCGCCCAGGTACAGCGCGGCGCCGAACAAAAAACCGATCAGAAGTCCCCATAAAACTGTTGCCATAATATGTCCTCCCTTATTTTTCAAAATCCGGTGTTCTGGGGTAGACAAGCCAAGCCGTCAGCATTCCGAAACTAAACAGGCCGATCGTCATCGGTACGGCATTCAGAGACAGCTGAGCCCATCCGCTGGCGAAGGCCCCGCTGGTACAGCCGTGGGCCAGCCGGGCCCCGAGCAGGATGAAAATCCCCCCGATAAATCCGGCGAAGAACCGTCCGAAAACCGAACCGTTTCGATTGGTCCTCCACCAGACAGTCGAGGTCTGCAGTTTCCAGCGTTTGACCAGAACAGCGGCCGAAAACGCGCCGAGGACAATCCCCACATCCAGCCAGAAACCATATCCAATTTTCCGGTTTTTCTCCTGACTGAGGAGAAGATGATTCTGGGCATATTCGGGTGCTATTTTGTGCATCACAATGCTGTCGAGAATCACAAATTGAGTGGAGACTCCCAGCGGGCCTTGTACATAGACAGCCAGGACCTGAATCAGGCCCAGCGTCAGCCCGGCCGCCCACCACGGAAGAGGCGCCTTGCGAACTTTGATTTCCTCCATAAAAGACTCCCTTCCTAACAGGGAATTGAAAATGCACCGGTCAATAAGACTCGTTCCTGTGCAGAATTTCTGTTCAAAAGACTCCTCATTCTCCTGATAAGCTTCTTGTTCTCTTATCGAGACCGTTCTGAAAACTTATCGGCATCTTTGAGCAGTTTATACTCCACGCTGTCCACCAGGGCCAGCCAGCTGGCCTCGATGATATTCTCCGAAACACCCACCGTGCCCCACAGGTCAGTGCGGTCCCGGCTTTCAATCACCACGCGCACTTTGGCCGCGGTGCCCGCTTTGGCATTGACCACACGGACCTTGTAATCCACCAGCGACATCTCCCGCAGAGACGGATAAAACCCCTCCAGAGCCTTTCGCAGAGCTGTGTCCAGTGCATTGACCGGACCGTCTCCCTCCGCCACCACGTGCTCCACTTTCCCGTCCACCCGAAGCTTGACTGTGGCCTCTGTAACCATCGTCCCGTCGGGGTTCCGCTCCACATCAATATGATACTTGAGCAGATCAAAATAGGGAACATACTCGCCGAGTGCCTTTTTCACAAGCAAATCAAAACTCGCCTCCGCCGTTTCAAACTGGTAGCCGGCGTTTTCGAGGTCCTGGACGGCTTTAAGAATTTTGGCCGCCGTCTGTTTGTCGGCGGCAATCTTTTTGCGTTCGAGTTTATCGAGAACATTGGAAGAACCGGACAGCTCCGAAATCAGAAACTTGCGCTCGTTGCCCACCAGAGACGGATGGATATGCTCATACGTCTTCTCATTCTTGCGGAGCGCATCGATATGCAGTCCGCCCTTGTGAGCAAAGGCACTTTCTCCGACATACGGCAGATTGGGAATCGGCGGCAGGTTGGCCACTTCAAAAACAAAGCGAGACAGCTCGGTCAGTCCTTTGAGCCGATGCGAGCCCACCGTTTCATAGCCCATCTTCAGAGTCAGATTGGGAATAATAGAGCAGAGGTTGGCATTGCCGCTTCGCTCCCCCAGCCCGTTGACGGTCCCCTGCACCTGGCGTGCCCCCGCCTGAACCGCCGCCAGCGAGTTGGCCACGGCACACTCTGTATCATTGTGTGTATGAATGCCGACGGTCACTCCGCTGAAGGTCCGACAAACCGCCTGCGTAATCTCAAAAACATCCTTCGGAAGACACCCCCCGTTGGTTTCACAAAGAACCAGCACATCCGCTCCGGCTTCGGCGACGGCCTGAAGCACTTTCAAGGCGTACTCCGGATTGTTTTTATAGCCGTCAAAAAAATGCTCCGCATCAAAAAAGACCTTGCGGCCCTGCTTTTTCAGGTAGGCAACGGAATCGGAACAAAGACAAAGATTGTCCTCCAGACTGCAGCGAAGCACTTCCTTAACGTGCAGGTCCCAACTTTTTCCGACAATGGTCAGGACCGGAGCCCCGCAGCGCAGAAGAGCCCGCAGACCGGCATCTTCTTCAGATTTCTGACCGGCACGGCGGGTGCTTCCGAAGGCGGCCAGCTGGGCGTGCTGAAACGGCCGCTCCGCCATCGCGGCAAAAAACTGCTCTTCCTTCGGATTGCTGAGAGGAAAACCTCCTTCGATATAATCGATACCGAATTCATCCAGTTTTCGGGCGATGAGGATCTTGTCCTCCAGCGAAAAACTGATGCCCTCGGCCTGCATCCCATCCCGCAGCGTTGTATCGTATATGGCTACTTTTTCCATAATTTCCGCATCATAAAAAGAAGGGTGCATTGTAGCCTTTCGGCATCCACAAGTAAAGCAGAAAACCTTTGTTTCCCCCGAACTCTTTTACGGAAAACTGTCCATCAGAAAGGGTCAAGACTTGGCTTTGGCCTTGAACTCTCCGCACCAGTTGCTGTCATAAACCTTCGGCCAGTGAACATCATTCTTATAGCTGCCCGTAGCCTCCGAACGGGTAACAAAAATCGTCCGATTGGGGGCTGGAGCATACCGTCGGCATTCCCCGGAACCCGGTGCGGTTTGAAGATAATATTCACATTTATCACACGTCTGCTGACGAACTTCCATCATAATCGGCTCCTTTTTTCCAGAATGTCTTCTTTCCTACACGAGCAGAAAGTATTGACAATCCTAAAAAAGAAAAACTCCAGGGTCAAACCTTTTTTTCTTCCGGGTTTTCTGCCGGAAAACAGCGCCGGCAGAAGAAAAATTTCCTCCGTTATCCTTTTGAAAAATTCCGGACTGAAACAGACAAGAATTGGCAAACGAGATTTTATGAACATGACATTTTTTCCTTGCGATCCGAAGAGGCACAAGTGTAGGGTGCAAGGCCGCTCTGAGCGGCCCTGCTCATTTTGAAATTGAAGTACAAAATTCTGCTTTTCTCTTCTGCTGATTTCTTTTTCTGCGTTTGAATAGACCGAATTTCTACTCCATCTGCTGATTTTCTTTCACCGTTTGTCTTTGAGTTTCTGCAACAAGTCTCCACGGGCTTTGCGCAGACATCGCTGACAGCGGGCTTTTTATCATATACGAGTTCACAAAGGCGGAAACGTTATTTGGAGGGTTTTAATCTTATGAAAACAAAAGAAACCGTCATCCTCGGACTGATTGCCGTCCTGATGATTTCTCCGGGCATCTTCAGTCAAATCCGGGAGGGAATGTTCCAGGTGAATCTGTACAGCCCGGAGGAAATCTCCTGGGACCGACAGCTCAATTCCGGCTACAACAACACCTGGTATTTGTACCCGCAGCGGAGTGCTCCTCAACCCCTGCCGTGGTGGAATGAATGGTTCTGGAATGACCCGTATATCCCGGGAGTCAAGCGGGTCCAGGTATCGTTCGGCTACAAACTGCTCATTCCGGATTTGCCGGGAGATGTGTTTGTCACCATCAACTGGACAAACGGACTCTGGGTCGGCCAGAATACCCCCTCCACCTGGTCCGACCCGCCGGGCTATGACCCGGAAATGTATATCGAGCAGCTCTCTGACCCGCAGTACAATATGAATCTGGATGAGTGGAAATTCCACCTGCAGCCGGGAACCCCGCCCGGACACTGGGACAGCGGACGGTTTCGGCTGCCGATTGACTACAATCCGGAGCGGGTTTCCATCGATGTGCAAGGATTGGGCAATGTGGGCATCTGGAACGGTGTAATTCTCCACGAGTGTATTCCGGAACCATCCACACTGGGTCTTCTGGCTGTGGCAGGAGGGGCAGCGATTCGGTTTAAGAAGTACGGTTCAGCCCGTTTTGTTTCCAAAAGGCCGGCGGATTTCTCTTTGGAGAAAAACACCGCCGGCCTTTTCTTTTTTCAATCCTTCTTTGCTCTTAACGAGTGAGCATCTATAATATCCTCCGACATCAATTTAAGGAGACGGTTTATGGGCAGGGAGCTTGTTGCAATCGGAAGATGGAAAAGCCGAATTCGCACGGAAATCATCGCCGGACTGACCACCTTTCTCACAATGGCTTACATCATTTTCGTCAACCCGGATATCTTGTCCAAAACCGGAATGGACGCCTCGGCCCTGATTCTGGTCACCTGTCTGGTAGCCGGAGTCTGCACAATCGCCACCGGTCTGCTGGCCGATGCCCCGATTGCGATGGCCCCCGGAATGGGCCTGAATGCGTTTTTTGCCTATACCCTCGTGCTGACAGAACACATTTCCTGGCAGACGGCCCTCGGTGTGGTCTTTCTATCGGGCTTGTTCTTTCTGATCCTGACTCTGGCCGGACTTCGCCGAAAACTGGCGGAAGCGATTCCGCCGTCCCTGATTGCCGCCATTTCCGTCGGAATTGGGTTGCTTATTACATTCATCGGGCTTCAAAATCTGGGACTGATTCGCGCCCATCCGGTCACGCTGGTGACGGCCGCACCGCTTAACAAAACCATCCTGATTGGTCTGGCGGGACTTTTGATGATGCTCTTTCTGGAAATCCGCCGCATCCCAGGGGTCCTACTGCTCGGGATTGCCTTTTCCACCGCTCTAGCCGCTGTATTTGGAGAAATTTCTCTTCCAAAACAGTTTGTTTCGGCCGATTTTCAGATTTCTTCAGTCGCTTTTCAGCTGGATATTCCCGGAGCGTTAAAATGGGGGCTTTTTCCGAGCATTTTCACCCTGATGTTTATCGACATGTTTGACAGCATCGGCACGCTATTAGCCGTCGCGCCTCAAGCAGGTCTGGCCGACGAAAGCGGAAAGATACGAAAACTCGACCGTCTGCTGGCCATCGATGCGGCGGCAACGATGTTCGGCGCCCTAATGGGAACTTCTACGACAACCTCCTATATCGAATCCGCTGCCGGAATTGAACAGGGAGGCCGGACAGGACTGACGGCCGTCGTAACAGGGCTTTTATTCCTGCTGTCCGCTTTTCTGGCCCCCTTAGCGGCGATTGTCCCCTCCTATGCCACAGCGCCGGCTCTTATTATGGTCGGCCTATTTATGATGAAGCGGATAAAAGAAATCGACTTTTCAGACATTGCGCACGGTTTGCCTTCTTTTTTCATTATGGTCCTGATTGCGCTTTGCTATTCCATCAGCGAAGGGCTGGCCTTCGGCTTTCTCGCGTATACGCTGATTGTCCTGCTGAAAGGAAAAATCAGACAAATCAACCCCACCCTGTGGATTATCACGGGGCTTTCTGTTCTGTATTTTGTCTTTAAGGTGCTCCGGGAAGCAGGCATCCGTTTGTAAACAAAAATTTGCAGTTTGCCGCCGATTTCGTTATATTCCCAGCAAGCGATATGGAACAACAGAGATTGACAGGCATCATTCGGCACCTTCCTAATGCCCTGACGGTGGCGCGTCTGATCATGACGGTGCTCTTTCTGGGGCTGATTTTGTATGCGCCCCGGACCGGCCATCCCAAACCCGCCGGGATCCTGATGACGGCATTTGCTTTATTTGTCCTGGCCGGAATAACGGACATTGTCGATGGGCCGATTGCCCGCCGATTCAACGTCACCAGCCGATTCGGACGGGTCGTGGACCCGCTGGCCGATAAAGTCCTCGTCTGCGGCTCTTTTGTGTGTTTTGCCCTCGTCGGACAGCCCCTGCTGGCGAATTTTCATCTCCCCGAATGGCTCGGACACACCATCCGCTGGGGAACCGCCCTGCTGCTTCTGGGGCGGGAAGTGATTGTCCAGACCCTCCGGCATATCGCGGAATCCAGAGGAGTCCCCTTCGGAGCCGTCGTCTCCGGCAAGATTAAAATGTTCGTTCAATCCTTCGGAATCGGCACCGTCCTGATTGGATGGGCCTTTGTCTCGCGGACTTGGGGGGACTGGTTTACACTGATTACCTATCTGATTGTGCTGGGGGTTACTTTGTACTCGGGTTTGGAGGCGCTGCGGAGACCGATTCGCTAAGGAGCCGCATCCGCCGAACATAGAGAATCAGCGGCACAGAAAGCAGCTGGGCGGCGGCGGAAAGAACCGCCGGCCAAATCAAAGAATACGCGTACAAAAATCCTATCAGCGCACTGCCGAGAAACCAGGCCAGACCGAAGCCGGCATTGAAAATCCCAAAGCCCGTTGCCCGCCGTTCTTTGGGAACCAGTTCGGCCACAGCCGCCCGCAGAATCGATTCGAGGGCCCCCATTCCAATCCCCCACAAGACCATCCCCGCCAGAAGCCCCCAGCGAGAGGTGAGAAAAACCAGCGGCGCACAGCCGGCCGAAAGGACCGCCGCTCCGGCCAAAACAACCAATCCCTTTTTATCGTACCATCGACCCAAAATCAGCGCGGCAACAGCATCGATGCCCATCACAACCGCATACAGAAACGGAATCCACACATCGCCCAGCAAATGCGTCGTCTTGATATGAAAAGCAATCAGCGGAAAATCAACAAAACCGAAGGCGATACAGGCGGCGGCCGCCAAATACAGCCAGAAGAGGCGATGCAAACCTTCTCTTCCGCCGGAGACGCTTTGTGATTCCAGACTCGATGGACGCGGATAGAGAAAACGAGCCAGAATCAGAGCCGCCAGCGCCAGCAGCGCGGGAATGAGCAGAATGGCAAAACCAAAACGATAACTGCCCTTCCACGCCAACACAGCAGAGACAATCAGAGGTCCGAGGACAGCGCCGATTTGGTCCATGGCCTCGTGAATACCGAAGGCCCAGCCGCGTCCGACTGAAGCGGCCGCACAGGAAAGCATGGCATCGCGTGCGGGAGTTCGAAGGGCTTTGCCGAACCGTTCCGCCATCAGCAAAACGGCAGCAACTTCCCAGCGGCCCGCCAGAGCCAGCGCCGGCACAGCCAGCAGATTGACGGCGTATCCGACAAGGGTCATCAACCAATAGCGTCCGGTGCGGTCGCTGAGAATGCCGGAGAGAATGCGCAATCCATATCCGAGCAGTTCGCCCAGGCCGGCCACTCCTCCCACCACCGCCGCCCCGGCCCCCAGAATCGCCAGATACGGCCCGCTGATGCTCCGAGCGGCTTCATAAGTCATATCCGCCAAAAGAGACACCAGCCCCAGCAGGAGAACAAAATGCATGGCCGATTGCGAGGGGGTCTTCATAGAATTTCAATCAATGAGGAAAATACCACAGAACGGGAAGAATCCCATGATTGTGCAGGAGCTCCAGGAGGTCTTCCACTTCGGGCAATAGGAGAACTCCCAATGTATCCATAGCAATTCTCCGGATCGCTTTTATATTCACCTCCACAAACTCAGGACTGTGATAAGCAGAAAATCTCGGCCAAAAACGCGGAACCTTTTTTTGATACTCCAGATACTCCGAGCCGAATTTTTCCTTCAGATGCTTTTCTTCCATCAAGACGGTGATGAAATGAACGGGAATAATAATAGCCGGCACGAGGAGAAGTACGAGGAGATTTTCAAAACAAAGTCCGATCCCGATCGACAGCAGAAACGTGCCGATATAAAGAGGATTTCGGCAGATGGAATAGGGACCGGCGGTGATCAGTTTTTGGGTTTTCCGCCCGCCAATATAAAGGGTGCACCAAATCCGAATCGTCAGCCCGCTTAACAAAAACAGATAGCCCAGCAATTCAAGGGAAAAAGCCAAGTAGGAATTCAATGCCCAGGACGGCCTGACGAACACAACCGCAAACACAATCGGGACAAAGAGCCATTTCAGAAAGTCAATTCTCCGTTTTCGCAATTCCATGATTCGGCTCTCCGATGCTTTTTTGATCATATCGATAGGCAAAGACTTTGACGGTCTCCAGAGTGACCAGCCCTTCCTGAATCATTCGGTCCAGCTCCGGGAGAAACGCCTCAATGCGTTCCGGCTTATCAACAATTTCGATTACAATCGGCAGGTCTTCAGAGAGCCGAAGGATTTTGGCGGTATGCAGTCGGCTGTGCGCCCCAAAACCCATCAGCCCCCGCAGAACCGTCGCCCCGGCCATCCCCCGCTGTCGGGCCTGCAGTACAATGGCTTCGTAAAGGGGTTT